>JBGSIM010000124.1:0-84072 GCA_041742535.1 Cyclobacteriaceae bacterium | reverse complement strand
GTTGAACCATCGATAAACTGAAGCGTAACAGTCGGCCTCCTGAAAGAGGTTAAGCCATTTAAAACATGTTATTGTGCAGAAGTATACTTCACCTGCGTCCCGATTTCCATCATGTAGCGACATGCGATATTAAAAGTAGCGCCCTGGGCTGGAAGAAGCAAAGAGGATCTTGAATCATCAACGTCCCCGAGACGGGTGACGTTGATGGGGTTTAAAGGATTTTAATCCCACAGTAGCGAATTAGCAAAATAGAAATCTATCTTATCTTAGGTTGGAATATCAGTTATCAGATCGATTAGAAATCGATGTTATTGTAGGTTCGACAATCGCTTTGCTAACTTATCGAACAGCAAAGACTCTGAAACAGAAAATGCCGCACATAGGCACGGCATTTTCTATTTTATGATTACTAGAGGATCAACTTTTCAAGCTATAGCCTTCTCTTCGTGGACGACTTAAGTAATGGTTGCCCCATTCGCTATTCGTAAATTTTTCTGCTTTGGTATCCCACTTCATTTTCACGCCAACTTCCTGGGTTCTCTCACTCACCCAGCGGGCGATGTTTCCAAGATGCCCTACCGTTGCTGATCGGTGGCCTATTTCTACATCTGTTATCGGCTTCTCACGGCTCTTAATACAATCAATGAAGTTTTGAGAATGGTTTGTACTCTTATGTATCTGAACCTTCATTTTTTCAAATGGAATGTCTAACCAGGATTCATCACTGATTTCAGTTATACCATCGCGATCAAATTTAATTCTACCCTTATCACCAATAAACAAGGCGCCCCCATTTGGATCCGAATTATCAGAGAGCTCAACATGTATACCTCCGGGATAGGTATAGTGCATAATTGTTTCTTTAGCACCGAAGAACCTTCCAACGGAAGAATCAGATTTTGCCACCCAGGGTTTGTAGGGCGTGCCTTCCACCCATACTTCTTCAGGGCCGCTTTCATCCATGCCCAGCGCCCATTGAATTTGATCTAGCCCATGCGCGCCCCAGCCGCAAATTTCTCCGCCACAAAAGTCTTTGATAGACAACCAACCTGGCTTCGATCTGCTGTTTTTAATATTCGCATTATAAGGATGTGGTTCAACTGGTCCCATCCATTTGTCCCAATCTACATCTGCAGGAACGGGTTGACCAGGAAGTGCATTCTCCCATGGGCCGGCATAGTTTATACCTACCACCTTGTTTATTTTACCAAGGTACCCGTTGCGGATTAGCATTACTCCTCTGTAAAAAGGAAAATCATTTTTCTTGCCTCCTCTTGCAGGGTTTCCGGGCCACGAACGTTGCTGGGAACCAGTTTGCAAAATGCGTTTGTGTTTCCTTACCGCATCCGCCATCGCCCTACCTTCTTCAACCGTTAAGGTTAGTGCCTTTTCACAATAAATATCTTTACCGGCCATGGCAGCTTCAATACTGTGTTGGGCATGCCAGTGATCTGGGCTGGCTACAATAACCGCGTCAATATCGGAACGATCCAAAATTTTCCGGTAATCCTGATAGGCATCCACTTTGCTACCTGCCTGCGCGGCTTTCGCTTTAGCGCGGCTTAGATCAGCATCGGCCATAGCGGCAAACTCAACACCATTAAGGCTCATAAAAGATCCGGCTAAGGAACCAGCCCCGGGGCTTGCACCACCAAACCTGTTGCCTACACCAATCCCGCCAAGGATTACTTTATCGTTGGCTCCTACTCGTACTCCCGGTCTGGCCAAAACATTGGCGGGTATGAAGTACGGTACTGCAATACTGGCTCCGGCCAAAACACTCTTCTTTAAAAAATTTCGTCTGCCTGATTTAGAACTCATAGTGTAATTGTCTGAATGTTGAAATTAGTTTATTGTGCGCTTACTAATTAAGACGAAAAAATAGTCAAATACACGTACACGGCTTTGCTTTTGTTGTAAGGATGGTCAGGAGCCGTGATTGGCGAAAAGGGTTGATGATAATAGGGTCAGCGCCAAAAAAACTTTCTATGAAGGTTTCGGTAAGCCTGCCTACGTGAGGAATGCACTCCTGATAACATTATAAGCTATAGCGGGGTTGTGAGCCCAATAATTAATACATGGTGCAACCAGTCAAGGTGCCACGGGTCAAATAATCGTCTCCCTCCGCTCACCACTTTCGCAGAAGTGACAAATAATGCGAACGATATACTAACCCAAGTCTCCAACGGTTCGATGCATCCTTCAGGACGAACATCGTTAACACAATTAGAGTTCGTGCAAATCACCTGCTGGATTAATCAAGGAGCCAAAAACCCTTGATCTGATTTAATAAAGTGCGGTTACAAATCAACTTTACTCTTATTATTTAGTACTATTTATATTAAAATCCACGTTCTATCGGGCTGTTGATAATAGCATCAAACTCGGCTTGAGTAATGTATTGCGGTGTGTAGCTACCTCCTACATTTATAATATTTCCATTAAATGATCTCAGGTGGTTACGACTACCTTTAGTAAGCATCTCGAATACCAATTTAATATCCTGATTATCATTTTTGGTTAATGCTGTTGTTAAGTCAAAAATGTCAAGATCTTCAATAGTAGCTCCTACTTGGTACGCACCCAGTAAACTACTATTACCCTGGTTTACTAACTGGTTATACAGGTTTTGCAAAACGGTATTGTCAAATACACCTACAGCATTTGTGCCCACCGGATCTATTAATGAATATTTATTAAGTAATAGGAGCACAGCATCCATGTGGGTTTGCTCACTGGTAGAAATATTGGAGAAGATATTTGCACTCCACTTAGTGTGCAACGTAATGTAAACATCCCTCGCAAGTTTTTCTTCCTCCCTCATAAAAAGCAGACTACTTTGCTCATCAGCGTTTAGCGCCTCCATGGGCAGGCTGTTTAACTGAGTCTGAAGATTTATAGTATTAATATTCGAGGTTTCAATGGCGGGTTGTGAATCATCTTCATTGCAGCCAGCTACTGAAAAGGCCAGGACTACTGCTGTTAGCAGAAGCGTTCCGGTATTAATTAAATTTTTCATGTTGAATTGGTTTATAGTTTCCTATTTCACTGTTTCACTGTTTTTTAAAATTGGAACCTTTTAAGACCATTCCTTGTGACATCGGTTACAGAGTGACAATGATTTTTGTCGTATCTATAATAGACGCTCATCAGCTAGCCGATCGCTGGAATTATAGGATGGCTCATTCAAGCAGGGAGACTGAACTATCTTAACATTACATGGTACATTAGATAACAATACATTAGTATCTCCTGCATACGACAAACTAACTTTGCGTTTCCAATGAGTGTACTCTTGATGAGGTAATGCGAAGCACTGTCATTCTTTTTGGACTAATAACAGTTGGATGTGTATACAGGCATAGCGAAGAACCTGTTCCAGAATGCACTCCTATCAACATTGTAAGCTACAGTGCTATTGTGAGCCCAATAATCAATACAAAGTGTAACCACTCAGGTTGGCACGATGGGTCGAACAATCTTCTTCCCCGCCTCACCACCTTCACAGAAGTGAAAAATAATGCGAACGATATACTAACCCAAATCTCCAACGGTGCGATGCCTCCTTCAGGACGAACATCGTTAACACAAGTAGAGTTGGCGCAAATCACATGCTGGATTAATCAAGGGGCCAAAAACCCGTGACCTGATTTACTAAAATGCTTTTGCGTATTAGCAACATGCAAAATAGTTGCCGTGCTACTTTTTTAGCTTCTTAATTTCTTCGTACTCTACTTCTTCAATCTTATCTAATTTTGCAGCTGAAGATACAGGAACAGCGCACCCTCCCACCCCACAACATCCGGTATTGGTGGCCGCCTGATACAAAAAGAATAAGGAAATAAATCCCGCGAACGGATCATGCACTTGTATGGCTTGAAAACCCATGAACAACCCAAGCCCCAAACGCAACCAGCGCATAACATGCCAGTTGGTCAATACAGTATCCTTAATGTAATCCATCGATTGTAATTTTTATACTCAAAACTAAAGCAATGAGTGTAAACGCTTGGTGATCTATGTTACACAGGGAAATCCTATTTAGTTTTGACTTTTTATGATCGTATTCTCCGGTTTTGGATTTATAAATTCGGGAAGCCCTGCGCCTTTCAGCTGCTTACTAAAGTCATTAATATCCTCACTAATAATTTTCTCTAGTTCTGTTCTAAGCTTTTGCCACTTACCCAAATAGTCCTTCGTTACATCTTTTGTGCCTTGTGTTACCGGCACGTTGCCATCCCCCATATCATTCAGTAAAATTTTATACTTCACAAATAAACGGGCTTCATATTGGTAGTTGTTTTGTTGCGTACGCAATTCTTTTTGCAAAATAGTTTCAATCCATGCATCAATTTTTGCATTAAGTGCCTTGCCTCCATCTACCAGATCTTTTGAATTTGCTTCTGCCAAAATAAAATCAAGTTGTTGTTTTACTTTTCGCAGATACCTTACCCCGCGCGCCATTTCAGTGGCACCTACCAGTAACGAAGCTGAAAGTTGATCGCGTTCTATATAGGCAGCTGCTGCTCCGGGTATACTCTCTGCAATTCTTGGATCGATCTTTACTTCAAACTCTTGCATCTGAACAAAGCTTCCAACTTTAAAACGCACTTGATATTTTCCGGGTGCTGCATCGTAGGCACTCAAATCCCTGTTAGTCATCGTTAGTTCTTTGATGCAATCAAACTGACCGATACGCATGTTCCAGTTCCAGGCATGTGAGCCTTCACTTCGCTTTAATTGTTTTTTTATAAACGCATCACATTCCGTTTTCTCACTATGGGTTGATTCATTGTATACTACCCGACCTGAAGCATCGAGTATTTCCATTGACATTGGCACATCTTCCGCTACGGCCTTGTTAAGCACATAAGTAATCTGTGCACCTTTCGTTGGGTTTGTACCTAGATCTCCATTTAAACTAAATGCACTTGCAAGCGGTGCATAAGCATCACGAGGTTTGTATAAATAATAATCTGCTTTGGCTACCTTATCAGAAATCTGATGGAGGGGAGATAAGTCATCCAAAATCCAAAGCGCCCTACCCTGCGTACCTACAACTAAATCTTTTCTTTTCACTCGAAGATCGGTGATGGGAACTTCGGGTAAATTGTTTTGCAAGGGATGCCAGTTGTTACCATCATCAAACGAAACAAAGACACCGGTTTCTGTGCCTGCATAGAGTAACCCTTTGCGATCAGGATCTTCTCGTACACTGCGGGCAAAGGTGTTGTTGGGAATACCATTTACAATCTTTACCCAACTTTTTCCATAGTTGTTGGTCTTATAAATCTGTGGTGTGAAGTCATTCATTTTATAGCCCGCTACTGCGATGTAAGCGGTGGCAGCATCGTGTGGCGATGGTTCCACTACATTGATAATGGCTTCCTTTAGTCCTTTGGGGGTAACGTTCGACCATGTCTTGCCACCGTCTTGTGTTACATGCACCAGTCCATCATCCGAGCCCGCCCAAATCACACCAGCTTTAACAAGTGACTCTTCAATATTAAAAACATTGTTATAACTCTCGGCTGTAATCTGTTCGTTAGAGATTGGGAACCCACCTTTGCCTTGATGCTCTTTATCATTGCGTGTTAGGTCTTCACTAATAACTTCCCAGGTTACACCGCGATCGGAAGACTTCATCATGAATTGCGATCCGTAATAAATCACATTTGAGTTGTGTGGCGACACTAACACGGGTCCATTCCAGTTGGCCCGATATTTTAAATTTTTAGGTTGCTCACCACTCACCTGTTCAGGAAATGGACGCACCATGCGTGTGTTATCTATTTTACTATCCCACTCTATAAAATTGCCTGCAAAAAATGTTGAGTATATAAACCTAGGATTGTTGGCATCGAATGCAACAGTAGATGATTCACCCGCACGCAATTCATTCCAATGCATTCTACCGATACCTTGATCTTGTGAAGAACTGTTGATGGCAATGGTAGTATTATCTTGTTGACCGGAGTAAATGCGATACGGATATTGGTTATCCGTGATAACCCTATAAAACTGTCCGGTAGGTTGGTTCATCAATGTTGACCAAGTCTTGCCGCCATTGTAAGTTACAGAGCCACCACCATCATTAGAGTTAGCCATGATGTTGCTGTTATCTGGATTAATCCAAAGGGCATGATGATCCGGATGGCTGCCGCGTTCAGCAGTGAATGTCTTGCCTCCATCAATGGATTTCATCATACTGCTGTTCATCACCCATAGTTCATCTTCATCATTAGGATCGGCAATAATGTGCATGTAATACCAGGCGCGCGCATAGGTAGTAGGATCGTTCGTTGTTTGACGAAACGTTTCGCCCCCATCATCCGATCGATAGACACCACCCGTTGCTCCCAAGGCTTCTATGGCGAGGTAAACAATTTTTGGATTGGCTCCTGAAATCACTACGCCCATCTTCCCTTTCAAATCAGGCAAACCAAATTTAATTTCTTTCCAGGTAACTCCGCCATTGGTAGTCTTGTAAACACGACTACCCGGTCCGCCACTTTGTACTACCCAAGGCTTGCGGTTAAAGTCCCAGGATGTAACCATTATAAAATTGGGATTGGATGCGTCTATACTCATGTCGGCAATACCCGAATTTTCATTTACATAAAGAATCTTCTTCCACGTTTTCGCTCCATCTTCTGAAAGATAAACTCCACGTTCTTCGTTGGGTCCCCATGGATTTCCCTGAGCAGCAACATATACTTTGTTTGGGTTGTGCGGGTGCACAAACACGCGACTGATGTGTCGCGTAGCTTCAAGGCCAACGTGTGTCCAGGTTGCGCCTGCATCCGTGGATTTATAAACACCATCACCATGAGAAGTTTTTACACCGCGCACCGGACCTTCACCTGTGCCCACATAAATGATGTTAGGATCGGATGGTGCCACTGCGATGTAACCAATACCAGTAGTGTTAAAGAACCCATCCGAAATATTATTCCATGTAGTTCCGCCATCTGTTGTTTTCCAAACTCCCCCACCCGTGGCACCCATATAGTAAGTAAAAATATCTCCAGGTATTCCTGTAATGCATGTTGATCGCCCACCACGAAAAGGTCCGATGTTGCGATAGGTAAGTGACTGATAAAGTTTTTCATTTATAGGATCAACAGGTTTCGTTTGCGCGATAGCAAGCGAGCTGATGATAATGCTGAAGATGATAAGAGCAGTGACTTTCATAGTAGGACTATTATTATAAGTTGGTATTGGGGTTTTTATTATTGAAAGTTATGAGATTCCTCTTAAGATTCGATTTAAAACATGACAAACGGCTTAAAGTTGTAGCTAATGAGAAAGTGGCTCCCAAGCCATTGTTGGTGTTCTTCACCAACAATTTCCAAACCCACTGTTTCAATCTTTTTAATGATTTAAAAAAAAACATTTTACTTCATTCCTTTCATAAAACCCCGCACTCAAATATTCATAGTCTTCTGACAAAACACATAACCCTGACCTCACGAGATTAGTACCAAGCCATTGTTGGTGTTCTTCACCAACAATTTCCAAACCCACTGTTTCAATCTTTTTAATGATTTAAAAAAACCATTTTACTTCATTCCTTTCATAAAACCCCGCACTCAAATATTCATAGTCTTCTGACAAAACACATAACCCTGGCCTCACGAGATTAGTATGAATATATTCTCATAACGTTTGTTGGTGAAGAACGCCAACAAAAGCGAGGGCGAATATCCTTACTTTGTTCACTAAGATAAATTTATTAATGCTGGAGTTTATGTTGCATAAACTATCATCCGGTAATGAAACTATAGAACAACGGTTCACTGTAGTGGATAGAATTTCACCTTATATAAAATAGGATGGCCTATTGTTTTTTGAATGCTGCATAAAGCATAGTTGCCGATGTATAAAGTATAACCGCTAGAACTACCCACCGAAGTGTATCCAGTGGTAAAGACTTTACAATGAAGGCGGCAATCAATACGGCAACCACTCCCGGAATGGCCATAGCTACTGCTGCTTTTCTGTTATAGGCACCCGTTCTTATAAACTTTACCGAAGCCGGTGGCATCAGAAAAGCGCAAGAGCCCATCATAATTGGAAAGGCCACTTTTGGCGACATGCCGAGTGCAAATACCAATGCCATGCATGGTGCATACAATCCAACTCCTGCCGTCATAATAGCCCCTAAGAAAAAATTGACCACAACGGCAATCATCAACTTATAATCAGTGAGTCCAATGGCCTCGCCCCCACCTTGAATCCAGTCCATACTTCTGGCTAACATGAATGCGGCTGTTACCAAAAGTGCAAACCCCATAGTTAGTCTGATTTTTCTTTCTGATAATCTTGATACAATCCCAGCTCCAACAATAGCACCAATAGCAGCTGACACCAACATGGAAATCAATGTTAATGGATCTACTTCAATGATGTTGATGAAAATAAGAGCTTGCAATAACACAGGCAGTGTGTTAGCCACATTCATCGTTCCCGGGATCAACTTATCTTCGGTTTGTTTCGTGAATTTTAAGAGCGCTGTTTGGGGAGCAAAGGCACCAATACCAAGTACATCAAAGAAGTTTACCACAAAGCCGATAATTGAAGTTTTTAACCAGCTGCTTTTTTCCAGATTGTTGCGGTGTGCTAAAAAGTCCCTTACTAAAACTATGCAGAACCAAACGGTCAGTGCAGCCAAGGAAACCCAAACAAAAATTAACATAGTAAAGCAGGAAGGGTTTGTGAAACTTTTAGTTTATAAACCTAGATTATTTATCAGACATGCTAACTCTCTAACACACTTTAAAAAATGTCTTTGTATTATCTTTTTCATTTTGATTTAACATGGCCTCAATCTTCTTTGCTGTTTTAGTAATTGCTAATCCGCCAAGGCCGGTGCAGCGTAATGTATTAGGAATGGCATCCCCTACCTTCTTCATCGTTTCAATAACTTCATCCAAAGGAATCAAATGATTGTAATCCGACAAGGCCATGTTTGCACATGAGATGGCATTGGTGGCGGCCATCACATTTCTATTCAAACAAGGCGCTTCAACCCTATCAGCTATCATATCGCAAATCATGCCTAATGAAGATTGCAGTGCCATTGAAGCAGCAGCCAATGATTGATCAAGAGTTCCATTTTTCAAACCTACAATTCCGGCTGCAGCCATACCCGAACCTGATCCACATTCGGCCATACATCCACCTACTTCCGCAGCAAACGTAGCATGAGCTGCAATGAACACTCCGATAATTCCAGCAGCCAACATCGCCTTCACCATTTCATCTTGATTCAATGAAAGAGTTGTGCCGATACCAATAATGGCTCCTGGCAAAGCACCACACGAACCTGCAGTTGGTGCGGCTACAACAACACCCATAGAACTTTTTACTTCCATCATAGCCGATGTATAAAGAATCACCTGATTAAGAATATCTCCCTCAACCAGCTTGTTGTCGTTCATCTGCTTTTGAAATCCAACCGATTGAGCTCCTAAAATCCTGTCTGCGTATTTTGTTCCTTTCAATCCGAGATTGATTGAGTTCTGCATGATCTCCACAATGGCACGCATCTTTTCAAAGACGGCTTCTCTTGAAATATTGCCACGCATACTTTCATAGTCCACGGCAAGTTCCCACAACAAATGATTTTTATCCTTGTTGTATTCCAGCATTTCTTCACACGTGATGAAGGGCACCATGAGATCTTTCCTGGACATAACCGGAAGGACAGGATTCATTTTCTTTATGAACAATACTTCATCCATACTGAGCAGTTCTTTACACAGCTCGTCTGTAAGAAATTGATTAGCCTTGATCTCTATGAAGTTTGATGTCCCCTCGCGCAACGCTATCTCATCACAATCCATCGACTTTTCAATAAATGGAATAATGTTGCCGGGACTTTTAATATAAACTAACGTCTGGTAAAAATCTCCAGCCATCGAAACTTTGGCACCATCAATTTCAATAATTTCAATCATACCACCTCCTATTGAAATGGCGGTTAACTCCCTTACTTCCTTTTCATTTTTAAGTGTGACCTTATAGGTATTGGGATGCGTTGCCCCAATCGGATGAATGTCTATTTGAATTTTTATACCTGCTTCTTCAATCGCCTGTAAGTATTCCGGCAGACGCTCTTCATATGCCTCCCAACCTAAAAATCCTCCAAATAATCCCATGTCAGAACCCTGCCCCTTATGGGTTGTGGCCAGCGAGCCGTTTGGATCAAATTCAACATACACTTCATTGATCTCAGCATCCATTAAGTCGCGGCAAATCCTGCCGATTCTAATGGAAGCGGCACAATGCGAACTGGAAGGGCCACGCATCACAGGGCCGACTACATCATTGAAAATGCTGGGATACGTTTTCATAGGTGAGATTTATAACATTGGAAAATGTTGAGATTATAAATGTAATGTTTTGTTCTTAGATTTATTCCACTCAAAATTGTTAGCGCATAATTTGACGTTATGTGTAAAATAGCCGCTAAATGCCGCGCCTGCCTTTGCCGAAACGGCTACGCGCAGGCAGGCCAGTATACCAAAGCCACTTAACATAACGCCCGACCATTATATAACTCTTGCCTGATTAACTTCTGACAAACTAGAAGTTCTAGGTGTGGAGGAAGATTAAATTCTGAAATTCAGCGCAAAAGACTTTCTATGAAGATTGGGTAAACACCAACAAGGCGAGAAGATTAAAACTTTAAGATTGATTACTCTTGTTACGGTATAATAATCAGCTGACCGAAATAGATTTTTTTTGGATCCGTGATTACGCCATAGTTTGCATTATAGATCCTCTCCCATTCGGAAGCGTCTCCATAATATTTTTTAGCAAGCTTCTGAAGGCTGTCACCACGTTTAACCGTATGGTTCAGGATGCTATTCGAAATCTCTGAACGATAGTTTTTTTTCACTAGAGTTTTTGTTTTGAAGAAATCAAAGAAAGCCATAGCCGGTGGTGTTAGTATTTTGGTTACCACTAGCCAGTACTCGAAAACAATGCCATCACGTTTTAGGTATCTACGCCCATAAAATAGCATGCGGCATGGGCATGTATCTCTACAGATGAGGCAATTATTCGTTCGCTGTTTGAACTTAGCAGGATTAGCGCGAGAGAAATCAATCAAGCTAAGAATGGAATATCCAATTATCAGATCGATTAGAAATCGATGTTACCTCTCGTTCGGCAATTGCTCAACTATCTTGTCGAACAGCACGACTATTTAATTGGATTGGTTATTGTATTACAACATTGATCTTGTATCAGCAAAAACCATTACCAATGAACTTAAAAAGAATTTTTGGGGCTCTCCTCACCGTGTTGGGCATTGTCGGTCTTATTTATGCAGCCATTCAATTTATCAGTAACGGCACAAACGACATTAAAATACTAATCACTTTTGGAATATTGGGATTAATCTTTTTTGTGGCCGGCTTAAGCCTGATACGCACTACTAAGGATGAGGCGTAGAGATCAACTATTCGACAAGAATGTCTTATAGAAATTGTTGGCTCATAAGTGAACAATAATGGGTAAATAATAATACTCAAGCCATTGTTGGTGTTCTTCGCTAACAATTTCCAATCCTACTGTTTCAATCTTCGTAATGATTTAAAAAATCCCATTTTACTTCATTGCTTTCATAAAACCCCGCACTCGAATATTGGAATAGTATGAATATATGCTCATAACGTTTGTTGGTGAAGAACACCGACAAAGGCGAGCAGAATTAGTACGAATATATTCCATCTTTTGATTATATACATTCGAACTCCTCAATTCAATGCTTAGTGCATTTCGTTCCAGGTGACTCTGCGGAGAAACAAAATACTGGCACCAAATATGACGTTGTGTAAGTGATAAAATATAGTGCATTACATTATGATGATGTATTGGCTGAAAAAAAATCATGAAAGCAAAAACACAAATAACAAATCTTGGTCTTGTATTCGGTCTCCTCTTCCTTACTGGCTGTGCCATAAATCCCGTTACCGGGAGGAAACAATTCGTGATGATGTCCGAAGCACAAGAAATTGGAATGGGCAGGGAGTCTGATCCACAGATCATGGCCTTCTTCGGAGCGTATGATAATCCCAACTTACAAAAGTTTATCAATGAAAAAGGACAGGAGATGGTGAAGGTATCGCACCGCACCAAGCTGGCTTATGAATTTAAAATTGTGGATTCACCGGTGATCAACGCCTTTGCTGTGCCGGGCGGTTACGTGTATTTCACCCGAGGCATTATGGCGCACTTCAATAATGAAGCTGAGTTTGCCGGTGTGCTGGGCCACGAGATCGGTCACATCACTGCTCGTCACTCCGTTATTCAACAGAGAAATGCCATGCTGGGTCAACTTGGAATTATTGCCGGGGTGATCCTGGTGCCCGAACTTTCACAATTTGTCGAGCCTCTTTCAGCAGGCATGCAACTGGCACTGATGAGCTTTGGAAGAGATGCCGAACGACAATCGGATAAACTGGGTGTGGAATATTCTTCCCGCATTGGGTATAATGCTACCGAAATGGCCGGCTTTTTTAGAACATTAGAGCGACAGGATAAAGCAGGTGGCGGAGAAAAGATTCCTGAGTTCCTATCCACGCACCCATCACCGGAAGAACGAAATATCACGGTGGCTAAATTAGCCGAAGAATGGAAAGCGAAATTAAAAATGGCAGATCCAAAGATCAACAGGGATACCTATTTAAAAAGAATTGATGGACTTATATTAGGTGAGGACCCAAAACAGGGATTCGTAGAAAACAATATGTTTTATCATCCTGGACTTAAGTTTGAATTTTCAATTCCCAGCGGATGGAAACTACAAAACACGCCACAACAAGTACAGATGGCTCCGGAGAATGGAGAAGCATTGATGATGTTGACCATTGTTGGTAAAGGTTCATTGGAAGAAACAGCAAACACCATGTTGGAGCAATATAAACTCACCTTGGTTGAATCGAAAAAAGAAAATATCAATGGCTTAAACACCATCCTGATGATTGCCGATCAGAAACAGGAAAAGGGAACTATCAGGGTGCTCTCCTCATTGATTCAATATGATGGAAATATTTATAGCCTAATGGGAATTTCAGAACTATCAAAATTCAATAATTATCAAACTCACTTCCTTTCCGCAATACGAAACTTCAAACCGTTGACAGACTCAGAAAAAATAAACCGAAAGCCAGAAGTGATCCGCATAAAAACAGTGCCCCAGCAGATGACGGTGCAGGCTGCCTTACAGAGTTTTAATATGCCATCAAGTCGCTTTGAAGAATTGGCTATATTAAATGGAATGGCGCTGAATGATAAACTAAATAAAGGAACGCTGATTAAGGTGGTTGAAAAGTAGACCTCTTTTCACTGACTGTTTTTCTGATAATGGATGATTAATTAAACAATTAGCCTCAAGTTAGTTGGTACCAACAACGGCTAGGATTATATAGGTTTGATAAGCAATAAGAGCTTCTGCAACACAGTCACATCAATTTACTGTAGCCCAACAAAAGCCGTGGCTTTCAAACCACGGCTTAATATAATGTTGAACTTAAAGCGTGAACAACATTGCCATCCGCTTTCTTCGGCATCTTTTTACGCCTTCCATCAGCTGGTTCACTTCATACCCGGCAACGGATGTCACCATCGCTTCTTTGTACGCTTTGATGGCCGCACGAAGGTTACCGCTCAACTCATACGCCTGCGCAATGTTAGACATCAAGGAGTATTTGTTTGCATTGGGTTTGTTTAAACCAACCCGCATACATTCAATGGCCTCGCTGTAGCGGCCCAGTCTGTTATACAACGCACCCAGGTGCAAGTACGCAGGCGCATGCTCATCGAAACGAATCGCCAACTTCAAGTGCAACTCAGCTTTTACATTGTTGGGTGTATAATACATGTACGCCCACCCAATGTGGTTGTGCAGACTTCCGTAGCCGGGCTCTTCATACAACAAGTTATCCAACACCTTCAAGCCTTGTTCAACCTGGTCGTCATAAATCAACTGCTCGGCAGTTGTCATATACTTTTCAATCCATTCAATTCTATTCATGGTTTTAATGTTTTTCAATTTCAGGTTCAAGGTTTTGCTCAACCTGAAATGTTGAAACTCAAAACCCTGAACTAATCTTCGGCTGGTGAATCATCTCCACACATCCTTACAATCTTCGGAACAAAAGTTCCGAGCACTTCTACAAGTTCATGCTGCTCGTGCATTACTTTCATAATGTCCTTATAGGCCATAGGCGCTTCGTCCAAACCACCGCCCAGCAAATCCACTTCATGCTTCGCTAATTCCTGGCGAACCATTTTGTTGGTGATCTGTTGCCTTCCCTTTCACAATAAAACCGGGCGCGGTCATCGAGCCGGGAATGATGCCCAATACACCTGCACCTGCGGGCGTTGCACCTTTACGATGAACAATTACTTCCGTTCCATCGCCAAGTGTTTCCTTCCATGCAAAGTTGTGATGGTTCTCCACCCTCAACAGTGCACGTTCGCCTAATGCAGCACCGATGCGTTCATGAATCTGGTGATGATTTGCCGAGGCATAATCACCCGCAAGGTTCATAGCGAGCCAGTACTCCTGTCCGGCCTCGGTATCGAGATCCAGCCATGCAAGACTGGAAGCATCGCGCGGAAGTAAGCATACTTGTTTTGCAACTTTGGTGTAATGCCTGGCTATTTCAGCACCTAAGCCGCGAGAACCTGAGTGCGAGAGTACCGCTAAGTACTTTCCCTGCGCAAGGTTCCACTCATTGCCGGCTGCCACTTCCATCAATCCAAACTCAACAAAGTGATTTCCACTTCCGGAGGAACCAATCTGCCGCGCTGCCCGACCTTGCAACGGTTTCAACATCGTGATCTCCTTGAAGAGTTTGCTATCGAGCACTGCATGCTCTTTAGGGCGCTTCAACACTTCGTGCCGAAACTCGTGTTGTCAATCAACATTTGTTTCAGGTTGCTTCGATGTCGGTTCAAAAATGTTTCATCGAGCGGATACGCTGTAAGACACATTCTGCATCCGATGTCTACCCCCACTCCATAAGGAATTACTGAATTGTGAGTGGCCAACACTCCGCCAATCGGTAACCCATACCCTTGATGCGCATCGGGCATTAACGCTCCGGCCACTGTTACAGGAAGTTTCATCGCAAGCTCCATCTGATGCCTCGCACCTTCTTCTATTTCGGAAGCTCCGTAAATACGATAGTCGATACGTGTCTTGTTTAACTCATGCACCAACGATTTTTTTTCGGTGGGTACAAGTTCAAGCGCCACTTTATTCCAGATCGAATCGTTGATGTACATCTTTGGTTCAAGAAGTACATTCTTCAACATCGTATAAATTTCTTCCTTCTCGCTTCTGCGGAAATATCTGAGCACGGTGTTGATAGCCATGCCGATGGCGCGACCTTCAGGGTAACCCAATTTCATTAAGTCTTTTCCGCTTAACATTTTCTTTTTCATAACTCTCCTTTCTGTTCCCTTGCGGGTAACATTAATTTTAATTTCGCTAACGCGCAGCAATTCCGGTACGACCCGTGTCGTTTTTTATTTTTAATAAGTTCCGTGTTAAATAAAAAAACCCGGACGCGGCCCGGGTTTTAAGTAGTGGATCACATAGTGATCAACTGAATATCCGTGGCGTAAACCGAATATCACTACCCGGCTTCTGATTAAATCGATATGTTGCTTTGTTTAGCATGGCACAAATGTAAGTCATCTTTTTTCTTAGTTCAAAATATTCTGCTTGAAAAATATTTTGGAATTAGATGGCATACATTCATCTCGAAGCAGTCATCGCGGGCACGAGACCCGCGATCTCACATTCATAAAAATGTTTTAGACTAAGCTTAATTCAGATCGATTCGAAATCGATACTATTTCTCGTTCGACAATCGCTTCGCTAACTTGTCGAACAGCAAGAGCTCGATCCTCACTCCATAGCAAAAGCAATTCTGAGTGATTAAAGACAACTATGGTAATAGTATGCATTCACTAATAAGTTTGATGAAAGAAGAAAGTTGCAGTGCACGAACGAAGAATCTCTTAATGAGTTGTGGGATCCCTCTCTTCCATGCGCCACCTGCCCTGTCTGGATTGGAAGTTGGAGTTGGTTATCGGTAGCATCCTCGTCCCATCGCAAGAGCAATTCTAAGTCATTAAAAGTAGTTGTGGTAATAAGTATTGCGTCCATTAAATAAGTTTGATGAAAGAAAAACGCAGCAGCCCATGAACGAAGAATCTCAATTAATTGGGGGATCCTTCGCATCCATAAACCACCTGCCCTGCTCAGGATTGGTAGTTGGAAGAGAGGTTGCTTTTGTTTCAACTCATAAAACAAGAAAACTGGAAATAACATAGTCAGCGATAACACCGACTATAGAAAATGTTTTTCAAAACGCGCATGTTGACTTCAATATGTCCACACCTGATTCGATAAGGTCTCAAGGGATGAATCAATCTCCTCCTTTGCATTCCTACTCTTATTGAACAGCCCGTTTGCCATCACCCCCAACAGTTCAACATGCTTTTCGCTTTCGGAAATCCATAACTTAATTATAACATTATTCCCACTCAATGAATACTCACCTTTCAGGATAGGCAGTTGGGTGCTGTCTTCCAGCAGGCACATCGTCCAACCCTGACAGTTTCCGTAACGAAGCAGTGTTCCATCTTCTAACTCAAATCCACCTTTTACTTTCTTTGCTGTCCATTCCGATTTATCAGTTTCTGATCGGAAGATGATAACGTCTTTTTCATAATCAATGTGGCTGATTGTATCATTGAAATTAATCGTCAACTCTTTAGAGCCTGTCATCGTAAGGATGATATTCTTATCATCTTCTTCGTTGGTTGCAATAAACTCACGAAGTTGAATATTCAGTTTTGCCTTACCTGAGTAAATAACACCGTTTGTGTCCGGATGCTTCGAACAACCTGCGAGTATAACAACCAGTAAAAAAGGAATTACTCTTTTCATAGTGTTTAAATATAGGCATGTCTTCTTACTTATTCTCTTAACAATACGTTATATTATATATTTCAGTCAAAAGAAGCGTATAGTTATCTTAGCAGAGTATTGAAACTTATTGGAATGGCGAATAGTGATAAAGGAATAAGAAGAGAATGGGTCGATCGATTGATTATTGATCCCTCAAAGCAATTTATTAGCAATAGCACTGCCGGTATCGTGTTGTTTTCATCTGCTTTTCTGGCACTGCTTATCTCTAACTCTGCATGGGCTGATGAATATTATACCCTGTGGAAGTATCAATTTAGTATAGGCTTTGAAGGGTTTATGATCAGTAAGGATTTGCACCATTGGATTAACGATGGCTTGATGGCAGTGTTTTTCTTTGTGGTGGGCCTCGAACTAAAACGAGAAATTATCGGAGGCGAGTTGAGCACTCTTAAGTCTGCAATCTTACCCGTTGTAGCTGCTGCAGGCGGAATGATTTTTCCTGCAATTATTTATCTATCATTAAATCAATCAGGTGCTGCATCTGAAGGATGGGGAATACCCATGGCAACAGATATTGCATTTTCCTTAGGCGTTTTATATTTAATTGGTGATCGAGTGCCCTTATCACTTAAGATATTTCTTACTGCCCTGGCCATTGCAGATGATATTGGTGCTGTTTTGGTTATTGCATTTTTTTATAGCTCTGAAATAAACTTAGTAAGCCTTGGCACAGGAGCTATTTTTCTGGCGATACTCTGGGTAGCAAATTGGATGGGTGTTCGAAATACAATATTCTATGCTGTTATTGGAATTGGCGGCCTTTGGGTGGCCTTTTTAATGTCAGGGGTACATGCAACTATAGCGGCCATGCTTGCTGCTTTTGCGATACCGGCATTACCTAAAGTGAAAGAAGAAAAATTTGCCGATCATATGGAATCATTAGTAACTCGATTTAAAAATGCTGACCCCAATAATGTAAGGACATTAACAAAAGAGCAATTCACAATTTTAACGGAGATTCGATCTTATTCCAAAAAGGCCTTAACACCTTTGCAACGTCTTGAAAATAGTCTTCATCCCACAGTGGTATTTTTTATTATGCCCATTTTCGCATTCAGCAATGCAGGTGTAACCTTGTCAAATGATTTTCTATCGCAGTTGATAAGCCCCGTCTCGCTGGGAATAATGTCAGGACTGTTATTAGGTAAAGTAATAGGTGTGGTCGGTACAACTCAATTGGTAATGAAAATAGCAGGAATTGAACTTCCAAAAGGTATGACTAATCTGCATTTACTTGGCGCGGGATTTTTAGCCGCTATTGGATTTACGATGTCTCTATTTATATCTGGCCTTGCCTTTAGGCAGGAGTACCTTAGCGATCAGGCAAAGATCGGTATTCTAACAGCATCCCTCATTGCCAGTATTGTTGGTTACTTCATAATTAAGAAAGCAAGTTCAACTAAATCCTGAAAGGATTACAAAAAAACCACTACCTGTAGTACCATAGACAGCAGGCATGAAATAATAATGGTTGCTCGTGAAGTTCAATATACAGCACCTATTGGCAAAAAGTATTTCGGTTGTGCATGGGTTACGTAAACAATGCTGACTGGGCCAAAGACATTGCACAAGATACATTCGTAGTAGTGTGGCAAGAGTTACCAAAATTCAGAAATGAAGCATCCGTAGGAACCTGAATTTATCGGATTGCCTCTAACCAATGGGGTTTTGAAGAAGGCTTCAAATCAGGACTCGGAAACCTGGAGGAATATTTAGAGGGTCAGTATCAATAGTGATGTGAAATAAATATGCACACATAAGATTTAAAGCAATATTCATCGGTCGAACAAAAAAAACCTCTGCAGTGCAGAGGTTTTTTGCTTAATGAGGTGTCGCATTATTGTTTTCGAAGTCTTTTATGGTGATAGATGTATGACAATGTGCCCAGCACATATGGGATGAGCATTATAAGCATTAGCGGATTAAAACCACCTACCATAAGTCCGGAATACACCGCCCCTGTTAGATCGAAAAAAAATCCGGCATAAGCCCATTCTTTAACTCGGGGAAAGCCTGGCACCAGCAATGCAATAATCCCCAGCAGTTTGGCAACTCCAATTGCCGGCAACATGTATAAGGGATATCCCAGTTGATTAAAAACCTCAACCCACTCTGGTGCGGATAGGATATTAGGAATGGTTGATGTTAGCATGAATGCGGCAAAGAGCGCAGTGAAAACCCAGAACAAAATGGTATTGCGCTTTGAAGAGGTTGGTTGTGTCATAATGTGATTCAATTGAATACTTAAATAACTCAATTTTCATGAAGAAGAAAAGAATTAAACATTAGATCGATCGAAAATCGATACTATTAAAAAGTTTGACAATCACTAACAGTAACATCGGCAGCATGAGGATAACTATGTGCTTTTGTGTGGAGATAATACCTCAGTTTAAGATTTACAATCATTTCAATGCGATTAGAATTTTACGGAACCTGCGCACGTTAGTCGTGCCTTTTGATCACTCAACAAAATGCTATTGAAAGCTTATTTGCTCGATTAGCGTTAGAATGCTCCCCCTTATTCGAGTGAAGTTACTCGCACATGATCCAATTCTAACGACACAATTTAATTTCAAAATATTGGGATATAGAATTGCTATACTCGTTTTGCTACGGTGTAGCGTTTACTAAAACTAAAACTCGAAAAAATTATGAAATTAACACTAATCGCAGCGGTTGCACTTATCATGGTGGCGGGCACAGTCAGTGCACAAAATGTCAATATTGGTATTAAAGGTGGATTAAACATGTACACGATCAATGGCACTAACGATGCAGGGTATGATACAAAGACTTCCTTTCATATTGGCTTACTCGGTCATATCCATTTAGCCTCTCAATTTGCTTTGCAACCTGAAATCGTATTCTCTTCACAAGGTGCGAAGTATGGCAACGACCTAACATTCGACCTGAATTATGTGAATGTTCCTTTGTTGTTTCAATACATGTTCGACAATGGATTTAGATTACATGCAGGACCACAACTTGGGCTTTTAGTAAGTGCTAAAGCGGATGGTGTTGACGTAAAGGACAATATAAAAGGCACTGATCTTGGTTTAACCATTGGGGCAAGCTACGTGCATCCTCCATCAGGTTTTGGTGTTGATGCCCGATATAATCATGGATTGACTAATATCAGTAATACTACCAACGTGGATGCATACAACCGTGGATTTCAACTAGGTGTATTTTACCTATTCAAACACAAATCATAATATGATTTAACAAGAGAGACCAATTTTCTCTCTTGTTTTAAAAATTTCTCTTTAATTAAACCTAACCTAATACAATCATGACAACCCCATCATCACCTAAAAAAATTACCTGGATTATCGGACTTACACTAGGCATATTGGGAATTATCGGTCACTATGCATCTGTGCAAATATTAACTGAGAACAATTATTTACTATTGTTAGCAGGATTTCTTGTGCTGGCTGCAGGTACCACGTTTAGGGAACTGTAAAGAACGAATAAATAATGTTTCGTACGGTTCAGCTGAAGAAATCAACTGGCAAAAGATATAATCACACATTTTAGCAATTCTATTCTTGTTTCTCGTACCTACCAGTTTGTTCCTGAATTTTTATGCGGTATACTATTGACTTCAATTGCTTCTCCACCAGGTGTGGTTGCATGAACTGGTCTTCATATCTAAGCGTTTGACTGGCAATCAGCGGCACTAGTTTCTCCATTATAATTTTCAGTCCTTTTTCCTGAGAAAGGACACCATCCAGTTCTTCATACTCACCCCATAAAACCACACTGCGCCAATTGGCCATGTTTTCCACTACATCAACTTCAAAGCACACTTTGGGGTTCTTGCGCATCATGTTAATTTTCATGCCTTCTTTGGAGTGTGCATAGATGTACTCCCCGTCAAAAACATAAGTAATGGGTACAATAAATACTTTGCCATCCGCATAGCAACCAATTCTGCCAAGCACCTGACTATTCAGTACGTGATCGATTTGTGTTTTGGTAAGTGAGCCCAGCATAATTTATCGTATAGATTCGATAATAAATCTAGTGACATGGATGAAAACCAGTAATGACGGGCGTTGGTATCCATCCTGATTTTCGTCATACTACTCAGGCAACAGAACCAACTAGTTAAATAACACGGATTTCGATGAACATTGTAACGCTATTTCAATGAGATTACAATTTTTCCTTTGTGATCACCCGTTCCGAAATATCGCATTGCTTCAGGGGCGTTATTTAGCGTGTAGTGATGTTTATCGATTATACATTTTAATTTGCCAGCCTCGTTGAGCTTGTTGATGTATAACAAATCCTTATTTGCTTTGAGCGCGACAATGCTCACTTTCTTTTTACTTACTCTATTGATCCACGCCATGGAGAGGAATATTTTCAAGAGGCGGGATAAATCGCCTCCTACGGTAACGTACCTGCCACAGGGATTTAATGCTCGCAAATAATGCGAAGTTGGCCGGTTGGTTTTAGCATCGAGTATCAGATCATAGGTCTGACCGTTTTTGGTGAAGTCTTCTTTCGTGTAGTTGATGCAGTGTGTTGCACCCAACGATCTCAACATGTCAAGTTTTGATTCTTTGTCAACAACCGTGATGTCAGTAACTCCAAGTGATTGAGCAATCTGAATTCCAAAGGTACCAACACCACCGCCTGCTCCATTGATCAAAAGTTTTTGTCCGGGTTGAATATTTCCAATATCAATCAACCCTTGCACTGCCAGCATTGCTGCCTGTGGTATGGAGGCTGCTTCCTCAAACGTCATGTTTGCTGGTTTCAATGCTAATGATTGCTCAGGCGCACACACATATTCAGCAAAACCACCCCATCTCCCACTCAGGTCGCCATACACCTCATCACCAATCTTAAATTTTGTAACAGCCTTGCCAACAGATTCAATCTTTCCAGAAATATCAGAGCCAATGATTTGTCGCTTTGGTTTGGTAAGACCGCTCATCAACCGATTAAATGTGTCAGGTTGCAACAAGGCAAAATCCCAATCATTAATTGAAACAGCATGCACGTTTATCAAGACCTCATTATCGAGGGGCACGGGTTTAGGCACCTCAGCAACGCGAAGAGATTCAGGACCTCCGTATTCAGTGTAAATAACTGCTTTCATGACTGGTTTCTTTCGAGACGTATGAAACAAATGATTTGTTTCATAGGAAGCTAAATACAGATTGAATAGAGGGTTACATGATGCTTTTAAGGACTTCGTCCTGATAATATGCAACCAATCGATAATTATCTCGTCTATAGTGAAATTACGGTGTAACATTTAAGCTTTAAAGAAGTATCCCTAGTATCACTAACTTATAAAACCATGAAGACTCGCTCAATAATTTTCATCCTTCTCTTCGCTATAGCAAGTACCACTGTAGCCCAAACTAAAATCAAGGCCAGCGACATTATCAAGCAAATCAATGCTGGCAAGTCTGTAGAATACAGCAAAGTTGAAATTGAAGGTGATCTTGATCTTACGGATTTAGAAAATCGAAGAAGGGAACGATCCTCTAGTTGGTCTTTTGGAAATGAATCGTATGAAAGTTCTGTTGAAGTACCTTTAAAATTTACTGATTGTACTTTTCTTGGTTATGTACTTGCGTATTACCACATTGAAAACGGCAATGAAACCTATGTAGCCCATTTTGAAAAAGATGTAGTGTTTCAAAATTGTGTTTTCAAAATTGCCAGCGAATTCAAATATTCAGAATTTGGTGGAGTTGTTTCCTTTGAGGGCAGCATGTTTCATGAGCCTGCTAACTTTAAATATGCTGAGTTTTCAAACGGCCCCAATTTCGCAGGAGTTAAGTTTGATGATGGCGCAGACTTCAAGTACACTGAATTTCCGCGTGAGACTTCTTTTGAGAATGCTACTTTTCGTGGTCTTGCCAACTTTAAATATTCTAAGTTTAGATCACCATTAAATATGAAAGGAGTTGCCTTTAGAGGCAATGAAGATTTTAAGTATACTAAAATCGATGGCCGTGATTTTACCTCTTACTTGCTAAGTAAATAAGACTGAGCCTCCTGTTTTGCATCGTCTCCGCTTTCGGGGCGATGCTCTGAAATTATTACTTCATTTAGTTTTTCTGAAACGGAACTCCTGTAATCTGTTCGCATAATCCAAGAAATTTATCTTGCACAAGGGTATCTGACGCTTCTTGCCGATATCGAGCTTCCTGCTTATGAAAAAAATAACGACCACTTACCTTGGCCTGAGCATCATTGCTAGTTGCTAGCCATGCCTGGGTTTCTGCACCTTGATCAAGATCATCGGGTGCACCTTTACCGCCCATTTTGGTTGGCACCCATCCGGGGTTTACAGCATTCGAATACACCGTTGGTCAATACCGTGCAACTGCCATACATAAAATGACATTATGCAGTTTGGAATCCGAATAACTGATTCGAGGTGCGGTCAAGTTAAAATGGCTTAAGTTGGGATCACCGGAAGTGTGCATTCCTGAACTTAAGTAAATAAGGCGCTTGGGTTTTTGAATTAAAGAGGTGAGAATGTAAGGCGCAAGTGTATTCACGGTAAAAATCATTTTGCCGGAAGCCTGATACACACCGGCATTATGAATTACCGAATCGAAGGCACCCAATGAATTTACGTCCTCTGCAAGCTTTATTGTTTCTGAAATGCTAGTAAGATCTGCCATTAAAACATTCTCTGCTCCGGGTACATTACTTAACGCATAGTCTCTCCTATCTTTGTTACGTGCATGCAGCACAACCTGATGACCTTGCCTAATCAGTAATATGGCTGCCATTTGCCCTAATCCATCGGCAGATCCTGTGATAAATATTCGAGCCATAGTTCACTTTTTTGTGGCTGTTAAGATACTACTCAAAAAATATTTCACTTCTACTTTTAAATTAAAAGTACTTTTATACATTTGTATACAGAAAGGAAAACATCACCTCAAAAGAGAAATCATTATGGAAAAACAACAAAATTTTTCTACGTCAATTCTTATTGTAGCACTGGGCACAGCGCTTATATTATCAGTGCCATTGATAGCCCAACAATTTACAGCTGAAGTTAACTGGAGCGTGACAGACTTCTTAGTTATGGGAGTTCTCATCTTCAGCACCGGACTTTCTTATGTGTTGATCACGCGATATGTTACTAACATCGTGTACAAGGCTGCCATTGTGATGGCGCTAGGTTCAACATTTCTAATGATCTGGGCAAATCTTGCCGTTGGGCTAATTGGTTCAGGCCCTAATCTTGGTAACCTGATGTACCTGGGTGTGATTGCCGTAGGATTTATAGGCACCTCTTTATCGCGCTTTACACCGGCAGGAATGGAACTCACCATGAATGCGATGGCACTCGCCATCATATTGCTTGCTGTTATTGCTTTGTCGGTAAATATGCAACAATATCCAGGTAGTTCGGTTGTTGAGATCATAGGTGTGAATGGCTTCTTCGCTGCTTTGTTTGCCATATCCGGCTTACTATTCCGCTTTGTTGCAATTATGCAAACAAAGGCCAATGATAAATCGGCAGGATAGCTATATATAAGAAGGTGCTAACCTTTAATAAAAACTACTTCGCACTTGCCACATTGATTTTCACTGTCGAAGTGTTGATTGCGCTTTTTATACGAGACAATTTTGTTCGGCCTTATGTAGGCGATGTGTTGGTAGTCATTCTGATCTATTGTTTTGTGCGATCTTTTCTACACGTACCGATTATTCCATTAGCGCTTGGCGTACTTGTCTTCTCGTTCACAATAGAAATCCTTCAATACATCAAGATTGTCGAAATATTTGGGTTGGAAAAATCACAATTTGCCAGAACTGTGATGGGAACTTCATTTGCATGGGTTGATCTCCTGGCATATGTAGTCGGTGTATCAATCATACTAGGCATAGAAAAATATATGCTTCGAAAAGAAATTGTATGACAGAATTTTTTGTAGCGAAGGATTCGGTAGTGCGGCAGATTTGGGGGAAGAGTGATACCATTCTTTTCATTTTCGCGGGTGCCTCCGCAGAGTTTGCATTGAACAAAGCCGTTGACTGGCTCTACTTTACAGGTCGGCTTCCAGCCGATCCTGTCGGGCGACTTTTCTCAACGGTATCATATGCCAAAGCCATACTATTTTCTGAAAAGCAAGCTGCGTTTAGTGCTATCGACTCCATGGCAGCAATTCATAAAACTGTTGAAACAAAACGTGGTGCTGCTATTCCGGACTGGGCATACCGCGATGTACTTTTTATGCTGATCGACTATTCTATCCGTTCTTTTGAAGTGTTGGAGCGTAAGATGAGCAACGATGAAAAGAATGAAGTGTTTCTGGTATTCAACAGGCTGGGTGCAAGAATGAAATTGAATGGTTTGCCCAACACGTTTGAAGAATGGGTGATCATGCGCCACGATCATTTAAAGAAGAACCTTCATAGGAGCAGCTTCACCGATGATCTGTTTAATCAATACAACAAACATCTGGGGGCTTTTCGATACAAGATCTTATTGGAAGCACAAGCACTCGTTACCCCACTGCATGTAAATCAGTTATTAAACTTTTGTAAAATTTCCCTGATGCCGCCCTTGATTGCTCTTTATAAAGTGTTCAAAATACTGAAATCAGATTGGATACTGAGAGAACTCATCCTACCCTCAAAATATAAAAAACAGATTAAAGCCTTGGATCAGTAATTCATTTCTGTCACTGCCAGTCTTTTGCTATCTTTCTTTATGCGTATTGAAGAAAAGAAATTAGCACATTGGGTCGATCATTTTTATGGTTATGGATCGTGGAATTCTAAATTCTGGTTCATTGGGTATGAAGAAGGTGGCGGGGACTTGCCGGAAGAAGTAGCCGAGAAGTTTGATTATTTTTATAAGACGCACACGACCAACCAATCAACGTTGTGCGACATTCGCGAGCTCTATCGCCATGTTGCTGCACGCATTGAAGGAACCAAAGCTGATTTATTTACAACCCTCAATGACTACCGATTCGGCAAGCACGCACTACAACATAATGTGTGGAAAAATTTAACCTCTTTTGTCTATGGCTATACCGGTGAAGATGCTCCCGACCTTCTCTCCTATCAAAAGAATCAGTTTGCTTTACCAACAACAGGTAACGAAGCATGGATAAAGCTTTATCCGTTACCTAGCACACATAACCATGCCTGGTATTACAGCTGGCTTGATTTGCAGAACATTGATTTTCTCAAAAGTCGGATGTTATATGAGCAACATGTTTATCCAAAACGAATTAATTCAATCTTAACCCATATCCAGATTCACAAACCACAAGTAGTAGTAATGTACGGGATGAACAATATCAATGCGCTTAAAAAATCAGTACACGAATTCTTTGGTGAAACACAATTCAAAATGATTAAGGCGATCAAGCAAGAGATTCCGCAGCATCATCGAACCAATATTAACGGAACTACACTAATAATCACCACTCAAGTTCCTACGCTCCGACATAATCGAATTGAAACCGGATTTGACTGGTATGAGTTTGGAAAGAATGCGGTCTAAAATTTATGAGGTTGATTCTTATTCTTCTATTCGATTAAAAGGTTCTGGTGATAGATCTTGGATTTATACTCCCAACAAATGCAGGTGTTTAACTTTTTGATACGTAAGCGCCAGAGATATACACCTTTTAATTGCAGCTGTTGGAATCTGTTCTTTCACATCTAATATGATTGCGCGATTTCCTTCAAACTGTAGCTCGTCACCAAAGATCACACGAAATGTGTTTACCAATTCCGTTGTGCAAATGAAAAATAAGTAGAACTTATCGGGCGTCTTTTTTTTCCAATCCATCCTAATGGTGCTGCCTTTCTTTGCAAGATAACTCGGCTCACCCCACTTTGTTGTTTCGACTAACTTATCAACACCTTTGGTTTCCTTAGCAGTATCCAGTATAAGTTTACGCAACTGATTAAGTTTTTTCTTAGCGACTGGTGGATATGTCTCCAACAAATTACTCACCGCCTTACTTTCTACAAACTCCATTTCGCTTCACATTAAGTATGAATTTTGATCAACTTGCTTCAACTCACAATTTAGACATGGTATGTGTCAACCCTATGTCATCAGAGGCCTGACAAATTATTTTTTTTATTCCAACGGCTCAATTGGATAGATCGCATGGTTAGTTTGTTAATGCAATCTTGATATGCTCAAGGTGATGCTTCACATGCCAGGCATTCATGGCAATTGCTTGCTTCTGATTTAGCATAATCTTCCTTACAGGATGATAATAGGCTATCTCCAATTGCTTTTCATCCAAAGAACGCATAAGGTAAACGTAGCGCTTGGTAATGCTTTCCAACATATCAAGCGAGTCAGCAATCGGAGAATTTAGTCCATCGGCAGTGTTGGCCCATCCCGGGATATCCACAAGTGTTATTTCTTTGTAATCTGGTTCAGTTAATGCTTTCTTCATTCGAAAGAGATGCAGTAACTGCATATCAGCCACATGATTTATCAGTTGTTGAATATTCCATGCTCCCTCACGATATGTCTTTTTGAGATCCTCTTTTGAGAGACTTACTGCTATCGCTCTGTATTTGGCAGGAGAAGTTTCTACCGTATTAATTAGTTCATCCAATTCGGCTTTACTTGTGCTTTCCTTTGGCTGAAATGACCCAATGGGAAATTTGATTTTTTCAAGTTGTTCAGATGTTATCATATCCAAAAGATTAATGAGTAAATATATAAACCTAGTAATTAATCTCCACCACTTTTTTATTATGAAGCTTTTGCATTTGCTTCGGAACAATAGTTAGAACTTCTTCCTTTAAAGTTTTAATAAGCTTAGCTTTAATATGATCGCGGTGTGTTACCAAACTTACTTCTCGTGCAGGGCTAGGCGCCTTTAATTGCTTTACGAGTTTCATTTGCTGTTTGCTGAATTCCATTACGGCCAATTCTGGCAAAATGGTAATCCCATCACTTTTATCTACCATCCGTTTAAGTGTTTCAATGTTTCCGGTTTCATATTTAAAATGAAAGTCAGCGCTCTTTCGCAATTCACACAAGTTCAAAACCTGCGATCGAAAACAATGGCCCTCTTCTAACAACCACAATTGGTCGGGATCAATATCATTTGCCAACACATACTTCTTATCGTAGAGTGCATTCTTACGCGATACATAAACAAAGAGCTCTTCATAAAACAAAATATCTTCTTTAATGGAAGAATCTTTTAAAGGTGTTACTACCAACCCACAATCCAACCGATTACTTTTTAATTCACTAATCACTTCTTCAGTAATAGTTTCTTTTATGACAAGATTTAGCTGAGGATACTTTTCACGCATCTGTTTAAAGAGCGGAGGCAATAAGTAAGGTGCCAACGTAGGGATAATACCAATACGAAGCTCACCTGTTAAACTATCTTTTTGATCATTGATGATTTGTTGAATCATACTTGCTTCACGTAGAATAGTACGAGCCTGAGCTATGATGCTGGCTCCAATTTCAGTAGGGATAACAGGTTGCTTTGTGCGATCGAAAATCTTTACCCCCAATTCTTCCTCTAACTTTTGTATCTGCATACTCAGTGTAGGTTGAGTTACAAAACACTTTTCCGAAGCCAATACAAAATGTCGGTGACTATCAAGGGCAATGATGTATTCGAGTTGTTGTAAGGTCATAGATATAAACTATATGAATATAAAAATAATCAATTTGATTTATTATCCCTATTAGGGTAATCTTGAGAGTTAGTCTAGTAAGTCGTCAAGACCACTTTGAGTGGTCAGTCGACTAAAGACTTTAATCAACTGGTACTATGACAATGATCATTGTACATAGAGGATATCACGAGTATTATTATCGAATTAATTGCAAACAAATATCTAATCAATATAAAAATGGAAAAAGACGCAAAATTAGCAGACGTGAACCCGAGCGAAGCCAAATGTCCGTTTCACGGTGGTGCATTAAAGCAAAGTGCAGGTGGTGGCACTAGTAACCGCGACTGGTGGCCTAACATGCTTAAATTAAATATCCTTCGTCAGAACTCATCCTTATCGAACCCGATGGATAAGTCTTTCAATTACGCTAAGGAGTTTAAGAAGCTCGATTTGAAAGCGGTAAAGAAAGACATCTTCGAATTGATGACTACTTCGCAACCCTGGTGGCCGGCAGACTACGGACATTATGGTCCGTTCTTTATCCGCATGGCGTGGCATAGCGCAGGTACTTATAGGATTTCTGACGGTCGTGGAGGCGGAGGCTCTGGCACTCAGCGTTTTGCACCATTAAATAGCTGGCCTGACAATGCAAGTCTTGATAAGGCTCGATTACTAATCTGGCCTATTAAAAAGAAATACGGAAACAAACTTTCGTGGGCAGATTTAATGATCCTTACAGGAAACTGTGCGCTTGAATCCATGGGCTTTAAAACTTTTGGTTTTGCTGGTGGTCGTGAAGATGTTTGGGAACCCGAAGAAGATGTGTATTGGGGTTCGGAAGGTGAATGGCTTGGCGACAAACGTTATACAGGTGATCGTGAATTAGAAAATCCACTAGGTGCTGTGCAGATGGGGTTAATCTATGTAAACCCGGAAGGTCCTAACGGAAAACCAGATCCTCTTGCTGCAGCTCGCGACATTCGCGAAACGTTCGGTCGTATGGCAATGAACGATGAAGAAACTGTAGCGTTGATTGCGGGTGGTCACACATTTGGTAAAACTCATGGTGCTGCTGATCCAAGTAAGTACATTGATCGTGAGCCTGCTGCTGCAAGCATTGAAATGCAAGGCCTCGGCTGGAAAAATACATTTGGTACTGGAGCCGGAGTTCATACCATTACCAGTGGTCTGGAAGGTGCATGGACTACTACTCCAACAAAGTGGAGCAACAACTTTTTTGAAAACCTGTTTGGTTTCGAATGGGAACTAACCAAGAGCCCTGCCGGAGCACAGCAATGGAAACCTAAAGCTGGCGCTGGAGCGGGAACGGTTCCTGATGCGCACGACAAGTCGTTGAGCCACGCTCCCACTATGTTAACTACTGACCTTGCGTTGAGAGTTGATCCGATCTATGAGAAAATTTCAAGAAACTTTTTTGAGAATCCCGATAAGTTCGCTGATGCCTTTGCACGTGCATGGTATAAGTTAACACACCGCGACATGGGTCCTATTGCGCGCTATCTTGGGCCGGAAGTCCCTAAAGAAGAATTAATCTGGCAAGATCCAATCCCGGCTGTTACTCATAAATTGATTGATGATAAAGACATTGCAGCACTTAAGAGTAAAGTACTTGGTTCAGGATTATCAGTATCACAATTAGTGTCTACTGCCTGGGCTTCTGCTTCAACATTCAGAGGCTCAGATAAGCGTGGTGGTGCCAATGGTGCGCGCATAAGACTTGCGCCACAAAAAGATTGGGAAGTTAACAACCCAACTCAATTGGCAACTGTATTGAAATCTCTTGAAGGAATTCAAAAAGAATTTAATACTGGAGGTAAGCAAGTTTCACTTGCCGATTTGATTGTGTTAGCTGGCTGTGCAGGTGTTGAGAAAGCTGCGAAGAATGCAGGTCATGATGTGAAAGTTCCATTTACACCGGGACGTGCAGATGCTACACAAGAACAAACGGATGTAGAGTCATTTGCTGTGCTTGAACCTGCTGCTGATGGCTTCCGAAATTATTTGAAGACTCATCACAGAGCAACAGCTGAAGAATTATTGATTGATAAAGCGCAACTGATGACATTAACCGCACCGGAACTAACTGTACTTGTGGGTGGTATGCGCGTGTTGAACACGAACTTCGATAACTCAAAGCATGGTGTGTTTACTAAAAATCCCGAGGCGTTAACCAACGACTTCTTTGTGAACCTGCTTGATTTTGGAATTAGCTGGATGGCGTTAGACAAAGGACAAAATGCTTTTGAAGCTCGCGATCGGGTAACCGGTGAAAAGAAATGGACAGGCACGCGTGTGGATTTAATCTTTGGTTCAAATTCAGAGCTTCGCGCTATTGCTGAAGTTTATGGAAGTGATGATTCCAAAGAAAAGTTTGTGCATGACTTTGTTGCAGCGTGGAGCAAGGTGATGAATCTTGATCGTTTTGATCTTGCTCAATAAGTCTGGAATTCGATTAATAAAAATTTGTAGTTAGTTAATTGGTAAAGGTGATCTTGAAAAGGATCACCTTTTTTATGCTACACACTTTAGGTAACTTCAATTAATTCATTTCGCTGCGCTATGAATAATTTCTTGACGATTTAAAAGTACCATAGTCTATTAGTACCTTAGCGAATAAAAATTCTGTAATGATAAAGCGATCCATCCTACTTACCCTGATTATTTCATCACTTATAAGCATTCGCTCTGAAGCACAAAAAATAAATGAACCGCAGAATGTAAGTGCTCAATGGTCGCAGCCGTATCAACCGTTCCGCATTGTTGGGAATGTGTATTACGTTGGAACGTATGATCTGGCATGTTATCTCATTACAACCTCGGAAGGAAATATTCTTATCAACTCCGGACTTGCCGCTTCAACTCCTATCATTAAAAAGAATATTGAAGAACTTGGTTTTAAAGTAGCCGATACCAAAATCTTACTCACTACACAAGCGCATTACGATCATGTGGGAGCTTTCGCTGAAATCCAAAAGCTAACTGGTGCTAAAATGTTTGCCAATGAGAAAGATACGGATGTGTTATCCGATGGTGGTCTTTCTGATTATGAGCTTGGGAAACGAGGACTTACATTTAAGCCTATTCAGGTGGATCGTAAACTAAATCATGGTGACCTGATTAAATTAGGAACCACACAACTGATCATGTTACATCACCCAGGCCATACAAAAGGATCCAGCAGTTTTTTGCTGGACGTGAACGATGGAGCTAAAACCTATAAAGTACTGATTGCCAATATGCCTACTATTGTTACAGACAGAAAATTCTCTGATATTCCAGAATATCCGGAAATTGCCAACGATTTTGCTTACTCTTTTGAGGCATTAAAAAAGCAATCGTTCGATCTCTGGCTCTCATCACATGCTGGTCAGTTTAGCATGCATTCGAAACATAAACCAGGTTATACTTACAATCCTGAAGCGTTTGCTGACAGAAGTGGGTACGATAAATCACTCAATGAACTAGAAGCTCAGTATCAGAAGAAGTTGAAACAGAAGTAAACTTCTTACTCATTACTCAACTATCAAGCACTATTTTTTTGTAAGTGTAGCTTCCATCAACACCCAGGAATTAGGATCAAGTACTATGCTCTCAGGTTCGGCTTCAACTGAGAATGTGTATTCATTTGATTTTCCATTAACCTGAATCGTCTTGATAATTAACTGCTTATCCTTACCGGAAGTTATGGCTACTTGCACAGGCATATTAAAGGTACTGCCATCGGTCTGGGTCTGCTTTAGTTGAAGTATTACTTCTTTTTTCCTGGCATTATACTGCCATGTTCCATTCAAGGTTAGCGCACCAGGTTTGTATAGCCATTGTTCAAAAAAGACTTTCAAGTCTTTTCCCGATGCTTCTTCCATTTCTCTTTGAAAGTCAGAAGTGGTTGCATTCAAGTTCATGTATTTTTTATAATAGGATTGAATTCCTTTCCAGAAGACTTCTTCACCAAGCATACCTCGTAACATGTGCAAAATCCAACTCCCTTTCTGATAGGTTTGGGAGCTTGTCACCTGACTCATGTCACTTAAGTTGTCGTGAACAATTCGGTACTCTGGATGCTGCGCATAAAAAGTATTTACTCTCTTTTTGCTGGAGGCTAATCCTTTCATAAATTCATCATGACCATATTCGTGTTCAATGAAAAGAAGTGTAAAGTAGGTAGCGAACCCTTCGCTCAGCCAAACATCATCCCAATCTGATTCCGTCACTGCATTACCAAACCATTGATGTGCTATTTCGTGGATAACCACATTACGCCAACGTTCATTTTTATCGCCCACAACAGAAGTCTCACTATACAAAATAGCAGATGCAGCTTCCATCCCACCGCTTACACTATTCGATTGAATGTTAGCTAATTTTTCATAGGCAAACGGACCTATGTAGTCACTGTAAAACTCAAGAACTTTTTTAGTGGGCTCAGCGAAATCATAAAATCCAGCGTCACGATCCTGATAATACACCCAGGTCTCAATAGATTTGTGATCATATTCATCCACATACTGAACAGCAAATCGCGCCACGCCCAAAACATACAACCACGGTGCAATAGGAACCGATTGTTTCCAATATGTAATTCTATTTCCATTTGCTAAATCTGATTCTTCTACTTTCAATCCGTTGGACACAACCTGATAATGTGAAGGAGCGGTTACTACAAATTCGCATGTAGCTTTGTCATACGGATGATCAACAACGGAAAGCCAGTTTCTTCCTTTGTCTGGCCAGTTGTCACTGAAGAATGTTCGATCTCCATGCTTGTTGTTAGCAATCTTAAGTCCGGTAGCCGGCACACCAGAATAAGTTATGGTATACTGACTCCTTTGATTCAGTTGAGAGGCTGTTGATAGTTTAATTTTCAACTCTTCGTTTTCATGCGTGTAGCTAAGGCTTTTGCCTTCTGATACTACTCTACTTACGATCATACCTTTATTTGCCAATGCTGCACTTGCTTTCACTAAATCCAGGCGCAAGAATTCAACTCCAGCACCTACGTAGCGTACATCGATAGTCACCTCACACTTAATTTCGTCTGTAGCATCAAAAAGTTGAATGCGAAATTCATAGTTCAACACATCTACCTTCGGATTTTTTGGATACGTATCAGCCCATGAATGAAGAGTAAAACTCACCAGAAGAACAAAGCAAAGAATTAAATTTTTCATACGTTCAATTTCTTGATGTTAATAATCTTACTTCTTTAGTGGCAACACAACTGCCGGATGAAATTCAATGAGTCCTTTCTCTTTGATGGTGCGTTCCACCTCTTCAACACTTGTGGGGACAAAAGCACTCAGGTTTTCAACACCGTCTTCTGTAACCAAAGCAACATCTTCAATGCGTATATATAATCTTTCTTCGTTTATCCAGATCATGGGATCGATCGTGAATACCATTCCAGCCTTAAGTTTAACGCCATGCACCTGACCAACGTCATGCACTGCCATGCCCACAGGATGCTGAAAATGTCCCCGAAACTTTACTCCTTCTTCCACTGCCTTCAGGTGTGCGGGTTTTACAAATTTCTTACCTACCAGATATTGTTTCATATCCGCTGCGGCTTTGTCCACCACTTCATTGGAAGTAACTCCGGGCTTTATGTATTTAAAAAAAGCATCGCGATAGGCAATTATAAAATTATATAATTCCTTCTGCTCAGCATTAAACTTTCCATTCACTGGCCAGATGCGGGTAACATCGCTACAGTAATATTTATAATCAGGTGCATAATCCATCAGCACAAGGTCACCGTCTACTAGCTTATCAGTCTTATGAAAATAATGTCCCATGTAAGCGTTTGTTCCACCTCCAATGATAGCTGGATAGGCATCGCCATGTGCACCTTGTGAATAGAAGATATATTTGGCAGCTGCATCCAACTGATATTCATAAACGCCCGGTGCCGTAGATTTCATTGCTTCAATGATACCTAAGCCTGCTATTTGCGTTGCCTTGCGAATCAGTTCAATTTCTTTCGGACTTTTTATCAATCGCATTGAATCCAGAATGGGCGATAGATCACGGATCTCAAATTGGGGATTCTGCTCTTTTAGTTTGGCTATAAATAACGCTTCTCGTGTAGGTTGTCCATCCCATGGATCAGATGAGGTTCGCGCCTGGCTAGCCAGTAACTCATCACGACTGTCATTCCCAATTTCAGCCGGACTGAAAGGAGTGTATAGCAACGGAGCCGGTGGTCTTATTAATCCTGTTCCTATTAAGTCGGAAGATAAAAATTCAATTCCTTTTACCTGATCAACTCCAGTAAGCTGCTGAACAAGTTCATTATCCTCAGCAGATAAAACTTTTCCTTGTCCGCGCTCCATGCCTTCATCGCGATGCGGAAGGTATAAAGTCGTTCGTTTATTTTTTCCATTCATCAGTAAATACGCATGCGCAGATTCCAGACCAGTGAGGTAATAAAAGGTATTGGATTGTCTGAATACCGTGAACCCCGGAATACCCTTTGCACCTTGAACAACGGCAATGGCATTATTACCGATCGCGCTGAATATTTTTTCTCTTCGTTGCGCAAACTCTTCTTTTGAGAAGTCGGTTTGATACCGATGATTTTCCTGAGCGAAAATTAGTGGAGTATAAAATAGGCACAATAAAATTGCCAATGAAAGTATCTTTCTTTTCATAGTGAGTAGGTCTTAGATTGTTAAAGATATTGTTTTTAACGAAGTGACGCACAAATAATATTCGTAACAAGTATACTTGTGTAACTTAGGATCATTTACAAGGAAGGCACCTTTTATCAACTAATCCCGTTAAGGTAAGTATGGCAAAGTATTATGACGCAAACGGAACGTACAAAGCGTACACGAATGATGATAAAAATCTCTTTAGTGAATCTGGTGAACACCTCGGCTATTTTACAAATGGATTTTTGTACAACACTAAGGGTTTGGCCATAGGGCATAAAAAAGGGAACATGATTTTAGATAAAAGTGGTAAGCCTATCTATCACATCAAGTGAAACAATCAATCTTTTTTAAGGAAAATTATAATTACTATTTCTTTCCAGTAGCTGCCCAAAGGATACCGGCATACAAATGATTTAAAAAAGCAGTATCACTAAATACTACAGGCATGTGTCCCATAGCCGTGTAAAACGCTCGTCCCCCATCATAATTATGATACCAGGAAATGGGATGCAACTTACCCATACCCACTCCCTTTTTGTTTGGTCCCCAATCTGCTTTTGGATCATAGGAAGCTTCATCGATGGACAGGATATAATGCAAGTCAGTAACTTTTTCTGGTCCAAATTCATACCATTCATCTGTGCGTAATGTTCCGCCAGCAAAACCCTGAAGACCGGGAAAAGTAGTATCTACAATATTTACCCGTGCAGTTTGTATTGTCGGATGAATATGAAACATACGACCTACTAACTTGGTATACCAATCCCACTCATACTCAGTATCAGATGCGCTATGGATTCCAACAAATCCTTTTCCGGATTTAATAAAGCGCTCCATCACTTTCTGTTGTGCCGAGTCCAGAATATCACCTGTAGTATTTAAAAAGATTACCACCTTAAACTGTTCAAGATATTTATCAGTGAAACCATTTGGGTTTTCTAACAACACAACATCAAAGAAATTCTTTACACCAAGCTGTTGAAGCCCAAGAACCCCTGCGTGAACGGATTCATGATGCCAACCTCTGGTTGTGGTTACCAACAGAGCCTTAAATTGTTTTCCTTGTGCTAATGCAGTATGCATGAAAGCAAATTGACCGAGCACCAGAATGATTATTACAAGATTTTTAGATTTCATGAGATTATAATTTCATCATGTTAAGTAACATTAAATTTATGACAAAGGGAAACTGATTCTCTCAAGATTTACAGTTTTAATTTGGTCTTCTATAATATCTCCATTGCCTCACAAAAGGAAAAACGATCTTGGATAGCTGATCGTCCTATCTATGCGTACCTTTATGAGCCAAGCATAACTTGTGTATTGTACGAACCCATTATGAGTATTATAAAAAGTATAGCCGTAGAACTTTCAGAGCTCGTAAAAGAATGCAATCTGATTTTAATGGTTGAGTATCTGGAGCCTTTTGTAGAAGAGGTTGCTGTTAAAAGTAATGATCCGAGCATATCTCCACCCCTATTCAAGAAGCAAGGGTGCGTCTTCACAATTAAGACTATATTGAAGAATGTAGACAAAATAGAAATGCCAAAAACCATCCGTGTGCCTAACGAAAACTGGCGGAGATCACTGAGTCAACATAAGGAACAACATGCTGGCGGACCAAGTAAATCTTATACAGTGATTGAATACAAAACTGAAGTGTCGTCTATGAAGAATGCTGACATCCTCTTCCTGCATCACTTTCAAGGTGGATTTGAACTTGAAGCTAAAAATTCTTTTGAGTCGCTCGAGGAACTTGAAAAAATAGAAATGCTTCTTAAAGCAAAGTAAGCCTACAACTTCTTCAATCCTTTCAACTGGTCTTTCTCTGCTTCTATAATACTTATTGCATAACCACCACCGGGTGCAGACCACTGTGCTAATTTTGATTTGTTGGTCACAATTACTTTGCGAATGGTATAAGCCTGTGGGTTAGTTTTATAATGTGCATCCTTTGCATCGCTGTAGATTGTTGCAAGGTACGTCTTACCGGCATCCAGAAAATCGAACGCAATGTTAGAAGTGCGTGGAGTTTCACCATTTACGTTTCCAACAAACCAACTGCTTTTACCTTTGGTCTTTCGGGCTACGGTGATATACTGTCCGGGCTCAGCTTCTATGTACTGGCTATCATCCCAATCGAGTGCTACATCTTTAATGAATTGAAACGCATCTAAGAATCGATTGTAGTTTTCAGGAAAGTCGGCTGCCATTTGCAGTGGACTATACATGGTAACATAAAGAGCGAGTTGATTAGCGAGCGTGCTATTACAATGTGAATTGTTTGATGGATTTGCTTTGCTGATATCCATTTCGAACACACCCGGGGTGTAATCCATAGGTCCACCAATCAAACGCGTGAATGGGAGAATTGTAACATGATTTGCATTCGAACCACCGAAAGCTTGAAACTCGGTACCTCTTGCCGATTCATTGCCAATGAGATTTGGCCACGTGCGTGCAATACCGGTTGGCCGCACCGCTTCGTGTGCATTCACCATAATTTTATACTCCGCAGCCTTTTCTACTACATACTGATAATGATTAACTGTATACTGATCGTAGTGATAAAAACCTTTTGGTAAGATGGGCCCAACGTAGCCCGTCTTTACGGCCTCATAATTATTGTCATTCATAAACTTGAAAGCTACATCTAGATGACGCTCGTAGTTGCGCGTAGAACCAGACGTTTCATGATGCATAATGAGTTTAATGTTTTTTGACTTTGCATAATCGCGTAGCTCCGTTAAGTTGAAATCTGGATAGGGCGTGACAAAATCAAACACATAATCTTTAGCATGACCAAACCAATCTTCCCAACCAATGTTCCACCCTTCTACCAACACGCCATCAAAACCGTGCAGAGATGCGAAGTCGATGTACTTCTTCACATTGGTAGTTGTTGCACCATGCGTGCCGTTGGGTTTTGCTTTCGAATAGTCAGTAATGCCAATTTGTATGGATGGCAACTCATTCGTGTATGACCACGAGCTTTTTCCAGTGATCATCTCCCACCAAACACCCATGTATTTGGTTGGCTTAATCCATGAAGTGTCTTCAATCTTGCTGGGCTCATTCAAATTGTAAGTCATTTTACTCGCAAGTATTTCTCGGGCATCATCGCTCACCATAATTGTTCTCCAGGGAGTATGACTTGGTGCTTGCATGTAACCCTTATCGCCAGTTGCATCAGGCGTAAGCCATGATTGAAACACAAGTGATTTATCATCAAGATCAAGATGCATGCATGAATAATTAATCAATGCCGCTTCATGCAAATTGATATAAATGCCGTCAGCAGTTTTCATCATCAGGGCAGTTTGCACACCCGTTGGTGAAAACGGAGTCTGTGATGCATTGGCAGTGATAGCACCCTTCATCAGTCCACGAATTTCAGTAAGCTTTGAAGTAGTGTAATCGTATTCTTGCGTATCGTAATCCCCAGCAATCCAATAAGCTGTGTGATCACCCGTCATAGCAAACTGTGTGCGCTCTTCTTTAATCACGAAGTAGATAAGGTTGGGTTGTTCTGGAAATTCATATCGAAATCCAAGCCCCTCATCAAATAAACGAAATCGAATCACCAGCTTGCGATTAGTTTCCTTTTGAGTAAGTGTTACCACGAGTTCATTATAACGATCACGAATTGTTTTCACTTCTCCCCACACAGGTTGCCAGTTGCTATCATGCGAAATAGTTTTTGTATCCGTAATCGCGAAATCATTTTGTAGTGACTTTGCATCGGCTTTTAATTCGAAGCCCATGGTACTGGGATTGATCACCAATTTACTTTTATAAGATAACTGATATTGCGGTGTTCCGTTAGGCAGCAATGAAAAATTCATAACAAGCTGGCCATTGGGCGAGTGAAGTTCCTGTGCCATACCTTCCATAAAAAATGTGATCATAAGAGTTGTGATTAGAAGAGCGTGCTTCATAATTGAGGAGTTGAAATTGGAACGACAATAATAGGGAAATTTGAGTTGATTCAATGATACTGCAATGCGTTCATTTTCAATGAAGATATAAACAAGGTTGACGATCGCGTTAAAAATAAAAATTTAAAATGCTTAATCTGGAAAAATCTGTTTGAGAATATCTGTCACTTGGCTTGCATCCTTTGCCCAAAAATACTTTCCTCCAGTTTTGTTGGCAATTTTTTTCAACATTGTATCTGTGAATGTATTTTCTACGAAGTTATTCTTTCCAAAATAGTCTCTGCCAAAAGGGACAACACCTGGATTACCAACACCAATCGTGTGAATTTTCAGTTTACCCCTTGCTGCGAACGAAATTGCTGCCTCTGGTGACAAAACTCCTGCGGTATTATCTCCATCACTAATAATAACCAATATTCGATCTTGAACTAAATTCGATGAATTTTGGCTTGCCAACCAAATAAGTTCACCCATTGCAGTTCCCCTGGTAACAAGGTTGTGATCAATTTTTTTTATCATTGAATTTGTATAACAAGAATCTTTTCTTGAAGGAAGAACAATTGAATTGCCTCCAAAAACTATTAAGTTTAAATCACAACCTCTGCTTACTTGAAGAAAATTATTTAGTCCGGTTTTTACCGCTTCCAGCCTAGTGGGTTTATAATCTTCGATCATCATTGACGTTGAGGCATCTATAGCAATCAATTTATTCTTTAATGAAAAATCATCAAAATAGGAATCAGGCAAAGGGACAAAATCTGGATTAGGCAAAACTGAAACCTCGCGTGATAAATTGAGTTTCATCGTCTTCTTTTTCTCCGGATCGAAGGCGTAATAATTCAGTGGCTCGGCTAGGTTGTAGGTACCTGAGTTCTCAAAAATCAACTGGTAGATAAATGTTTTACGTGAATAATAGGAATCGTTAATAGTTGTATCAGCATACTCAGTAGTTACCAGTTTTGTTCTTATTCCTTCATTTTTGAAAATGCCTGGCTCTACTGGATAAAGTAAGCCTGCTCCTGATATCGTCACCTTATACTGAATAGGTACACCCACATAAATCGAGTCTGAAATAAGACTATCACTCATCATAAATTTTCCTACTAAAGGCAGTCCATTTGAGTAAGTAGGCCTGATACCCTCAGGAAGCGGTTTAACATTTACATCAATACGCTTAGTTGTGAAAGGTGTCATGAACTTTTCCTTTCGATTAGTAGGATTAAATTCTAGCATCCTTAAGGAGACTGGGTCGAATACAATTGGCTGTATTTTGGTTGGACAATAGCTTGCCGAATAAATTTTATAGTTTGTGAATATATTGCTGCCAAATCGTTCTTGTTCTCCCTGTATGTCCATAATCTTACCTATGGGCGTCCAAGCTGATTCTTGAAGAAGTTGTTTATTAGTCATCTCCTGAAGTTGCGTTCCTAAGTCGTAAAACTGGAGAGGGCGTTTGTTATCATCGGCAACATAGAAGTTCAATGAAAGCACTGCACACTCACCAGTATAAATCGTTTTTTTTGAAACAGATGTTCGAAAAAACACTGACGGATTCTTTACGAATTCAATACTATCAGCTTCACCTTTTATCTTTACCTGATTCTTGGAATAAGTATCATTTAATTTAAGTGCAGCTTGCCACACATTAAGCTGAGCCAACTTTGTCAAGCTATCAATTTTCTCCTGTGCTTTTGTAAGATTAAAGGAGTTCTTCTTAATGTATTCTACGAGTTCCTTTAACTCAGGGGTCACTCTAACAGATTTATAAGAAACATAACCCTGTATTGAATCTTTAGCTATGAGGAGTAAATAGGGTGCCCAACCAAGTACCAATACAGAATCACCCGGCAGCACTCTTCCTGCTTTCGAATTCATTTTTGAGTTTATATATACATCCCAACCAAAGCTAGCTACTTTTGATTCCTTAGAAATTATTGAAGTTCTTGCGGGAAGTCCGATTGGTAAGTCATCCAAAAGCACAAAAGATATTGGCAATACGATTTTACTATTTACTGGTTTGCCTCCAATTGTTGCTGGCAACCATTTAGTAGTTATTAAGGACACAACACGCTCAGCTTCCCGATCACATTCAGGTGATAATGATTTAATTGTTTTAATAGATTTTGTTTCAATATATCCATCCTGATTAACAATAAATTCAATAAAGCATTTTCCTTCTATTCCTTTATACCTTGCTAATTCAGGATAGGTAATAAGGAGTCGAACCTGTTTGTAAAAATTTTCCATGGAGCCCGGGAAACTTGCCTCTATATCAGGAGTTCGTTCAAAAGACAGACTTTGAGTAAAAGCTAATCCAACGGTAGTAATTATTAAGAACGCTGTTGTGAGAAATTTCATGATCTAAGTATACTGAAAATTTCGAGTGATATAATTTACTAATTAAAGCCTCGGATTGTTTGGCTTAATCGGCTTCTCAAAATTATTGGCACCTTTCACTTTTACTTTTCTACGAAATACTTTGTCGTGACAGGAGATATACATCACATCAAAATCAGGGCCTCCAAAACAAAGATTAGAAACCTGGCCTTTCGTTTTTGGTGCCGGGATAATTGCATTCACTCTTCCTAATTGATCGAGCACTTGAATTCCGCTGAGAGTCGTAACATATACTCTTCCATCACGATCGCATTTCAATCCATCGCTCCATGCATTTTCGTCAATATCCCTCACATGCAGCCAACCGTATTTTTGTTTGTGCGCTAGCGAACCATCTGGTTGTATCTGATACACCCACACCCAATGCGAAGTTGATTCCGTTACGTAGAGTTGGGTTTGATCGGGTGACAAGCAAACACCGTTTGCAAATTTTAATCCTTCATCTACTATACTTCGTTCGCCATTAGGCTTAATGAGATATAATTTACTGGGCCGCTCGCGACCATCGGGTGAAGTAACATAGATGTTGCCATTATGTGCAATGGTAATATCATTACCCGGTGTTTCATTAGCTATCACCTCATACGCTTTTGCTGTTTTGTACTTATGTACTTGTTTGGTAGGTGGCTCCGACCAGCCACCAGTTATGGTTAACATTTCTCCCGATGTTGAAAATGTAGTGCCACTCGCCTTCTTCGAATCAGTAAGGTGCACTTCCAACTTTCCATCCACTCCTATCTTATATGTTTTTGAATTCGGGATATCCTGAAAGAAAACTTCACCTTTTGCATTGACTGCTGTGCCTTCAGTAAACCCATAATTCTCACCCACCAATTCCCATCCCTCATTCTCCATAAGGATATCATTGAGAAATGGATTTTTGGTTGCCCCTGCAACTATTGGTTTTGGATAGTCGCGCCATAGCCAACGCATCGCTTCAGGAAAAACGGCTGTGCCATGCTGACCATTATGCGCGCCTTCGCCCCACACATGCTTTACATCATACCCAGAGAATTGCAAAGCTCTTTCCATCGATTCATTTGCTTTCCACCAATCACCCGCATAAATATTCAAATCGTTAGAACCATCCTGCATAAAGATGCGAATGGGTTTTGGTTCATACTTTCGTACGAGTATATCATAGCGATCCGCTCCGCGTAAACCGGTATATGTTCCTATAGCACTAAACACCCGTGAAAATTCTTGTGGTCGCTCCCATGCAGTGGTGAATGCACACACCGCACCGCTACTTGAACCGCCAATAGCTCTATCATTACCAATTTTTGATAAAATGATAGCGCGACCATCCGATGCTTTCTGACTCTCTACAAATGGAAAAACTTCTTCCAGCAAGAATCGGGCATAGCTATCTCCCAAGCCATCATATTCAAAACTCCGATTGAAGCGATCTATGGCTTCATCTTTATTTTGGGTAAGTACTTTGCCAGGTGTAATGAAAACACCAATGGTAATGGGCATTTCATTTTTCGCAATCAGGTTATCAAACACGGTGGGTGCCTTCCACTGAATGCCATCCTGATTCACATAGACACAAGCAGGCTTGTCGGCCTTATACTGTGAAGGAACATAAATACTAATCTCGCGTGAGGTGCCGGGAAAAATTTTAGAGTTCTCGAAGGTAAATTTTAGTATCTCCCCTTTCGGGACTCCTGCTTGTTCTGTTGACGCAGGATCCACAGGATAGGTTTCAGGATTGGTTTGGGCTGATAATTTTCCAGCGCACATCAAGAGAAGGAAGATTACGTTTCTTTTCATAGGTAGGAACTTAAGAAATTGTATAGCAAGGTATCAAATCTACTACTCACTTACTATAGAAGTAGTGCAATGCTCTGTTGGCAAATAACTAAACGAATTATTTCTTATCTACCGCTTCTATGTAACCTGGAAACCTTCTTAGGTATTGAATGTCAATCATGTTAAGGCGTTTGTGAAGAACTTGTTTACCAAGAGACGTAATTTTATACACATCGTGGCTTTTAGTTGACAACAGGTCTGCCATAAGGAGATGAGATTTGGCCACGTGTATTGCTTGATAAAATTCGGTTTGATCACTGCCCGGTAAACGTTGGTTTAACTCCGCATCTGTAAGTTCGAAATATGCAGCCAACACATCATGGATTTGCTTGATGGTAAGCTCCTCATCTTCTTTCAGACTTTCAAGAAATGGTAGCATGATAGTTTGAAAATTGGGCAGCATGGTTAGATGACATTTAACAAAATGACCTCAAATATTCTAAGTCAAAGTCACCAGCTTGATTCCATTGGATTCAAGGGTGATCTTTTTCTGCTTGTACAACGTACCGACAGCTTTTTTATAAGCTTTCTTGCTGATACTAAATCGAGCGTAGATTTCTTCTGGTGTACTCTTATCTATGATTGGCAGAAAACCTTGATTGGCATTGAGTTCTTTCAAGATCAACGCACAATTTGGATCGTTAAAATTTTCGAAGCCGATAGGTTGTAACGAAATATCAAGTTTGTTATCATCACGAATGTTCTTTACAAATCCCTTTTTAGTATCGCCAATGTTCAGTTTACTAAATACATCGCTTTCAAAAATAAGTCCTTCATGTTTTTGATTCACAATCACTGAAAAGCCGAGGTCAGTCTTTTTCATAATTAAGATTTCAACTCCCTCGCCTACGTGTACCGTTAAGTTTTCATTGGTAAGCTTGCGCTCAATCTTATTGGTTGCAAAAAGTCGATCAGTCTTAAGATCAATATCCAGGTAAACAATATACCAGCGCCCAGCTTCCATTTTCTGTCGTTGCTCACGAAAGGGCACCAACAATTCTTTTTCCAGACCCCAATCCATAAAAGCACCTACGTTGCTAACCGAAGCCACACGAAGAAAGGCAAACTGATGTAATCCTATTCTTGGTTTTAAATTAGTAGCAATCTTGCGTTCTTCATGATCGCGGTAAACAAATACGTTAAGCGCATCACCTATTGCAAATTTTGCCGGACAGTATTTGTTGGGTAGCAACACATCCTCGTCTTCTTTGTCGCCAAGGTAGAGGCCTACTGAGGTTTCGCGTAAAATGGTAAGTTCCTGGTAATGGCCGATCTTGATCACGTTGTAGTTTTTTTTGCAAAGCTACTTAATATTAGCAACGATTAAGTCTCTTTACTTCAAGGTCTCAAAACTATATCGGGCATTTTCCCAGAATTGATCCAGCGCGATAATTCTGGGCTTGAAGAATGAAATTAATTGAGGCCAATGGTCTTTATCAAAAATTGAAACTTCATTAATCTCTTTATAAATGCGACTGATAACTTTATCATCAGCCACCTTTACTTCTTGCTGCCACTCCCATTCTTCTTGCAGTGCTGCGTGAAGTAGGGTTTTAAATTGTTGAAACTGGTGAAAGTGCATTTCTCGAATTCCAGGACTTGAATGCTCTAGTGCAATGAAAATCTCCGCTGACTTCCCCGTTGCATTCATGCGGAAATAGACATCCTTCACATTTGTTCGGTAATTAATCCAGTTGATTTTCAATCCTTCGGCTGAAGGAACGGGGCTCATGTATTTGCCAAAAGTGGTCCAAAACTCTTGCCTCAAGCGAGCTGCTTCTTCGCGTTTAAACATGTGGCAAAATAAGGATTCAGGATTACAGGTAGTACATTATTTTTGAGAGAATTCGAGTGACTGCTTCCATGTTCTTGCAAGTCCATTCATCATGGCCGGGTAAACAAGCCATAATCTAAAGGGCTTTATAAGCAGCATGTAAACTTTCCCAAAAAATCCTTTCGGCTTTACATACACAGCCATTTGAATACCCCAGACATGATCACGAACAGAGACTCTACTTAAGTGCAGAGTGGCATGCACGGTATCGTTTTCAATTTCAGAAAGAAATTCATTTTCTAATTGATATACAGGAATAAAACTTCCAGTACCTGGATCGGGAAGTTGATAAAGTGCCAATCCCTCCTGCTTTGCATACCGCACCCGAATACTTCCATCCCGATTGGGATCCTGAGGTTTATCCCATCCAAACAACTTACCAAGTTGAAGGCGGAACCTAAATAGAAAAGCGGCAGCACCTTTCTTCATCAGATTCTTATCTGTTTTCTTAAATTGATTCATAAACATGTCTAAACTGTGTTGCTCTGTTAATTCAACAGGCACACGCCATACATCTTCCAATTCAAAGTCGGCACATAAGGAATGAACCTGCCAAGCATGTTTAGTATGATTTGAAGGATCAATTTTGATTTTAGTCACAGTAAGAATAAATGTAGGTGTTACAGAGTAATTCTCAATCGAAGACAAACAACTAAAGATAGCAAGATTCTGTTTCAAGTATCCTCTATTCTAAAGTATAGTGGGTTTGTAAAAAAAAGGTTGGTTCCATCAGGAAATATCGATCATCATACTTTTTAATGAACTTCCCCGCACTTACATTGAAAATTCCGCTCGACCAGGTGGCATCACATACATACCATTTACCATTTAGTCTGATTTTGTTCCAGGAATGATTCACATCTCCCAATGTATACCCATCAACTCCTGCATGCTTGGCATATCCGTTCACGATCACGCAAGTAAGTCCCGCATGTAAAGCAAGTTCGCGTACAAGATAAGCATAACCTGTACATACGGTTTTGTGATCACGCTGAAGTGCTTCAAAAACCATTTTGTTAAATTTTCTATTCCATTGTAAAAGTTGATCTCCACTTAGTTTCGTTCTATTCTGCTTGTTAAGGAGCACCAGTTCATAATCAGCTTCAATGTTACTGCACACCCATTTATAGATTGCACGGAATTTTTCTTGTTCTGTGAGCAACTGGCTGGTTAACTTATCAGCAAGTGTTTTTAAATCTATTAATGGGTGCGCAGTAAGGCGTTCAGCAATACTATCAGCTTTATAGAAGTGGGTTGTTTTAAAATCAGTTACCTGACCTAAGGAAACTGAACAGCATAACGCACATAGTATAAACGCCCGAATCATTGGCTTGCATTTACATGCTTAGCGATTATTCTTTTGCTTACGAACTCGCTTGGGCAAAAGCGCAACTCGGGATGATTCATCATCTTCTACGAGTATCTCATCTACCATTTGAATTAAATCAGCTTCCATTTCAATCACCAAAGAAGTAACAGGCTGGTCAGGTACACCATACTCAGTAGTTTTTAGTCCGAGAAAACTGAAAACGAGCGTATCACCCTTTTGCAACAAGCGCGGAAATTCAAATTCACCTTTCGAATCAGAAAATGTGCCAACTGAGGAAAGGCTCTTCAGGTAAATGTTTGCGCCCGGCAAAGGTTGATTGTCTTCGGATGTTTTCACAGTACCTTTGATAACCTGGTGACTTTGGGCATTGACCTGTGCGCTCACAAAGAGTACGATTAGACTTACCATGACCACTTTCAAAGTAAAGTACATGTTTGTAGAGGATGTGTAATGTTTACTTTTCATAATTATAGTTGTTTAAGTTTCCTGTTGGATGCAGGAGAAAAGAGAATTCCATAAAGGAAATTTGTTTTTTCTTTGAGGGAGCCTTCGTTTTTTCCACCCCCTTACCCCCGCCAGCGGGGGATATGGTGTGAGCTTGAGATTAAAATTGAGTGTGAAAAGAAACACGTAGTCAATTTGATAAAATTTTGTTACGGGGTGTTATCGCGCGGATAATTTGTTACTCCACCGCAAGCGCAAAGCCATAAACAGGATAGCCGCTCATATCGGGGTTTTCTTTTACTAGTGTGAAGCCATTACGCTTCATGAGAGATAAAAACTGGGGAATGGTGTAAAGGGGTTTAGCACAAGAAGCATCCGTACAAAAAGCTCCTTCTCCATGATCGCCCGAAAAGCTATCCCGAATGAAGAGCATACCCGTGGGCTTGAGTTTTTTGTGCAAATCCATAAGCATGGCCTCAGGATTATCGAACACATGGAAGGTGGCATTGGTATAGATGCGGTCGAGTGTTGCATCCGGTAAGTTTGTTTGTAATGTGTCACCAATCACCATTACAAATTTATGTTTGAAGCGAAGTGCGTGACCGCATTGTGCTGAGTAATAGTCGATGATTTTATCCAGGTTGTCTTGCTTCAGTACTGCAGTGTCAATATCCTGAATGTACACGGTGGTACTGTCAATCAAAGTAGCCATCATCACAGCAAAGTCACCCGAGGCAGCACCCACATCGGCAAAGGCATAGCCGGGTTTAATTTCCATAAAGGTGAGAATGGGTGTAAATGTCTTTTCAATAGCCTTTTGGTTCATGGTGGCTCCATGCGCAAAGGGCTTGGTTTTTGGAGCACAGGCATGGATAGCAATAGTGAGTAATGCTATCAAGGTAACAATGCGCACAGGTTTGATGTTCATGGTGGTTGCTGGTGGATTGTTTATTGAACTTCGAATGCTGATTTTTATTGTGATGCCGCCTTCAGATTCGATTTTAAGATAACAGTTGATGATGAAGTCTGGAGGATAGAAACGATGAAGTGTTGTATGACGCCATGAATGGCATGTGAGTACCCCTGATAAGGTATTAATCCTTTATAATTTAGAGTATCTCATTTAATGATGAGTTTTAATCACATCACTATGGAAGCAAAGCTCAGGTAGATATTTAAATAACTATTGAAGGGTTACCTGCCAACTTTGTGGATGGCTTGCGGAACCCATTGTCAATTGACAATTATTATGTGACCCAATGCAATGTCTGAGGTTTAATCGGATTTTCGAATGGCTGATTATTTTGCTGCGCAAGTGCCCACAATCGTTTAATCTCATAATACCAGCGCGCTTGCATATCGGGTTCGCCAATGAGCATGAGCGTAGGTTTGGATTTAAGCCCTTCATTCAACTTGTTGAACACCCCTAAGTCTTGCCCAATAAATTGTTTGCCTAACAGTTTTAATGGCCACCAAAGAATTTTAGTAAGCGGTAGCGAGCTATAAAAAATATGTGTGAGTTCAGTCTCCTTTTCATTGATAGGAGTAAGCACCGTAATCGAAATCACCTGATGCTTCTCTCCTACTAAAATATGTTCCGTACGAATGCCCGGAATCTCAAACGTAATTTCTGTAGACGTACCTCCCTTCAACACACTATACCCCTTTGAATTGGAAGAAGGTGCATGGCGAACCATCTTAAATCCTTTGGGTGTTGGTGCAAAGTTCTTTTCCTTAATCTTTAACTTCTTGGCAGACCGCCAATACCATGATTGATGCACAAACGTAACGTGCGAGGGATCGATCAACCCAATCACTGAGTGATCAATGTCGGCAGGCATAGTTACTGTTTCGACATGCAAAAAGTTTTTAGCGGGATCAAGCACCAGGTTGGGCGGTGGCTCAATAGGAACGGTGTTGGGTAATTTCTTTTCCGGAATGTATACCCAAATGGTGCCGCTCACTTCCTCGCAGGGATATTTATAAACTTTAATCTTTGAAATGTCGATGGTGTTGTCGGGGGGCAGCGCGGGTATTTCTTTACATACGCCATTGGTATCAAACTTCCACCCATGATAACAACACTGCAAGGTGCAATCCTCAAACCATCCTTGTGATAGCGGCACTCCCCGATGGGCACAATTATCGCGCAACGCAAAAGGTTTGCCCTGTTCATCGCGACCAAAGACAATCTTCTCGCCCAGCATCTCTTTGCCAATTAGCTTTCCCGCCTTTAGCGAAGAACTATGAAACGCCAGGTACCAGAGGTTTTTTAAGTAGAGCGAGGACATGGGTGGTTTATTATTCGTTGGTAGTTGTGGGTTGATCGTTAATTAGTCGACAGTCCATTGTCAACGGTCGACAGTAGAGTAGCTCGGATACCAGATGCTCGATACTTGATACTTGCCACTTGATACTCATTCGTAAAGGTATAACATTCGGCCTATTGGGCATAATCATGCTAACTCAAATCCGGTCTCAATCTAACAAACACCGGCTCACGAAATTGCTGGTCTTTGGTGATCATGGAGAAGCTAATTTCAGCTATTAACTTTGGTTCAATCCAGGTACTTATTTTTTCATCCATCACCTTATCAGGAATGGGTTTCTTAATTTCCTTCAAAGATTTGATCTGTTTGAAAATTTCTTTGATCATCGCATCATCAAACCCGGTTCCTACTTTGCCGCGATAGATAAATTTATCGCCATCACGCTCAGCAATATGAAGTCCACCAAACGTCTGACTTCTATTTCCTTTACCTTCACTGTATCCTAAAATACAACACTCACGGGTATCGCGCACTTTCACTTTCTGCCATAAGTCTGATCGCTTACCCGGCAAATATTTTCCGTTTTTCTCTTTCGAGATAATTCCTTCCAATTGATGCTCTCGGGCAGCATCAAATAGTGCTTGTCCATCTTCCACTGCTTCACTGATCCGATAGGGGGTATCGGGTTTAATGGCATCGCGCATCCAGGCGCGTCTTTTCAGCAGCGGTTCATGAATCAAGCTTCTGCCATCCAAATACAAACAATCAAAGATGTAACAATACACCGGACTGGTGCGACTGTTTTTTTGAATGGTAGTTTCACCCGTGCTCATTAAACGATGAATCACTTTTTTAAAATCAGCTTTGCCACTTTTATCAAGACACACAATTTCAGCATCAAACAATCCGCACGTGGCACGAAATGCTTTATCAGCTGAAGCTAATTCAGGAAACTGTTTAGTTACGTCATTTTGATTGCGTGTCATGATCCGAACCTGCCCATCTTCCAACGAAATTAAAGCCCGAATGCCATCCCATTTTATCTCGTGTAAATACTCATCGCCATCAGGTGGCTCAGTAGCAGTTCCTGAAAGCATAGGTTCGATCTGGTCATGAATAAAATTTACTTGCGGTGAATCAACACGTTCCAACAACCACTCTTTCGGTTTTATTTTATAGATGCGATACTCTCCATTCACCTCCTTGCTACTGAGTCGAAAATAGAATCCATCTTTCTTGTCTTTCGTGATAGTGTATTTTCCCAATGCATAAATCCACATTTCACCAGCGCCATATTGCCCTTTCGGGATTTGGCCATCGAAAGTCAAATACTTCATTGGGTGATCTTCTGTTTGCACAGCCAATCGCTTTACACCCGGGTAAGGTGGCAACCCCCGAGGCACTGCCCATGATTTTAAAACTCCATCCTGCTCAAGCCTCAGATCATAATGCAGATTAGTAGCATGGTGGCGATGCACCACGAAGTTTGTGCCTGGACCTTCAATAATTTTTGCCAACGGCTCTGGTGTCTTATTGAAGTCACGCTTTTTGGTGTAAGCTTCTAATTGTTCTGGTGTCTTATGTTTTTTAGAGATTGGTAATTTTTTCTCTTTTACAACTTTTACAGTTCGATGTGTGTGAAGTTCCACCGCAAATGCATCCATGCCTTCCCATGCATCACCATCATTCACAACTTTTTCCACTGCATTTTGAATAGTAAACTCCATCGGACTTTTCAGAGTAGCTATTTCATCCCATGTAAGTGGCATGGAAACGGGAGCTCCATGTCGACCTCGCAAACTATAAGGAGATACAATGCTCTGCCCCGAACGAATTCTAAAAATATCAATCAACACCCGTCCTTTACGTGCTTCTTTTTTTATTTGGAGCGTTGTTTCACGCACATTACGTTCGGTATAAGGTGAAGCAATTGTTTGTGCAGCTTCAAACACTGTGTGAAAATCCCACCGCGGTTCAATAGGGCAACAGATGTGAATTCCTTTGCCACCCGTTGTTTTCGCAAAGCAGGTATAACCTAATGTTTCTATATAACTTTTTAAATCCAGTGCTAATGAAACTACTTTAGTAAAATCGTATCCTTCTGGAGGATCGAGATCAAACACCATGTAGTCGGGATTTTCGTAATTAGGTTTACGACTATGAAGCTGATGCAGTTCAAGCGAGGCAAGGTTGGCAAGCCAGACCAACGTAGCTGGTTCTGTGGCAATGATATAATCTTTCTTCTCTTTGCCTAACGTAACAAACTCTATCCAATCAGGTGCCCATTCAGGTCTATTCTTTTGATAAAAATTTTCACCGCCTACTCCATCGGGATACCGAATTAATGTAAGTGCCCGACCTTTAACATGTTGAAGTAAGGTGGGAGCAATTTTCAGATAGTATTCAATGATCTCGGCCTTGGTTATTTGATCTTCAGGAAATAAAATCTTTTCAAGGTTGGATATTTCCAACTTGCGCTTTCCTACCTGGGTCCATTGTTTTTTAGCCATCTTTTAGAAATTGTCAATTGACAACTTACAATTGACAATTGATAAACTAATCCTTGATAATTGTTTATGACTACTCATGAGATAAGCGAGTTGGTTTACTCCATTACTTCGGCCTTGGCTTTATTACTCAGAAAAATCATTCCAATTACAAACGTGATGGCGGCTACAATAATCGGATACCACAATCCGGCAAACGGATCACCCGCTGGGTTTGCTTCCGTTTTACTGGCGATGTATAATGAGGTAGCAATAAATGGAACAAGGCCACCAAAAATTCCATTCCCAATGTGGTAAGGCAAACTCATAGAGGTGTAACGAATCTTTGTTGGGAATAACTCAACCAAAAATGCTGCGATTGGTCCGTACACCATGGTAACAAACAACACTTGAATAAACACTAATGCGATCATCCACCAATAATTATTGCCTGCTAAAAACACTTCCGTCTTTGGAACAGTTGATGGTCCATTCACTTTAGTTTCTGTTTGAATTGTTTGATCAGTAAATACGCGTGAAGTTTTTATGGTTACCGTAGTGTCATTCGCATTTCGAATTCGTTGAATCGACTTTGCACTTTCCATTTCAGTCTTCAAGGAGATATCTGAAAGAGAATACATCTTTTTATAAATAGGGCGATAGAGTAACACAGCCAGCAAGAGACCAGCCATCATAATAAACTTTCTCCCTACTTTATCGCTCCAAGCACCAAACACAATAAAGAATGGAGTTCCCAGCAATAGTGCAATCGCAATGATATCTCGGGTTTGCACAAATTCTATTTTACAAGTTTGTTCAATAAAAGTCATCGCATAAAATTGTCCGGTATACCAAACCACCCCTTGGCCTGCCGTGGCACCAAAGAGAGCAATTAGTACCATGATTAAGTTTTCCTTTTTACCAAAACTTTCTTTGATTGGGTTCTTTGAAATCTTGCCTTCGTCTTTTAGTTTTTTGAACATGGGCGACTCTTGCATCCGTAAACGAATAAAAATTGAAACACCCACTAGCAGGGCAGATATTAAAAAGGGAATACGCCAGCCCCATTCGTTAAATGCTTCAATGCCAATCCAGTTGCGTACAGCTAGAATTACTCCTATTGAAACGAACAACCCAAGCGTAGCGGTAGTTTGAATAAAGCTGGTATAGAATCCCCGCTTAGCAGCCGGAGCATGCTCGGCTACATAGGTAGCAGCACCACCATATTCACCACCTAAAGCCAACCCTTGCAGCAAACGAAGGATCAATACAAGAATAGGTGCAGCAATTCCGATTACTTGATAACCAGGTATTAAACCAATGGCAAATGTAGAGCCACCCATTAAAATGAGTGTTACCAGAAACGTGTACTTGCGACCCACCAAATCACCCAATCGCCCAAAGACAATGGCTCCAAAGGGTCTTACAATAAAGCCTGCCGCAAATGTAGCCAGCGTAGAAAGTAACCCGGCTGTTGGATTTGATTGTGGGAAAAACTGTTGAGCCAGAATAACGGCAAGACTTCCGAAAATATAAAAATCATACCACTCTATGAGCGTGCCCACGGAAGATGCCATGATTACATACCAGAGTGTTTTCTTTTCTTCTTTCGTTATAACAGTTGATTCCATGAGGGTAGTTTCATGGAAAGTTAATAGAAAATGGATTTTATAGAACTACCAATTAAAAGAAAATCTCCTGTGCCAATCGAAAAGTATTTGCGTGCGCTTCAATGATGTCTTTAAAATCAGGAGAATACCCACCGCCCATACTAGCAACAATTGGAATTTTGTTATGCTTGGCTGTGCTGAGTACAAATCGATCTCGTTGTTTGCACCCTTGGCGGGATATGCTAAGCCTGCCCAACTTATCTGTTTCTAAAATATCTACACCCGATTGGTAAAAGATAAAATCTGGCTGCACGTGCTCCAAGAGATGATTTAAGTTAGCTTCCAACGTGCTCAAATAAAAATCATCCGTTGTAAAATCTTTTAAAGCAATATCAAGGTCAGATTGTTCTTTCTTGAGTGGATAGTTATTCGCGCCATGCATACTGAATGTAAACACCCGGTTTTCATTTCTAAAAATCTGAGCAGTTCCATTTCCCTGATGAACGTCCAGGTCAACCACCAAAACTTTAGTCGCAAGCTTTTCGTCCAATAAATAGTTAGCCGCAATAGCAATATCATTGAGCAAACAAAATCCTTCACCTCTATTGGTAAAGGCATGATGGGTGCCACCGGCAATGTTCATAGCAATACCAAACTGCCGAGCAAATAAAGCACATTGAAGTGTGCCATTCGCAATTATTACTTCGCGATCAACAAGTTCTTTCGTTAGTGGAAAACCCGTTCGTCTTACTTCTTGAGGCGTAAGAGCAAGAGAAGACAACTTTAACCAATAATACTCCTCATGGGTTCGAAGAATCCATTGCTCGCTTAATCGGTCAGGATTGAAAATATTTGCTTCTGAAATCGTACCCTCATAGAGCAATTGCTGCGGAAGTACTTCGTACTTACTCATCGGAAACCGATGGTTAGGAGGAAGTGACAATACATACGCAGGTGCCCAGGCAATTTTTAACATAAATAAAAACGGAGGAATAAATCCTCCGTCAAAAGTAACAATCAAGCGCTAATCAATGTTCATGCTCATGACCTTCACCGGCACCATTCCAAGCTTCCATTATTCCATGAAAACTATCGTGCAACGCTTTTAAAGAAGTACCAATTACTTCATCGGCAGCGCCATTTTTAATCTGATCGGCCAAAGTCCTGGTATCCGCTTTCAGTTGATTCAAGTGTGCCTTTACAGCTTCCGTATTTACCCTTTCAGGCAACGGTGAACTCGCCCACTTGTCTGCCTCCAATGCCATCTCCTCAGCCAATTGCTTGGCAGGTTCCAGGTTTGAAGAGTCCTTATAAGGATGAAAGGCCTCCGCCATTACCATGTGAAATGAATCCATTGCTGGCCACTCATCTGAATCCGTTTGCTCAGTAGCTTCTTCTGCCTCCTCATGATCCTCATGCTTTTTGTCGGAGCAGGAGATAATGGCAATACTAAACAAACAAGAGAGTACTAATAGTTTAAGTTTCATAAAAGGAATTTAAGTTAATCTCAAAAGTAAAATGTTTTATTCCCGATCCTTTGCCCGGTATTTTCTATACCGCTCAAAGCTATTCACCAGTTTTCGTAGCCATTGATAATAAAGCGCAACATAAAGCATAATGGATATGAACCAGATAAAAGCAATGTTAAAATAATACGTATCAAAAACTCTTCCCGCAAAGTGTTTTGTTGGGACATAAAAATTAGCTGTAAAATCCAAAAAATTGGCGGGCCTATGATCTTCAAAATATATAGGATATTTTTTTTGAATCAACTGACCTTTGTACTCAACAATACGGGTTAACTCTTTTGAATTAAGGACCATATCATGAACTGATTCATTTTCATGCAACATCCTGAGTTTATTATAGTGTTCTAACTTTTCAGGAGTATCCGTTAGTGAAACTATCATTGTTTCTTTTTCTGATTGAGCTTTCGTCATTCGTATCGAATAGTATTGACTAAGTGTACGCAAAAAAGTATCAGTCTTATGAAAGGTTAACGAGTCAAATTTTCCAATTTGCAATTTGTCGAGTTCAGGAAATCTATCCGTTCCAATCTTTCTCAATTCAAACTTTATTTCTGAACGAAGTAAATCCAGAGATTTTTTCACCGGATTAGACTCAGACCGATCGCGCCACTTGCCTCTATTGGTAAGTACAAAATTCAATTTTGATTCAAGGGCTGGTATATAATATACTTTTTTGTATTCAGAGAGAGCTATTTGTTGATCCAATTTATAAAATTGCTTTTCAAATGGGTTGTCCTTAAACTGGGTTACCATATAGGCTTCAAAAGCCCAACGTGAAGCCATCAATTCGCCCATTACAGGGATACCATTTGGCCTACCCACATTTGGATTGAATTTATCAAAACTAATAACTACTCCACTTAATAATAGTTGCGGTATAATTAATATTGGAATGAGAATGTAAATTGTAACTGCAGAATCAAAAGCAGACGAGATGTTTAATCCCAGGACGTTCGCAAAACAAGAGCATGAAAAGAGAATCAACCAATACCTCAATTCACTAAATGGAATTTCCAAAATCCAATTACCCAACAGAATAAAACTAATTGTTTGAAAAGCTGAGATGCTAAACAGAATAAATATCTTAGAGATCAGGTAACTACTGCTACTCAGGTTTAGATATCGTTCTCGTTTTAATATTTTACGATCTCGAAATATTTCTTCCGCACTTACAATTAATCCAACAAAGAGTGCCACTACCACACTCATGAAGAAATAAACCGGAACATTCGTATTATGGAAAAAAGTATAGTGTGGTGACTCCACACCAACAGCATCGTAATACTTAACGAAATACGAAATAAAAAATGCAAGGATGGGTGATAGTATAAGAGTAACTACAACATATTGCTTATTCGCAACCTTTGCTAGCACATCGCGGATAATAAAAATCCAAAGTTGTTTAAACCAATTGGGTATCCTCTGAACTACCGGAAGCGGATCATTTACTTCAACAACTTTAGAGATTTTAATTTTTTGTTTGAAGTACTGATACCATTGCCCCGGTGAAATCTTTCGGGTGTGAGTAAATCTTCCAAACTCATTAACAACTCGGGTTTCAATAATATTAAAGATCTGCTCCGGATTAATATTTCCGCATTCCGGACAAGCGCCTGGTGTTTTGTTGGCTGCGTTAATAATCTCCTGAAAATAATTTACAGACTCAACCGGGTTGCCATAGTAAATCTGAAATCCTCCTACATCCAAAATGATCAGCGTATCAAACATCTTGAAGATGTCGGAAGATGGTTGGTGGATCACCACAAAAATCATCTTGCCACGCAACGATAATTCTTTCAGTAAATCCATAATATTTTCCGAATCGCGAGACGAAAGTCCTGATGTGGGTTCGTCAACAAATAGAACCGTTGGTTCACGTAACAATTCTAATCCTATATTCAGCCTTTTGCGTTGGCCGCCACTAATAGTCTTTGCAAGCGATGAACCTACTTTGAGATTTCGGATTTCAGAAAGCCCCAGGTTGAGTAGCACCTTCTCGGCTAGTTCGGCAATTTTCTCTTTTGTATAGTGGCCAAAACAAAGCCGGGCAGAATAATATAAATTTTCAAAAACTGTAAGGTCTTCAATCAATAAATCATCTTGTGGGATGAATCCAATTATACCTTCTACCTTTTTGTTTTCTTTATGGATGTCAATGCCATTAATCAACACACGGCCACTCGATGGATTCTCAGACCCATTCAGCACACTTAGCAATGTGGACTTACCAGAACCACTTGCCCCCATCAACCCGATTAACTTACCCCCTGTCTCGGCTATGTTAATATTTTGAAGTCCGGCCTTGCCACTTTTAAAATGGTAAAAGATATGTTCAGAGATAAATGAAATTTCGGTTTCACTTTCTTCAAATAAAAACTTGCCTACTACATCTGAATAATAAATTGGATCAATTTTCGAGCCTCTAATCGCACTGCCAGTTGCAAATACATCAATCTTGCGGCTCTTTAAGGGAATACTATTAAGATAAAGAGGTGTTATCCCTAAATACTTTATCAAGTAAGTTTCAATATCTGCCAATCGCAGAATAGCGATCAACCCTGTTAGGTCTTTTGCAGTAATGCGAGGTCCTGGAAAGCCAGTTCCACCAGAACCCTCATCAATTACTAAAATGTTTTTTGATGCTAGTTCTTCAATGTCCTGCCCTTGAACAAATGTGCTCATGGCCTTCACATCGCGTTGTGGAATTTTTAGGGCCTCACCTATGTAGTAAATCAAATTACTCTGCCGCTCCGAAAGCTGACCATCCGCATAACATAATTCGATTATCTTAATTGCCAATACAGCCTTTTGCTGGGTGGTTAATGCTTGATTTACTTTCTTGGCAATCTGTATAATTTGCGACCAGTCGTCAACAAATTCTAGTGTGGCATCGTCTACATTCAGGCTGGGTTCAACCAGCCGTTTATTGGCCTTGCAAAAATCATCAAACAAGTTAAGGTAATAGCGTGTGGCCTCTTGATTGAGATGAAGGGATAAAAATTCTTTGATGTTGGTTCGCTCATCTTCCGTAATTCTCTCCTTCGCCACAATGGCAAAAAGCTGAACAATGGCCTTTAATAATTCTTCACTCATTTTACGTAGACCCGTGCAAATCGGGAAATAAATCCCCAGTTTTAAGTTCGTAAAATAGAGAAAAAAACGATGCGAGTCGTTAAATAATTCCGTTCTTTATCCTAATAGGTGTCGGGATTACAATCATTTCTATTTTATTTGTATGGTTATCCCTATAATATGAAAAATATCCTTTTACTTCTTATTGTTATCCTGTTGGCTATCCCTACTTTAAAGGCGCAGGAAAGTTCTATCCTGTGGGAAATTAATGGTAACGGTATTACCAAACCTTCCTACCTATTTGGTTCCTTAAAATTTATTGGTGAAAAAGAATTTTATCTTCCTAAGGAGGTAACTGATAAAATAAAATTGTCCACTGTATTTGCCATTGAAGATCAGGTTGACCATCATGCCCAACATGAGCTAAACAAAGCACTTCATTTTCCAAAAGGCGAAACCTTGGCCACACACTTATCTCCGGAAGATTATAACAAGGTAGTTTCTTTTTTTGAAAGTGAATTTAAGATTTCAAAAAAGACATTTGAAAGCAAATATGCCAAGTTAAAACCACTGGCTATTTCAATATCAATGACCCGGCTCTCATTAGGCGAAAAAGTTAAGTTCTATGATATTGAGCTCTTAAAGTTTGCAAAAAAGAACAAGGTGATGGCATATAGTTTGGAAGCTGTTGAACGAGAAGCCCAGGCGCTTAACGCATTCCCAATAGAAGATCAAACTATTGCACTTTTGCATAGTGTTGATAATTTCGAAACGCAGAAAACGGAATTTCAAAAACTAATGAAGGATTATCCAGAAGGAAAACTGGATGAAATATTTGAATACACGCTTCATCCGTTGGAGAATAATCAAGAGTTTGTTGAGGCCTTTTATTATACTCGAAATAGAGAATGGATGACATCTATCGAGAAGATGATCTCCGAAAATGTTGCTTTTATTTCAGTAGGAATTTCTCATTTGGAAGGCGAAGGTGGGCTACTCAATCTTTTTAAAGAAAAAGGTTACACGCTCACACCTGTTAAGGTAACTAAATAGTTCAATGGCGATTAAGCGCATTGTTTACACATCCATTGCTTGTTTACTCTTCAATATTCATAGTTACTGTCAAACAGACAACACGTATGTACAACGGTATGATACCTTAATTATGGTGCGATTATTCACATCGCAAAAGTATGCTTCGTTCGTCTTTCGATACCTAAATCAACCATCTACCCTGCGCTACAGACCCAATTCAAAACTTCTATTGGGAGTAGGTGGCACGTATGTACCATTTACTTTAAACCTGGGATACGGTTTTGATTTTCTTAATCCTGATAATAGCGATACTAAGGGAACCACCAAAGGTATCGACTTGCAATTACATCTATACTCTAAAAAGTTTAGTATTGACTTGATAGGACAATTTAATAACGGCTTTTACTTAAATGATAAACAATTTCAAGATAGTAATGGGAAATATTATACTCGCCCTGATATTAAGATAAGAGAGTTAGGTGTTAGTGGTCAGTACATAATAAACCATAAGCGATTTTCTTATCGTGCTGCACTTTCTAATAGCGACTGGCAAAAAAAATCAGCAGGATCACTCTTGGCAGGCGCTGAAATATTAGGTGGTGAAGGCATTGCCGACAGTACTATGATACCTGGTGGTTCTACTCAAAATCAATTGGATCAATCACAACGATTAGGTTTCTTTCAGATTGGCCCTAACTTAGGATATGCTTATACCTTAGTAATCCATAAGCGTTTTTATGTTACAGGTTCATTAACGGCCAGCCTTGTTTATGAGTTTTATAACTTAAAAGATGAGCAAAGAGACGAGCGCTTAAGTGGTGTAGGGTCAAATAATTTTTTTCGTGCTTTTGCAGGGTACAATGGATCTCGATGGGCTGGAGGCATTTCCTGGATTCATAGCAATGTTAACATTGCTAATTCAAATACATTCTTGCGCGCTGATGTAAATGTTGGTAAAGTAACTGCCTCTGTTGTTTATCGATTGCTTATACCAACGTTTAAGATCAAAAAGAAATTACCAAGTCAATTGCAGCAGCAGTTCTAACAAAATTGTCTTCCGCCACTTGCGGTAATCTTATCCAAATCTTTTAGTAACTAAATCACCTAAAATCAACAATCCTTCACGCAAGTATTCATCCTTCAGATTAACTAACTCATCAACAGGTAATCCCTCCTTGCCAGTTAATTTAGTATCTAATTTTTCTGAGGCCTTTTTCTTTTCAGCCTCATCAATTTCTGCTTTGCGTTTGGATTCACTCAACGAAACTTTTGATTGAGATAGTCTACTCTTTAGGTCGTCTGTTTCAGTTATATAGGCTTTCAAAGGTGCATCAAATTTTGAACGATCTAAATATGCTTTATTAAGACCTGTTATAATCTGGCCATTAATTTCATTCGCCTTTTGAAAGTTTGCAGGTTTAATCACATCCCAAGGCAATGCATTAGGACTAGCACTCTCTCCATACTGTTCAGCTTCAAAAGCAGAGGGAAGAGCAACATCTGGAATTACGCCTTTGTGTTGTGTACTGCTTCCCGTAACGCGATAGAATTTTTGAAATGTTAATTTCAGCTCTCCAACAGGTTCCTTCTCATTAAGAAATCTGTTTAAGTCTAATACTGTTTGTACGGTTCCTTTTCCAAAGGTTGATTCACCCACTACAACTCCACGCTGATAGTCCTGAATAGCTCCAGCAAATATTTCTGAAGCCGATGCACTAAATCGATTGGTAAGAACTACTAGTGGCCCTGAATAGAAAACTTCTTTGTCATCATCTGGTAACACATCTATTTTGTTAACTGAATTTTTCACTTGAACTACAGGACCATCTTTAATAAAAAGCCCAGTTAAATCAACAGCCTCAGGTAAAGAACCACCACCATTATTTCTTAAATCCATTACAATTCCTTCTACGCCTTCAGCTTTCAATTCACCAATCAGTTTTTTAACATCCCGGGTAGTGCTTCTATAATTAGGGTCTCCTTTTTGATAGGCCTCATAATCCATATAAAAACTGGGCAAAGAGATAACACCTAACTTGGCATTCCTTCCTTGCAACTGATAATTAATTACTTCTTTCTTAGCTGCCTGATCTTCCAATTTTATTTTATCCCGCACCAACGTAATTTCTTCTGAAGGACCATTAACTCCTGTCTTTGCAGGTAAAATAAGTAAGCGTACAATTGTACCCTTAGGACCCTTTATCAACTTTACTACATCGTCAATCCTCCAACCAACAACATCAACCATATCGCCATCCTTGCCTTGACCAACTGCAATAATCAGGTCATTCACATGAACCTTACCCGACCTTTGCGCATCGCCACCAGGTAAAATGGTAACTATTTTTGTATAATCATTATCAGTTTGTAGTTGCGCACCTATTCCCTCTAATGATAAACTCATCTGTTGCTTGAACAAATCAGATTGTTTTGGAGAAAGGTAATTGGTGTGTGGATCATACGCTTCTGTAATTGCATTCATGTAAATACTAAAAACATCTTCTGATTTAAATTGAGAAAATGATTTATTAAAGCGATCGTATCGGGTCTTTAATGTCTTTTCAATTTCTTCTTGCTTTTTACCGGCTAATTTCAAACTCAATGCCTGACTTTTAATTATTTTTCTCCAAATGTCATTCAATTCTTGCTTGTTGTTGGCCCACTTCTCTTTATCACGGTCGGTTTCATAATACTCATCAACCGTATAGTCAAAGATTTGCTTTATCAAAGTTTCCAACACATAATCCATGCGTTCTTGATAGCGTTGGCTAAATACCGCATAAATCTCAAAGGCTGGATTTACATTCTCGTTGCGAGTTAGATCATCAATGGCATACTTATATTTTCCGAACGCTTTTATATCAGAGGCTAAAAAATACGTCTTACTATTATCTAAATCTTTGATGTAACGATCCAGAATAGCGGCAGATAAAGAGTCATTAAGTTTAATCTTGCTATAGTGGTTGTTATCAAGAATATAAGAAATAACCCGTGCCTCTTTTCCATATACTGGCTTTGATTTAAGATCAAGGGTATCTGTGGGAGTTCCTTGTGCCAATTCCACACAAAGGCTCACGAATAGTATTAAAGTAAGTAACTTTTTCATGTATTGATTTCTAGTTGTCTTGGAGACATGGAGTGCCATACCATGCATTCAATTTCTTTACTTAAACGAGGAAGAGTACAAACAAGATGCCACTAAAATTAGTCAAGCCTGCCAAAGTCGAATTCATCTAAAAATTTCTTCGCTTCGTCAACCGTGCCGAACTCAAACGATTTTTTAGTTCCTGTATTCGAACGAAGGTCTATTTTGACTAATTCAATGTTTTTGGAGTTATTCTTAGGCTTAGGTTTAACATGTTTATAATCTTCTGTCTCTTTTCTGCTCACGGTAAACTGAGTGGCCCTGATATTCTTACAATAGGTACACTGATAGTGCTTTAATATTTCTTTTGGTGTGCCATCTTCATTTTTCTCAATAATTTCCTCCTGTTTAACCCGCATGGTGTAAAAACCACAATTGTTACACGCCAACGAGATTAAATGCCCTTGATACTTTTCGATTTTTATCTCATTCGTTTTCTGATCAACCCAAACATCATAGTCTATTGAGAAGATATTTTCTTCTGCCTGCATACCTTCATTCAAATGAACATCTTCCTCATCTTCACTAAGTAACTTCATTTTACTTCCTGTGGACGAGGTGCGAGGTGCAAAACGCAGTCTTCTTAGTTTACGATTTACCAGTGTGGGGTAATAATAATCTAACACCAATGAGGAAATGTAGATTATCATGGTTGCTCCGGAAATACCGAAAAATATTCGGACATAAAATGCTACACCTGGCCATGCAATCTCATCCCTGCCATACATGTTAATTAAAAATCCCGCTGCTAACCCAAGAAAAACAAATACCAATTTATATCGCTTAATCTCAAACGTATTGATATAGTCGTGCTTCTCTTTATGACCTCTTTGCAGAGCAACTTTTAAGTGATAAAGTAGTAAAATTATGATAGCTAATGCCGCCATTGCGATTACCGCTATAAACATTCCATCGTGCCATGCGTCTGCAAAATCTTTTAGTTCTTCGTTACTCATAGATAAAATATATTATTCGGTTAAAGTTAATACAATAACGAATAAACCCATCTTTTTGCATACATCACAAAGGATAATCACCCTTGTTGGTGTAGCTCTCTGGTTTTCTTACTCAGCGACTTATTGAATGTTCAAGCCCTTCATAATCAATTCTTAGTATGATTTGAAAAGCTTAAAATTAGGCTGAAATGAGCCTTTTCAAAAAATTTTGTGAAATATTGCACAGTAATACTTGCAAATATGATTCAATAGCAATACAATTGTGTAATAATACACAATGATATGAGCGATTTTGAAAAGAGAAAACTGGAAATTGAGCTAAGAAATTTCACTTCAAGAAATTTTGAAAGGCCAAGTGATTGTAGAAATCTTGATCAGATCAGATTCTACGTCAGCGAGTTATGTGCAAAGATTAGCGAGTATGAAAATCGCTTCAATTATGTACCAGCTTGGGCGTATTCGCTGTTGGCGCAATACAATACTGCACAAAACAGTATGCTCCACACCGCGTTTAGAAACGCTTATGCCTGAAAAACTAAATGAAATACATCCCCTCTCCTATTCCGATACGCTACGAATACATGTATTCGGCAACCGCAAATAAGTCGGGAAGGATGCAATATCATAAGATACGGCCGGGTGTGAGTAAATTGAGAATAAGCCGATCAGAATACATTAAGGCTTATAATGATATGACAATAATTGCACTGCATCCTGTTCCAATTCGTGGACAGGAAGCAGTTTTTCAATTGGAATTCTATGTCTGAATCCTACTTTAGGATCGACTCTAAATCGGCAGGAGAATAATTAATTGACTTAATTGTTTTGTTATCCGCCTTTCGGTAGATAAGCCATTTGTCGCCTTCCTTTTTATGATAGCATTCAGTGCCATCCTTATCCTTATAAAATTGAATAGTCTGATTTGCTTCATCTTCAGAATTACAAGCCTTGCTCATGTTTGAGCGTTGAACTTCTTCAAATAAAGCCTTGAACTTCTCACCCAATCCAAACTCAAGAATTGCCCCTGACAGCACATATTGAAGGTCACATAAAGCATCTGCAACTCCTACCAAATCGTTTTCCAGGATAGCCACTTCCATTTCTTTAAGCTCCTCGGCCAGCAGGGCTACTCGGAGTTTGCACCGATTTTCGGCAGGTATCTCAGGCTTTTCAAGTATAGGGTGCTTAAACGTTTTGTGAAACTCAGCGACTAGGTTTAATGAATCAGGTTGTTGCATAGATTAAGACTTGTTTTTAAAATTCAATGATACAGGAATTTTTGACTCAAAGCCGGAAACAGCACAAAGAAAAATCCAGTAGAATAAAATATACAAATAACAATCTTATTTGAATCAGGTGACGATAATTTAATACTTGATTTACAGACTATTATGATCGAATTATTAAACTTAATTATCAACTTAATTTGATCTGTTTAATATACAGCCATGCTTTATATTTGAGGCCTTAATTACTACCATGAAGAAGAATTTTGTTGAAGAGCTGCGATGGAGAGGAATGTTGCACGACATCATGCCTGGTACCGAAGAAATGATGAATAAGGAAATGGCTTCTGGCTACATTGGTTTCGACCCCACAGCAGATTCATTACATATTGGGCATCTGGTTCAAATCATGACCTTGCTGCAATTTCAACAATGCGGTCATAAGCCTTACGCTTTGGTAGGTGGCGCAACCGGTATGGTGGGTGATCCTTCCGGGAAATCAGCCGAGCGGAATCTGTTATCGGAAGATGCGCTTCGACATAATGAGTCATGTGTAAAAAAGCAATTAGAAAAGTTTCTCGACTTCTCATCAGGCACAGCCAACTCAGCCGAGATGGTGAACAATTACGACTGGTTCAAAGAGTTTACATTTCTTGATTTTATCCGGGAAGTAGGCAAGCACATTACCATCAACTACATGATGGCCAAAGATTCAGTTCAAAAACGTTTGGAGACTGGATTGTCTTTTACAGAATTTACCTACCAATTAGTGCAGGGCTATGACTTCTATTGGCTGTACAAAAACAAGAATTGCAAACTTCAGATGGGTGGCTCCGACCAATGGGGCAATATCGTTACCGGAACTGAACTGATTCGTAGAAAAGAGGATGGTGAAGCGTATGCGCTCACTACTCAACTGATTAAGAAGGCGGATGGTACCAAGTTTGGAAAAACCGAAGGAGGAAATGTTTGGTTAGATCCAAAGAAGACCTCGCCTTACAAATTCTATCAATACTGGCTCAATACTTCCGATGAAGACGCATCCAGTTTCATTAAGATATTTACTCAACTTGGTAAAGAAGAGATTGAAGCCTTGTTGGTTGAACATAACAAAGCACCACATCAGCGCGCACTTCAAACTGCATTGGCAAAGGATATTACAATTAGAGTTCATTCTTTAGCAGATTATGAAACTGCTATTAAAGCATCGTCTATCCTATTTGGAAATTCAGTAACAGAAGATCTTCAAAGTTTAGATGAGGAAACTTTACTTTCAGTATTTGAAGGTGTGCCCCAGGTTACGGTTAGTCGATCGGCACTTTCAACCTGCAACTCACTAACGGATCTGCTTTCGGAAGTTACCAAAGCGGCTATTTTTCCTTCAAAGGGCGAAGCAAGAAAAATGATTCAAGGAGGTGGGGTGAGTATTAATAAGATTAAACTTTCAGACCCCAATCAAAAACCTGAATTCGAATTGCTTCAAAATAAATATTTGCTTGCGCAGAAGGGCAAGAAGAATTACTACTTGATAATTGTTGAATAGACTACTTGGTCTTTAGGATAAAGACCACTTTTCCTTTTGATCGTTCTGGAGCTTGACCGCCTGAAGTGCGCATCAAAGAATTGCGCATTATTTCAGCTTTTAATAGCTGTTCTGCTTGGGGGCTTAAACCCCGCTGCAATGTTTTTATACCGACTATATCTCCATTATCATCACACTCAATCTCAAACTCAATACGACCGTCCTCATTATCCGGTAACGCAGGAATACGCGGCTCACTCGCCCATGCCCAACCAGTCATGGAAAGACCAAAGCCCTTGTCACCATTAGCTCCGCCTCCTTGATTTCCGTACAACGCCTTTGCATCTAATTTTCCTTCAGGACTTCCCTTATCCCCTTCCTTCCCTTTATCATCACCTTGGCTTGTAATGGGGTCACCCTTCTTGGCGTCCGTGCCTTTCTCCTCAGTTACTTTTACTTCCTTTTTATCTTCTTTCTTTACTTCTTCGCTGGGAGTAACCTTTGGCTTTGTTTCAACCACTTTCTCCTTTACAACTTCTTTTGGTTGCTCTTTTTTTTCTTCTTTAACAACTACCGGACTTTCAATTTTGGAAACAACAGGCTCAATAGCTTTCTCTTCTACAACTTCTTCCTTTACAACTTCTTGTGGTTGGGTTGTTTCTACTTTCTCTTCTTCCTGTGGTGAGTTATTCTGTTCAGGGGTACCAGGTGAAGTTTCAGGTTGTATTTCGCCACCACCTGTTTGATCCATCCCGAAGTTAAGTTCGATACCGTATTCCGGCAACGGAGGATTTGGTGCACGCCAAGCCATCATCAAGAAAAAAGCAATTAACAGCAATCCATGAATACCCACAGAGGTAATAATTGCAATTCGTTTGTTCTTTCGTTCCTGCTGCTCGCTCATCACTTATTTCGGTTTGGTCGCAATTGAAACTTTGGCTTCTAACTTCGTGGCGATGCCCGCTACAAATACCATTTCGCGGGTAGGCACACTCTCATCAATATGAAGTACTACTACTCCTTTTGGACCGGCTAGTTTGCTTTTCAATTCTCCTTCCAGCGTTGATTTAGTTACAGGTTTCTCATTCACAAAGAATTTCAAATCCTTGGTGACCGTGACAGATACCTTCTGCACTTCAATAGTGCTTGCCACACTGGTGGGCAAATTAACTGGTAAGCCTGAGGGTGTAATAAAAGAAGACGTAAGCATAAAAAAGATCAGCAACAGAAATATCAAATCTGTCATGGAAGCCATGCTGAATGCTGCATCTACTTTATTTCTTGATTGCAAGTTCATGCTTAGCGTGGTTCTTGTAACAAGTCAATAAACTCTATAGAAGAATGCTCCATTTTATGCACCACTTTGCTAACCCTCGTTACCAAAAAGTTATAGCTCAAGTAGGCAATGATACCAACAATCAATCCGGCAACGGTGGTGATCATAGCCGTATAAATTCCATCCGCCAAAAGTTTAGGGCTTACAGAGCCTTCCTCTTGAGCGATGGCAATAAATGCGCTCACCATCCCGATTACGGTACCCAAAAAACCAATCATGGGTGCAGCACCGGCAATAGTTGCCAACACGGAAAGATTTTTCTCAAGACGAAACACTTCTATCTTTCCAACATTCTCTATCGAAGCTTCAATATTCTTCAAAGGACTTCCTATTCGTGTTACGCCCTTTTCAATCATACGCGCTACCGGGTTATCGTATTGCGCACATAAAATCTTGGCACCATTTATATCGCCCTTTTGCACCAGTTCTTTAATCTTTGCCATAAACGAATCCGAACTCACATTTGCTTTGTTTACCGTGCGCAACCGTTCCACAAAAATGTAGACAGCAATTACTGAACATATCACAAGTGGGATCATTAATGGACCACCAGCCAACGCGAGATCAATAAAAGAAATCGTTTGGTCAGGAATAGGTTCCGTACCTGTTACAATTTGGGCAATCATCATAGTTTAAAAAATAAAATGCTTCCTCAAAAAAATTAATACTTAACTACCCAAGCGCCTTCGCCAAATTCCGGCTTAGCCGAATCAGCATTTGTTTGTGCTAATGCATAGGTATCAAAATTGCCTACAGTAAGTCTATAAAATTTCCACTTGCCAAACGGAGGAACTATTTGTGTGCTTGTTCCTTTCGCGCTAAGCTTTTTGGCATAGTCCATTAGCAGATCTCCATCCACAGCGCTGGCAACTACAACATAATAACGACCTGTACGGCTGCTTAGTGTTTCAATTGTGCCAATGGCTGGTTTAGCGGCTAAAGCGGCTGCTTCTGCATCGCGTAAACGCTGTTCTTCTGCTGCTTTTTCTGCTGCTTCACGATCGGCTTTATCTTTAGCTGCCTTAGCTGCGGCTGCATTCTTGGCTGCTAATTCTTTCTTGGCCTTCTCAGCTGCCTGTGGTTTATACACATACTCCCAAATTAAATACCCTGCTACCACCAACACCAGACCAATAATAACCGCAATGATTACTGGGGCATTTGACTTTGGTTCTTCTGTAGGAGTGTATGAGTACGTCTCACGAACAGTTTCCTCAGATTTGTAAGTAGATTCCTCTACTTTCTTTTCTTCCTGATTTTCCAGGGGTTTGTATTCAACTTCAGGTAAACCGAAATTGTCTTCAGCGTTGTTGCCATCGTTGAGGTTTTCATTTGCCTGATCGTCTTTGTCTTTTCTCTTTGCCATGGTTTGGTTTTTAGCTTGGTATTATCACAAAATTAACGCAATTTCTTCAAATTAAGCTATTTTCAAAACACCCAGGTTATTCCACCCATCACTTGCAAGCCCCTTACCGGGTAGTTTAAGTATAGTTGATACTGATTGTTTAACAGATTGCTGCCCTTCACGAATATCGAAAACTGTTTTGAAAGCAGATAACTGGCCTTCAAATTCAAATCCATCGCTGCATCCAACGTAGTTGCTGTGTTTGTATCCACATCAAATGCTTTTGCTCCACCTTGCACAATCAAATCGGCATTAAACTGGAGTTTTGAATAGAGATTATAGAAAGCATTTAAACTCACGCGATATGTTGGTCGATGCCAGGCCTGATCATTAGTATAACCATATGACTCGGCTCTTAAAAGTAGCCGTGCGATCTCGGCATGTGTGAACCCTAATTCCGCAAAAAAGTTTGTTCTTTGTGTATCATCAAACACGGTTATGAATTTTGCACGATCGGTAGGATCATTTTGATAGAAATAAAAGTTATTAAGATTGGCAAAGGACAGTCCCGTGCCAAAAGCAACCTTGTTGCCTAATTTACCTTTCAACCCACCCAAAAATTCAATTGATCGATTTGTATTATAAATTTCAATATTAGAATTAACCCACGAGTTTTCATGAGCAATGCTGTGAAGCGAAACTTTGTCAATATCTCCTGTTAAACTTGCATACACTTCCACTGATTCGCTTAGCGGATAAGAAGCCTTTATATCGGGATACACGTGTAACGACTTATTCTTTCCGATGGTATCATTTTCATACACCACGTTGGCTCCTATGGTTACAATCAAATCCTCGATGGCTTCAAATTGATAACCACCGCGCACTTTAAAAATGTGGCGTGGTTTTGCTTCTATCAGTCCATCCTTACGGGAGATAAGAAAATAGTCAGAGCCAAAAACAATCTTGCTGGTTTTAGAAACTTCATAATCGCTGGCAAAGCCAAGACCAACTTCGCTCTCTCTTGCATCGTAATGATCACCTAAAAAACTGAATGATCCTTTCAACTGATAATTCAATTTACCTGATTTTGAATTTACAACATCACCACCCAAACTAAAGATGGAATAACTCTGTCTTATTTCTGCTCTTTCACCGGGAGCTTGTTCGTATCCATAGAAATAGGTACCTATATTTTCATAGTTTAAGAAACCACCAACAGTAGCTTCTTTACCAAATGCTTTTCCAAACAAGCGTAGTTGAGTATTTCCACTAGCTGAGTTGCTTTTATCTACTGAGCCCTGGCCGAAACTTTGATGATACAGCTTTACTCCATAAAAATTTTCTTTATCGCGTTTGGTGGTTGCATAAGCATCCAAGAATGGAGAGATATAATTGCCAAATCCGGCACTAATATAATTTCCGTAAATCTTCTGAATGGGTTCAGTCTTCAATCTAAGCGGGCGAATGGCAGGATTGAATTCAGGCGTAGTGAAACTGAGATTCTTAAAGTCGTAAACAATTTCGGGTTTGATCGGCTCCGCAGGGCGAGGTGGTACCTTTTCAAAATTCCGATTTGCTTTTGGAACTGTAACTTGCTTCTCTTTATAAATTTCTATCTCCACTTTTTCAATTTCACCCTCACCCCATTTTTCTTGTGCCAATGAATTTCCTATTGCACCAGCAAACACACACCCGATTAAAATTATTTTAGCAACTATCGATTTCACGTTCATACTTTAATTATCTAACGTATCAGCCTTCACCTGTTCTGCTTTCTTCTTTAGTTCATCGCTATCAATTTTCTTCAACTTCTCTTGGGCAAGTGTCTTAATATTTTCCAATGGAAATGTTTCCAATGATTTCAATGTTGCCTTCGCTTGAAACGAATCGCCCATGGCCAAATAATTATCCGACAGTAAGAGAAAGGATTTCCCTACCCATTGCGGGTAAGCAGCAAAATCAGAATTCAAACTCACCAAGGTTTCGTAACACTGTTTGTTGGCTTTTGTCAAGTACTGGATCTCGCCCAACAAATATTTTGCCTCTGCTCCATATTCATCCTGAGCCGAGTTAAGTGTAGTTAAAAATTCATCCTGAGCCGATTCATAATCACCACGAGCCATAGCCGATTTACCCAAGTACAAGGATGCCTTATTCTGCGCCCCGGCATTTACAGCGCCCCGCTCCAGTATTGTCTGTGCATAAACATCCACTGAGTCATATTGCGCAAGCAGAAAGTGGGATTCCATTAAACCCGACCAGGCAGTATATTCTTCCTTTTTATTAGTTGCTAATCTTGCTAATTGATGGAAATGCGGAACCGCATTGGAGTAACGACCTTGTTTAAACTCAAGTTCAGCAAGTCGACCAATTACCTTATTAGCAAACAAGAAGTTTTTATCCTTTTCGATATCTCCATAAATAGATAAAGCTTTATCATAATCCTTTAACCGATAATATGATTCAGCTTGATAATATTTTGCTTCCGAAACTCTTGGGTTATCCGGATACGATGAAACATAGCTACTTAACGATGAAATTGCTTTCTGGTAGTTCTGACTAAAGTAAAAATTTTTGCCTGTCTCAAATTCAACTGATTCTATTCCTTTAGCATCAGGATTTGCAGTTTTATAGCCAGCAAGGTATTTATCAAATTCACCTGATCGACCTGCTAAGTTTAACGCCTCTTGCAGGGGAATTAATACATCGTTACTAGCGGGGTGATTAGAGAAGTTTTCAAGTACTGAGATGTAGTCGTTAGCAGTCTTGTTATATTCTTTAAGATTATAGTAGGATGCCGCCCTGCGCGTATACGCATAAGGTGTAAACTTTGAAATATCTTTTGATTGAATTACACTCGTGTAACGAGGCACGGCTGCTGCGTAATTTCCTTGTTCAAAATCCATTTGCGCGCGTTGAAACATTGCCTCTTCTACAAACCGAGAATTCGGAAAGTTTTTAATAACGGTTTCGAATTCGGCATTAGCCTCATCATACTTGCTTAGTGTGCCTAGTATAGCTCCTGATTGAAGATGTGCGTAATCATCATCAGCAGATCGCATTTGAATTGCCTTCCTATAATTTACAAGAGCATCGATATAAGACTTCGCCACGTATTGACAATCAGCAAGTCGCAAAATACCATCTGCAAGATTTGGCTGTGTCTTGGGCGATTTGTTTACAAACTCTTTGAAACTAAAAAGTGCCCGATCATATTCTTGCAAGTTGAAGTAGGCATATCCCAATCCATAGCGGGCTTTCATAAGCACATCTTGATTTGAATATCCATTGATTCCAATTATGCGTAAATAATTCTCAGTTGCTTTTTCATACTTCTTACCTATCGAATACGCTTCGCCACACCAAAGGCTTGCTTCAGCTACATAGGCAGGATCTATCGGAAACCTTAATGATTTCTCAAAAAAATCAACGGCTGCAGGGTAATCTTCTTTATTATAAAGTTCAATACCCTTTAACAACGTTGCCTTTTGGAAGGCACGCTCAACAGCAGGACTCCGTTTAGGCATGGCTTCGATGTACTCAATCGCTTTATTATAGTTAGAAGCATTTACATAAGCTTGCGATAATAGTTCTCGGATTTCATCGGCATGCGTGCTCTTCGGAAATGTGACTAACATTTTTTCAAACTCAGTGATTGCCTGATCGGGTCTACCTAAATCATAAGATACCTTAGCATATTGATACGTACTTTCTTCCACCAGCCTTTGATCAGGCCTATACTTACGTGCAATATCGAAAGATGCCAGCGCCATCTGCTTTTGATCTTGCTTTAAATACAATGAACCTAAGTAATAGGCAGAGTAATATCCCACAGAATCAGTATCGGCAAACGATGATTTAAGATATTTTAGCGCATCCGCATCGGCACCTAACGTGTAGGCCGCATACCCTGCTCTTAACAGAACACCCTTATCCGCTTTATCTTCCCTTCCACTTAAATATTCCTTATAACCGGTTAGCGCACTTTTATAATCATTCTTCTTATAATACGCTTCCGCAGAAAGTAGCGCGATCTCTTCTTTGTTTGTGAGTCCCTCAATTGAACTTACCTTATTTACATAAGAAAGAAGCTCATCATAATTTTTCTGCCGATAGTATACATTGGCAATCAGATATGGAACAATTTTAGAATACGCTTCATTTTGCTCCGCCCTTTTTAAATCCGTTAATGCGTTAGCATAATCACCCAGGCTGTATTCTATAAACCCTGCATAATAACTTGAGGCCGGCCCGTACTCACCACCAATGGCTTTGTTGAAATTATATTGCTCAAGTGCTTCTTTTAAAAACTTCTGACTAAACAAACTATAGCCCCAACGAAAGCGCCCAATGCGTTGCTGCTCCTGACTAAGACTTGGAAATGTAACTTTAGAATAATAGAGTGATGCTTTTTTATAATTCTTTTCTGTGTAGTAAAAATTACCAAGGTCATAGTTAGCAGAAGTTGCTCGTGGATGAGCAGGGTTATTCTTGATGAAATCTTCAATCTGTTTTTCAGAATCAGTATGAAAAAGATTCAACGCGCAGAATGCTTTATAATACTCAGCATCGGCACGTTTTGCATCCGATGGAGTTGCCAAACTTAAATACTCAGAAAACACTTCGCGCGCTGCACCATATTGGTTATGTTGCACTAACTCTAATCCGGAATCAAACAAGCGCTCTGGCTGTTGTTGCGAAAGCAAATTTTGAGAATACGAACAAAGGGAAATTAAACAAGCGCCTATAAAGAACGGGAAACTCTTCATCAAAGATTTTTTCGTAAAACTGACAAAGTCAAAAAATATTGCGGTACTAAGTTTAAAAAATAAAATCCATGCAGCAGTTAAAAAAATGAATTGCATGGACTCAAAGCTACTAATTGTTACGGAGAACTTCATCATTTCGTTACAAGAATCAAGATGAAGCAACAAGAATTATTCCATAAACAAGCAGGTAGTATTTGTAATAAAATTACATCATCATTCGAAAAATTAGTTCTTTTAGTATCTGTCCTTCGCCCCCACTTCCTGAATCCACACCTTTTAATTTCAGATCTGCTTGCTTTAAAAGTGAAATAGCATCAATCACTTTTGATAAGGAGTATTTACTCAAAGCAACACTATAATCTTTAACAGCAAAGGGGTTGATCTTTAGCGCACTAATAAGACCGCGATCGCTCCTATCATCACTCGCATGCGCGATTAAAAGCTTGCTAAAAAAGGAATAAAGAAACGCTACTAACGGAATAATCGGATTCTTTTTTGTGTTGGCTTCAAAGTAGTTTACAATCTTCGAAACCTGAAGTAGATCCTTTCGGATAAGTGCTTTTTGGAGTTCAAAAATATTGTACTCTTTACTGATGCCAACTTGCGCCATTACATGGTCGGCAGTGATACTTTCGTTTGCAGCAACGGCAATGAAGACCTTATCAATCTCATTTGCCAGTCTGTTTAAGTCAGCTCCAACATATTCAGCAAGCACCCGAACTGCTTCATCTTCTATTTTGTAACCTTTAGCATGGGTATGTTCTAAAATAAACCCTGAAAGATGTCTATCATCAAAAGGTTTTTTGAAACTGGCCGAAACACCAAGTTTATCAACCTTCTTGCCAAGCTCCTTTCGTTTATCAAATGTTTTGTGTTTGTGGCAAAGAACAAGAATCGTTGATGAGAGTGGCCGCTCCAGGTAATCTAACAAAAGTCTAGCACCTGTATCTTTCTGTAAATCTTGAATATCTTGTGCTTCTTTCACAATCACCACCTGCCGCTCGGCCATCATTGGAAATCGCTTGGCATGGGTTAACAGGGTGGCCATATTTACATCCTTCCCATATACTACTACCTGATTAAATCCCTTTTCAGATTCACTTAAAGCATTGTCTTCTATATAATTGGAAATCAAATCGATATAATATGTCTCCTCGCCTTGCAATACATATACAGGATCATACTTACCCGACTTAAGGCGATCCATTATTTTCTTTGCTCCAGCATCCATCAGCGCGTTTTTTTTTGCGACAAGTTAAAGGCTGTAACCGCACCAACCAAAGCTCCTGCCAAATGAGATTCCCATGAAATTCTTGGATCGGCCGGCAAAACACCTGCAACTAAAATTCCCCCATATATAAATAGGATACAGGCTGAGACAATCAATGCTACAAATTCCTGTTTCAAAAATCCATAGCAAATCAAAAAGGCAGCCAACCCATAAATTAAACCACTAGCCCCAATGTGATACGAAGGTCTTGGACTTATTAGCCAAACGAGAATGTTTGTGATGAAGTAGCATCGAAAAAATACTATTCCTGCAATGCGATCATAAAAGAAATAGAGCACGGATCCTAAAAACAAAAGCGGGAAGGTATTAGAGATCAAATGCATGTAATTGCCATGAAGCATTGGGGCAGTAAAGATGCCTATCAATCCTCCAACAGTTCTTGGCTTAATACCTAAATAACTGAAGTCAAAACCATAGAAAAACTCAATACTAAAGACCAGCCACATGATAAACACCAACCGGAATGGCACAACTGAACTGCTAAAAAAACTATTCTCTTTTAAAGGCATTCCTTAACCTTTGGATGGATCTGTTAGCATGGTCAAATCCACATATTTAGCTTCTTCATCCCCCAGCTTCTTCATTCCTAACAAGCCACCCGAAGAATGGGCAATGGTTGAGGCTATCTCCTTTAGGCTTGCATAAAATTCAATTGCAAAACTAGGGTCTAATTTTTTTAAAATGGAGTTGATGTTCTTTAGTTCATTAACTAATAAGGGAGATCGCTCGGCTTCGCTGGTTGGAAATCCCTGAATAACAATTTTAAGTTTATCCTCGAAGTCCTCCCCTAACTCTCTATAAAATGCCAAGAGGTGGGATTTGCTTCGCTTTTGTTTTTTCTCTGTTAATGAGATGGCTCCTTTTATTTCCTTGTTATCGATATTTCCATCTGCTCCAGCTATTAGAATGCACACAAGCACTGGAGCTTTATACATCAACTCAACCTCGGCTGGGGATAGTTTATAAAATTGTGGCAGCATAATTTTTCCTTAAAAAGTATTCTAGAGTTCACTAACTAACTGGAATTAATGTAAATTTCAAATATTTTAGATGAATTAGGTCATCTTTATTAAGAGTATTTTCAAAAGAGTTTACGGATGTACGAAAAAGATCAAGTAAGAATTTTTGTTGTAGAAGATGACCCTGCCTACACTAAATTTTTAAAATACGTCCTGAGCTTAAATCCCGACTTTGAACCATTGTTTTTCAGTACGGGTAAAGATTGCATCGACAACCTCCATAAAAAGCCATCCATTATTACACTTGATTACTCCTTGCCCGACATGGAAGGCGAAAAGGTACTTAAATCCATTCGCGAGTTTGATCCTGAAATAAGTGTGATAATAATTTCGGCTCAAGAAAAAATTGGAACCGCAGTAGAACTTCTTAAAGGCGGTGCCTTCGATTATATAAGCAAGGATGAGGATGCAAAAGATCGAATTCTTAATTCAATTAAGAATGCACGCAATAAAAATGAACTTGTTCGTGAAATTGACAGGTTAAAACATGAGATAAACGTTAAATACGAATTCGAGAAAAGTATCATTGGTTCAAGTCCAGCCATAAAGAAAGTATTTGAACTCATTGAAAAGGCCGTTAAAACACAGATTACTGTTTCGATAACAGGTGAAACAGGAACCGGCAAAGAATTAATTGCAAAAGCAATTCACTACAATTCCAAGAGAAAAAATAAATCATTAGTAGCCGTCAATGTGGCTGCTATACCTAAAGATTTAATTGAGAGTGAGCTCTTTGGGCATGAGAAGGGAGCCTTTACAGGAGCGGCCAGTCGTAGAATCGGAAAGTTTGAAGAAGCAGAAGGTGGAACTATCTTTTTAGATGAGATTGGAGAAATGGATTTGAGTCTTCAATCCAAGTTGCTGCGAGTGTTACAGGAAAAGGAGCTTTCAAGAATTGGAGGAAATCAAATTATTAAATTGGATGTACGCGTAATTGTCGCTACTCATAGAAATTTACAAGAAGAAGTTCGAGCAGGAAGATTTCGAGAAGATTTGTTTTATCGTTTGCTTGGGCTTCCTATTCACCTGCCCCCCATGCGCGAACGCGGTCAGGATATACTTATGCTGTCAAAGTTTTTCATTGATCAGTTTGTAAAGGACAACAGTTTAAAAAAGATAATAATAACTCCATCCGCTCAAGAAAAGTTAATGCAGTATTCGTTTCCAGGTAACGTGCGGGAGTTAAAATCAGTTATTGAACTCGCTGCTGTCATGTCAAGCGAAAATCAGATTACTGCGAATGATATAAGTTTTACTACCCCCATTCGCGAGGATACCTTGATGTTGAAGGAAATGACACTTCAAGAATACACCTACCGAATCATAAGAACCTATTTAGAAAAGTATGATAACAATGTGTTGGATGTTGCCAGGCGGTTGGATATTGGCAAATCATCTATTTACCGATACTTAAAAGAAATGGAATCTCTAGGAATCTAATCAAACATGAAAGCGAAATCATTAACCACCTATGTAAGAAAGGGTTCCTTTTATAAATCCGTAGTCGAAGATGGATCGGATATTATTTTTATTGTCGATTACCATGGGAACATCTTATATCACAACAACTCAGTAAAAGAAATACTTGGTTATCGGGCATCCAGTCTGGTAGGTAAAAATTTCTTTCATTTCATTCCTCCGCCATTACTTTTAGATTTTAAAGAGGAAATAAGAAAAAGCACAAAAAAAAGGTTCAATAAGTCAATTGAATTTAAATTCATGGCGAAGGATAAAACCTTCAAATACCTTGAGTTTAATTCGGTTAACTTAAAGCAGCAAGAGGGAATTGAGGGTTTAATATTGGATTGCAGAGATATAAGCCAACGCAAAAAAGATGCTGAAGAGCTAATGCGCGCTCAAAAAGCAAAAGAACAATTTTTGGCAAACATAAGTCATGAAATAAGGACACCAATTAATGGAATTGCCGGAATGGCTTCATTGCTGAGTCAAAATCCAACCAAAGAAGAACAGCGCACATACCTTAGCGCGATCAAGAGTGCAGCCGACAATCTCAAAGTAATCATTAATGACATTCTTGATCTGGCTTCCATTGAGTCTGGTAAACTTCAATTAGAAAAAATTGGATTTAATCTAAACGATTTATTGCATTCATTAATTGATGCCTATGGTGTGCAATCAGCTGAAAAAGGAGTTAAATTATCCTATACACTTGCCGAGGATACCAAGAAAGTATTTATCGGTGATCCTGTGCGCTTAAATCAAATCTTTATCAATCTGATTAGCAATGCTATTAAATTTACACACACAGGCTCAATTCAGGTTTCGGTAAAAACTGAAAAAGTAAAAGGGGAAACCTACCGCCTTCGCTTTGATATTATCGATACCGGGATTGGAATTCCAAAAAGCAAACTTCAAACCATCTTCGAAAGCTTTAGCCAGGCCGATGCAAGTGTAACCCGAAAGTATGGTGGCACAGGACTGGGTTTAACCATCGTTAAACAATTAATCGAATTGCAAAAAGGAAGCATTCGCGTAATTAGCGAAGAGAATATTGGTTCAACATTTACGTTTGTAATTTCTTATCAATTGGGGAAGACAGAGTTTTTCGATGAAACTAAACTCTTCAAACCTAAGTACAACAGCCAATTAAAAAATGCATCGGTACTTTTAGTAGAAGACAATGATATCAATAGACTTTATGCAAGCAGCATCTTGAAAATGTGGGGCTGCCACTATGAAAGTGCAGAAAATGGTGTTGTTGCTTTGGAAAAAATAAGAAACAATTCCTTCGATGTTATTTTAATGGATATTCAAATGCCCGTTATGGATGGATTTGAAACTACGAAGGCTATTCGCAAAGGCGATCCTCTGAAAAACAATGTGCCTATTATAGCCCTTACAGCAAACGCCACACAAAAGGATTTTGAAAAATGTATTGCAGCTGGCATGAATGATTGCATTACTAAACCATTTACACAAGACGATCTATTAAAGACCTTAACAAAATACCTTGGTAAAAAACTTTCTATTAAAAAGAAACCCGCTGCGGAAGAAGTAAAATCAGTTGATGCGCCCGTGGATCTTGCCTATTTAAAAAAAGTATCCAATAACAATCAAGAATTTATTCAGGAAATTGTAAATACCTTCTTAGGAACCATACCTACAACCATCTCGGATATTAATTTACTAGTGCAAGAAAAAAACTGGGTACAATTAGGTAAAGTAATTCACAAAATTAAACCTACTGTAACCTTAATGGGCATTCATCACATTAAAGATAAGATCCAACAGTTAGAACATGAGACAAAGGATGGATTCAATGAAGAGCTTATGACTAACCTGACTAAAGAGGTAAGTCATCATTTAACCCGAGCAGTCGATTCCTTAAGCGCTAAGGCCTAGTTTCTATTTAGCACAATTAACTTTTTCCGAACGGTTATTCCATTTGGTCCAGTCATCACTACAAAATAAACTGCATTGGCTAGTTCAGAAACAGCTACTTGTTTTAAACCATTAACTGCATCTTCAAAATTTCCTTCCAACACAGTTACACCGCGCTGATCTATAATTCTCCAATGACTAGATGAATGTACATCGGCCGGTAATCCAAAATTAAACTCTTGATTGGCCGGATTGGGGAATAACTGAATACTGTTTAAGGCGGCCAGTATAGGTTGTTCATCATCCACACCTACAATTGGAGAACCATTTTTAACCGGTGCATCTATAGAAATGGATTGATAGATTTCTTTCGTGTTTTTATCCTGTACATAACCAATCAAAAGCAAACCATTCGGATTTGAGATCGGTACATCAATCGGCACATCAAACTTAAGTTTATTTACCTTCTGGCCGGTAACCCATGTAAGGTTAATGGTTTCACCATCACTTCCAAACAAATTCTTACGCAGCACATGCATAGTACCATTGATATCTTTCTCAAGTAAAGCCACATTTACAATTAAGGGTGACGTGAAATCCTTCTTGGCTACAATAGTCAATCTAACGCTTATTGTTTCTGCAGAACTTGATGTTGTGTCTACAAGTGATAACAGGAACGGTGGCTCCACCAAAGCTCTGCGATCTAATTCAACCTTAGTAATTTGGGTTGTAACACCCGTAAACTTGCCCGGAACAAGCAATCCGTCCATAACAGTGTATGGAGGTTGTGACGCACCAAAATATAAAGCTCTTGCAGCAGGATCTGTAGGATTATCGGTGTTGAGTGGATCAGTTCCTGCAAAATTTACGTGATACTGAATATTATCAAAATCAGAAAATCCACGATCAATAAATTGTTGCTGATATAATCCATTCAGGTATGCATCTGCATTAACACTTGCATTGAGCGTAGATGTTGTGAAATGCTCTACCAACACCTGTCTTGCTTTTTCACCCACAAAGAAGTTATCGAAGGCAAAGCCATCAAAAGTATTTGCGGCATCATTACCATCATTACTTGCAAACGCTATTCTTAACCTAACCTGAGAACGATTGGCAGGTGGAACCATATCAAGATTAAACCTAGCATTCTTCCAGTTTAACAACTTATCTGTCCAACCATATTGGCCAATCGACTGCTTGCCTGGGTTCGATAAAATACCGGTGCCATTAAACCATTCAATTCCTTCGTCCCTATTTGATTGACCTTCGGCAGGACCAACTATTCTCCATGATAACCCACCATCAACAGAGTACTGAAGAACACCTCCATCCAAATTCTTTTCAGCATCAGAGAAATAATCAAGAGCCACCATTGGACGTTTCAATTGTGATAAATCAAAACAAGGACCATTAACAACTGAATTTTCATTCGAGTAGTAGGTTGTTCCAGTTCCTCTAGTCCACCAAGCCTTCGTTCCGTTAATAGTAGTATTTATGTTAGCTCCTGCTGGTGTTTCCCACATCCAACTATTTTGACTTGGAATAATATTACCCGGTGTTGAATTGGTCGCTTCAAATGCTTCCTTAATCCAGCCTCCATCGCTTGTTTCAAAAGGCTCCAGGTATTCCGAGCCTGCAATAGGTACAACCGTTGTGTAAGGTAAAATAAATACATTTTCTGCTTTAGAATTTGTACAACCATCATTTGTATCAACTACAAGTCCTGCGCTATACGTACCGTTCGCAACATACTTATGTTTAGGATCTTTATACGTGCCTGACGTGCGACCACCATGTGTGCCAAATGGAATATTACCAGTACCCGCAGCTAAAATATCACCATCACCAAAATCCCAGGTATATGCAGTAATAACACTGATGCCAGGTGGAGTCGATCCTACTACTTTAGTAGTTCTATCTTCAAATTTGGTACTATCATTATTACAAATAGCTGACCAAGCGAAATCTACAACGGGCACATCGCCTACCCGAACCGCCAAGGTGGTTGAACTGGAGCAACCTTGATTGGTAAATACATTAAGAGCTACATTATACGTACCTGAAGCAGCATAGCTATGGCTTGTATTTTCACCTGTCCCAGTCGTTCCATCACCAAAATTCCAATTCCAGTTTGTCTCAAAACCACCAAAAGGATTTGTTGTTGGAAGTGTTGAAGCATCACTCAAATCAATTGCTGCAGAAATACATGAGTTAGCAGGAGGTGCAATTTGAGCATTTGGTGTCACTAACATATTTATAAAATAACTCTTCTCACTCTGTGCTGCTACTGTATTAACAAAAGTATAAGTCACTAAATAGCGATCTGATACCAGGCCGGTAGTTTGAATAAAATAGTCAGGACCAATCTTATCAATAGTCATTGTTTGACCAGACATAGTTCCAACAGCTGCTGTAAAGACACCCACACCATCAGGTCCTGTCGCTGGAGGATCGCCAATTAATTTAACGGGCACAGATTGATTGGCACATAACTCCCACTCACTGCTCGATACTTTTCTTGCTCCTGATGAGAAATCAATAATCCAATCAACTGTTGTTACCGGATTAATAATAATTGATTGCGCATTAGTATTTGTGCAACCATTAGCATCCGTATAAGTATAGGTAATTGTATTGAGTCCTAAAGTAGCTGCACTTGGAGAAAATGTAGTCTTATCAACCGGGCTGGGTGTAGTGCTGCCTATGTTTGAAGTAAGGGGAAGTATTGTGAATATGCCCCCAATTTGGTTGCCGGTTAGTGTTACCGGTGTTTCGTTTTCTGCCATGGAAGGTGGCAATCCAGAATAAACAACTACAGGCAATGGGTTTATCTTCAAATTCATTTGATCTGCTACAGAGGTACACGGGCCCAAACCATCAGGATCAGCCGTAGTAATAGTAAGAACCAAGGTTGTGTTGATCTCCGATGGGTTAGCAAATAAATAATTAGGTTGAACTAATGTTGGATCTGAAAACATCCCTGCGCCCCCGCTCCAAGCAACTGTGGTTGGTGCGCCTGACTGTGAACCTAACAAAGTAATCGATGGGATGTCGCTGCATAGTTGTAAATCAGGCCCGGCAGAAACCACTGCAGCTTGATTGATTGTTATATTAATGTCTTTAAACTCCTCTGCACAAGGTCCGCTAGGACCATCCGGGTCATTGGATGTTAAACGTAAAGTAATTGTGGTTCCAATATCAGAAGGATCAATTGTATAATTTGATGCAACTGAGGTGCCTGATATTGCTGAGGCACTTAAAGAACCTGAGCCTGAGATAATACTCCAAAGTCCGGTAGTTGCACTTCCTCCTATTATTCCGGAAACGCCAATAGGAGACGTTAATAAATTGGAAGGCTCGCATACGACAAAATCAGCAGGTAACGTAACAGTTGGTCTGCGATTAATCTGAATGTTAAGTAAGTCCGAAGCTAATGTACAAGGGCCACCCAGGTCTGGATCGTTTGTCTCCAATCGCAAAACAATTGTCGTGGTAATATCTGTTGGCGCAACTGTATAAACAGCGCTCACCATATTTCCGGCAACAGTGCTTGTGGAAATACTTCCAGCACCTGTTACTATAGACCAGACTCCTGCCGTTGCAGCACCACCTATAGTTCCGCTTAACGGAATTGTTATTGGTTCACACACCTGGTAGTCCAATCCGGCATCTACTGATGGAAGTGGGTTAATAGTAACAGTAATGTTTTTCAAGGGTCCATCACAACCATTTGCAGATGGAGTGATCTGGTATGTAACTGTACCCACTGCAAAATCTGATAAGGACAAAAATTGATTAATAGTAGAACCATTTCCATTCATTGCACCAATTACGTTGGCGGATGGAATCGCAACCCAACTATAAGTAGTTCCATTAACATTGTTTGGAGAGCTATTTATAGACACGATTGCATTTTGATTACTACAAATCGTTATATCAGTGCCATTTGCTGTCGGCACTGGTGCTACTGTTACAAGGTAGTTAACGGGATTACCATTACAACCACTTATTGTTGGTGTTATCTCGTAGGCAATATACCCAATGGTATTTCCAGTATTGATTGGAGTATCCGTTATAGCTCCAGATCCACTTACAGTGACCCCAGTAAAGGTGCTTCCACTTATTGAGCTAGTCCATCCATAGGTGGTTGAAGGATCTGTCGTTGAAACTGGTGTAAAGTTTAAGGCACCACCACTGCAGATGGAAGTCTGCAACTGCAATGCAGTATTTGTAATCACTGGTTTCGGGCTTACTGTTACTACAACTACAACCGGAGTACCATTGCAACCTGCCGCTGTTGGCGTGATCGTATAGGTAGCCGTGCCTGATGAACTGGTCGTGGCGTTTAATGTCTGATTGATGCTCGTGCCAAAGCCTGAGGTAGCTCCGCTTACATTGCTCTGTACAACTGTCCAGCTATAGCTCGCCCCTGCCACTCCATTCGTTGTGCTTAATGCGATGCTCGTGCTCGCTCCACTGCAAATCGTTTCTGCATTCGGTGTCGCAACTACATCCGGTAACGGATTAACTGTTACAATTACTGTGATCGGTGTACCATTGCAACCACCTGCTGCTGGAGTGATCGTATAAGTAGCCGTGCCTGCGGTTGAACCTGTAGCCGTTAACGTTTCATTGATCGATGCACCTGAGCCTACTAACGCTCCGCTTACGCCTGCATCTACACGGGTCCAACTATACGTTGCGCCCGCAACTCCATTGGTTGTGCTTAGCGCGATACCTGTAGTAGCTCCGCTGCAAATCGTTTGTGAAGCCGGTAACGCTACTACATTTGGAACCGGATCTACTGTTACTATCACAACGATTGGTGTACCATTGCAACCTGCCGCTGTTGGCGTGATCGTATAGGTAGCCGTGCCTGATGAACTGGTTGTGGCGTTTAATGTCTGATTGATGCTCGTGCCAAAGCCTGAGGTAGCTCCGCTTACATTGCTCTGTACAACTGTCCAGCTATAGCTCGCCCCTGCCACTCCATTCGTTGTGCTTAATGCGATGCTCGTGCTCGCTCCACT
>JBGSIM010000123.1:0-34257 GCA_041742535.1 Cyclobacteriaceae bacterium | reverse complement strand
GCAAATAATGCACCCTTAATCTACATTAAGACTATTTCTTAAACCAGTTTATAAGTACGAGCAACTCGTTCATCGCTCCTTTGTATTGTCAATTTTGACACAAGACAAAATTCAATACAAAGCAAAATGAAGACAGAAAATACAAAAACAAAAGTAGCCGTTATAGGGCTTGGTAAAATTGGTGAGGCAATTGCAACAAACCTTGCCAAAGGAAACCATTCGGTAATTCTTGCCTCAAGGGATTTAGAAAAGGCAAAGTCATTGGCAAATAAAATTGGCAGTCTGGTAACAGCTAAAGAAACGACCGATGCAATCAAAGAGGCCGATATAATTATCCCTGCCATTTATTTTAGCTCTTTAAAAGATTTTTTCCAAACCTATGCAGAGGAATTGGAAGACAAAATCATTCTTGATGTTTCCAATCCAATAGCACCTGACGGAAATGGCGGATTCAAAAAAATTGTTGGAGAACATGAATCGGCTGGACAAATTCTTTCCAACTTAATTCCTAAAAGCGCCAAATTAATTAAAGCCTTTGGGACATTGGGTGTAGGTTCATTGGTGGGAGTAGCGTTTAACAGTCCTGAGAGAAAGGTTCTATTTTACGCTTCCGACAGCACTAACAGCAATCAACAAATTGAAGAACTAATCTCAAGTAGTGGTTTTGAACCATACCACGTTGGAGGCATTGACCAATCTATTCGAATTGAGGTTTTTGGTGACTTACACGAATTTGGCCGACTTGGTAAAACCGTAACACTTAAAGAAGCAAAAGGAATTTTAATCAACTCGTAATAAAAACAGCAACATGAAACATCCAACTCTAATCGCTGCGCTGTTACTATTAGCAGCAGCCTGCCAAAACAAATCAGAAAATCAACCAAACATTTTAAACCAAAATACAATGGAACAGAAAACAGAAAAAACAGCAATCGATAAACTATTATTCTCTTACCGTGATGCACTTAATACTTCTGACGTAAATAAAGTTCTTCCACTTTATACAAACGATGGAGTATTTATGCCATCCAATGCACCTTCGGCAATCGGACAGGAACAAGTAAAATCAGCTTACGAGTTTGTATTTTCACAAATTCAATTAAACATTGAATTTTATGTTGACGAAATAGTGGTTAATGGCGACTATGCTTTTGCACGGACGACTTCAAAAGGCACCACATTAATACATGCTAACAAACAAACCATAGCAGAAGAAAATAGGGAGCTTTTTGTTCTTCAAAAAGTAAACGGACAATGGAAAATAGCCCGTTACATGTTTAATAAAATGAAATAAACCATAGACATCAATCGCACACTCTTTGTCTGGCCGCGCATGCAGCCGCATCCAAACCTGCCTGCCGGCAGGCAGGGCCAGGCAAAGAGTGTGTTCAGTGCTGTGTAAGTGGAGAAAGTAGTCAATGACCACACGATTGATTAAATGAAAATTACAAGTGACCATCCATTTCATGCAATTGTGCATCCACAACCGCAATCGCAGCCATGTTCACAATATCACGAATGGAACTTCCTAACTGAAGCACGTGTACAGGCTTTTTCATTCCTAATAAAATAGGTCCAATGGCTTCAGCTCCTCCAATTTCAATCAACAACTTATAGGCAATGTTTCCTGCAGTAAGGTTTGGAAATATTAATGTGTTAGCTCCTTCCTTTGCCAACGCACTAAACGGATATATCTCCCGCTGAATGTCCGTATCGAATGCTACGTTTGCTTGTATATCTCCATCCAAAATCAACTCAGGATATTTTGCTTTTGCCAACTTCACCGCCTTCATCGTTTTTTCGGGTACTGCACCTTTACTAGAACCGAAGTTTGAATAGGATAGCACGGCTACCCGCGGTTCCACATCAAAGAATTTTACGCCACGGGCTGCCAATCCGATGATCTCTACTAGTTCATCCACATTTGGATCAACGTTCACCGTGCAATCCGCAAAAAAGAATGTACCTTTTTTATTCATGATGATGTACATACCTGCTACGCGATTGACCCCTTCGGCCATGCCAATAATTTGTAACGAAGGCAAAATTGTTTTTGGATAATCTTTGGTAAGACCAGACACTAATGCATCCGCTTCACCAAATTCAACCATCATGGCACCAAACGCATTGCGGTCGCGCATTTGCCTGTGCGCATCTTTCATGGTAATGCCTTTGCGTCCACGCTTGGCATGATAGGCTTGTGCATACTTTTCAGAACGTTCTTGCTCTTCACGCGGGTCGATAATCTTACATTCGCTGATATCAAGACCATGCTCTTGAATGAGTCGTTCAATGTCTTGTCTGTTACCCAATAAAATCGGGTGTGCAATTTTTTCGTCTTGAAGAATCTGAGCAGCCTTTAAAATTTTTGGATGATCTGCTTCCGCGAAAACAATATGTTTTGGTTTCTTTTTCGCCAAATCAATAATGCGCGAAGTAAGTTTAGGATCAATACCAACACGTTTCAATAACTCCTGATGATACTTTCCCCAATCAGTAATAGGTAATCGTGCCATACCTGAATCCATGGCGGCTTTAGCTACAGCGGGTGACACCGTTGTTATAAGTCTTGGATCAAGTGGTTTTGGAATCAGGTACTCTCTACCAAACTGAATGCGATCTATACCATATGCCTGAAACACAATATCGGGAACAGGTTCTTTCGCAAGATTAGCCAGCGCATGTACAGCCGCGAGTTTCATCTCTTCATTTATTTCAGTAGCTCGAACATCCAATGCACCTCTAAAAATGTAAGGGAAGCCCAGTACATTATTAACCTGGTTAGGATGATCAGAACGACCTGTTCCCATAATTAAATCAGGCCGGGTTTTCTTGGCAAGATCATAATCAATTTCAGGATTGGGATTAGCCAATGCAAACACGATTGGATCTTTGGCCATTCCTAAAACATCTTCCGGTGTTAATATGTCAGCAATAGAAAGACCAACAAACACATCACATCCTTTAACAGCTTCTTGCAGGGTTGTTATTTTTCTGGTGGTTGCAAATTGTTTTTTGCTTTCATCAAGACCTTCTCTTTTAGTACTAATCACTCCTTTGCTATCGCACATGATTAGATTTTCTTTCTTCAATCCCAAAGCAAAGTAGAGTTTGGTACAAGAAACCGCAGCGGCTCCGGCACCATTTACCACTAACACAACATCTTCTATTTTCTTTCCAATAATTTCAAGTGCATTAAGTAACGCAGCGCTTGAAATGATGGCCGTACCATGCTGATCGTCATGCATGATCGGAATGTTCATCTTCTCACGCAGTACGGTTTCAATCTTAAAACATTCTGGCGCTTTAATATCTTCCAGATTTATTCCGCCAAACGTGGGCTCCAACGATTTTACAATCTTTATAAATTCATCCGGATCTTCTTCATCTATTTCAATATCAAAACTATCAATGCCTGCATATTTTTTAAACAACACGGCCTTTCCCTCCATTACTGGCTTTGATGCTTCAGGCCCAATGTTACCTAAACCCAACACAGCTGTACCGTTTGAAATTACCGCAACCAGATTTCCTTTCGCTGTATACTTATACACATCATCTTTATTGGCAGCAATTTCCTTACAAGGCTCTGCAACACCCGGAGAATAAGCCAACGCCAAGTCAAGTTGCGTACTAAGCATCTTCGTGGGTACTACTTCCAATTTTCCCGGCTGACCTTGGGTGTGATAATTAAGAGCGTCTTGTTTGCGGATTTTGATTGACATAGCTGTATTTAGAAATATATGAATAGGCAATTTACAATCTAAGAAAATAGGAATTACATATTCTGGTTAGAAATATTACGCTACTCTTAAATTCTAAATTAAATTACTGCTTTGCAGGCGCCAGTTCGCTACTCGTCTTGAATGTATAGATAATGGTCTCTAATTCGCGAATGATTTCACGTTGGTCTTTACTAGGGCTAAATGTAAAGCCTTCAATGTAATAGAGCATTCCTTGTGACTCATCTACAAAAGCATACGAAACAAAAGGCCCGCCCATCGTTAAATTATTTGTGCGCCACAATCCACGCATTTCAACTGCAAATTTTCCATTGAATGTAGTCTCTTTTGTAATGACCGGTTTATACGGAATGGAAGTTTCCGTAACAAGATACGTTTCTATCCTTTCGGGATCTTCAAAAATATTATAGCGACAAATTTGATCGCGCCACGCAATTAAACTATCACGCTTAAATTGATCGGGTGACGTATATTTTTTACGTGTGATGAAAATGTCCTTATCATCATACGGGTTGATCTGGCGCAACCAAAAGAAATTGGAATCGTTGGCTACCAATTGAAATCCGAACGGAACTTTTATTTCAACATTAAATTTCTTTCTTAAAATCTCCGGAATTCCCTTCGATTGTTTTGATTTGAACAACGCTTCGGTGAGTCGCTCCCGTTCGCGCATATCAAAATGATTTACAAGTTTGGCTCCATACGTTCTTACCTTCTTAACTAAATCTTGTTCTGTATTTCCAAAAAGAAAAAGTACTTCTTGATTTCTGGCAAAAAGATCTTGTGAGTTTTGACTGAATAAATTTGGATCAGCTTTAATTTTTGCAAGCGACTCGGGTGTAAAGGTTCTTCTTATTTGAGACGCTCCAACGGATCGCTGATCAAGTGTAACCGCATAAATTAAATTTCTTCGTTGCTTTAACACATAGTTGAGCTTGCGCGGATCAATCCAGCGCATATGAAAAATTGATTCCTTTCTTGGAAGCCCTTGCATCTCAGCACTAAATAATGAATCCAAAACCTTACCTAGTGGTCCTTTCCATTGCAACGAATCCATAATTAAAAAAACATCGCCTGTTCTTCCTGTGGCTTGTGGCAGGCTTTTCTTATCGGAACAAGAAGCGGAAATTATGAGTATTGAGATCAGAAGGAAAAAAGAATATTTCATGAGATGAATAACGGTAATATTGTCACCTTTTATAATTCCGGATGACCTGAATAGTCACTGAACAACAGTACTAACCTACAATTAGTTTTTGACCGGGTTGCAAGGTATTGCTTTTCAAGTTATTGAGTGTCTTAATTTTTTCAACGGTCAATCCCGGAACTTTCTTCGAAATGTCCCACAATGTATCACCCGGTTGAACAATATAGGTTTTTGTGTCGGGAGATAATAGTATGGTTTCTTTTGTGGCCGCACTTGAACTTGAGGCAATCGCTCTACTTTGATTTGTCCAAATAGTTAGTCGTTGGCCTGCGCGAATAGAATTGTTTGGCAGGTTATTCCAACTCTTGATATCTTCAATACGCACTCCGTGCCTGATAGCAATGGAGCCCAACACATCACCCGACACAACTTTATAACTTACCATTTCGCGGCCATAGGTATTTGCTGATGGTTTAGAAGCATACTGCTCATTTTCTTTTCTTCCTACTTTGGATGCAGAATCTAAAATGCTGGTTCGGTTTAAATCGAGAGCATGTTTCGCATGAGTTGGGATTTTTATAACCGAAACTCTTCCGTTAGCAGGAAGTACATTTCGAAGCACGGAAGGATTTAGTTTTTGTAAATCTTCTAAACATGTTCCGGTAAGTTTTGCCAATGTTTCGAAATGCAAAAACTGATTAACTGCAAGAGTGTCATAGGGAGGTATTATTTCACGAGCAGTCTCCACTAAATTATGTTGTTCTGTATAATTCAATGCATAAATCATTGCAATGAATTGTGGAACGTAAGCGCGCGTCTCTCTCGGCAAATGAGGATACACTTCCCAGAAAGATTTTTTATATCCTGATCTACGAACTGCTTTTCGAACGGTGCCTGGTCCTGAATTATAAGCCGCTAATGCTAACTCCCAATTACCAAACATTCTGTAAAGCTGTGCTAAGTACCTGCATGCGGCATCGGTTGATTTATCAGGATCCATGCGGTCATCTACATACCAATCTGTTTTCAAATCAAAGTATCTACCCGTACCCGACATAAATTGCCACAAGCCAACAGCGCGAGCTTTTGAAACAGCTCGTGGATTTAAACCCGACTCAATAATCGATAAGTATTTAAGTTCATCGGGGAGATTGTATTTCTTTAGATATTCTTCAAACAAAGGAAAGAACATATCTTTTCTTCGCTGCATCATGCGTGTATAATCGCGATTGCGCACGGTGAAGTAATCAATAAAGCCATGCACGGTATTATTATACGTAAGCGGAATTTGTTGCTGGATGCAACTGAGCCGATCGACTAATAATTCTGGAGTATCATTGCCAGGAATATATTCTAAGTTGGCAGGAAGTGCGACCAACTCTAAACTTGTAGAATCTTCTAAGGCAAGATCCTCCAACTCTACAGGAAGCGCCAGCGTATCGGGCAAAGGATCTTCTTGCGCCAATGCACCCATAGAAACAAAAAGAGAAAATATAACAACTACACAATACTTCATTCTGTTCTTTTTAAGAATCCTACAGAGGCAATTATTATGCTAAGTTCCGAATTACCTGCGAGAACTGAAAGAGTTTACTTTCTTCAAAATCATTGGCCGTTATTTGAAGACCAATAGGCAACCCCTCGTTATCAACCCCACAAGGCACCGAAATTGCTGGCACACCCGCTACATTTGCTTGAACGGAAAACAAATCCGCCAAGTACATTTCTAAAGGATTACTTGTGTGGGCACCAAGTTTAAATGCAGTGGTTGGTGTAGTAGGTGATAAAATAAAATCGTAATCAGAGAAAATTGCTTTCGTTTTTTCACGAATGAGTCTTCTTACCTTTTGCGCTTTAGTATAGTACGCATCATAGTAACTGGCACTTAACACAAAAGTTCCCAACAAAATTCTTCGCTGCACTTCTTTACCAAATCCTTCGCTGCGTGTTTTTTTATAAAGTGATTCGAGATCAGTAACCTGTTTGCTTCTAAAGCCATAGCGCACGCCATCATACCTCGATAAGTTTGAACTTGCTTCCGCAGTAGCCAAAATATAATATGTAGGTAAAATGTATTCGCTTAACGGAAACTCAATCGGGTCAACAACATGACCAGCATCTTTAAGTTGCTTTATTTTTTCAAGAATCACGTTTTTGATTTCAGGTTGTAGCACTTCTGAATCGACTGTTTCTTTGATGTAGGCTACTTTATATTTTTTGTTAGGATTTACGGTAAGTTCTGAAGTATACGATGGAACGGGCTTGCGCGAAACCGTGCTATCAAACTCATCGGCACCAGCCATCACTTCCAGCACCAACGCAATCTGATCAATCCTTTTTCCAAAGATTCCGATGCAATCAAAAGAAGAGCCGTATGCAATTAATCCATATCTGGAGATTCGCGAATACGTTGGCTTCAATCCAAGAATTCCACAAAATGCAGCGGGTTGACGCACCGAGCCTCCAGTATCAGATCCAATGGAAACATCACACAAGTCGGCCATAACAGCAACAGCCGAACCACCTGACGATCCGCCTGGTACACGCGTGTTATCCAAATCATTTAGCACAGGACCAAAGGCAGAGTTCTCGTTGGATGAACCCATGGCAAACTCATCGCAATTTTGACGACCAATGATTATCGCATCTTCGTCCAACAAACGTTGAACAGCAGTTGCATTAAATTGAGAAATGAATCCATCCAGAATTTTGCTGCCTGCTTGCAGCGGATGGTCTTGATAACAAAGCACATCCTTCAAGCCTATTACTAAGCCTGCCAGTTTTCCTGCTTTCTTGTTTTTGATTTTTGAATCAACTTCAGCAGCCCTTACAAGCGCTTCCTGACCATACACACTCAAAAATACATTGAGGTGTTTTTTGGTGTCGATGTTCGTTAAAAAAGCGGAAACCCGATCAACACATGAAAGGGTTCCGTTAAAAAGATTTTGTTGTAAGTCTTTTACGTTCGAATCCGTATTCAACTCTTACTTATCGTCAATCTTAGGAATTGTCTTTCCGGCTTCATCCACTTCGGACTTAACGTCTTTAACAGCATCCTTAAATTCGCGAAAGCCTTTACCAAGCCCTTTTGCAAACTCAGGTATTTTCTTAGCTCCAAAGAACACTAGAACGAACAAACCGATTACCACCCACTCGCCCATTCCGGGCATTCCAATCAAAAATATTGCGCTCATAATAGAAAAATTTAAGACTGTAAAGATAAAGAATAATAATAAAATGAATAACGAAAGCCATTTTGTTTGGCCTTAAAATAAGCCAAATTCAAGGTTTTTACCGTTCAGCCTAGTTTCTTAACCACTCCTGTGGATCAAGTGCATCAAAATTTTTCCGAATCTGAAATCTAAGCTCCGAAATACCCTCACTATTAGAAAGAACATTACCAATTCCCTGATTAGTTGTAACCCGCTGCCCTTGTTTTACTGCAATGTCTTTCAACCCAGTATATACCGTGAAAAAATCTCCATGTTTAATGATAACTGTATTGCCGATACCTGGTGTAAAAGCTACCCGGCTAACCTCGCCATTAAAAATTGAATGTACTTCTTCACCCTGTTTTGTTTGAATATTAACTCCATCATTCTGAATAACAATACCCTTTAACACCGGGTGACTTTGCCTTCCAAACTTTTGCGACACAAACCCGGATACAGGCCATGAAAATTTATTTTTATTGTCCGCAAAGGAGGCTGACAATGCTACACTTGCATCACGTGTGTTTGCTTTACTTTCGCGTGCTTCGCGCGCAGCGCGCTCCAACTCTTCTTTAATGATTTTGGCAATCATATTATCTAACTCGGCCACTGCCTTGCGTGTAACTTCAATATCTTTTCGAAGTTGCTTTTCCTGTTTCTCTAATGAGCGTACAATGGTTCGCTGTTTTGCTTTTAAGTTAGCGAGCTTATTATTTTCCTTGATTTCGTCATTTAACAGATTATTCTTTTCACCTCGCTTTACTTCAGTTACACGCACTTGTTCTTTTAATATCTCCTGCACTTTAGCAATCGCCTCGGCTTGGTCTTGCCGAGCTTTACCATATTGCTCCATATACTTAAGTCGCATCATCAATTGATCAAAGGATTGAGCCGAAAACAAAAATGTTAGTTTATCAACTTTACCACTTGCCTTCTGGGCAGCTAGCAGCATCGCTGAATACTCCTCTTTCAATTTCTTTACATCGCGTTCCAACGCATCAATTAGTTGGTTGTTTTCGCTAATGTCATAGTCCAATAGAGAGATTTCACTTTTGATTGATTTCATAAGAGACTCCTGCTGAGAGATTCGCTGGTTAATAGCCACCAATTCGCCCATCGAGTTTTCTTTCTTTGCTCCCGTTTCAGCTAGAATTTTCTCAGTCTCCTTAATCTTCTCGAGATTTTGTTGCTTCTCTTTTTGTAATTGAGTTTTATTTTTCTGCGCATGTGCAAAAAACGAGATTATAAAAAAGAGTGAGAAGAATAAATATGATTTACCTGCGGTCATATCGCTTCGGAATATTGAAAGGGAATTTCAATTCCTTATCACCTATTTCTACTTTGTTATACTCAAAGGTAATAGTGTTGCTAATAATGCCTGCCGTTGTCTTATAGAAAATATTTACAATCCCGTTATATGGAAAGTTTTTGTCGCCAAGTGGTTGAAAGTTTGAGTAGTCAAGTTTTAGCGTATTATTCGTATTGGCTTCTATTAACTCAACATGTTCAATTTTTTTAAGCGCGGGGTTAATTAAATTTCGGATCGTTACCGAACCCTCCACCTGAACAAGTTTTTCAAACTCTCCCTCGCGCATTATCTGATCACTAAGTTGCTTGGCACGTATCGGGTTGCCTAACATGGCCGCCTCTAACACTGAGTAATCTATCTTAAAATTGAATCGACTTGAAAGTTCCGCATAATCAAAAACGTAATATTCCTTATCTACCGTACTTACAATGGTAATAGAATCTTTATTAATTAAGGCTTTCCCACCTTGCACACCAATCACCGAGAAGTTCATCCAAATTACACTGTCTTTACGGATGCGAATATTTGCTTTTAGATCGCGTTCTTTCTTTTCGTCTTTAAATACCATCCTGGCTTTTCCATGAAGGTATCCGAAATCAATTTCCTCTATATCTAATGAGGTGGGTGCATTCGGTAACACAGGAACAACTTTGCGAGCACAAGATTGAACCAGCAGCAAGCCTGCAAATATCAGAAGGTGGAATCTTAGTTTCTGAAAAGAGTAAAATCGAGTTAAGGTCACTGGCTTAGTTAGTTTAGTTTTCGACTGCTAATTTTTTTATCCAGACTTGCATTGTCGCCATCGCGCTGTTTTGCTTTTTGCCATTGCTTTACTGCATTATCTATATCTCCCAACTGAAAAAGAATATCACCATAGTGGTCAAAATGGGTAGCTGTAGCTTGTCCATTTTGTATCGCCTTTTCCATTACTTTTTTAGCTTCCTTATATTTTGCACGTGCGTACAAAACCCATGCATGAGTATCTAAATAGCTGGCATTGTCCGGAAAGTTTTTCACGAGTTGTGCGGACATTTTCTCAGCCTTATCCAGGTTTTCTTTTCGAAGTGACAGGTAATAGCTGTAGTTATTAAGAACTAAATCGTTATTAGGATTAAACTTCAAAGCTTCTTCATATGCCTGATCGGATTTAGCATACTCTTTAGAGCCATTGTAGCAATCACCCAACATGCCGTTTAGTTCACTAATAAAAGTAGGGTTGGATGCTGAAAGTCGTTTAGATTGTTCCAATGAATAAGCTGCCTCCTTATAATGTTGTTTGCGTAAGTGGCCAAACCCATTGAAGTAGTAAATCATAGCTTGGTTAGGAAACATTTCGAGGGCTTCCTCAGAATGAACAATCAAGCTATCGATTTGATCAGATTGCGTTTCTAAATACAATAGATTTTGCCACGCTTCAAAACTTTCGGTTCCACTTCTTACTGTTTTCAAATATTCGCGCTTAGCTTCTTCATCTTTTTCCAGAGTCATATACAAGTCTCCGCCCACCAGATGAACATTGGGTTCGGTCGGATAGTTTGATTCCAATTTTTGAAAAAGTCTTAACACAAATTTCTCTAACTCAGGATCATTTATTTTTCTGGTTCTATTTTGTGAGAGTGTGGCATTGTAAGTACCCATCATTAACACCTTGCTGCTAATATCAACTTGTGGATCATCAAAGACCTCAAGTACATAATTTCTTGATTTCTCTTCCTGACCTTCATCTTTATATAATCCCGCTAAAACCATTTTTGAATTTCCAGCTTCGGGATGATCCTTAACGAAGTTTTCAAGGAATTCGATGGCCTTACCACGTTGCTCATTACGGGCAAGTGTTTCGGCAAAACCAAGTGCATATCTTTCTTCATCAGGAAATGCCTGGAGCAATTTTTCACCTTCAGCAATCGCATCGGCTACCTTTCCACGTTCTAAATAAATTCGTTGCTTTTGCAGAGACGAGACTTCGTTTACGCCCATGATGTCTTCCGCGCGATTGTAAATTTTTAATGCGGCATCATCTTTTTTACCATAGAGATATAAGGCAGCGAGTTCGAACAAATATTCATCGGTTCCCTTCACCTCTTTCATCATGGTCTCGAGTGCCTCAGTAGCTTTCTCGAAATCGCCCAGGCTTGCATAAATATTGGATGCTAGCAAATAGAAGTACTTGTTCTTCTTTTCATACTTCAAGGCAATCTCTATGTTTTGACTTGCCTTCAGCATGTCTTCATCCTTTGTTCCCTTGGCAAGTATTTCAGCAATCTTATAATGAACCGTTGCACTGGTTGGATTTAATTCTGCAACCCGCTGGAAATAAACCAGGGCCTTTGCATAGTCTTCCAGAATAAAATATTTTTCTGCTTCTGTAAAAAAGAATTCTGCTTCGCGTAAGCGACCCTCATTACTTTTGGCATCTGGCACAGCTTTACGCTTTTGTGAAAACGCAGGCGTAACAGCCATCAGTACAGGAATGAAGGCAATAAGGATGTATAAATGGAGTTTTTTATTTGTCAACGGCCGGGGTTCAAATCGTACTGAAATCTCCCAAATCAATATCGGCAGATTTTCCTTCAAAATTAACGAAATTTCCTAAAAGACTGTTTTTTAGGGTTGCTTCGCGAAGAGTGCTGCTCTTTTGAATAATTGAGTTTGAGACGCGGCAATCTATGACTTTAGTGCCTGCTCCAATCGAAACATGGGGACCAATGACTGAGTTTTCAATAATTACATCATCATCTAAAAATACAGGTGGTAGAATTACACTGTTAATAACTTTCGCTTTGGCGGAGATCAATTTTTGGTCTTTGATGAATTCAAGGTAGCGTTGATTAGTTTGAATCATGTTGTCTTTGTTTCCACAGTCCAACCATTCCTGCACTTCACCAGGCACAAACATGGCGCCTTTCTTTTTCATGTTTTCAAGTGCAGTGGTAAGTTGATACTCGCCTTTTTCTTTGATGTCATTATCTATTAAGTACTGCATTTCATCGCGCAGCTTTTCGCCATGCTTAAAAAAGTAAATTCCTATGATAGCCAGATCAGAAACAAATGTTGTTGGTTTTTCTACCAGTTCAGTTATCTCACCGGCAGCATTCAACTTCACTACCCCAAACTGCGAAGGGTTCTCAACCTTCTGTACCCAAATGGTGCCATCACGTGTTGTATCTAATGTGAAGTCGGCACGAAACAATGTATCCGCGAAAGCGACAATCACATTGCCTTGAAATAATTCTTTGGCAAATAACAACGCGTGCGAAATTCCTTTGGCTTCTTCCTGATAATAAATTTTTCCCTCGGCACCAACCGATTTTGCCACAGCCTTTAAATCGTCCTCAACCTGTTTGCCGAACTTAGGGTGAACAATAAAACCAATGTTTTCTATCTTTTCAGGACACACCCGAGCAATATCTTCAACCAAGCGATGCACAATAGGTTTTCCGGCAATAGGAAGTAATGGTTTTGCAGTTGTTAATGTATGTGGCCGAAGGCGTTTGCCAAGACCGGCCATAGGAATAATTATGTTCATCAGATCAAGAATTTGTTTGAAGTAAAACTACAAATTCTACCGGACAGACTCAGTAAAGTTTTTCCGTTCAACGAAATAAACAAAGGCCAAGAAAAGTATGATAACAAGCGCATGAAAACTTGTGGCAAGCCATTGATCATTTATTTGCACGCGATTGACAAGCAGAAGAATTGAATACGTGAAAACAACATAACCGATATCACGGGTTACTGTATACGGAATAGGATAATTTTTTTGACCTGAAAAATAACATACAACTGCCATTGTTAGGTAACAAAGCAAGGCTGCCAATGCACTCCCCATAAAACCAAGGATTGGGATAAGTAAAAAATTACCTCCAATAGTTATTGCTGCTCCTAATACTGTAATAACTGTTCCATAATGTGTTTTGTCAGTGAGCTTAAACCAAATGCTTAGGTTATAATAAATTCCTAAAAACAAGTAAGCGAGTAAAAGAACAGGAACAATGGATAGACCACCCCAAAACTCTTCGCCAATAAGATGTTTAAGAAGATCAACGTTTATACTTACTCCCAGCAGCACAAGGCAGCAGGTGATTACGAAGTAGTGGTTAATCTTTGAGAAAAGTTCTGGTGATTTTTTATCGCTTGCGTTAGAGAAAAAGAAAGGCTCGGCTGCATAGCGAAATGCCTGAATTCCCAAGTTCATAAATACCGCAAACTTATAACACGCACCAAAAACTCCACCAGCTTCTTTGCTTGTAAGTCCCTTGTAGAAATTTTCAGGCAGCCACCAATCAAGCATGGTGCGTGAGAACATTTCGTTAATCATACCTGCAACACCAGTTATCATTACCGGGTAGGCATAACTAAGCATTTGGGGTGAAATTGTTTTATCCCACGCAGGTCGCCATGAAATGAGTGTCTTAATAAAGAATAAAATAAAAATGGAGTTCGCGATCAGGTTTGCGAGAAACACATAGCCAATACCAACTTCGGGATTGTAATTCAGTTTTAAGAAATAAAAATTGAGACCAATCAAGATCAACACGTTAATCACTTTTGCTGACGCGAACTGTATGGCTTTCTTCTCTAATCGCAAGCGCGCAAACGGAATGGCAACTGCCGCATCGATCAACATGGTAAGAGAAAGCCAGGTTATGAATTTGGGATTTGAGATTTGAAGAGATGAGCCAATAGGATTAGCGAAGACAACAAAAATAAGTGTGAGGGTTATGCTTGTTACCAGCACACTTGTTTGCGCGAGATTGAAGATTCGTTTTGGATCTGCATTGGGTTTGGTTGCAAAACGAAAGAAAGCCGTCTCCATGCCAAACATGTACACAATATTAATTACGCCTACCCAAGCATAAAGTTTGGTGATGTCACCATACTCTGCCTGACTAAACATGTTTTTGGTATGCAGGATGACCAGAAAAAAGTTGAGCACCCTGGGAAGCATGCTTCCCATTCCATACAAAACTGTATCGCCAGCAAGTTGTTTGAGTTTACTCACTCGCCTTTAAAGTTTGGAGTTCTTTTTTCAATAAAGGCGGTAGTGCCTTCTGTAAAATCTTTTGTGGTAGTGAGGTTTGCAAAATTTTCTGATTCTATCTGATAACCTTCATTCGCAAACTCGTATCCTGTGTTAACACTTTTAATCACACCGGCAATCGCCAACGGACCTTTGCTTAAAATCTTGTTCATGATTTTGTTTGCCAGCTCAAGTAACTCAGCCTGAGTTGATGTTACGTGATTTACCAATCCAATTTCTTTTGCTTCTTGAGCACTAATCATATCACCCGTCATAGCCAGCTCCAATGCTTTTCCTCTTCCTACCAGTTGCGCCAATCGTTGTGTGCCTCCATAGCCGGGAAGAATTCCCAGATTAACTTCAGGCAATCCGAACTTTGCATTTTCTGATGCAAGCCTGATGTGGCATGCCATCGCAAGTTCACATCCGCCCCCAAGCGCAAAACCATTGATGGCTGCTATCACAGGCTTAGTACAATCTTCTATCAACTTAAAAATCTGTTGCCCGTTTTGTGCAAGTGCGAATGCTGCTTCTTTCGAGAGTTGTGTAAGTTCTTTGATATCAGCTCCGGCTACAAATGCTTTTTCTCCGGCTCCAGTAATAATAATCCCTTGTATATCTGCTCGCTCCTTGCATTCTTGAATCACGCCTTTAAGTTCGGATAATGTCTCCTGATTAAGTGCATTTAATGCCTGTGGGCGATTGATGGTTATGGTACAGATGGGTTCGTATGAAATTGCTAAGTTCTTCATGATGATAAAAATTATTAGCCAAGTAATTCCGGTTGTGCTTGAAGGTTCGTTAAAATATCATTTGTCATTTCTTCCAATCCATATTGATGTTTCCAACCCCAATCTTGTCTTGCTGGTGAATCGTCAATAGACTTTGGCCATGAGTCAGCTATTGCCTGACGGAAATCTGGTTTGTAAGTAATCGTAAATTCTGGAATATGCTTTTTGATCGTTGAGGCAACTTGGGCCGGACAAAAACTCATCGCACCAATATTATAACTCGAACGAATCTTTACTTTCTCCGCAGGTGCCTCCATTAAATCCAATGTGGCCTTTACTGCATCGTCCATATACATCATGGGCAAATAGGTATCCGCAGCAAGAAACGATTCATATTTTTTTTCTTTCAATGCCTTGAAATAAATATCAACTGCATAATCCGTTGTGCCGCCACCCGGTGGGGTTTTATAACCAATTAATCCCGGGTATCGAAGACTACGCACATCAACTCCATATCTTCTAAAATAGTATTCACACCAAAGTTCACCCGCAAGTTTGGTGATTCCATACACTGTCGTAGGATCCATGATGGTATCCTGCGGAGTATTTTGCTTTGGTGTTGTTGGTCCAAACGCAGCGATGGAACTAGGCCAATAGATTTTATCGAGTTTAAGTTCTTGCGCTGCTTCCAACACAAAAAGTAAACTTTCCATGTTCAACTTCCAGGCCCAGCGTGGATCTTTTTCTCCTGTGGCAGAAAGTAATGCAGCCAAGTGATAAATCTGGGTGATTTCATGTTTGCGTATCAACTCAAAAAGTTTGTCGCGCTGCATTACATCAAACTTCTCGTAAGGTCCTTCCCTTAAAATACCTTGTGCATCCTTTATATCCGAAGCAACTACATTATCCTGACCATGTATTTTCCAGAGCCCTTGTGTAAGTTCTGAACCAAGTTGACCACCCGCGCCAATTAATAGAATCTTTGTTTTCTTCATGCTGAAAATATGGGTGCTAAGATATAAAAATTGCCCTCACCCGCCCTCGTTCCTCGGACACCCTCTCCCCTGGGAGAGGGGAAGGGGTGAGGTAATTTTATTTCTTCACCTTCACAATCGGCAGTTTAATACTACTGGGATACTGAGAAGCATGATGAATTTTGTTATGAGCAACTTTTCCTACCGACTCATCATAATTTTTTCCACCTGTGTTTAGATTACGATCGAAGCGTGGAAAATTGCTGCTCGATATTTCAATCCGAATGCGATGCCCTTTTTCGAAATAATTACTAGTAGACATAGGTGTTAACTCGACTTTGTACACTTTGCCTTGTTCCATAAATACTTCTTTGTCGTATCCTTCGCGGTAACGCACACGCTGTATGGTTTCATCTAAGTTATACGCTTTGCCATCTGGATATACATCAATCACCTTAATGGTAAAGTCAGTATCTTTTGCATCGGACGAAACAAATAAAGTCGATTCAATAAATCCACTTACTTCCACACCATCTGCGAAAGGTTCAGTAGTGTAAACTAAAATATCTTCGCGCTTTTCCATTTCCTGTTGATCGAATGCCCCGCCTTGTATAGCAGTACCGGTGCAACACACATTACCTCCATAGGATATCACAGGATTCATTGGATCATATGTAAATGAATCAGGATTGTCTTTCGATGGTTTTTTGGATACTAGTTTTCCATCACCGTTTAATGTATTTGCCTTACCCTTACTATCCAGATAATAAGGAGTCATTACAGCATTGGCTGGCGGCCACACATCTGAAGTTTGCCATTTGTTAGAGCCCATCGTGTAGTAACGCACCTTAGGCATATCCTTCAATGGTTCACCTTTAAGCCAATGATCAAACCAACCGTAAATCAATTCATTATAATTCAATCGTGCATCACCAACACTACGCTCACCTACAATAGTATTTTCTGTAGCTCGTGTATACGCACAATGTAATGTAGGAGCAATAACAAGGTATTGACTGTCGCGCACTTTTGGGTCTTTAGCATTCTTTCTAACGTGATTGTATAACTCTATGTTAGGACTGGAAGAAACATCGTACCACGATACAAACCAAAAACTTGGGGTATTAAAAGGCATGTCGTCATGATATAAACCACCTTCATACCAGGCAGGATCGTTGGGTGTGCGCCTAACCATTTTTTCATAAACACCTACAGGGCCATCTTGTGCTTTTATAATATCCTGAGTAGGTAAATGACTTAAGCCCTCTTTCCAATCTACTTTTGGATAACGTGGAGCCATGTCATAAAACTTTTGAATACGCTGCAAATCTTCCTGGCTTACATTGGTTGGCAAATTTGGTTTAGCTACATCATGTTGTGTTCCATACAACCAAGCGGTGAAAAGCATTTGCACAGCGCCACCACGATACCAGTTGCCTTGCTCATAATATTTGCCTACACGACCAACACCAGCACCAAAACTCTGAGGAACCATTGCGGCTAATGCCGGATGTTCTAATGAAGCGACTGCCATTTGCCACTCAGCGGTGGAAGAGCAACCAAGCAAGCCAACTTTTCCGTTACTCCAGGTTTGCTTAGTCATCCATTCGAAGGCATCGTAGCCATCTGTGAGTGGAGTTCCCAGAATATCCCATTCCCCTTCGCTAAAGAAACGACCACGTTCATTTTGCACTACATAAACATAGCCTCTGTTTACAACATCGAGTGCTGTTTGTAGGGCGCGTGTTACTAACTCACCATCTCGGTAGCTATTGAAATTATAAGGTGTGCGCGAAAAGATGATTGGATACTTGCCATTTCCTTTCGGGCGATAAATGTCTGTAGCAAGACGGATACCATCGCGCATGGGCATCATCACTTTCTGATCTACCACCGCAACTTTTTTGAGTTGCTCTAATAGACTTTCTTTTTCCTGCGCATAGCCTGCTATAGAGAATAGCATGACTAAACAAAGCATTTTAATTTTCATAGGTCATAGATAAATGTATGGGAAGGTACCAAATCAAGGGCTATTTTAGGTCAAATAATTATGATCGGTAATTGGGAGGTTTGAATATAGCCACGCTTAAATTTTATAGTTTTGTCTTATGACTTTTGAAGAATATCTGGTCAAAAAGAAAATAGATTCAGCAGCCTTTAAGTTGGCCAAACCTGCTCAGTGGCAAGAATGGAGCGTACTCTTTGAATCCATGAGTGAAGCAAGCTTTACAGCACAAAAACTTTACCTGATCAATCCAACTCGCAGAAATTTTTTATTGAAAGAGGAGTTGATCGAAAAACCGAAACCTACTCCCGCTGCTACAAAACCCGTCATGAAACCTAAACCGAAAATGAACTAACCTATGTATAAAAGACTACAACCTGTGTTACAAAAAGAACTTGAATCGATTCGCGAAGCAGGACTCTTTAAAAAAGAAAGAATCATCACCACTCCACAAGGTGCCGATATTAAAACACAAGATGGACGAGAGGTAATAAACTTTTGTGCGAACAACTATCTTGGGTTGTCATCTCACCCACGAGTGATTGAAGCAGCTAAGCGTGCCATTGATACGCATGGATTTGGTATGTCGTCTGTTCGGTTTATTTGCGGAACTCAGGATATTCATAAAGAACTTGAAAAAAAGATTTCAGATTTTCTAGGCACGGAGGATACTATCTTATATGCGGCTGCCTTCGATGCAAATGGCGGAGTGTTCGAACCTTTGCTGGGTGAGAAAGATGCAATTATTTCGGATGAATTGAATCACGCATCCATTATTGATGGTGTTCGCTTATGCAAAGCCATGCGCTATCGCTACAAGCACAACGATATGGCCGACTTGAAAGTACAATTAGCAGATGCACGCAAAGCCGGAGCGAATCAAATCATTGTCGTTACCGATGGAGCTTTCTCTATGGATGGAACCATTGCGCAGTTAGATAAAATTTGTGATTTGGCTGATGAATATGAAGCATTGGTAATGACAGACGAGTGTCACTCATCAGGTTTTATTGGCAAGACAGGTCGTGGTGTGCCTGAGCATTGTGGTGTGATGGATCGCGTGGATATTGTTACGGGAACGTTGGGCAAAGCATTGGGTGGGGCTTCCGGTGGATTTACATCCGGTCGTAAAGAAATCATTGAGTTACTTCGTCAGCGTTCAAGACCTTATTTGTTTTCAAATACGTTGGCTCCTTCTATTACCGGAGCCTCAATAGAAGTGTTCAACATGCTTTCGGAAACAACAGCGTTGCGTGATAAGTTGGAACATAGCACCAAATACTTCCGTGAAAAAATGATGGCTGCAGGTTTTGATATCAAGCCCGGCATTCATCCCATTGTGCCGATTATGTTATATGAGGCTCCCTTAGCACAAAAGTTTGCTGAGCGCCTCCTTGAAAAAGGAATCTATGTGATTGGATTCTTCTTTCCTGTGGTGGCGAAAGGTAAGGCGCGCATTCGTGTTCAAATTTCTGCTGCACACGAACAGCATCACTTAGATAAAGCGATTCAAGCTTTTACTGAAGTGGGGAAAGAGTTGGGGGTGTTGAAGTAGCATGAGAGTTCTAATCATCATATTAACTCTAGTTATCTCAGGCAGTTTATCTGCTCAGACAGTTTATCCATTTCAAGTTTTGCATGCTGAGAATGCCAAATTAAGTAGCGGGAAAGAGTTGAAGAGTTTGGATATGATTTCAATTGAAGAAACTATTCACATAAATAATGATGGCTATTTGGCTTTAATCCATGAAACTGGTATTCCAATTGAATTTAGTGATACAACTGTCGTACTTAAAGAGTTACATTCTATTTTAAATCCACCATCAGCAAAAAGCTTGAGTACTTTTCAAAAGTCTGTCAGCTTGGATTATTTGTTCGTATTTCAGAGTGCAGAAGCAAAAAGAATGAGACTTAGTCATATGGGGGCCTCTCATGATGATAGACTTGCATATGTAATCTATCCACCACTAATTAATGGCCGAATTTATTTTAGTAAGGATGTAATGATTGTCTGGAAGCCAAATATTGGAACTGAGATTATTGTTAAGGTAATGAATGTCTATGATGAAAAATTAAGGTCATATGAAGTAAAAGATAATCTTGTATTAATTCCTGAAGTCGAATTGAATTATCAGAATGTTAATTGCATCATTACATTTTCGCCACCAACTGAGAAGGAGAGAAAAGGAAAAACTAGTGAATCTCAAATTGTCCATTTCATTAGTCGTTTCTACACAAACAAAATAGACTTTCCCTATTCAGCGGAAGTTAAAACTCCGGCAGCCGCTTTAATGACTGGATACTTTTTTGAATTGGCCAGTTGGGAAGCTTCGGAAGAAGCCCGATCCTATTACGAACTAGCTACTCGCTTATCCGATAATAAATTCTACAAAGAGATGTTGAGCAACTACCTTAAAAGAACAGGTCAATAACTCATCGAATCTTCTTCGGTATCAGATCAGAATTCTCTGATGAAAGCCCAAGCAAGGTGGCAGTACTTTGGGTTGACAAAAAATAAATCTTGCTCTTGCCCTTCAGCTTTAAACTATACATGTTTAGGTACGGAATAAACTTCAGTCGCTTCACATCTTCCCAATCGTAACTTTTCACTTTCGTAGGATTGATTACTTCAATCTTCTTTTTGCTGAGCGCTACACGCTTAATCTTTTTTGAGATCAACATATGCAACGAGAAAAAGATCATCGCCAATGTAAACAAAGCAAAGGATACGAATCTTGTCTTGGGGGTTGTTTCTAATTGGGTAAACATTAGAATGGCAGCCAGCGCTTGAAGCGCACTAAGCGCAAGAAAAAAATACCTGGCCAAATAAAACTTAATCGGACTTGCTTCTTCCATCAATCATGATTAGTTGAATTATAATACGAAGTTATAAAAAAATAGTTTTTAATAAGTACTACAATTCACTATGGACTAGCGACTCAAGACTACTAACTAATTATCAATTACAATCGGAAAATCCTGACCACGCGAAAATGTGTACGGATACTGCGGCTTGCCTTTCATCTTTTGAGTCATTTCAGGTACTTGATCATCGAGGTATGATTTCAACTCATAGATCGTAACCTTTCCATCTTTGGGTGCGCCATCGGCATCACCTTGCAACGCTTTAATGAGAAGATAAGTAAACAATCCATGCCCTAACTCTGCAAACTCAGTAGCAAACTGCTCACTACCTGCAGAAGCCATCACATGAATGCCCGCACTACGGCTCAATTGTGCAATAGCTTTCTCTTCAGCGGCACCGCGTGTTGCCAGCAACTCAACCGATGCACCTGATTGGCATGCATCCATCACAATCAGTTGTTTTAATGCTTTAATATTCTTTAATCGATCTTGTAAGACACCCGCTTCAATTGCATCTTTCTGCAAAGACGAGAGATCATACAGTCGACTGCTACCCGTTGGGATAAAGAAAAATTGGTTGTCAACCATACTACCATGCCCGGCATAATAAAAGATAAACACATCTTCCTGATGCACTTTGGTGGATAGCTCTTCTAATTTTTTCAAGATATTATCCTTTGTAGCATCCGCATCATACAAACTGTGCAACTCAATATTTTTAAAGAGCGAACTCTTTTCATCCACGATTTTACCAAATGATTCTGCATCAGGTCGCGCATAGTTCAAGGTCATCTTTGGATTTTTATATTCGTTAATCCCCACAGAAAGAACATAACAAATACTGGTCTTACCGGCTCGATCAGAAACTACGTCTACTGACTGAGGATCGGATTCTATTTTATCTTTATTACTAGCCGAAGCAGTAATCGTATTGGTTCCTCCAATCAAGTTAATGATATGGCGATAGGTAGTACTCTCTCCTTTGCGGGCGGGAAGTTTTAGTGTCTGTTTATCTAATGGAATGTTTTTACCGTTGTGAAATAGTTTCACGTTTTCAATGCCGCCACCCATATCAGTCATTTTTATAAATACCTCAGTCTGCGTTTCGTCTGATTGAGGAACCGTTGCCAATCGAATGCCAGGAGGTGGTGATGTACTAAGTTTTCCTTGGATACCTTTATAACCATCGCTTGCGCCTCTGTTTTGAAAAATCTTTGGTAGGAGATCGGGGCGATAGAATTCGTGAAAGAACTGATCCACACTATAGGTTTTCAATCCATCTACAAAATGAATGTATTGTCGTGCGTCTTGCGTACCATTAAAATACCCTTCCGGATTTTTCACCATCCACTCCTTCTCGCCAAAATGAATATGCTCAAAAAATTCTTTGCCAGTTGACAAATTCCAAAATTTAGTGACACCATCCACACTATGACTAATCAACATTTTTTCGTCATTGGTAAGTTGAAGACTTGTTACTTCACTTTGATGTCCCGCGAAAGTCGCAATCACTTTACCGGTTGATGTATCCCATTGCCGGATCAAGCGATCTGAACCCGCACTATAAATGTTGTTTTCCGCTTTATTAAAAATGGCAGAGTAAATTTCACCTTCATGACCAGAATATTTTCTGTCCGCTAGTCCCGTTGCAACATCCCATAGGCGCATCGTTCCATCCCAACTGGCGCTCAATAATTTCTTCCCGTCTTGTGTGAGTTGTATTACTGAAACGGTTGCTGTGTGACCAATAAAATCTCTTACTATCGTCTTTGTATCAATTTCCAACATCTGCAAGCCGGTTGGTAAATTAGCAGTGATGAGATATAAATCATTTTGGCTAAATCGTGTATTATAAGAGGAGCCACTCTTGGATTCATAATAGAAAATACGCTCACCTGTTGTAGCATCATGAATTTTAATGGCACCTTCCCAACTGCTGCTTAATATCTGAGTTTCATCACTATTAAAGCTGACTGAAAAAACAGGTTCTCGATACGAGGCAATTGTAAAGAGTGTATCGCCACTTTGCACATTCCAAACAATTACTTTACCATCGCCTCCACCGGTTATTAATTTCTTTCCATTCCTACTGTATTGATAACAAATCGCAGCCTTCTCATGTCCAACATATCCCATCTCCGTTTTACCGGAAGCAACATCCCACTTCTTAACTTTTGAACCAAACTTACCCTTGAGTAAGGTTTTGTTATCTCGACTTAATAAAATATCATTCTTTACGCGCAGGTATTTCGCGATGTATGAATCCCAATAGGAGTTTGGATCATAGGTTAGTCCACCTTTATCGCGCTTATTTAAAAACCCAGTGAGTTCCCCTGCTTGTTTGTTTTTTGCGATATCCCAAATCAACACTTCGTTATTATCGCACGCTAAAAGCAACTGTTTACCATTGGCCGTAAATACGGCTTGATTAATCTCAGCCTTAATACCAGGATTAATACTTTTAATAGAATCACCAGTTTGCGCATTGTAAATCGAAACTTCTTTTTTAGTGCTAACGGCTATCTGCTTTCCATCGCGACTAAATTTTCCGGTACTTAAATCTTCAACACGTTTACGATAACGGATAACCAATTGACCGTTTCTTAAATCATACTTTGCGGCTTCACCACGATTCGTTGTCTTTAACAAGTAGCGACTGTCCGGAGAAAAATCAACATCGGTATAACATCCGCCACAGCTTGAGTACTCAGAGAAGTTGAAGGTATATGCTTTTTTCCAATCAGAAGTTTTGTACACATTCGCTACACTGTTGTCCTCACCAATCGCGAGCCACTCACCATTAGGGCTTATTGCTAAATTGATTGATCCTCCAGAGCCAGCATATCCATCGGCCGGAAATTCATGTAATTTCTTTTTGGAAGGAAACTCCCAGACAATGGCCTTATCTCCAAAACCAACCGTAACAAAATATTTTCCCTTCGGATCGAACACAACATCTGTCACCCGCTCTTTATCTGGATGTACAGAAAGTATTTCTTTTCCGGTTGCCACTTCCCACACTTTGGCAGTCTGATCTCCGTTTCCGGTGATTAAGTATTTGCCATCACTGCTAAAGTCGAGACTGTTCACCGAGAATTGATGACCGAGAAAACTTCTCACCTCGCGCCCAGTCGATAGCTCCCATAACTTGGCAGACTTATCACGACTACCGGTGGCTACATAATTACTATCTGGGCTTATCGCCACAGAAATCACAGCAAGTTCATGCCCTTTTTGAATGATGGTTTCGATGGACTGACCCGATGAAGAGAGTACACAAAAAAGCACGATGAGGGTTAAGAAGTGCTTCATGCAATTATGCTGGTTATGATTAATCTGCTTTGGTCTCTTGTGCTTCCAATTCGCTTTCCATCGGAATGGCTTCCCATTCTTTAGGTTCTTCGTTGTGAAGGTATTCAAGAATCTTTTGCTCCACTTGTTTCAACCGAAGGCCACGAATATATTTTCCGTTACGCGAAAGAATCAATCTTCCTGTTTCTTCTGAGACAACTAAGATAAGAGTGTCAGTAGTTTCCGACATACCAATAGCAGAGCGATGGCGCAATCCAAAATGCGGAGGCAAGTGATCATTCTCACTTACCGGCAACACACATCGCGCTGCTTTAATCCGACCTTTATAAATAATGATAGCACCATCATGCAACGGACTGTTTTTATTAAAAATAGAAAGCAAGAGTCGCTTATTCACCTTCGCGTCAAGCGGATCGCCCGTCTCTGCATAAAATTTTAATTCGATGTCGCGCGAGAATACCATCAAAGCACCCGTGCGTGTAGCCTTTAACGATTTAACAGCTTCAATTAATTCGTGTACATCAAAATCATCGTGAGGTTCAGGATGCCAGTTGGTAATGCCTCTAAAGATATTGTCGCGATTAATTTCTGTGGTGCGCCCGATCAACAAAAGAAATTTTCTGATTTCAGGTTGAAATAAAATAATCATGGCCAACACACCCACACCCATAAATTGACCGAGTATAGTTGCCAGTAACTCCATCTGCGCGGCACGCACAATTAGGTACACCAAATAGAGGGCGAGAATACCAAGAAAGATATTTACAGCAAGGCTTCCGCGGATGAGCTTGTACACTTGATAGAGCAGCACCGCCACCAAACTAATGTCGATTAAATCGACCCAACTAACTTCCAGAAACCCTATTTTGAATACAAAAATCATTGTAACAAAGGTAATGAAACTGTTTGGCTATTCAGACTGAAACATGCTTCATCAATTGAATAACTTCGGTTGCCTCTTTCACATCATGCACACGCAAAATAGAAGCACCTTTTAACAAAGCAAGTGTATTTAATGCAGTCGTTCCATTTAGAGCTGCTTCAGGAGTTGTCTTTAACGTGCGCCAAATCATCGACTTTCTGGAAAGTCCTACTAAAAGTGGCTCTTCAAAAATATGAAGTCGTTCAAGATTATTCAGGAGCTCAAAATTCTGATCAACTGTTTTAGCAAACCCAAAACCGGGATCAATAATTACATCTTTTATACCGGCTGTTTTTAATTGATACAGCTTACGATGAAAATATTCAAGCATTTCCTTCAGCAGATTTTCATAGGCAGTGAACTGCGTCATGGTTTGTGGAGTGCCGCGCATATGCATGGCAATGTAAGGCACTTGCAATTTGGCGACCGTATCAACCATTTTCGCATCAAGTTCGCCTGCCGAAATATCATTGATCATTCCCGCACCTTCATCTACCCCAGCTTTCGCCACCGATGAACGAAACGTATCGATGGAAATAATTGAGGAGGGAAATTCTTTTAACAAAACTTTAACAACCGGAATAACCCGGTCAAGTTCTTCCTTGCCAGAAATCTCAGTTGCCCCAGGCCTTGTTGAATAACCACCTACATCAATGAAGTCTGCTCCCTCCTCAATCATTTTTTCAACCTGCTTCAGAAAAGTATTTTCTTCTGAATACCTCCCGCCATCATAAAAGCTGTCTGGTGTTACATTTAAAATACCCATCACTTTCGGAATTGTTAAATCAATAACCTTACCCGCTATTAAAAGTGTTTTGTTGGGTGAAAATAATTTACTTTGCGCTACCATTATGAATGAAAAAACTACCCACGAATATAAAGAGGTGATTGCCTCTTGCCAAGCCCTATTTGAGTGCAAAACCCACGACTACGGAACAGCTTGGCGCGTGCTGAGACTTTCTTCCATTACCGACCAGATTTTCATTAAAGCACAGCGGATAAGAAGCATTCAGGAGAAAGGTGTTCAAAAAGTTGAAGATGACATAAAAGACGATTTTGTGGGGATTGTTAATTATTGTCTCATTGCCATGATTCAACTCAAACTGCAGGATTCAGAAAAAATGGATTTGACAGTTGCTGAAATAAAACCACTCTATTCGGAAGCCGTAGATGAAACATTTGAGTTGCTGAAAAATAAAAATCATGATTATGATGAAGCCTGGCGCGACATGCGTGTTAGTTCCATGACCGATCTTATCTTGATGAAATTACTTCGCGTAAAGCAGATTGAAGATAACAAGGGGAAAACTTTATCAAGCGAAGGCGTAAAAGCAAACTACCAAGACATGATAAATTATTCTGTGTTTTGTTTGATTAAGATGTCGACAGTAAACGGTCGACAGTCGACAGTTAATTAGCCCAAGTTATGCCGTTTAAATTTGAAAAATTGGAAGTTTGGAAGGAATCTGTGGAACTTACTGGTTTGATTGATGAGGTTTCGAAAACATTTCCAAAAGAGGAGATATATATTCTAACATCGCAAATAAAACGTGCTGCTGATTCTATTTCATTGAATATAGCTGAAGGATCAACGGGCCAAAGCAATGCAGAGTTCAAGCGTTTTCTGGGTTATTCTATTCGTTCTGGGATTGAAGTAGTTAGTTGTATCTACATTGCAAAGAGAAGGGGCATCATTTCAGTTGAACACTTTGATAAAATTTATAACTCTACTGATAACTTAATTATGAGAATTCAAGCGCTAAGAAAATCAATTTCAGATAACTAACCTGTGGACTGTCGACAGTTGACCGTAGACTAAATAATTATGCTTCAAAAATCTATTGACCAATTCTCTCGCTTTTTTGTAGGCGGCCTGTTTATTTTTTCAGGACTGATAAAATTGAATGACCCCATTGGCACTAAAATTAAGATGGAGGAATACTTCGAAGTGTTTGTTGAAGACTTTGGCTCTTTCTTTCATTACTTCATTTCATGGTCGCTGGAGATTGGCATGATCATGATCATTCTTGAACTAGCATTAGGTGTTGCCATTCTCATTTACTGGCGCATGAATTTAACAGCGTGGGTACTGCTGGCACTGATGGTCTTCTTTACTTTTCTTACATTTTACTCAGCTTACTTCGATAAGGTAACGGATTGCGGATGCTTTGGTGATGCAATCAAACTCACACCGTGGGAATCATTTATTAAAGACATCATCTTAATGGTGTTCGTACTGCACCTATTTTGGTATCGCAAAAGTTATAAGGCAACGTTACGCGCACGAGAAGGCAATGCTGTTGTTATTGCTACTGTGGTGATTTGCTTTTCATTAGGAGTGTATGCAATTCGTCATTTACCCTTTATTGATTTTCGTGCTTATAAGATTGGAAACAATATTCCTCAGCAGATGATCCCACTTGAACAACCCATCATTGAATATATTTTCGAGAAAGACGGAAAAGAAGTTCGCGATACAAAATTTCTGACTGACGGTTATAAATATATATCCTCTCACATCCTCAATGAAGAGGAGTCTAAACCTAAGATCACTGATTACTCAATCAGCAGTCCGGAGGGAGAAGACATGACCCAGTATACTTTTCAAGGTTCAAAATTATTACTCGTGATTTTTGATGTGAGCAAAGCATCTGTAAAAAACATAGCAGCTATTAAAGAATTGACAAAGCAATTGGAAGGCAAAGTGGATTGCTTTGTACTTACCTCTTCAGGTTCAGAGGCCATGGAAACATTTCGTCACGAGCATCAATTAGCTGTACCATATTACTATGCCGATGCTACCGTGTTGAAAACAATTATCCGCTCTAATCCGGGTATTGCTTTATGGAGCAATGGCACAGTGCTAGGTAACTGGCATCATAATGATACACCCACTGCCGATAAAATTTTGAGTCTGTTAAAATGAAAATCTTTCTCATCGGTTTACCCGGAAGTGGAAAGACCACGTTGGGCAAGCAACTGGCAAGCAACTTAAAATTGCCGTTCATAGATCTCGATAAAGAGATTGAACGAATGATGAGTTTGCCAATAAAGGATATTTTCAAAAAACATGGACAGGAATTATTTCGCGCTACTGAGCAAAAGTTGCTTCACCAGATTACGGAACATTCAACTGATTTTGTAATGGCAACAGGTGGCGGTGCACCAGTGTTTTTCGATAACATGGCATACATGAATCAACATGGGCACACCGTGTTTTTAGACGTATCAGCGCGCGAAATTGCAAAACGAATTTTAAAAACAAAGATTGAAGATCGCCCCTTGCTGGCCGGTGCCCATCCGGATGAATTAAAAGATCAGATCGAATTTATGCGCTCGCAGCGAATTGCTATTTATAAAGAATCAAAAATTTGTTTATCCAGCAACTCCATTCAACTCACAGATCTGGCTGAAGGATTGGAGAAAATTTAAAAAGGAAATCCGAGCGTAACCATTCCAAACGTTGTCTTGCTATCTAAATTAACAAGTGGACTATCTGATGAGTTTACACTATATGGACGATAGGATGACTGACCTTGCGTGAAGACAACAGCAGCATCCAGATAAAACTTCTTGGCTCGATATCCCAACCCTCCTGATACAGAAGTAATTTGTCTGCTCACCCCATTCTGTTCCGTACGAAACGGATCCGGCATATAAGAGAAGCCCGCACGTGCTCTATAACTTTCATATCGAAACTCACCTCCAATTCTATAATTAACTGTTGATTGATACAAGGATTTGATTTGATCATTGTCAGAGTCATAAGCGACTCCTGAAGTACTGGAGGTATATTTAGCTCCCGAATAATTTACCACTTGAATATCGGCTGATAGAAAGCCATACTTTTCAAAAAAGAATGAGGCGCCTACATTTAACTTACTGGGGGTGCGCAAGTCATACTCTGAAATAATTTCATCGGTATACTCGCTTTCGTCATTTAATATTATCGAGCCATCGCCAAAAAAATCAAAATCATTCCACGATGTGCTCATGGTCGCAGAATAAGTATCCGTAAGCTTATAAAGAGTAGGCGAAGTATACGAAACCCCAACCTGTAACTGATCAAAAGGTCTTGCAATTATTCCTAAAGTTCCATTAATTCCAGAACCATTAATTGTAACTTCTTCAATAAGATTTAGGTTATCTAACGGCTCATAATTTGGGTCAAGATCAAAATAGAAATTGGATTCTGAATAGGATTTTTTGACTCCATACTTGAGTGTAGTAAAGCCAATACCCGCACCAATGAAAATCTTGTCAGAAAAATTCGCTCCATAAGAAAAACTCCACTGATTCTGCGCTCCTGTTGTCTCAATAGATTCATTCTGGAAAACTCTTCTGATATCATTTGGGTCATTAAAGGTGATTAATGGTGAAGTGTATAACCAATTGCCATTTTGATCTTGAAATCCATCAATCAAATAATTGTTGTATGCAAGACCTTCTAGCGTATTATATTCATTTTCATATGAAGGAGTATAATTATAATCGAAGCGATTGGGGTTAATTTGAAAAGAGTTTTCAATAAAATTATCTATAATAGAGTTGTTTTGATTTGTTCCCTCGTACTTAAAGTTCTGATTAAAATTATTCACACGACTATAGGTTACTCCAAACGTACCACTTAAAAATCCATTACGCCCATTTTGCTCCGTTTGAAGAATCAATCCAAATCCGGGGATATGTAAATTGGTTTTTTTGTCGTCAACAGAATTACCCAAATAACTTGAACTTATGTTTGCTGAATTAAAGCCTGGCGAAATTGAAAATTCCGATTTATTAAACATTCCAAGGCCTGCAGGATTTGAAAGTGCTAAGCTATAATCTCCACCCAAACTGGTTTGAGCTCCACCCATTCCCATAATACGAGCACTTCCTGCAGGTTGCGTCCTACTAAAGAGTAACGCTGTTTCAGTAAAACTTTGCGCTCTAGCAATGCTTGGTATGAGCATAGTAATTCCTATGAGCAATTTGCCCCAAGTTTTCATACATTTTAAAATTTTGATTTGTCCCTACGCCTAATCTCTGCCTCTTCTTGCACCACCACTTGAAGACGATGATGAACTCCCTCCACCTGATGAGCTAACACTGCTTCTGCTTCCTCCGGTAGAAACATTGCTGTTACTCCCTGACCAAGAACTACGGGAATTGCTGTTATTATTGAAATTAGAATTCGAGTTGCGGCTAGTATTACCTGAGTTATTAAAAAAGGAATTGCTTGAAGAATTTACTGAATTGTTCCAGGCAGCCCGGCTATTTGTTTCCGGATTTGTTCTCCAACCTCTTTGATAATAACTTCCTGCATTACTATCGGATGTAGATGCAACACGACCATTCGTTGAACTACGCCCTGTACTTTGTGATGAATTATTAGACGTTACAGAACGATTGCTACTTGTCACATTATTGTCAATATCATTGCTGCGAGAAGCACGTTTTGAATAAACAACATTACGTCCATTTAAATCTCCACTATTTACAACAATTACATTACCTCCATAATAAGGGTTATAACATGAATTTCCCCAATAGTTATTATAGCCCCCAAATCCCATACCCATGGAAAATGATAAGCCTGGTGAATATCCAAATCCACCATAGTTATTATAGCCGTTATATCCATATGCATTGTATCCAAAGGGATCATAATATCCCATTGGTGAATAGTATGGATTGCCAAATCCTGACATGCCATAGCCCATCATCGAATTCATTCCATAACCCATCATTGAATTCATACCGTAACCGTATCCATAACCCATCATCGAATTCATACCATAGTAAGATGGGCCATAACCTCCATTATAATAATTCGAATTGATCGGAGTATTAGAAATGTTTTGATTGACAGTGGTTGGTGTATAGTTGGGAATAAAATAGGTTGAAGTTTCAGCAAGGGTAGTTGATGACGGATTCACCTTAGCCTGTGAGATATACTCTGGGTTAACATTTCTGGCAGAATAACTATCAGTTGGATTAATAGGTGAATTAACTTCTGATGCCCGTGATACAGTATTAGTGTTTATTGTCAACGGTCTTGTTGCTGCAAGAACAGCACGATCCTTCGATCTGAAATACATATCATCTTGTTCTACATTCTGTGCCGATGTAGCAAAGGCTACCATTACCGACAGGATGCTTAAGAAAGTGATTCTTGATTTCATAACTTTTCTATTTTGGTTCAACTTCTCAAATACTAACGAAACTTTTACCACTTTGGGTACAATTACACAACAAGTTTAAGCTTAAAAACGTGCGAAAACCAGCTTTTCTGTTTTGGTAGTTATGCCAATTTCCGTTTCAAAATTTAGTTTGGAATAGCCATCATGCTGCTGTTCCTGCTCTATATTTGCCCAATTAATCAAATTTACAAAAAAATACGACCGATTTCTAATGGGAAAAGAGATTACAAGCCGCAAGGAGGATTACTCGCAATGGTATAATGATTTAGTTAAAAAAGCAGATTTAGCCGAAAATTCGGATGTGCGCGGCTGCATGGTGATTAAGCCTTATGGATATAGCATTTGGGAGAAAATGCAGCAGGCATTAGACAAAATGTTTAAAGATACAGGCCATGTAAATGCATACTTTCCGCTCTTTGTGCCAAAAAGTATGTTTGAAGCAGAAGAGAAAAATGCTGAAGGCTTTGCGAAGGAATGTGCCATTGTTACTCATTACCGATTAAAAGCCGATCCTGAAAAAAAAGGAAAACTAATTGTTGACCCTGCCGCCAAGTTAGAAGAAGAACTTGTAGTACGGCCAACGAGTGAAGCAATTATCTGGAGTACATATAAACGATGGATTCAATCCTATCGCGACTTGCCATTATTAGTTAATCAGTGGGCAAACGTAGTGCGTTGGGAAATGCGTACGCGTTTATTTTTGCGCACTGCTGAGTTTCTTTGGCAGGAAGGCCACACGGCTCATGCCACCAAGCAAGAAGCAATAAAAGAATCCGAGCAAATGTTGGATGTATATGCTGAATTTGCCGAAACGTTTATGGCCATGCCAGTTATTAAAGGAATAAAATCAGAAGGCGAGCGCTTTCCGGGTGCAGTGGAAACGTATTGCATTGAAGCGATGATGCAAGATGGAAAAGCATTGCAAGCAGGTACTTCACATTTTCTGGGTCAGAATTTTGCCGATGCCTTTGATGTGCAGTTCACAAACAAAGAAGGCAAACTTGAGAAAGTATGGGGTACCTCATGGGGAGTAAGCACAAGATTGATGGGTGCTTTGATTATGGCTCATTCCGATGATGATGGTTTAATAATCCCGCCAAGGTTGGCCCCTATTCACGTAGTGATAGTACCAATTTTCAGAACAGAAGAAGAGCTTTCAAAAATTTCGCAAGAAGCCGAACGCATTGCAGGTGCTCTGCGTAAGCAAGGTTATTCAGTAAAGTTCGATAATCGTGATACCCATAAGCCTGGTTTTAAGTTTGCTGAATATGAATTGAAAGGTGTGCCGGTGCGCATTGCTATTGGTCCACGCGATTTGGAAAATAGAACCGTTGAAGTTGCCCGCAGAGATACGAAGGAAAAACAGCTGATGTCAATCGAGACGGTTGCCGCTGCCATTCCTGCCTTATTAGAAAACATTCAGGAAAACATTTATCAAAGAGCCTTAAAGTTTCGTGAATCCATGATGACTCCGGTAGATTCCTTTGAGGATTTCAAGAAAGTGCTGGATGATAAAGGTGGTTTTGTTTTAGCGCATTGGGACGGTACTCCGGAAACGGAAGCAGCCATTAAAGACGCAACAAAAGCAACCATTCGATGCATTCCGTTAAATGCGAAAGCAGAGGCGGGGGCATGTGTTTTCTCTGGGAAACCATCAGCTAAACGGGTTTTGTTTGCACGGGCTTATTAAAGTTCCTCATTCACATTAAATTTCATGAGTAACTTCGTGTTATTTAATTTTCGCTTATAAAAACACGAACTAAAATTGACTACTTTTAGGATTCCTAAAATTTAAAATAGCTGCTAGTGATTGAGTGGATAACCGTTATCTCGCTGATTTTGTTTGGTCTTATTTTGATCATTGCAGAAGTCATTTTTGTACCCGGAACTACCATTGTTGGGGTTTTTGGATTCCTATTTTTGATTGTGGGTATTGGATTTACCTTCAGTTATTTCGGTAGCGAAACAGGTTGGATAACAGTAGGCGTATCTGCTACCCTTTCGGGATTAATTTTGTACTACTCATTCAAAACTAACGTTTGGAGTCGCTTTTCTTTAAAGTCATCCATGCAAGGCAAAGTAAACGAAGGCGAACTTGAATCATTGGCAATTGGTGCCGAAGGCCAGGCTATTTCCGCATTGCGCCCTATTGGCAAGGCCAATCTTGGAGATAAAATTTTTGAAGTAAAAACAATGGGCGAATACTTAGACAGCGGCAGCAAAGTGCGTGTTATTAAAATCATAATGAACCAAATAATCGTAGAACCAATAATTTAAAACTATGGAAGGCTTAGCATTTATTTTTATCATCTTCATTGGAATCATCGGATTCTTCATGTTCTTGTATTTCGTGCCGGTGGGTCTCTGGATCACGGCTGTATTTGCAAACGTGAAAGTTACCATAGGTGAACTTATCGGAATGCGAATCAGAAAAGTTCCACCTGGAGTGATTGTAAACTCCCTCATCACTGCAACCAAGGCAGGTTTGAAAGTGACAACCAACGAATTAGAAACCCATTACCTGGCAGGTGGTGATGTACCAAACGTAATCCGCGCATTGATCTCAGCTGAGAAGGCAAATATTAGTTTGAGTTTTAAACAAGCTACTGCCATCAACCTTGCTGGTCGCGATGTGTTTGAAGCCGTTCAGATTTCAGTAAACCCCAAGGTAATTACAACTCCTAAAGTAGCTGCTGTTGCTGCCGATGGTATTCAATTGATTGCGATTGCACGCGTTACGGTACGCGCAAGTATTGCTCAATTAGTGGGTGGTGCCGGTGAAGATACAATTCTTGCCCGTGTGGGTGAAGGTATTGTAACCTCTATTGGTTC
>JBGSIM010000122.1:0-6362 GCA_041742535.1 Cyclobacteriaceae bacterium | reverse complement strand
CGAACTAATTTCGGCAAATACGTATCAAGTGCATGATGGGGAAATCCGGCCAACTCAATTTCTGAAGCAGAGCCATTTCCTCTTTTTGTTAAAGTGATGTCGAGTACCCGCGCGGCACGAATGGCATCTTCCCCAAAGGTTTCGTAAAAATCACCCACCCTAAAAAGCAACAACGCACCCGGGTACTTCGCCTTGATGGCGTTGTACTGTTTCATAAGGGGTGTTTCCATTGCTTTCTCTCCGGCCATACAACTAAGCGTATTTAAACTGGACTACTCTCCACTTGCACGCTTCGAAGTACAAGTAGTTGGCAAATATAAAAAGTCCGCTGTTGCCAAGGCGCTCAAAGGAACTCATTATTTAACATTTTATTAGTAACCCTTTAGGCTTTCATTAACAATGATCAACCAACGTATGGGATAGTTTAGAGGGAAACTAAAGATTATGAAAAAGTATATTTTACTGTTCTTCTTGGTGATGATGGTTAGTACAAACTGGGCACAGAAAAAAACTGCGCCACTTCTTGGTATTTCTACTGTGGAAGAATTATCCACCGAACCACACGCATCATGGTATCTACCAAATTTTGCCAATTACAATCCAAACATTCAGGTTATTGATCAATTAAAGAAGCTCAATTTTAAAAAATTTAAGTTTCAAATTGTATTTGGTTCCTGGTGTGGTGACAGTAAACGAGAGCTACCACGCATGATGAAAATTTTTTCTGAATTAGGTATTCCTGAAAAGAATATTGAACTCATTGGCGTATATGATTCCTTGGCCGTTTATAAGCAGTCTCCAAATCGGGAAGAGAAAGGATTATATATTTATAGAGTGCCAACACTTATTGTTTATCAAGATAAAAAGGAGACAGGTCGGATTGTTGAATATCCTGTAGAAACATTGGAGCGAGATATGCTCAAAATAATATCGGGTAACCAGTATAATGCGAACTATAAAGGCTATCCACAAATTAATAGCTGGCTAATGAGCGGAGTTCTTACGGATGCCAATATGAGTCCTCGAGGTTTAGCAGAGCAAATTAGATCATCAATAAACAAAGAGTCGGAATTGAATGCTTGTGGTTATGTATTAATTGGACAGGGCGATATAAAGGCTGCAATCTCAATTTTGAGAATAAACATCAATTTGTTTCCACAGTCTTCTAATTGTTTTGATAGTTTAGGTGAAGCCTATTTGCTCGATGGGCAGATCGAAAATTCAAAAGCATGTTATAAACGAGCAATTGAATTGGATCCAAAAAATGAAAATGCTATGGATCAACTTACCAAACTTACTGGCAAAGCAGAATAATTCTGTCTGTCACTTTGCCCCAAAACAACTCTTTTCACCCCAATAATGTATGTTTTCTTGCAACCCAGTGCGCACTATTTAAGTTTGTAGTGTATGGAAAATTTGCAGACCCTAAATTCCAGTGGTTCCCTGTCAGTATCTGCGCGATTCGCTGATTGGCTAAACTCTCCATTTCCATTTTATCTGAATGATGATCGGAAAAATTTTCTGTTTGTAACCGTTATGAGTGCATTTGTTACGGCATTCCTATACTTGTTCAAAACCGATACAGAATTGGGTTTTAGTGATGGATTAGAATGGCTCCATGGGTTAATAACATTTGGCGTTCTATGCTTTAACATCTTGCTGCTTCCGCGGATATTTCCTTCATGGATGGATCCAACTTCATGGTCTATAAAGAAATACATTTGGATTAACATTCTGCACTTAACCCTCATCTGGGTAATAGCAACTATTTTAGAAAAGATATATTTCTGCCCCTTTGATATGGCTTGGATCGTAGTGGCCAAACACACTATTGTGCAAGTAGCCATTAAAGGAGTGATACCTATTGCCTTGTGCACCTTGTTTCTCAAAGCTCAAATACTCCAAGAAAACCTTCGTGAGGCAATTCTTACAAATCAAGAATTGAGAAAAATTCAAACTCTCAAGAAAGAATCCAGAGAATCGATAAAACTATCAACGCTTGTTACACTGTATTCTGATACTAGCGAAAGTCTAACATTTAATTTACCCGATCTGCTTTTTATACAGGCAGATGATAACTACTCGACCGTAATTTGGAATGATGCGGGAACCATTCAGAAAAAACTACTTCGAGTGAATTTAAAGAATCTGGAATCACAACTAAACAATTCGTTTACGCTGCGTTGTCATCGTTCTTATATTGTTAATGTAAACGCTATTGATGCTATTAGTGGAAACACAAATGGGTACAAGCTAAAAATCAGTGGCTCTGAATTCTCAATTCCGGTATCGCGTCCAAAAGGGAAAGAAGTGATGGAAAAGATTAGTCAGTTGCGAAACATGATGGAATTGAGCTAACAGGTTACCCCAAAACGTCTGCAGTTTATCTCACAACTTTTCAGCTCCCATCAAATTCGCACTTGCTCACCCCTTTGCGGGATAAATTTTATCTGATCGGATACTTGTTTGCGTTTTTTCGGAAACTAAAACATTTATTTATTATGAAAACATTTATAACTACATCGCTGCTATTCGTTTCAACTTTGTTAGTCGCTCAATCAACAGTTGAAATCCCTAAAACAGAATTTAAAGTTTCGTTGCCGGAAAGCAGTGTTACAATTAAGCCCGGAGAAGACAAACAAGTAGCTATGACCATCACTCGCTCAAAGAGCTATAGTAAACTAAATGCTGAGCTTGGTACTTTTAGTCCGCTTCCTAATGGAATAGCTGTTTCCTTTGATCCGAAAGAAGGAAATTTTGAAACCGGAAATGCAAGCATTTCAGTAGCATCCGATGTTCCTGCAGGAACTTATTCAATCGTAATGGGAGCAATCATCAACTACAAAAAGAAAGGAAGCATTCTTGAGGTAAAAGTTAATTGAGGTGAGGGGTATACATTGGAGGGCAAGTTATTTGCCTTTCAATGCTACGATCAACCACATCTTATCTCCTTTCTCTTTTGTGCGATCCACAAATGGATCTTGTTGCTTAAGAATCGTAAAGCCGGCCTTTTTCAAATCTTCAAGCGCGAAGCTCATCCCCAATTCATGTTTTCGTTCCTGATCAGCACGTGATAAATCTTTTCGCTGGTCTGCAATGGCTTCGCACATTACTAAACGGCCATTTGGCTTTAGAGCTGATTTGATATGTTGTAGAATCTCATAATGATCATCCATTTCATGATATGTATCCAGAATAATAACAGCATCTAATGTATTCAGTGGCAACTTCGGGTTGTCGTAATCGCCTTTAATAGTTTGCACATTCGTGAGATTTCTCTTTTCAAGATGAGCAGCCAGTTTATCTAATTTAGCTTGCTCAACATCAACGGCATATACCTTTCCGTTAGCACCAACAACCGTTGAGAGTTTGGTTGTCATGTAACCTTCGTGACAGCCCACATCGGCCACATGGCTTCCTGCTTTAAGATTTAATTGTTTGATAAGTTCATCGGCTTTTTGCCACCGATCCCGATCAGCCCAGGCACTTTCTGTATAGACATTTTTCCATGCATCCTGAGCATGCAAATTACTTCCCAGTAGCGTCAGACAAAGACAGATAAATCTAACCATAGCGCTACAACGGAAAATTTGACTCAACGATTGTTAAATAATTCATAATGTTGGTGTTACTTTAGGTGATAAGATAACTACATATGGAGCCAAACACACACAATAAATCAAGAATCTATACCGGTATTCTGGTTGCAAACCTTATCTCACTGGTGATTGTGGGATTTAGCAAATACCTTATGGATAATATGGAGAACAACAAAATGGGAAGTGGCTCCGGGATTTTTGTTTATTCTTCTTTCATAATTGTGCCCATTTTGATGGGATTAGTGTGTGCCTGGTATTGGCATCCATTGCAACTAAAAACCTCCCGCTATATAGGTTGGTCTGCGGTTGCTTCTGTTATCGCAATTTTAGCTAGTTACATTTTTTTAAGAGAAGGATTTATTTGCCTGATCATTGTATCACCACTAATTTTTGGATTTGTGGTGACGGGTGCCCTCGTTGGGCGAATCATCTACAGAAGAAAAAATAACACACTTAACATGAGTCTTTTCGGATTGATTTTCATTTTAATCGCTGCCGATAATTTTTCAGAACATGAGAACATAAAAATGGTATCAGATACAATAGTTGTAAACGCACCTATTGACAAAGTGTGGCCGCTTGTAGTTGAATACGATCCTATCACTTTAAAAGAAAACTATTGGTTGTTTGAAATCGGGATGCCAAGTCCGGTGCAAAGCACGGTGGATGGACACGAAGTGGGGGCTGGCCGAAAATGCATTTTCTCAAATGGTTATGTATTTGATGAAAAAATGGTGGTGTACAAACCCAATGAAGAACTGACTTTTGATATTATTAGTCAGCCACATGATCCTGAAATTATGGGTCACATTGATATTCTTCGCGGGCAGTTTATTTTAAAAGACAATGGTGATGGCACAACAACGCTAATCGGAAATTCATGGTATAAGCTGTACGTATTTCCTGCCTGGTATTTCAACATGTGGTCTGAAAGTATAACCCGAAACGTGCACCTTCGGGTAATGGAACATATTAAAATACTGAGCGAGGAGAATGTTTAATCTCGTTGTAAAATATGCTTCTCCACTTAAACACGTGCCGGTGCTCCCTCATGTGTTTGACGCCTTACTGAAAATCGGAACACTACTCTCAAATAGAAATCTTGTTGATTTTATAGATGATATTGAGAATGAAGTATTGTCATGGGCACAGACCTCTGTTCACGTTCATAAGTTTGGAGGAACTCAGTTTAATCTTTATGACAAAGAACTAGGTCATATCCATGGCAATGGATTGCTGGATATTCTATTTAGCAGAAAAACCAAATCAGAACTCATGTTGAAGTATCCTGTTAAAGAACATCATGTGTTTAAGGATTCAGGTTGGATTTCCTTTCAGGTAAAAACCGAAGCTGATAAAAAAATTGCTATCCAACTTTTGAGATACGCGTACCTTGCTGCCCAGAAGAGTAAATTTGCAGCATGAAGAAACTTTCGCTCGATGAACTGGGTCGTATTTCAATAGATCAATTTAAGGATTCAGAAAAAATACCGGTTTGCATTGTATTAGATAATGTGCGCAGTCTGCATAACGTGGGTTCTGCATTTCGTACCGCTGATGCTTTTCGGGTTGAGAAAATATTCCTTACGGGAATTACAGGCACACCCCCGCACCGTGAAATTCAAAAGACAGCATTAGGTGCCACGGAATCAGTTGCCTGGGAGCATTCAGAAAACACAGCACTGGTAATTCAAAAATTAAAAGAAGAAGGTTATACGATTGTAATTGTTGAGCAAACAACAGACAGTTTACCACTCCAAACTTTCTATGGTGAAAAAAATAAAAAGTATTGCCTTGTTTTTGGAAACGAAGTGCATGGGGTAAGTGAAGAAGCAATCGCGCTGGCTGATCTGGCATTAGAAATTCCTCAGACAGGAACAAAACATTCACTAAATATTTCGGTGTGTTTGGGTATTGTCGTGTGGGAGATGTTTCGTCATTATACTTTTCAAAAATGAAACAAGGGATTCTTCTTATTTTTGTTCTCGGCATATTCAATCTTAATTTGTTTGCGCAAGAAAAGCGCGGACAAGCACGAGATTTCGGAATTGTGATTGGTGTGTTGCCAACTGGTAAAACAAATACGATTACCGATGTGCCTGGAGTTCGCGTTGGGCACACTACTAAAATTATTGGCGATAATATTCGCACTGGAGTTACGGCTATTGTTCCACATTCTGGCAATGTTTTTCAGGATAAAGTACCAGCAGCTATTTATGTTGGGAATGGATTCGGAAAATTAGCCGGCAGCACGCAAGTAATAGAGTTGGGAAATCTGGAAACGCCAATTGTGCTAACCAATACGCTAAGCGTACCTCAAGCTATGGAAGCGATTGTTCGTTATACCCTAGCACAATCCGGCAACGAAAAAGTGCAATCAGTGAATGCAGTTGTTGGCGAAACCAATGACGGCTACTTGAATGATATTCGTGGGATGCATGTAACACAGGAAGATGTTATAAATGCTATTGCAAAAGCAAGTACAGGAAAAGTTGAGGAAGGTTCGTTGGGAGCAGGAACTGGAACAGTTTGTTTCGGATTTAAGGGTGGAATAGGAAGTGCATCACGTCAACTGCCCGATAAGTTAGGTGGCTATCGGGTGGGAGCACTGGTGCAAACAAACTTTGGTGGTGTGCTGCAAATAGATGGCGCTCCTGTTGGCGAAGAATTAAAGAAATTTTATCTGAGCGATTTCATCAATGACAAGCCGGATGGATCGTGCATGATTGTAATTGCTACCGATGCACCGCTGGATTCCCGAAA
>JBGSIM010000121.1:0-4497 GCA_041742535.1 Cyclobacteriaceae bacterium | reverse complement strand
GTTGAACCATCGATAAACTGAAGCGTAACAGTCGGCCTCCTGAAAGAGGTTAAGCCATTTAAAACATGTTATTGTGCAGAAGTATACTTCACCTGCGTCCCGATTTCCATCATGTAGCGACATGCGATATTAAAAGTAGCGTCCTGGGCTGGAAGAAGCAAAGAGAATCTTGAATCATCAACATCAACGTCCCCGAGACGGGTGACGTTGATGGGGTTTAATAATGCGGTGTTTGTGTTGGTCGGTCCCGACAATGGATTTCTTTTAACAAAGACTGATGAAGTTCGGCATTCTGTTTACTTACCTGCATTTTATATTCACATTGTTACCGGAAGTATCGTGCTGATGCTTGGTGTGTTCCAGCTCAGCCAATGGATTCGTTCCCGATATACAGCGTGGCATCGGGCAGCCGGAAGAGTTTACATTTATGTAATTCTGTTTTTAACTGCGCCTTTCGGTTTTGTGATGGCTCTGTATGCCAATGGTGGGTTGCCAGCCAGCATTGCCTTTGCATTGCTTGCGGTGCTGTGGTGGTTTTTTAGCTGGGAGGGATTTCAAAACGCGCGGCAAAAACGCTGGGTTGTACACCGCGAGTTTATGATGCGAAGTTATGCGCTAACATTTGCTGCAGTGACACTGCGGTTGTATTCCTTCTTTTTTGCGCTGGCAGGTTATCACGGTGAATCTATTTATATTCTTGTTGCGTGGTTAAGTTGGGTTCCTTCCCTTATTGTAATGGAGATTTATCTGCGGCAAAAAACGAGCAGAAAAATTGAAGCAGCAGTAGTTGTTAACGAGTAGCTATCCGACAGAGTCTCGAGGCGGTGATCGTGCGGGGAAAATATTTACCAACCGGTTCTATCAGCATATTTTCAGCGGTCCATTCCCGTGATGTCAAATAAATTGAAGACAGTTTAGAAATCACAATTTTCTGAACGTGCTGAACATCCTAAATTGCGCTAAAAAAGTGACAGGTTAATGCATTTGGCAGCTAAGGTTTCGGGATACTTTCAACGGTTTTTTATTTTTAGCACAGGAAGGTCTTCCCTCCTCCTATCCGGAATCTTCCTAAGCCTTCTTACTGCTTGCACTGACAATGAGAGCCTGAATGTGGACTATACGTTCGAAGTGGCAAAAAATGTTGATTTAAAAATTACAGATTTTGATAAGGTAAAATTTGAGTCTTTTGATGACTTAAACCTGGGGTTCTTCAGGGGCAACCTATGGATAAAGCTCTCCATCCGCAATCCGGAAAACGAGCGCAAATCATACATGTTTATTTGTAATGACAGGTTTAATAGAAATTATACTTTTTATAAGCTCGACACGCTCACGCAATCGCTGAAGCTTGTCAATCCTGTAGAGGATGAATCCATACAAGATCACAGAACCTACAACAGCCCCAACCCAAATCTAAAAATAGATTTAGCTCCCCATGAACAGGCAACCTATTTAATAACCACGGCTAGTGATGGCCGAACAAAAGATGCCACTCCGCAACTAATTTCACTCGATAGCTACTATAGCCTTATCAATGAAAACACATTCTGGAGTATTGTTTTCTATGCTGTAATTTTTCTTCTCTTGCTCATTAATATTTACCAATGGACCATTTACAGGCAAAAAATATTTTTCTACTACATCTTCTACATATCCTCTACCTTATTTGTTTACCTGGGAATTGAAGGCTACCTCTACAACCTAAGGGTAAACCAAACCAGCATAGATCACTTCATTTTTGTGTCCGTAAAATTGTGGGCGTTGTCCCTGATTCTATACACTTCCAGGTTTCTTGAAACTCAACAAGTAGCACCAAGGTACTATAGGTTCATTAAGATTATTTTGACTGTTGTTTTAGGCGGGATTTTATTTTACCAGTTCGCTTTTTATAGTTCTTCCATTCAGCATTTACACTATTTTGAAAATGTGCTGTCGGTTCTATGGCTGATATTAATCCTCGGTATGCTGTTATTTTCTGCACGAACCCGCTGGCTGGAACTGAAATATTATCTCATTCCGCTGGCTTGCTTTGTCGCCTTTACCGTGTTTGGTGTAGTCAATGTTCACCTTCAACTATTTGCCGGCAATTCTTTTACCTATGTGAAGCTTGGAGCCATCATAGAGCTTAGTGGCTTTACCTATTTCATGACCGCTTTAATCAAGAGAAAGCTGGATCAATCAGACGCGTTGGCACAAACGTTGAAACAGAAGGAAGAACTTTTAGCATCAAAAGCCACGCTGGTCAGCATCTTCAAATTAATTGAAAACTCTTTTTCCAACGAGTCAGATTGGAGCAGTTTCAAGGAAAAGTTTGAACGACTTGATCCTAACTTCGTTACGTCTCTTTCATCGACTTATACTGATTTATCTAAATCTGAAATTCGATTGCTGACGCTGCTGCGGATTGGCTATTCTCAAAAAGAAATTGCTACCATTCTTAACATAGCTCCTGATAGTGTAAAAAAGAGTAGAACAAGGGTTAGAAAGAAGCTGGAAATTCCTGCAGAGGTGCAACTGGAAGAATTCCTTCTCCAACATTCAAAAAAATAACTACCTGCTTTTCAGGTAGATAAATTCCTGTACCCCTATTTGTCCCCGCCTCGGTTCAGCTATTTGCCTGGGTCATTTTCTATGTTCGCTGCGCCATACTCTAAATGGCGATTATCATTCACTAAAACCCAGTAAGAAAAGATGAAAATTGAAAAAACACTGCACGTTGTACAAGCCCTGCTACTAGGCCTTTTACTATCCGTAACTGGATGCAAGGATGACGAACCGATAGCTATTACGCTTGAAGATTTGCAGCTACAAGTAGACGAAAATCCGGTAGTGGGCTTTGGGCTTGGAACTATCAAAAGCAGCAGCCCTGTAGCGTTGGTCTTTACCATTGCTTCGCAAACACCAGCCGGAGCTATTAGCATCAATAAAAACACCGGAGAACTATCAGTCGCCAATGCTGATTTGTTTGATTTTGAAACCAATCCGGTAATTACAGCAACGATCTCGGCCGACCAGGCAGCTAACACAGCCACGGTTACCATCAACGTCAATAACGTAAATGAACTAACCACCCAGAACTTTTCGGTTAGCCTTGATGAAAATCCAACGAGCGGTCAATCACTCGGTACTATTCAGGCCAGCGGTGACGGTGCGTTGAGCTATAGTATCGCTTCACAAACACCCGCAGGGGCGCTGGCTATAAACAGCAGCACGGGCGAATTGACCGTGGCCAATGCTACCCTGTTTGATTTTGAAACCAATCCCACAATTACCGCAACTATTTCTGTCGATAACTCCGGTAATGTTCAACCGTTAACCGCGACTATCAATCTCAACAACGTGAGTGAACTTGTCGTGTACGATTTTGACGTTTCTCTTGATGAAAACCCAGCCAATGGACTTGTGTTGGGCACGATTAACGCAGTTGGTGATGGGCCCTTAACGTTTACGATTACCCAATCATTTCCAACAGGTGCCGTGAACTTGAACGCCAGCACAGGCCAACTGACGGTGGCCAATTCAACTCTATTTAACCATGAGGTAAATAGTTACATGGAGGTTTATATCTCAGTTAGTAATTCTTCAGGAAACACACAGACATTAACTGCACAAATTTATGTATTGAATGTTCGTGAAATAGGTGATTTGGCTTTTGGTGGCGTAATCTTTAGTGTCAACGGATCAGGTACGGAAGGTCTTGTTTGCACGATTAGCGATCTGAATGGTGGCAACCCCACAATCTGGAATAATGGTGCAAACATTAGTACCGGAGCTACAGGTACTGCCATTGGTACCGGAGCGTCAAACACCAGTCTTATTGTAAATAGTCAGGGTGCAGGAACTTATGCGGCCTCACTCTGCGCCAATCTTACGCTCAATAATTTTTCAGACTGGTTCTTACCTTCCATTGACGAATTGGGTGCTATATATACAAACCGAGCAATAATAAACGCCACAGCGGTTGCCGGTGGCGGTACAACTTTGCCCATTACAGTCTGGAGTTCAACCGAGCAAACGGGAAATGTGAATAATGCTTACTTCTACATATTTGCTGATGGTCAAAGTCCTACCCTAAATGCAAAAGCGAATGTAGCGAGCGTCAGAGCGGTAAGGTCCTGGACAGATTTTTAATTTAATGCAAGAAGCGGTCGCAAAAAAAATAGTGAGATCGCTTCTTGTTTTTAAAAATTTCTCCCCCTCAGCGTCACCCGCCTCGGGGACGCTGAGCCTTACTAAACGCTAATATCTTTAAAGTGAAAAACAGAAAAGTGCCCTTGCTCTCCGAGCTCATAAAAGCTAGCGCTTGAATGTTGATATTTCGTAAAATCCTCGGCCAACATCCACTTCCCACGCACAGGGTTATGATGAATGTACGTTAATTTTTGTTCAATCATTTTTTCGTTATAGCACTTCCGCGCATCAAAAGAAAGCCGAAACACCTGATGGCGTTTACCCTTTTTTATTTCTTCGGGTGCTACGCCTTCATGAAGTACTCCT
>JBGSIM010000120.1:0-9329 GCA_041742535.1 Cyclobacteriaceae bacterium | reverse complement strand
TTGTTGCTTGCGATTACATGGATACTTACAAGAGCAAATATTCTATTAATTAGAAGAGATTATAGAATAATGTTCTGTTAATACATTTCATTAAGTTAAGATCTACTTACTAATCAGATAAAGACAAGCCGGTTTAGGAACTGATATTTCAATACCCGTTTCTTGAAGTAGCCCTGTATTACCATTACGTTTAAAAACATTGATTTTGTTGGAAAGCATATTACCAACTAGCAGAAAGTTTCCGGTTTGATCAATGGTAAAATTTCTCGGATGATTGCCCAACGTGGATTGATTATCAATAAAGGTAAGAATTCCAGTTGCAGGATTAATCGAAAAAATAGAGATGGTATTTTCCGTGCCGCGATTGGAAGCGTATAAGAATTTACCGTCTGGTGAAATATGAATATCAGCACTACCGAAGGGTCCTTCTATGGATGCATCATGCGTTGCGATGCGTTGAATAGAAGTTAGTTTTCCTTTGTTGTAAGAATAAGCCGAAACTGTTCCGCTTAATTCCTCAATGCAGTAAGCATATTTTTTATTGGAATGAAATACAAGATGACGTGGCCCGCTTCCAGGTACGCTGCTTACATCCCCGGCAGGATATCTTTTGACACTCTGATTTTTTCCAGTTATCGAATAACTCCAAATCTTGTCGGAGCCTAAATCAGGTAAGTATAGAAAATCATGATTAGGCGAAAACACAGCCGCGTGTATGTGAGACGATTCTTGTCTATCGCCAATAATACTTTTTCCGGTAAAATGAAAAGTGGTATCCGATTCTAATGAGCCATCCTTCTTTACGCGAATAACAGACGCACTGCCGCCTGAATAGTTAGCATTGACTAACAATTTTCCTGATTTATGTAAAGCCAGGTAGGCAGGATTATCGCCACCACTCGGAACCTTATTGATGAATGTTAACTTTCCATTATCAAATCCAAAGGCACTTATGCTTCCGCTATTTGGAATTTGGGTTTCGCTACAGGCGTAAATAAATTTTCCGTTTGAAGAGAGAGTCAGGTAAGAGGGATTGGTAATGCCTTCTCCATTACTTACAAATTTGAGTTCACCAGTAACATTGTTAAAGCTATATACATAAATTCCTTTATCTGGTTTTGCTTCGGTGTAGGTACCAATAACAAGGTAGCTTTCCTGAGCATGGATAATTGATGATGCAAAAGCCATTAGCACAAGGGTAAGTATTTTTCTTCTCAACATGTGTGAGTCTTATTTTTTAAAGGTCAGTTTCTGAGCATTCTTTTGTGCTTTGAGTGCTAGTTCTGTTGCGAGAAAACAATGGTCTTGTGTCATAGCGGTTTCTGTTCTGTTCAGAATGTCATTAATTAATTGCTCGCCATAGGGGAGTTCTACTTTTGAACAATCGACATAGCGAGTCTCTTTGTTGTCAACTAAAAACAAATGACTGCCACCATCACGACCACCAATATCAGTATTCTTTCTGATCTCAATAAATCCTTCAGTACCAAGGATTGTTAAGCGACCATCTCCCCACGTGTTTAATCCATCGGGTGTAAACCAATCTACTCTAATATATCCAGTGCCATTATTTCCGCGCATGGTTGCATCTCCAAAATCTTCGAACAGGGGATAGTTTGGATAATGAACATTTCCAACTTGTGATGAAATTATTTGGGCTTGTGTGGAACCGGTGAAGTATAAAAACTGATCAAACTGGTGCGAAGCGATATCGCAGATGATTCCACCAAATTTTGCTTTGTCAAAGAACCATTCAGGGCGCGACTTAATATTCATGCGGTGTGGACCAAGACCAATGGTTTGAACAACGTTTCCAATGGCACCAGCCTTAACCAATTCACCCGCTTTCACGGTGGCGCGATTTTCAAAACGCTCACTGTACATAATGGAATAGATTCGCTTGGTTTCCTTTTGAACCTTGCGCACTTCAGCTAATTGTTTCAATGTTATGATACCAGGCTTATCGCTCATGTAGTCTTTGCCATGCTTCATAGCTTCAATACCAATAGGAGCGCGATCAATCGGAATTGCCGCACTTACAATTAATTGGATCGAGTTATCTTCAAAAATTTCTTTATCACTTTTCGCCAACTTGGCATCCGGATATCGTTTAGCAAATGCTGCGGCTAAATCTTGCTCTTTGGCGTAGAAGGCCACGAGTTCGCCACCCCCTCGTATAAGTGCACCCACCTGGCTATAGATGTGACCATGATTAAGACCGATTACTGAAAATCGGATAGAGGCTTTTACGCCTGATTTAACAGACCTATTCTTTGTTTCAGATGAATCCATTCGAATTGCTCCAAAGCTCTCGGGTATTGTTGCTGCGGCCAATCCGGCTGTTGTAGCAAGTGAGTATTTAAGGAAGTTGCGTCTGTCGTTGCTTTTCATCTTGAACAAGATTTGGTTATAATTATAAGACGATAATTTAGAGGTATTCACCCACAGGGCATAAAAAAGAAAAGCGCCTAAGCGCTTTTCTAACTGGAAATTATTTGAAGTACTATCTTCTGCGTTTGGAAGGTTTCTTAGCTACTTTCTTTTTGGTTGCTTTTTTCTTTGTAGCCACTTTCTTTTTAGAAACCACTTTCTTCACAACCTTTTTAGCTGCTTTTTTTACAGCCTTCTTAGCTTTCTTGGCTACCTTTTTTGCACTGCTCTTTTTAGCCGGTTTAGCTTTTTTCACAACTCTCTTGGCTGCGCTTTTCTTAGCTGATTTTTTCGCAGCAGGCTTAGAAACTTTTTTCACAGCTTTCTTCGCTGGAGCTGTTTTCTTTTTTGCTGGAGCAGACTTGGCTGCTGCTTTGTTTGAAGCAATTTGTTTTGCCATCAGGTTTAGAGCCGATCCGGCTTTGAACCAACCGATTTGTCCGGCATTGTACGTGTGATTAACCTTGATGGTATCCTTGGTTCCATCACGATGATTTAACACCAACGTCAATTGCTTATCTGGTGCAAAGGAAGTCAAGTCAACAAAGTCAATGTTGTCATCTTCCTGGAATTTGTTGTAGTCGGCTTCGTTAGCAAACGTAATAGCTAACATGCCTTGCTTCTTCAAATTAGTTTCGTGAATACGGGCAAATGATTTCACCAAAATAACTTTGATGCCCAGGTGTCTAGGTTGCATCGCTGCATGCTCGCGTGATGAACCTTCACCATAGTTGTGATCACCTACAACTATGGAAGAAATACCTGCGGCTTTATACGCACGTTGTGTTGCAGGAACAGGTCCGTGAACACCGGTCAATTGATTCTTAACACTGTCTGTCTTCTCGTTAAAGAAATTGGTTGCACCCGTTAATGTATTGTCTGAAATATTATCAAGATGTCCGCGGAAGCGTAACCATGGGCCCGCCATTGAAATATGATCGGTAGTACATTTACCTTTTGCTTTTATTAAAAGTTTTAATCCAGTCCAGTTCTTACCATTCCATGGTGTAAACGGGGTCAACGCCTGTAATCGTTTTGAACTAGGATCAATACTTACTTGAACTTTGCTTCCATCTTGAGCAGGAGCGAGGTAGCCTGGATCTTTAACATCAAATCCCATTGGCGGGAACTCAACACCCTTTGGTTCATCCAGTTTAACAGCTTGACCATCTTCATTGATAAGCGTATCGGTCAACGGATTAAACATAAGATCACCTGCAATGGCAAATGCTGTTGTTATTTCCGGAGAAGCAACAAACGCATGTGTATTTGGATTACCATCATTACGCTTGGCAAAGTTTCTATTGAATGAGGTGATGATAGAATTCTTACGATTAGGATCATTTGTATGACGCGCCCACTGCCCAATACAAGGGCCGCATGCATTGGCCATTACAACACCGCCCATTTTACCGAACGTAGCCAGGAAGCCATCACGTTCAACGGTATAGCGAACAAGTTCAGAACCCGGAGTAATTGTAAACTCAGCTTTTGCTTTTAGATTTTTATCAATTGCTTGTTGAGCAAGTGATGCTGAACGACTAATATCTTCATAAGAAGAGTTTGTACAAGAACCTATCAACCCCACTTCAAGACGTGGAGGCCAGTTGTTGGCTTTTACTTCTGCAGCAAATTGAGAAATTGGAATAGCACGATCAGGAGTGAATGGGCCATTCACATGCGGCTCAAGTGTCGACAAGTCAATCTCGATAACTTCGTCAAAATATTTTTCAGGATTGGCATACACTTCCGGATCGCCAGTCAAGTGTTCCTTTACTTTATCGGCAAGGTCTGCTACTTCAGCGCGTTTTGTTCCGCGAAGATAATCGGCCATTTTCTCATCGTATCCGAATGTTGAAGTAGTAGCACCAATCTCAGCACCCATATTACAAATTGTGCCTTTGCCGGTAGCTGATAGCGTTTCAGCCCCTGGTCCGAAATATTCAACAATAGCGCCCGTTCCGCCTTTTACAGTAAGGATACCCGCTACTTTTAAGATCACATCTTTTGATGCTGTCCAACCACTCAGTTTTCCGGTAAGTTTTATACCGATCAACTTGGGAAACTTTAATTCCCACGCCATACCCGACATAACGTCCACAGCATCTGCACCGCCAACACCAATCGCCACCATACCCAAACCACCAGCATTTACTGTGTGCGAATCTGTACCAATCATCATTCCACCCGGAAATGCATAGTTTTCAATCACAACCTGGTGAATGATACCTGCGCCTGGTTTCCAGAAACCAATACCATATTTGTTAGAAACGGATTCAAGGAAATTAAATACTTCTCCGCTTGCAGTAACAGAATCTTTTAAATCTTGCTTGGCACCGTCTTTTGCAAGGATCAAGTGATCGCAATGCACCGTAGACGGTACTAATACTTTTGGTATGCCTCCTGACATGAATTGTAGCAAGGCCATTTGTGCAGTAGCATCTTGCATGGCTACGCGATCCGGAGCAAAATCAACATACGATTTACCTCTTCCAAAAGCCTCAAGTTTCTGGCTGCTGTGAAGGTGAGCATATAGGATTTTTTCAGAGAGGGTAAGCGGTTTTCCAACCACTTTTCTTGCTTTCGCAATACGGCCCGGCATGGCTGCGTAGTGAGCCTTAATCATGTCTAAGTCAAATACCATAATCGTTATTTTTTCGATGTTTTAGGAGGGGCTAAGGTAAATAGTATTGAGTCGATAGTCAATAGTATTGAGTCTTTAGTCAATAGTCGACAGTGGTTTGTGAGCACATTAATCAATTTAGTTGAATGGTATTCAGCTATGAGAAGCTAGAATCCTGGATCAAGTATCCCGAGAGAAGGTTACTTGCTATTGATGTAATTCAGAAACTCTCGCTTGGTGTTTTCATCGGCAAACCGACCGCCAAAAAAGGCAGTTCCTGTTTTACTGTTGGTATCGCCAACTCCGCGTGAAGCAACACACATGTGGTTGGCGTCCATCACCACACCTACATGCTCAGTTCCTAAAATGCGTTGCAGTTCTTTGCCAATCTGAACGGTTAATCGTTCTTGCACTTGTGGTCTTTTTGCAAAGTATTGTACAATGCGATTGATTTTTGAAAGGCCAATTACTTTGCCACTTGAAAAGTAAGCAACATGTGCTTTGCCATAAATAGGTACGAAGTGATGTTCGCAATGCGAGTAGAATGTTATCTCTTTTTCCACCAGCATCTGATCGTACTTATACTTGTTTTCGAAGAGTTTGGCTACAGGCCTGTTTTTGGGATTGAGACCACTGAAAACCTCCTTCACATACATTTTTGCTACTCTCCGCGGGGTGCCTTGAAGACTATCATCAGTCAAATCAAGACCCAATATTTCCATGATCTCGCGAAAGCGTTTTTCAATTTGTTCTATCTTTTCGTCATCCGTTAAAGCAAACGCATCTTCTCGCATGGGGGTATTCCATGAGGTGAGGATGTGATCATCTTCAAACTCCTCGTCCAACGGTTTAATGGGCCGGATATTCAACGAAATTTCTTTCTGTCTCATACAATTTAACTTTAAGGTCGTACGCGTTATCAATATGCTGCCTCAATATTCGCCAGATCACGACCGCAATGTTTTCTGCTGTAGGATTCAGGTCTTTAAAGTAGGGAGTATCTAAGTTAAGGTTTTTATGATCAAAGTTTTTAAGAACATGCTCTTTGATTAAATCGCTAAGCACCTTCATATCAAATACATACCCCGTTTCGGGGTCGGGTGTTCCAACTAAGGTTACTATTATCTCATAATTGTGGCCATGATAGTTTGGGTTGTTACACTTACCAAATACAGCATCATTTTTTTCGTTTGTCCAGGCTGGGTTGAACAATCGATGGGCAGCATTAAAATGTTCCTTGCGGGAAACGGCTATCTTCATAAAGTACTTCTATAAACCATTTAGACTTAAAATGGTTCAAAACAATCAGTCGTTAAAGAGCGCGTACTGTAGTCTGCCTACTAAAAAGGTTTAGAATGTTGAAATAGATCGGTCGTGAAAATCAAAAGTAGGCATGGTTAATCCTAAGAATATTTCATGTGTGAGAAAATTTGTAGGAACTGATTTTCCAGTTGGCATTTCGAATGTATACCCGAGTCGAAGTTTATCACTCAATTTCGCCTGAAGTTGAACACCCACTGAATTAAAGTTTCTGAGGAATGCGCCTACTGTATATTTCTCGTTGAAGTTTACATTAAAATTAAGGTCAACCGAAACAGGGGAACCCTTTACACCTCGCAACAAAACAGATGGCTTAAATCGAACATTCTCATTTAAGAAATAGACATATGATCCAAAAACATAAACTGTGCGGTTATATAGTTGAAAGTCCTGAGAACCAGATGTATTAGAGACACTTATCGTTGTATTTAACAAGCGCGGTATTGAAGCACCAAATAAGAAACGGTCGCTCTTTAATATGGCACCCACACCAAGATTGGGTTTGGTTACATTTTCGCCTTGAATGAATGCTTCATCGGTGTCATCATCCAAATTTAAATCGCTATAGTTGTTTCTAAAATTGACAAAGCCGGCCTGCATACCAAAACTAAAAGTCTTTTCTTCATCTAAAGGTAATTTGTAAGAGAAGGCTGCTTGCATCTCTGTATTCTTGGTGTTTCCGATTTGATCTTGAACGACTAATATTCCGGCACCCACCTTATTATCTACCAGTGAAATATGACTGTTAAAATTGAAGGTAACAGGATTTCCTTCAAAGCCACCCCATTGGTTTCTATACGTTACGGATGCATTAAAATTATCATTGAGCCCCGCATAGGCAGGATTAAGAACCATGGGGTTATTAATGTATTGCGAATAAAGAGGATCTTGTTGGGCAAAAGCACTTGTTCCCAAAAGGAAGAAAAGCAGTGTTTGTAAAAGTCTCTTCATGTTCTCGTAATTAGATTAAGCCCGTAGCTCAGGTATAGCATTAAAAGTACTATAATTTTGTAAAAAATGTGGCATTGAGCGAATTGAAATTTCTAGCTGATTGAAATCCTTCCTCAACTAATGAAATTTTAAAACTTTTTAGGGCGATTATGGTCAATTCCTGTGCGATTTGGATCAATTGTTTATAATTGCATTCTTACGATCCTCCTATGGATTTCATTTCCCTCATTATTTTATTGTTGGCTGTAGTAACCGCGTTGGCTCAGGTTACCGACAGAATTCGGGTACCCTATGTAGTAATGTTGGTGTTAGCAGGAATCGGGATTGGCCTTATTCCAGGTCTGCCATCGGTAACACTAAATCCAGATGTTGTCTTTCTTGTTTTTCTTCCACCAGTATTATATGCAGCAGCGTGGTCAACTTCCTGGCCTGACTTCAAGCAGTCTATCCGTCCTATATCGCTGCTTTCCATTGGGGCAGTGCTATTTACAACAGTTTTGGTGGCCTGTGCTGCACATTATTTCATTCCCAATTTTGGTTGGCCCGAAGCATTTGTGTTAGGTGCCATTGTTTCGCCACCGGATGCCGTAGCAGCAACAACGGCAACCAAGGGTTTGAAATTGCCAAAACGAATCATCACTATTTTGGAAGGTGAAAGTTTGGTAAACGATGCAACCGGTTTGATTGCTTATCGCTATGCAATTGCTGCCACTGTATCAGGCTCATTTATATTTTGGTTGGCAGGCATCAACTTTTTTTACGTTGCCGGATTGGGAATTCTTGTTGGTTTGGCAATTGGTTATTTGTTTTTGTGGATTCATAAAATCACACCCAATAATGCAACCACCGACACAACTTTTACTTTGCTCACACCATATACTGCCTATTTGTTAGCTGAAGAATTTCATGCATCGGGTGTGTTAGCCGTTGTGGCTGCCGGATTGTTTCTTGGCCCGCGGTCGTCAGAGGTTTTTTCCAATCGAACTCGCTTACAAGCTAATGCAGTTTGGGACACCATGATTTTTATATTGAATGGAATCATCTTCATTCTTATCGGACTTCAACTACCCATGATTTTAAAAAACATTGGAAGTCATTCGGTAGGCTCATTAATTTTCTATGGATCGTTGATTAGTATTGTTACAATAATCGCCCGCATTCTCTGGGTTTTTCCGGGCACGTTTATTCCGCGCTGGTTTAGTAAACAAATTCGCGATAGCGAACCCGAAACAAATGCACGCGGGGCAACGATTATCGCCTGGTCTGGCATGCGGGGCATTGTTTCATTGGCAGCTGCATTAGCACTTCCTATCATGATTGATGCGAAGCATGCCTTCCCGCATCGGGATATGATTATCTTTTTAACCTTCTGTGTCATTTTTGTAACACTGGTTATGCAAGGCATGACGCTGCGAAAACTTATTCAATGGTTGGGTGTGCGAGCTGGAAATGAATCTGTGCTAGAAGAGGAGAGTACGAGACTCAAAGTGGCCGCTTCCATTATTGAACACATTGAGGAAACGTATTCGTTGGGGTTAAGTGATGCGGTACTTAATCAAATTAAAACCAAGTACGAAATTCGTATTCAACGGATGCGGAAGGATCAAAGTGAGCAAGCCATGACTCAGGAACAGATCAATGAATTTCAGAGCATCCAACAAAAACTACTGGTGCGCGAACGGGAATTTATTTTACGGTTGCGCAAGGAAGAAAAAGCCAGCGATGAAGTGATTCGTAAAATTGAATACGAGCTCGATCTGGAAGAAGCAAGGTTGGAATTGGAGAGCGGTAATTATATCTAACAATCGATTTTAATCTTAACGCTTGTACATATGCAGTGGTGGGAATTCGAAGCGCGTCACTGTCCTGTGTAAGCTTCCCTGTTTTAGTACAATTCAAAAGTAGACTTTCAATTTCATAGTTACTGCAATTTCAATGTTGGAATGTGGTCAACTTGTGGTTGGTTTTGTGTGTTGGGGAGTTGTCCATATTTCAACATTGCCGG
>JBGSIM010000119.1:0-52625 GCA_041742535.1 Cyclobacteriaceae bacterium | reverse complement strand
GGGACCAAATAAAGAAGAACTTCCGGCCAATAAATTAAAAGTTAATGTTGCTCGTGGCGGAAGCTGTATGGATGATGAATTTTCCAGCAGAGTATTCAGCAGGGGTTTCAACGGTGGATCTATGCGAGATTATATTGGAATTCGACTGGCACATGATTAGTGCATTCGTGGCATACCTACTCCGCAACCACCACCGCCAACTTATCACCCTTCGCATTAACAGCAAACCGTGTAACTCCCTTCAGTAACTCGGTACCTGCAGGTAAAGGAATTTCTTTCCAGCTTTTTCCTTTTTTAGGATCAAACACAAAAAGCTTTGTGCCATCACTTGAAATAATTTTTCCATCGGGTGTCCAGCAAATATCTTCCCGGCCGGGTAATGTTGGAGCGATTGTGGTGATCAACATAGTCTCCGTATCTAATTTTTTTATTTCCCAGTTAGTCGCTGAGTTCTTTTGTATAAAACTAATTGCCCGCTCACCAGGAATTTGATGTAAAGAGCGTCCAATGTTTTGAGCCAACACCGTATCTTCTTTTGTTGGCAAACGCAAATAATGTAATGAGTTAGGTTCACCTAATATAAACATAGCGATATGACTGTTATCTGTCCACACATGATAACCAACAGTGAGATTATCTACAATGGTGTAAGGATCTCCACCAGCCAAGGGATATTTTCCTAAATCTTGTGCGCCATTGTCGCGCTGAATGATGCAAGAAAGATATTCGCCATCGGGAGTATGCGTTGGAGAATATTCACGCTCAGAAGTTTGAGTGAAAGATTCTGTTGTATTGCTTGCGTAGTTGTAAGCCTTGATATCCGATCGGCCATCATCATTAAAAGATGAATAATACAATACAGGCTCGTTGCGGTTGAAACCCGGCTGGTTATCATAACCGGGGTGATTGGTTATGTTTTTCGGATTACTAATCGTGATTTTATTTTTCTTGATTTTTAAATCGAACAGTAAAATCTCCGAACCACTTTGTGCGAAGGCTGAAGAAGTCAGTAAAATAAATAGGAGAATCGTAAAAGGCTTCTTCATAACAATCGTTTGGGACTCTAAAGTCGTGAAGATTGTTTGAATTGAAAACACCTTTCTCAACCACGCGAATTATTCTACTTTCCAATTTTCAGTATGTTTGCCCCGCATGAAAAAAATTGAAGCGAGCAACAGAAAGATTATCTGGATTTTAGGAGCACTCTCAACAGTTACTCCGTTTGCTATTGACATGTATCTACCTGCGTTCGCTTTAATAGCGGCAGACTTTGGAACTACGGCCGCTACCATTTCATTATCAGTTTCTAGTTATTTCATCGGCATGGCCATAGGCCAGATTTTATACGGACCTCTTCTTGATCGGTACGGTCGCAAGCGTCCTTTATATGTTGGACTCATTATTTTTATTATTGCCAGTGTTGCCTGCACACAAACGCAAAGTATAACTACGCTTGTTACATTCAGATTTTTTCAGGCGTTGGGCGGAAGCGTTGCTTGGGTGGGAGCTATGGCAATGGTTCGTGATTTCTTTCCTGTAAAAGAAAGTGCGCGCGTGTTTTCATTGTTGATTTTGATTCTTGGAGTTTCACCCTTACTTGCGCCCACGTTTGGCGGATTTATAGTTACTTCTTTTGGCTGGCAATCCATCTTTTTCATTCTTGCTGCGATTGTTGTTTGTGTGTTGGTTATCGTTTATTTCTTTTTACCAGAAGGACATGAACCTGACCCAACCATTTCGCTAAAAGCGAGACCGATGATGGAAACATTTCTCAGCATTCTAAGAAATCCACAATTCTATACCTATGCGTTTGCAGGATCGTTTTCGTTTGCTACTCTTTTTATTTATGTAGCAGGCTCACCGATTATCTTTATGGAAATTCACAAAGTGAGCCCTGAAGTGTATGGAGGAATTTTCGCCTTTCTATCAGTTGGTTTTATAGGATCAAGTCAGGTAAATATTTTGCTTACGCGGAAATATGCGAGTGATGAAATATTTAAGGTTGCGTTGATCTGCCAGGTGGTTGCCGGGATTGTATTTGTGATCGGCTTGACGAGCAATTCATTCGGGTTGTATAGTACTATCGCAATGTTTTTCATTAGTTTGAGCTGTATCGGTTTGATTAATCCAAATGCGAATGCACTGGCACTCGCTCCTTTCACACGAACGATAGGAAGCGCATCGGCATTAATGGGTTGCACGCAGATTGGAATTGCAGCGCTTTCATCATTTGGTGTAGGATTGTTTAACACAACGGATGCAACACCCATTGTTATTTTAATGGTGATAACTTCTTCTATTGCTTTGATTATTTTTATAATGGGGCAAAGGAGAATTGGTAAAGCGTTAATTGTAAGAAAGGCATCTGTTGAAAATCTAGCACATTAATAGGCTTGAAACTGATTGACTAAGATTTCTTTCGTATCATTAAAATCAATTTAAAGCTGACGCATGGAAGGGAAAGATTTAATTATTATTGGTGCTGGCCCTATTGGACTTGCGTGTGGCATTGAAGCAAAAAAAGCCGGTCTTGATTATCTGATCCTTGAGAAAGGGTGTTTGGTAAATTCGATTTACAACTACCCGGCCAACATGACTTTTTTTTCTACTTCCGATCGGCTGGAGATTGGTGGCGTGCCTTTCATTTCAAACAATCCAAAACCTACACGCCCCGAAGCACTTGAATATTATAGAAGAGTGTGTTCCAGTTGGCAACTCAATGTGAAACTATATGAAGGTGTGGAGGCTGTTACAAGAGGCAACTCGGGAAGTTTTCAAGTTAAAACTACCAAAGGGAATTACACTGCGAAAGCTGTGATCATCTCACTTGGTTTTTATGATTTACCTTATCTTTTAAATGTTGAAGGTGAAGACTTGCCGAAGGTGAAACATTATTATAATGAACCCCACCCTTATTTTGGGCAGAAGGTGTTAGTAATTGGTGCAGCTAACTCTGCAGTAGACGTGGCGTTGGAAACCTGGCGCAAAGGAGTCGAAGTAACTATGGTTATTCGCGAAGATCAAATCCGCGAAAGCGTAAAATATTGGGTGCGTCCCGATATTGAAAATCGTATAAAGGAAGGATCGATCAAAGCTTACTTTAATTCGGAGGTAACACGCATCACACCGTCAACGGTTGAGATTAAAACTCCTACTGGAAAGGAAATTATACAAAATGATTTTGTGTTGGCCATGACAGGCTACCAACCACCATTTGACTTAATGAAAGCAATGGGCATTGAGTTTAAAGCAGATGAGTTTCATACCCCTGTGTATGATGAAGCGACCATGGAAACCAATGTGAAGAACTTATACCTAGCAGGAGTAGTGTGTGGCGGACTGAAAACAAACAAATGGTTTATTGAAAATTCACGCGTGCATGCGGAGATGATTGTGAAGCATCTTGTAAGTGAGCTGAAATAAAGAATGCTCCAATAACGGAGCATTCTACATTCAAAGAAAATCTAATAATTTCTTACAAGGCGTTGGCTGTAATAGTCACGTAAAATTTAAACTTTACATTAAAAGCAACGGGTGTCTTAGAAAGTCGTGCCTCCATTTTAACGTCTTCGGTTTGGTCGCTAAGAAGGAGCGATGCCAAATCATTAAACCCGGCAACATCAGCAGCTAATTCTGTCTCAACTGTGTTGCTTAGGCTAACCGAACTAGCTGATGCTAATGTTTTGCCGGAGGAAACGATTACAAGTTTTCCATTAGTAAGAGTAACCGTGCTTGGGTCTGCCCCTGAGATGGTGTACGTAATTTTGTTGATTTTAATTTCTTTGATTTTGCTGGCATATTTGGCTACATCCGGATCGGATTTAGCATCTAATGTCTTCGTGCTTGAGTAATCTTTCCCATTTGGATTATCTTGATCCTCATCAATAACAAAATCTAACGGAATAGTAGCATCAAACGAAATATCGTCTGCTTTATCAAAAAGATCGCATGACGAAAAAGTACCGAGCGCAAGCAAAATGAAGATTGGTAATAGGTGTTTGATTTTCATGGTGTTTGTTGTTTGGTAATATGCTATATACCCGAAAGGTACAAAATTGTAAACACTTGTTGGACTACATGAAAATGTAGGTTATATCTCTCCTCGCAATGATTTAGAAATTACTTCCGCTTTTCCGTGCACATGAAGCTTGCGATAGATGTTTTTAATATGAAATCTCACTGTTTCAATCGAAATAGATAATCGATCAGCAATTAATTTATAACTCAAACCATCCACTAATCCCACCACAATTTCTTTTTCTTTATCGGATAAAGGAGAAGTCTTTTTTAATTTTGGTTGAGGCTTGAAAAAATCAATGACTTTGCGTGCAATTTGTGGCGACATAGGTGAACCACCCTTCGCAAGAGATTCAATACCTTCCTTTATTTCTTCGAAAGGAGTATTCTTTAAAAGATAACCGGTTGCTCCGGCACACAATGAGTCGAATATTTTTTTATAATCGTTGAATACGGAAAAAACGACCAAATCGCAATCAGGATAGCGTTCCTTCAATATCTTCATCCCTTCAATACCGGACATGCCTGGTAATCCGAGATCGATAATAAGAACATTTGGAATACTCCAGTCCTTGAAGTCAGCAAGCGCTAGCTCCATGGAATGATAACCTTGCTCGCAACTCAAATTGGGTTGATTATTTAGATATGCCTGAATACCCGACCGAATTTGTGCATCGTCTTCAATAATGCCAACTGTGATCATAGCTTCAATCTATTCGTTCTTTATTTTACAAATGAACGAAAGTTTAAATACACTATTGAATACTTTATAGTTTCGCTCAGTCATTGTGTTACCAGAGTATTCTTCTCCTTTAGCAATTTTTAACAGGCCGGCATTGTACAGAAGTTGCACAAAAAACTTTTCGTTTATTTCATATTGCGGTCCAAGTATTAAAGCAAGATCAAATGTGTTGTAATAATCTTTGGCGTCTTCTTTCTCAGGCAAACCGGGATACGCCTTCTGGGCACCTTCATCATTTTTAATTTTTGCACTTAGTAAAATACTAGGTTGCAGGCCGGCTACCAGATACAACTTTTGTGAGGCAACATATTTTATATATAAAGGCACATCGATATAGCCAAGTACTTTATTGTATTTAATGGATATCGTTTGTAGGTTGAACGTTATCGGATCATAATAGTCAGCCGTGCCTTTATACACTGTTCCTTTGGTTGAAAATTGAAGACCACCTCCTGCAAGCAGTTTTTCCGAAAGAATTCGTTCAGCTGAAATACCAGCATGGAAACGAACGACAATTTTGGGATCTGTGTTGGTTCCACCCCAATCCTTTTTTTCACTTCCTGAAAAATTTGCAAGACTTGGGCCAGCGGTAACATAAAATTTCCACTGTGCATGGGATATCCCTATTGATAGAAATAAAATTCCCAAGGTTAAAAACATCGTTTTCATAAGCTGCATGGATTAATGTTGACTAAATTATTCTCTGGAAGCAGTATGAAAATTACTGTAGAAGAAAAACAAACTCAATCCCATGAACATGGGGGCAATCACATTTCAGCTGCCTGTAAGGTAATGTGTGTTCCGTTTAAATTTGAAATGATTAATTCTGCATGAATGGCAAGGGCTCGCCTACGCATATTTGATAAGCCATTCCCTGGTATTCCGATTTCAGCTGGAATGCCAATGCCATTATCGTTGATGGTCATAACAAATTTTTTATCTGTTATTACGATTCTAACCTGCACCCAACTTGCTTGTGCATGTTTAACTACATTGGTGACGGCTTCCTTAAAAATGAGATAAATATTTTGTTTGGTACGAGGATCGATACGTTTATTGATGTCAATATTTTCGATTGAAAAATCTAATTCAATATTCTTGGGGTGAAGAATGTCCACGGCAAAATCTTTCATTCTTAAGAACAAGGCCTCATAGGTATCGCTCTTACCATCAATGGACCAAACAATATCACTCATGGTAGTAATTACTTCTCTGCTAATAGAACCGATCCGATTTAAATGAGACTTAATATTTATTTCATCTTCACCATCTTGAATTAATTCTGAATAAATCGATATCCTGGTAAGATTAGAACCCACCTCGTCATGTAAATCACTAGCAATTTTATTTCGAAGTTGTTCTACGCGCAAAGTCTGTGTAAGTCGATAGCGATGCAGAGAATATATTAATCCACAAACAAACAGCAGAGAGCCACTTATAAACCACCAGGCTTGCCAATAGGGCGGAGTAACAATAATTTCCAATGAAGCGATTTGCGTTCCCCAAAAACCATCTGGATTGGCAGCTTTGACATGAAAAGTGTACTCACCAGGATCTAGATTTGTGTAGCTGGCAAAATTTTGATTTCCCACGTTCACCCATTCTCTATCAAAGCCGTTCAATTTATAAGCATACTTAACTTTATCGGGAGCCATAAATTCAAAAGCCGTAAACTCGATTGAAAAAAATGACTGGCTATGATCTAAAACAATTTTTTTGAGTTGCGATACATGACCCGGCAGTGAGTAGTTTGTGATAGAGTCAGGAGTCTGGATGCCAATGGAATGGTTGTAAAGTTTAAAATCGGTGAAAACAATTTTTCGCGACACAGTATCATCTACTATTTCGTGAGGCCAAAACCAGTTTAAACCATTTAGAGAGGTAACAAAAATTCTGCCTTGCGCATCTAAGAGCAGCGAAGTCAGGTCGGATGCAACAATTCCATCAGATTTTGAATAGATTCTTTTTTCTCCAGATTGTGGATTCCATTTTACTACATGATCTTTTGTGATGTACCAGAATTCATTCTTGCGGCCAACCACAAACGATCGAAAGAAATCATCATTAAGTGGTCTTTTTAAAATTGTTTTTTGTTCAATATGTTGAGGTTCAAAATACCGAACGGTTTTTATTTCATCTCTTGTGATTAAAAGCATTTCGGTTTCGGAATACGGGAGTACTTCAAGAAATGTAGTGGTTGAAGCAGCAGCGGTTGCACCCTCTTCTATTTCAATCTTACTGAACTGATTATGCTTTTTATCGTAAACGACTAATTGATCTTTGCTTTTAAACCAGATGTTTTGGTCCAGTTCAAAACTTTGCCTCACCGAAGCAAGCGATATACCGGTTTTTTTAAGCAACGAGTCATCATTGATATTGATGAATTTGTTTTGATTGATATTGTAAATACTAAGCCCACTTCGGAAGGTGGTTGTCCAGATATAATTGTCGTGGTCAATCAGAAGAGTAGAAACGGCATTGTTGTTTATAGAATTTTTCTTCGCATCATACTCAAAGCGTGTAAATTTTTGAGTTGAAAGATTAAACTTATTTATTCCTCGCCCCGCTAAACCGACCCAAATATTTTTTTCATTGTCTTGATCGATAGAGACTACAGAATTATCACCAAGACTAAATGGATTTGATGGATCGTTTAGAAATTTTTTGGCAACGCCTGTATTAAGATTAAGCTGATTAAGTCCATTGCCGTTTAGTCCGAGCCAGAAGATAGAATCATTTTGCTGATACACCGTTTGAACCCAACCACTTGAAATGCCATGCGGCTGACTACCCTGTGAGACGATTGAATTAAATTTTTTTGCTTTTGTATTGTGCACGCAAAGTCTATTATCATCAATCCCCACCCAAAGCAGTCCTTTGTCATCCATGTAGACAGTAGATAAATTATTGCTCGATAGACTTTCAGAATCGGATTCATCGTTCTTCCAGGATTTGAATTTTTTCGATTTAGGATCATATAAATTCAACCCACCACCATAACTGGCAATCCATAAAGTGTTGTCCTTATTTTCAACGATATCAAAAAGAGAATTATGACTTAGACTTTCAGAATCTCGATTATTGTGAGTGAGATGTTCTTTATTGTTAGTTCTTAGATTAACTATTTGAAGACCGCCATACGTTCCTGCATATAGCATGTCAGATTTAGTAATGACAATACTTCTAATCACTCGATACCGGTATGTGTCGTTGGGGTTAGCATTATGCAATTCAACTCGTTTAAACAGACTGGACGAAGAATCGTAATAGCATAAACCTGAAGTGGTGCCGATCCATAATTTTCCTGTGCTGTCAAATGCCAGGCCGGTCACGTAGTTATCAGGAATAGAGTTGGGCTCGTTTGGAATTGCAGAATAATTAGAAAACTCTTTCGTACCAGGATGAAATCGAATCAATCCTCCTCCAAGTGTCCCCAACCAAAAACTCCCATCATTGGCTTCAGCATAACAAAACAGTGTATATTTTATACTGGTGGCGCTATCATTTGCTAACAAAAATTTATCCGCTTGCCGATCGAATCGCATAAGCGCCCCAACATCAGTTCCAATCCACAGGTTTTTGTTACGATCTTCAAAAATGAGGCGAGCTCGGCTACTCTTAAAATAGTTAGTTTGAAGATCCTGACTACCATACTTTCTCGTGTTTTTTCCATCAAACCGAATTAGATCATGTCCTCCGGAACCGAGCCACACATACCCTTCAGTATCTTTAAAAATCTCATGAACTCCAATGATTTCTTCACCCGAGGAGGTAGTTAACTGTTTAAAGCTAATGGAAGATTGACATATCCCATCCACAGCAACACAATACAGCAACAGAAAAAAAGGTAAATTCTTCACGTTAGTGAAGATAGAACAAAATCAATTGCCTCGTAATAAATTCAAATCGAACTTAATGCCAACGTAATAATTTCTCTTTGCTGCAGCATTAAAATAGCGGCCTCCGACAGCATTTAAATCATTGCCGAGACTGTATGTTTCATCTAGCAGATTATCCGCGCCAGCGAAAATATTTATAGGAAGTTTTTTGATAGAAGAAGTTTTAAACCCTATTCGACTCCCTAATAAAGTATAGGACTTCGCAAAAGCCGTGTTTGCATCGTTAAGCGGAAGTGATGATGTATAGTTGAGTGTTACATGCCAATAAATTCCATTTCGCAAGGCTAAATCCAACCCACCAGTATAAACATGTTTTGGCACTCCTGTTAAATCATTACCACTAAATGAAACATTATCCTTTTCGTAATCTTTAAACTCATAGTAATTTAATGTTACACCCGTCCAGAGTTTAAACGTTGATAAAGCGGATGTGAATAAATCAGGTTGCCAATTCAATAGCACTTCAACTCCGTTTTGATCGGTTGCTCCAGCATTCACGAAATAATCTGCTCCATCTGTATCTCTACGCACGACAATGGTTTCATCCAATCCAAAATGATAAACCGCAGCATCAACAAAGAATTTTCGATTAATAAAATAACCACGTGCGCCTACTTCTATTTGCACTCCTTTTTCAGATTGTAAGTCAGTATTGAAAATTCCATTCGATGGTCTAACCTCGGCCAAGGTAGGTGGGGAGAATCCCCAACTGGCACTGCCATGCAACGAGAATGCATCATTTAATTTTCTTAGCACCGCGAAGCGTGGAGTTAACACGGGGTCATAGGTTACTTCTTCTGGCACAACGGGCAACGTAGAAAGGCGAAGCAATTGATAATTTACCCAGTTGGCACTGAGCCCCGCAGTAAGTATCCAGGCATCTTTACTAAATTCTGCCTGACCAAATAAACTATATTGAAGCGTTCGAATTTCATCATCTTCCTGCAAAAGACCCGGAGTGCCTTGAAGGTTTTGATAATTTTTTACAGGAGAATAACCGTGCATAAATTCACCACCTCCGAAAATTTTTGAATTCCATCCGCCAACTTCAAATGAATAATCTGTCACACTTCGGGCGCCAAAGTTTTGTTCAAGTCTGCGTTCGTAATTACGGATAGATGGATTTTCGAACTGAACAAAATTTCCGTAAACACCGGTGCGATTGTGTAAGCTTTTAGAAAATTGATATTGATGAGAAACGCCTGCATAGAAAGATCTTAGTGAAACACTGGCTTGCTGCGAAACTGCCCCCGGTTGCGTGCCTGCAGGAGGCCTTGCTTGTCGCGGATCATTATTATACTCTGTCTCAGTCAATCCACCTGGTGTTTGATAATATAAGTCAGTATAGAAAATGGTTGTTTCTAATGTCTCTTTATCCGACAATGAAAACCTAAAGGTGCTGTTAATTTGATCGCGCACCATGCGGGTTTGTTCACGATACCCATCCGCTTGTTGATGTTGATAACTTAACGTATGGCTGGAGTTTTCTTTTCCTTGGCTAAATGCAAGCTGATAGCTACTTAAACCATAACTACCACCAAGCCACGAACCACTTAAGTTGGTTTCATTTTTTGGTTGTGGTGATTGCAATAAAAGTACTCCTCCGGTTCCAGCTCCATATAAACTGGAACTCGGTCCTTTAATAATTTCAAGTTGATTTATTGAGTTAGCATCTAGCTGGTTAAGATAGGTATTGCCACCGGGATCGGTCATGGGTAAATTATTCAAATACACTTTTACATTACGCACCCCGAAAGGTGAACGCAACGAACTACCGCGAATTGAAAAGCGATAACTTCCAGGAGACCGTTCTTCCATGCGAACGCCCGGCAACGTGTTGACCGCTGAAACCAGCGATGTATTACTAAACCTTGCTAAATCACTTTGCATTACTAACCCAACCGAAGCTGGAACTTGAAGCAACGGCCGATCGGCTTCGTATGCTCTAACCATAACTTCTTCCAACACTTTTACAGAATCAACTTTAGCCTGACCAATAAGTTGGTGAGTTAAAAGCAAGAGAAACGCAGCAAGTAATTTATTCACAGATTAAAAGTACAAAGTTTACAGATAGCCATCGGAATTTTAGTTAGCCAGGTTTAATATTCTTGCAACACAGTGTCTAGCGATTTCACATTTTCAAAGTAGCCCATCAATTTTATTAGTACTCGATCAACTAACGTATCAGGGCAAGAGGCACCACTAGTAAGAATAATTTTAACAGGGTTCTTATTTGATAGGAAGTTGGAGGTGATTTGCTTTTCTTTTTTGTGATAGTTGAAATGGTGAATTTCAGTTGCAGATTTTATTTCATTTTCCGAATTGATAAAGTAGGTGGGAAATTTCCGTTCGCAAAGTTCCACAATGTGGGAAGTATTTGAACTGTTGTAACCCCCTACTACAATGGCTAGGTCAGCACCAGATTCTAAAAGTTGATACGTTGAATCTTGATTATCGTTGGTTGCGTAACACAATGTATCGCGCGTATCAGCAAAATGTTGTTTAATATTCTCAATCCCGTGTTTTGAGACCATGGTTTGTTTGAAATAATCTGCAATGGCCTGAGTTTCGGAAGCCAGCATGGTGGTTTGGTTGACGACCCCAACACGATGCAAATTTTTATGGGGATTAAATCCTTCTGAAAATCTTCCCGCAAATTCTCTATTAAACTCTTCAAGAGATTTAGATCCAGTTATATAGCTTCCCAACTGCATGGCTTCTTCCATATCGCGAACTATGATAGAGGGACCATTATGTGAACTATGCGAGAATGTAGCTTTGGTTTCTTCGTGTTTCGGTTTCCCGTGAATGATGATGGTATATTGATCGGCTCCTAGCTTTTCAGTTCTGTTCCAAACTTTCTCAACAAATGGACATGTGGTGTTATACTTCTCAACCTCCACACCTTTATCAAGAAGCAGGTGTTCAATTTCTAATGTGGTTCCAAACGCGGGTATAATTACAACATCATCTTTATAAATCTTTTCCCATGGAATAAACTGTGTGCCATCGGTATCCATAATAAATTGAATGCCCCGGGTTTCTAAATCTTTGTTCACTTCCTGGTTGTGAATCATCTGACTTAACAGATATACTTTTTTCCCTACTGATTCTTCCAATGCGCGGTAACTTATCTCAATGGCATTCTCTACTCCGTAGCAAAAACCAAAATGACGAGCGAGAATAAATTGAACAGGTCCTAGATCTAAGACAGTTGGCAAAAAGTCTTGTTTACGCAAATCCTTTTTTCTGCGCGCCTCTTTAATCTTACCGGTAATGGAAGATCGATAATAAGCAGGGATGTCGAATTTTTTAATAACGGATGTTTTTAATGTTAGCCGATCAGACTTTTATTGAATGTTCAAAAGTAATGGATCATTTCTTTTGAAGCCACCTCATTAAAATGATATCGTAAATTTCATAGTAAGATTTCCCGGCATCATCTAAATATTGATAGACCAATTCGCGAGAAGTCAGAAACTCAAGCGCCCTTAATACCGAAGCGCTGGAGCCAAGTTTATATTTTGTAATAAATTCTTTGGATGTTAATTGAAAAACAGTCCCCTCAAGGGCAATGGCTGTCAGCACCTGCCATTGGTATTTCGACATTGAGGTACTAAGCGCCATGTATGAAAGTTTATTTTCAGCATACACTTCTAAAATTGATTCATTGATTATTTCACTGGTGGCCACCTTCCTTGTTTTGGCAAAAACCCGGTTGCAGAGCAATTGTACATTATACGTGTTACCATTTGCCCAATCCAGTATTAGGTTTGTTTCTGCCGTTTCTATTACAAGTTTGTTTTCTTTAAAATGTTTCTGAATATAGAGAGCATATTCTTTAACGGGTATTTTGTCGATCGATACCGATTGGGTGCTGGCGTAAAAAGGCCTTTTGGCTGATGAGAACATTTCAGACAATAAATGAAACTGGCTACCTGAAAATATGAAGCGCAGATTTTTCAATTGTTGCATTTCTGATCGTATCCATCCTTCGATAGAAAGAGAATCGACATCCCACGAGTTAATATGTTGAAATTCATCTAACGCAATTACTCCAGGTCCAAAAGAATCAAGTAGGAATAGCGCTTCTTTTACAGTGGTCCGCTGCTGAGCTTCCGATTTAAAATCGATCTCTAATTGCAAACTTCCTGAGTGTGGATTGGCCGACATAATAGGCCGCAAGGCAAGTAGCCAATCTTGAAACTGTTTGAGTAACGACTTATTTTTTGCAACCGCATTCAGCACAGCCGACAGCAGGTTGTTGGTAAAATCTTTGAATGAAAAAGACTCCTGCACATCCAGATAAACACAATTCCATTTTTTGTTAAGGTGATGGAACACATGATAAATCAATCCGGTTTTGCCAATTCTTCGCGGAGCGTAAAGTGTTATGTTACGGCCGTTCTTTAATGCCGAGGTAATGGTTTCTTTCTCAAGATCTCTGTTGCAGAAATAGGCCGGGCCAAAATAACCGTAAATCGGGAATGGGTTAATCGGTTCATTCATTCTTTAAAGATACATTACAAAATGTAAGTTACAAAATGTAAGTTACAAAATGTTACTTGGATTTGTGATTACAAAAAAACTCCCAGAATAATATCCGGGAGTTTCAAAGAACCTGTGATTCGCTACTTACGCAGCTTTTGATAGTTTATCTTCTTTAATTTTGTTGATTCTAACTTCTTTTGCTTGCATATCAAACCACCGCACTTCAACCAGGTTTGACTTCAAATACTTGAGCACCTCCATTACTTTTCCATCAATCTTACTGCGCACGCGCTCTCCTTTTTTAAACAACTTTCTCATGTAGTTTAGGTTTAGTTTCACATTCTTAATGCATAAATATACTCACGCGGATAGTCTTCGTAAACACCCGCGAAGGTAATTAAGTCACCTGCTTTTTTCTTTTTGATTATTTTGTTTACGTCTTCCGTTGTCTTAACGGCTACATCATCAATGTGTGTGATGATAAATCCATCTCGCATTCCGGTTCTTTTTAACTTACTATTATCAAGTGATTTTACCTTTACGCCTTGTTCAAGGTCTAACCGCTTCAGCAATTTAGCATCTACATCCTCCAATTCAAAACCGATTGCTGCGGCTTCCACTTTTTCTTCCCGCTTAACGGTGGAGGTATTCCCATCTCTGTTTTTCAATGTGACTGGAATAACCATTGTTTTTCCGGCTCGATCAACGGTAACATTTATTTTATCACCTGGACGTCTTAATCCAACATATTCAATTAATGCAGCGCTTGATTTTATTGGCGCATTATCAATTTGGATAACAACATCACCCGGCTTAATGCCTGCAGCCTTAGCCGCGCTTAAATCTTCATTATTACCATAGCCTGCGATATAGGCTCCTTCATTTACATCCAGTCCTTCTTGCTTAGCAAGATTGCTGTCAACACTTCTAACCTCAATACCCAACCAACCACGTTGCACTGTACCAAACGCAATCAAATCTTCTGTGATCTTACTTACAATGTTGGAAGGCACAGCAAAACCATAGCCTGAATAAGAACCGGTTGGACTGGCAATAGCCGTGTTGATTCCCAGTAATCCTCCGCTTAAGTCTACTAAAGCACCGCCACTATTACCTGGGTTGATAGCAGCATCCGTTTGGATAAAAGATTCAATCGCTGTGCGTGCAGCAGGCTCACCATTCCTGTCGCGATTACCCGAATTGATGATATTAATGTTTCTTCCTTTTGCACTTATAATTCCTGCAGTAACGGTAGAGTTCAAGTTGAATGGATTTCCAACAGCCAACACCCACTGACCCACTTTTGAATCATCAGAGTTTACAAAGGATAAATAAGGAAGATCCTTTTCATTTATTTTAATTACCGCTAAGTCGGTATCAGGATCGGTTCCAATAACTTCAGCTTTTAATTCGCGGTTATCATAAAGAGTTACTTGCACAATCTCAGCACCATCCACTACGTGGTTGTTCGTAACAATGTATCCGTTTTTATTAATAAGAACTCCTGAGCCTGTGCTTTGCTGAGGTCCTTGGCTTTCGCCTGGTCCATCAAAGAAATAACGAAATTGCTCAGGTATCTGAGAGTTACCACGCGCTGTTCTTTCTTGCGTAGATCGGATATGAACTACCGCTTTGGTTACATTTTCTGCTGTGCCTGTGAAATCTAATGGCACTAGTTGCCCTTGTTCGTTTACCTGATACGCTACTTGCGAAGTAGGAACCCCATTAACATGTTCAATCCTAACTCCTTGTTGCTGGTCTTTTGCCAGCCATTGCGAGGCCACGATGGTAATTACACTTCCCAACACCGCAGCCAACAAAATTGATCCGAATCGTTTCATAGAAATTATACAATTTAAGGTTAAAATTTTTTAACCGAAGTAAGATGTTCTTCGGTAAATAAAAGTTGAATAATCATTCTGATTTTTTTCACTCTGCTCATTGCTATCCCCATCTCAAAAGAAATGCCAGTGGATTTAAAACGAGAGATACTGCTATTTTGGTTCAGTTTACCTGACAAAATTTCACTTTTTTATGAGTACCCCATTCTGATATTCATACTCAATAGTAACATTCCCTTGTTGGTCATACCATTTTGAGATGCCATCGCGGATGCCATTTTTATACAAACCCTCTTCCATCACCTTGCCATCGGGATAATATATTTTTACAGTTCCTTCCAACTTACCATTTTTATAAAAGCGTTCTTCTTTTACGGTTGTATAATTGAATTCGCGATAATCTCCATCTAATTGGTCGAGATGAAAATTAATGCGTTTTGACAATTGTCCGTTATCATTAAACTCAAGAGTTACTCCTTCTTTCTTTCCATCGATATAGGTAGTGATTGATTTAGTTAATCCACTTGGATAATACTCTACCCACGAACCTTCCCGCTGTTTATTGCGATATAATCCGGAAGTAGTAACTTTTCCATTATTATCATTTACTGTTACTTTTATTAAACCCGGTGAGTCTGAAAATTCTTCCTGAGTTGCCCCGGCTGGTATGCCCGTGATTTCATTTCCTGAATTGATTGACGAAGCTGAATCTTTTTCTGTACAAGAAAAACTGACTATTGTTAACATTATAAAAGCACTTGATATCTTCATGACCTTAAAAATTTAAGGGCTAAATATATTAATGGCATCTCTAAAAACCTCAGTCGTTATTCAGAGCGTGAGCGAAGAATCTCACTATTCGGAGAAAAAAGCAGATTCTTCGGTCGTACCTCCCTCTGAATGACTGTTATGTTTTAGGTTTTTAGAGATACCCTTAAGTAACTTTGCTTTTTGTCAAGACATAATATTTAAAACTAAGCGGGTGAAAATTCAAGGGACAATAACATTAAAACAAGGACGAGACCATTCCGCAAAACGTTTTCATCCGTGGATTTTTTCCGGAGCCATTCAACAAACAACAGGAGACCCAAAAGATGGTGAATGGATAGAAGTGCAAGATGCTAAGAAGACAACCCTTGGTTTTGGCCATTATCAAAAAGGATCCATCACCGTTCGCATAATTACATTCGGTCCAACAGCACCCAGCGAAACCATTTATATAGATAAAATAGGAAGAGCGTTAGATCAACGACTAGAAACATGTGTGGCATCGGAACAAACGAACGCATATCGTTTAGTGCATGGAGAAGGCGATGGATTGCCTGGATTAGTAATTGATCTTTATCACGATGTAGCAATTGTGCAAGCTCACTCTTTTGGTATGCAGAACGATCGAAAATTAATTGCCGAGGCTCTTCAAAAAGTTTTTGAAGCTCGCTCACTCAAGTTGTCGGCAGTGTATAATAAATCAATTACTGAAAAATCCGAAAGTGAATATTTATTGGGAATGGCTGCGGTTCCGCATATCGTAGCTGAGCATGGAAATAAATTTTATGTTGATTGGGAGGAAGGACAGAAGACAGGTTTTTTTCTTGATCAACGGGAGAACAGAAAGCTGTTAGGCGAGATGGCTAAAGGTAAGACAGTGTTAAACACGTTTTGCTATACAGGCGGATTTTCAGTGTACGCACTTCAAGGTGGAGCTAAGTTGGTTCATTCTGTAGATGCATCGGAAAAGGCAATCTCATTGACCAGAAAAAATTTGGATCTTAATGGTTTTGATCCGGACCAACATCAATGCTTTGCCAGCGATACTTTTGATTTTTTGAAGGACAAGAAAGATGTGTATGATTTAATCATTCTCGATCCTCCCGCTTTTGCCAAACATAAAGACGCAAGGCACCAAGCTGTAAAGGGGTATCAGCGGCTTAATGCTGAAGCCATGAAGGCAATTCGATCTGGCGGAATCATTTTTACGTTCTCCTGCTCGCAAGTAGTGGATAGCCAACTGTTTTACGATACAATTGTTTCTGCTGCTATTCAAGCAAGCAGACAAGTAAAAGTGCTACATCATTTATCGCAACCAGCTGATCATCCTGTTTCTCTTTTTCACCGTGAAGGTGAATATTTAAAAGGCTTGGTTCTTTATGTGGAGTAGATTGCTTAATCACTGCGCCTTATACCTCAGGATGCTTTGCAGCCCGCTCAAAAAATTCATTTACGTGTGGCATATGATCTAATTGCTGTTTGCCATTTGTAATGGCGAACGATAGATAAAGGGATTTTAAAATCCATTGATCATTGATTCGGGATTGCAAATCCCGAATAGCTTATCCATCCGGTTTCTTTGTATCGGTGAATACTTAAAAGGATTGGTGCTTTACGTTGAATAAATGTTTAAGAGCTTGATGCTCTATTAAAAAACCCATCGGTCAGAATTCCCAGCCTAGTGTGGTTTGAAAAACATAGTCTTGTTTTGCACCATCATTCGGAGGGTTGCTATCAAAGTTTAGTGTGTATCCAACTTTAATAAAGAAGTCAAGTGGGAAATCATACTTTACATCCACCGAAAAATTTATCCGGTTACGTTTGCTTTCTGTAAAACTTGGGTAATAACTTAACTTGCTAAGAAAGTTAATATCTCCAATGTCATACGCATTAAATTCAGCTCCCATAAATCCTTCTCTGGTATTCAATATTTCAGTTTCGTTATAATAGTTCTCCCGGTTAAAGGTAAGGCCCGCACTTCCCGAAAAGTAAAGTTTATTATTTCTTATAATCATGTTTCCGATTGCAAATGTTTGGGTGCTACGAGATTTAATTTGTTGTTCTGTATTGCTTAGAAAATCATAATTAATGGCCCCAAACCAATTCTTATAAAAGAGGTAATAAAAATTCCCACTCCCATCAGTTCGTCTGATAGGCTCAACATCATCTTGTTCATTCCGGGTATCATTAAAATTCCCACTCAGGTGCCAATTTACAGTATGATAAGATATCGTTGCTCGTGTAGAAAACTGCTTTGAGTTGTTAGCCTTCGTAAGCGTAAGGCCTGAACTGATACTCGCATTGAATCGATCAGCAAAGTATTCGTTGATGGGATCAATGATTACAATTTCACTCAACTTGACTTTACGAACGACTCCTTCATGCACGAGAAAAGCGAATCCAGTTACTGTTGAATCACTAAGTGACGCGTAAATTTTTTCCCTTGAACTTAAGAAGATATTATATTTTCGATTGCTGCTAATAGCAGTAACATTTTCCCACTCCACTTTAAAGTCCGAATCGGAATAATCTGTTTCAATTGTCAACACACTTTTATTGAGTGATTTTATCTCTCCCTTAAGTTTATCCCCATTCTTGAGGGTAAGCGTATCCTGAGCAGTCGCGTGAGCAGAGAGACTCACCAAAACACCCAGCAGTAATAATCGAATACCATTTTTCATGACGAGACAATTTGATTTCACTCAATTTTAGCAAAACTATTAATAATTGTCTCAGCGCGAAGAAGTAAGTATTGCTGGAATTTAACTGTAATTGTATGCGCGGCTGTTCATCCTATGCAATGACGAACGGTCATCGCAGTGCAATATTGATTCGTGGTTTTTTATTCACGCTCAAGCCGCAAGCATCATGTAGCAATAACTACTTTGTTATGCAGCTCGTTCGCCATTTGTAATGGCGAACGATAGATAAAAGGATTTTAAAAATTCATTTCCTCTCAATTATCTAAATCCGAATAAATTAATGTTTACGCAATTTAGATAAAGTACTATCCAGTAGAGAGGACATCTTATCAATTGCACCGCTCAACGCATCGTCAAGGTTAGAAGCGTGGTTGCTGGTGGTTACCGGATTTAATCCCTTCAGTCTTGCTTCGATAAGACAGCGTTTGTCATCATCGCCACCCTTGGCACCGTTCTCATCACGAAAGTGCACATCAACGCGGGTAATATGTTCGCTAAATCGATCAAACTCAGCCTCAAGAGTTGATTTACAATAGTCAATGAGTCTTTCGCTTCCTTCAATGTTTCGGTCGGTGTTAACTTCTATTATCATAATGTGTGTAATAATTTAAAATTAGATCTATCGTTTTTAACTTATGTAAGAAGCATCAAAAATGTTGAAATAAAAATATTTTGGTGTTTGTCTTTTCGCGCCTTTGCCGATTGGCCTTCAATATTTTCAATCTCAAAAAGCCTAAGTAAATTATCTAGCTACTGCTGCTGGCATTTCCGGGTGCTTTACGAACCGTTCAAAGAATTCAATCACACGCAGCATGTGATCCATCATTCTTCCTGGGTTACCACTGCGCGTTAATTCATGGCCTTCCTTTGGATAGCGAATGTATTCAACAGGTTTATTCAAAATCTTTAAACTTTTGTATAGCATTTCAGATTGAATAACTCCGGTGCGCAAATCCTGATCGCCATGAATGATTAAAAACGGTGTATTGATTTTATCCACGTAAGTGAGTGGAGATTCAGAATCTAAAAGAGTTTTGGTTTTAGGTTCCCAAGGATAACCACCGAAGTGATCGGGGACTAATCTCCACGCATTGCCTTCACCCATAAACGTTGTGAGATCATACACCCCACGTTGTGCATTAGCTGCCTTAAAGCGATTATCATGACTTATTATCCAAGCTACCATGTAGCCTGCATAACTTCCGCCTTCAACAAACAATTGATCTTTGTCAATCCAGTTATGTTGTTTCATTGCTTCATCAAGCGATGCGAGGATATCATTGGCGGGACTCGTGCCCCAATCTTTGAAATTTCCTTTTTTAAATTTATCGCCATAGCCACCACTGCCGCGAGGATTGCAGTACACAACTCCATAACCCCAACTGTTTTCAAGTTGATATTCATGCCACATCGAAAAACCACTAGGTCCCCACATAGCAGATGGACCACCATGAATATTTAAAATAGTCGGATATTTTGTTCCATCTTTTTTACCAACCGGTTCCATTACCCAGTATTGAACTTTGGTTCCATCGGGTCGCGTAAGCCAATACTCTTTAGGAATGATTACGGTTTTATCTTTTAACCACACTTCATTTAACTGTGTGAGTTGTCGCGTTGATTTACCTGCCTGTCCGGTAGGCAGGTCCTTAAGGTTTAATAGATGAACTTCCCACGGATTTTTCATCTCTGTGATTGCATACACTACCTTATCGCCTTTCAAATCGAAATCATTTATTCCATTATTATCACCTAAAATTTTTGTGATGGCTCCTCCTTTAACAGGAACACTAAACAATGGAATATCGCCTTCAGTTTGCGCTGAGAAATAAATAGTCTTATTATCGGCTGACCAAATGTTACTGCCTATATCGCGATCTAGTGATGCAGTTAAAATTGCGGGCTTGCTTCCTGTTGATGAAACAATAGCTAATTGCGTTTGAGTTGCGTGACGATTTTCTACGGAAGTAGCATAAAAAGAGATTTGTGCTCCATCGTGCGAATAAGTCGCATTGGAAATACTATATCCCGGCCAGGTTAAAAATTCTTTAGCAGTTTTTGATGCTACATCAATCACCCAAAGGTCGCTTTCTCTTTCGCGATCGGGATGAATTTTATAAACACGCGAATGGCAGATAATACTTTTTCCATTTGGCGACCAATCAGCTCCTTGAAAATCTTGAAAACCTTGTGTGAGTTGAATGTCTTTCTCATCGCTGTCTAAGGTTTTAACAAACAAGTGCGAAAAACTTTCTTCTGGTTGAAGATTCATCTCACCTTGTAAATCCTGCCGAACAAGAACGCGCGGATTATTATCGAAGGCGTTTTTTGCAAGCCAAGCTCTCACCTCTTCCAACGAACCATCAGGACTGTTTGCAACTTTCTTTCGTTCGTCTGTTTTTAGTGCTCTGAAGTTAGGCTCATCACCTTGAGTGCGACCGGGTCTTTCATAACTCCACGGAGTCTTTCCTTCAATCTTTGAAAATGGAATATTGGTTGAGTATAAAATCTTTTTACCATCGGGTGACCATTGTGGATTGCTAGCACCATTTTCTGAACTTGTTATAACATGTGCTTCGCCTCCACTCAGGGGCAGCAGCCATAATTGTGATCGCTCGCCATCACTGCGCACAAACAGAATTTGTTTTCCGTCCGGAGACCATTGTGGCTGGCCATCATTTTTATCACCAAAGGTTAATTGAGTAGGATCAGTTTTTGTGTTTAAGTCGAGTAGATATAAGTTACGGGTATAGTAATGGTCATTTTCATTTTTGACTGCCTTTCTAGTAACAACCATTACTGCCTTTGAACCATCGGGTGATATTTGAAGTTGATTCGCTGTCGTGATCTTCATAAGATCACTTGCAACAATTGGCTGTTTAGTTTGTGCATAAACAACACACGCCAACGATAAAAAGATAATGAGAAGGAATATACTTCTTTTCATATTCATAATAGAAAAATTAAGGACTGTAAGAAAACTACGAAAAGTTAATCAAGCTGAGGCTATCATCGCAAGAATGTCATCCACAAACTCGCGAGAATTACTTAAGCGGGGCACTTTGTTCTGACCACCTAACTTTCCACGCTTTTTCATCCAGTTGTAAAAGGTGCCTTCGGCAACAGAATGGATAGTCGGTGCTACCAAAGCAATATCATGTGCACGCTTAGCATCGTAATCAGAATTTATTTCGCGCAAGGTTTTATCTAGCACATGATTAAACTCACTCATGTCCCCTGGGGCAGTTTTAAATTCGATGATCCATTCGTGGCCACCTTGTTTAGATTTTTGAAGATAGATAGGAGCCGCTGTGTAGTTATCAATCACTGCACCTGTTTGTTCGCAAGCTTTAGTGATTGCAAACTCCGCATTTTCAATGATCACTTCTTCGCCAAAAGCATTTATAAAATGTTTAGTACGACCCGTAATTCGAATGCGATGCGGAGCAATGCTTGTGAACTTAACGGTGTCACCAATATTGTATCGCCACAGTCCGGAATTGGTAGTAATTACCATGGCATAATTTTTTCCCACCTCAACATCTGCCAGCGAAATTGCATCCGGATATTCTTTATCTAATTCCTCTACCGGAATAAATTCATAGAACACGCCATAGTCAAGCATCAAAAGTAAATCTTCCGAATCGGGTTGATCCTGAATTCCAAAGAAACCTTCACTTGCGTTATAGGTTTCCCAATATTTCATTTGATCGCTGGGAATAATTGATCGGAAAAGTTTTTTGTAAGGTGCAAATGCAACCGCTCCATGAAAGAACACCTCAAGATTTGGCCACACTTCTAACACCGAATCTTTCTTTTGTTTATCCAGGATATACTGCAACAGAAGAACCGTCCATGTGGGAACTCCGGCAATGTGTGTAATATTTGTACTGATCGTTTCCTGTGCGAGTCGCTCAATTTTCTCTTCCCAATTTTGCATTAAAGCAACTTCCAAACTCGGGGTTCGAATAAACTGTGCCCACGGGGGCAGGTTATGCATGATTACCGCTGAAACATCTCCGTATCGGGAAGTAGAAGATGGATCAAACTCATTTACTTGTGAACTACCCCCAACGGCCAATCCTTTACCAGAAAAAATCTGAGTATCCGGAAAATTATTTACATAAATAGAAAGCAAATCTTTGCCCCCTTTGAAATGACATTCTTCTAACGCTTCGGTTGTTACTGGAATAAATTTACTGCGGTCGTTTGTAGTGCCGCTGGATTTAGCAAACCATTTGACCTCGGAAGGCCACAGAACATTTTGCTCACCATGCATGAGCCTATTGATGTAGGGAAATAATTGCTCGTAGGTGTGAATAGGAACACGCCTTTTATAGTCTTCATAATGCATGAGATCGTCAAAGGCATACTTTTGACCAAACTCTGTATATCGGGCAGTAGCCAGCAGTCTTTTCAATACTTCTTCCTGAACTTCGTGTGGGTATTTTTTAAAAAGCTCAATCTGGTGAATGCGCTTTTTCATCACCCAGGTGAGAATAGAGTTTAGGATTTGCATAGAAACTCAAAAATAGAGTTAGTTATTAGAATGCAAAAGGTTGGGTTGATAAAGTGTTTGATAATTGATTTATGATAGTCTGCAGGAGAAAATTAACTAGCAGATTTGGATCTTCGTAATTGGAAGTTTTGACCTAGATATACTTTGCGCACCAATGGATCATTGGCAAGTTCTTCGGCTGTACCTGCTTTGAAAAGTTTTCCTTCCACCATCAAATAAGCACGATCGGTGATAGAAAGGGTTTCGTCTACATTGTGGTCGGTGATAAGAATACCAATGTTCTTCTTTTTTAACCGTGAAACAATTCCCTGAATTTCCTCAACGGCAATTGGATCAACGCCCGCAAAGGGTTCATCCAATAAAACGAATTTAGGGTCCACTGCAAGTGCTCTTGCAATTTCTGTTCGTCTTCGCTCACCACCCGAAAGTACCATACCCTGGCTCTTGCGCACATGGGTTAAGCTAAATTCCTCAAGTAATTTTTCTACTTTTTCTTTCCGATCCTTTTTTGGCATGTCGCGCATTTCAAGCGGAGCCATAATATTTTCTTCTACAGTAAGGCTGCGAAACACCGATGCCTCTTGTGCCAAATAACCAATGCCAATTTTTGCACGCTGGTACATGGGCAGCGCGGTAATATTTTCCTGATCAAGAAAAATAGTTCCTTCATTAGGCTTGATCAAGCCAACAATCATGTAAAAGGTTGTTGTCTTGCCGGCACCATTAGGGCCAAGCAACCCTACAATTTCACCTTGTGCTACGTGCACTGACACATTGTTAACAACCGTGCGTTTCTTGTATCGTTTAATCAAATTTTCAGCACGCAGTTCCATGGTTAATCAAATTTAAAATCTTTAATTCTTAGTTGAAGAGAAGTCATTCCATTGTAAGTATTTTCTTCCAACGTAAATGCAATGCGAAAATATTCTCCGGTAGCAAGCCGATCGTAATGCTCCATTAAGTCGAAAGCGACCGCATTGAATACCGTGTTGCTTCCTGCTTGGCCTATCAAAAAGCGTAAGTGCTTGTCTTTAAAGCTTGAAAGTGAGTTCATAACAAAAACATTCCTTGCTTCGAAAACAGGCTTATGATTATCCGGTCCAAAGGGTGCCATTTGTTTGAGTACATTATTGAACTTGGCATTCATTATATCAAACTGAATGGGCGTATCTATTTCTATTACAGGGGTTCTCATTTCTTCTGTAAGAGAGGATGAGACAATTTCTTCAAAACGTAGTTGAAAAGCCTCCAGATTTTCTCGATCAAGGGTAAGGCCTGCTGCATATTTATGACCACCAAACTTGTCGAGCAAATCATTACACTGAACCAGCGCTTTATAAAGATCGAAATCTTTAATACTGCGCGCGGAGCCGGTAAGTTTGCCATTCGATTCGGTGAGGATCACGGTAGGTCTGTAAAATTTTTCTACACACCGTGCAGCAACTATGCCAATTACACCTTTATGCCAGGTTTCTTTAAAAAGAACAGTTGATTTTGATTTCAACAGCGTTTCATTGCCCTCAATCATGGCAACAGCTTCTTCCGTAATGCTCAAATCAAACTCCCTACGAACATCGTTCTTAAGATTTATCTTTTCGGCAAGCAAATTTGCTTCTTCTTCGCTTTGCGCGATTAACAACTCGACCGCTCCTTTAGCATGGGCTACCCTGCCTGCAGCATTGATGCGTGGGCCAAGGGTAAAAACAATTCCTGAAATATCTAAGTCACCTTTGGTAGCAGAAATTTCTTTGAGTGCTTTAAGCCCCGGCCTTGGATTTTGATTTAGCTTTTGTAATCCAAAGTAAGCAAGCGTTCGGTTTTCACCTGATATAGGAACGATATCAGAAGCTATACTAACCACTACTAAATCTAAAAACTCATAAACCTCTTCAGGCTTTCTGTATCGTTTTGCAAACGCTTCAATCAGTTTTAGTCCCAAGCCGCATCCACTCAATTCATTGAATGGATAGTTACAATCTTCCTGTTTAGGATCAAGCACAGCGACTGCATTTGGAATTTCAAGGCCAGGCAGGTGATGATCGCAAATAATAAAATCAATTCCTTTATGACTGGCCAGCGTAACCATGTCAGAGGCTTTGATTCCCAGATCAAGTGCAATGATTAGTGTGAACTTGTTTTCATCAGCCCAAATAATACCTGCTTCAGAAACTCCATATCCTTCGGCATAGCGATCGGGTATATAAAAATCACAATGCGGGTAAAAGCTTTTGAGATAACTATACACTAAAGCAACAGAGGTGGTTCCATCCACATCATAGTCGCCATAAATTAAAATTTTTTCTTGATTGTCAATCGCTTTCTTTAATCGCTCCACAGCGTTATCCATGTCTTTAAGAAGAAAGGGATCGTGAAGATGATCGAGTGAAGGGCGGAAGAATTTTTTTGCCGATTCAAAATCGCGAATGTCGCGTTGCCAAAGTACGGTTGATAAATGCGTGTTTACATTGATGGTATTACTAAGCATCTCCACTTCCTCAGCAGGGGGTGTGGGCTTATATATCCATCGCTTTTGCATGTTATTTTTTATCGAAATTGACGGCTCCGTTTTTTCCTTCTACACCTTCTTCACCATGGAAACCTCGGATGCCATTTTTACCATCGCGCACCGGCCCCAAGCCAGTTAGTCCACCACGACCGGCCTGACCACCCAAGCCGGCAAAGCCCCCATAATTTTTAATGTAAAGTTTGCTGCCCAACCAAATTGGATATTCAGGACAGCGCTTGCAATCTATTGTAATGTTACCACCATCGCCCCCATTTCCACCACGCGCACCGCTCCCTCCTTGTCCACCATCACCACCGGTACAAACTCGCGTACCAGGCCCACCACCACCACCTTGTCCACCGTTTCCACCTTGTCCGCCATCTCCACCATTTACATTTATTGTGAGTGATCCGTTAATCTGAATATCATCCGAATACATAAAGAGATTAATTCCATTTTTTCCGGTTAGGCCATCAGCTCCATCAACGCCTACTGCCCCTTGCCGGCAGGGGCTTGCCTGATCAGCACCATTTGTACCATTTGCACCATCCTCACCCTTTATTCCAGCACCATTGATTATACATCCTTTGCCGATGATGGCGATTTTTGCATGGATATAGTTATCTTTTTTTTCGCGATTCAAAATAATTTGAGAAGAATCGGCCATTACCAATGTATCAACAACTAAAATATCAGAGGCTTGTATTAAATATTTTTCACCATGTGCAAGCAAAAGTTTTTCCAATCGAATTTGTGCTGAAGTTGAAAGACAGCTTACCACCAAAAGAAGACAACACACCAATCGCATCATCGGGCAAAAATAAGAATACTATTGACAAGGGCTAAAATAGAAAAAGGCAACGCTGTTTGCGTTGCCTTTCCAAGGGTTTGATAAATTTATTTAGAGGCTTCTGCCTTTTCTGCAACTACACCCTCTAGCACATCTTTAATATCCACGCGCTCTCCATCTTTAAAGGGAACAATCCAGGCGTCTTTAACACCCATTTCGCGCATATACTTTTTAAACTTGTCAGCTTCCCAGTAATCGCGGAAGATACCAATCGTAAATTTTTGTTCCCCTTTATCGGTGGCTTCACCACCAAAGTTTGGATTGTTATCAAAGTATTTTGAAAGATCCTTGTTTTTGAAAGCACCAATCTGAACTTTAAAAACAACTCCCTTTGAAAAATCCATTGAATTGACAGGAGGGGCTGCTTTCAATTGGTCAAGCTCAGCACGGGCAGAGGTTAAATCACCACGCATTTTTGAAAGTTGATCTTCCAGTTCTGCAATGCGTGAATTTTTCTGACTGATTTGAGAATTTAAGGTACCAACCTGGCTCTTTAAAGAGGCATTGTCGGTATCCGCTACTACCTTTTCCTCAGTTAAAGTTTTGAGGGTAGCCGGATTCTTGGCGTATTGTTTGGCTTTCTTTTTCCATTCCTTTTTCTCCGCTTTGGAGAGCTGGGCGAAAACTTGCATGCCGGAAAAAATCAGCGCCAGGCAAAGTACTACAACTTTAGTTTTCATTTATGTTGGGTTTAATAATTAGATAAAAGTAAGAAAATATTCTGAAAACGATACATTCAAGAGTATTTTCAGGTGTTCAGAATAAAGTTTGATTCAACCAATTACCGAAAGTTTTACTAATCGAGACTTCCTACCATCTTTTCTGGCCGCACCCATTCATCAAACTGTTCTGATGTTACCAAGCCCAATTCAACCGCGGCTGCTCGTAGTGTTTTGTTTTCTTTATGCGCCTTCTTGGCAATTTTTGCTGCGTTTTCATATCCGATATGAGTATTCAATGCCGTCACCAACATAAGGGAGTTTTCCATGTGTTGTTTTATGATTGGCAAATTGGGTTCAATACCAACAGCACATTTATCATTAAAGGAAACACACGCATCGCCAATTAACCTGGCAGATTGCAATACATTGGCTGCGATTACCGGTTTAAAAACATTTAATTCAAAATGACCATTCGCACCACCAAAGGACACCGCCACATCATTACCAATTACTTGCGCACATACCATTGTTAAAGCTTCCGGTTGAGTTGGATTTACTTTGCCCGGCATGATAGAAGAACCTGGTTCATTATCGGGAATAACAATTTCACCAATGCCTGAGCGTGGTCCCGAACTTAACATGCGGATATCATTTCCGATTTTCATTAACGACACAGCCGCGCGCTTCAACGCACCCGATAATTCAACCATGGCATCGTGAGCAGCTAATGATTCAAATTTATTAGGTGCTGTTACAAAAGGATAGCCTGTTAACTCAGCGATTTTTTTAGCAACTAAGACATCATACCCTTTTGGTGTATTTAATCCAGTGCCAACAGCTGTGCCGCCTAAGGCTAGCTCAAGTACAACATCAAGAGAATTTTTTATAGCCCGCATGCTATTATCAATCTGTTGCACATAGCCACTAAACTCCTGACCAAGTGTAAGTGGGGTTGCATCCATAAAGTGAGTGCGCCCGGTCTTTACAATATTTTTAAACGCTGCAACTTTTTTTGCGAGCGTGTCGCGTAACTTTTGCATCCCCGGAAGGGTAATTTCTACCACTTGTTTATACGATGCGATGTGCATAGCAGTGGGAAACGTATCGTTAGACGATTGTGATTTATTCACATCATCATTGGGATGAAGAACTTTTTTCTCATCAGTCAACTTGCCGCCACTAATAACATGTGCGCGATAAGCAATTACTTCATTGGCGTTCATGTTACTTTGCGTGCCTGAGCCTGTTTGCCAGATAACCAGTGGAAATTGATCGTCTAATTTGCCGGCTACTATTTCGTCACAAGCAGTTCCTATTAAATCTTTTTTCTTGGCATCTAACACACCCAACTCATGATTGGCCATAGCAGCCGCTTTTTTCAGATAACCAAAAGCATAAATAATTTCTTTGGGCATGCTTGCCTCGGGGCCGATTTTAAAATTGTTGCGTGATCGTTCAGTTTGGGCACCCCAATACTTATCGGCAGGTACTTGCACTTCGCCCATGGTATCTTTTTCAACGCGGAAGCTCATAATATTTTGTAAGGTTAGATTAACAACAGACTTTAAAATTAGGCACTAAGAATTTCAAAAGAAAATAGAAGGATACTATCCACTATAAATGTTTCAAGTCAACATATTGATCAAGTATCCAACCTGTAAGACTCATGCGAGGCCGTGTGGCTGGCAACACCTCATGTTCTAACAAATCGCTGCGAAAGCAAACCAACCGACCCGCTAGGGGCAGCACATCACGCGCTCCGGTTGGATGATAAATTCTGAGTTGACCACCCTCTTCTTCTTTCCAGTCTTTATTTAAGTAAAAGATTACAGAAAGTTTGCGATGATCATCTTTTTTAAACTGATCGAGATGTCGCTTATAGTAACTTCCTGTTGGGTAGTTGGTAAGATGTACTTCATAGTCCTTCAAGCTCAAAAACAAACCTTGGTTTACAGCGCCAATAAGTTCTTTCAGCCTAGAAAGATAATTGAGTAATGGAGGTGGCGCAGTTTCACGATCAATCCATTGAATATAATCTCCTCTTATTCCCTCATTAATTTGTTTATTGCCACTATTACCTACACCAGCCTTTTTAAATTGTAACAAACTGTTTCTGAATTCGTCAAGTTCTAAGATAGAGTCTGTTTCTTGGGGCGATAGGAAATCGTCAACAATGGAAAAGCCGTCTAAAGCAATTCCATCAACCAACCCATTTAGTTTATCGGAGAAATCAGTAATCATGGTGCGAATTTAAGAGCAGGAATTAACTTTGAGTTTTTATGAAGCAATCTTTTAGCAAACCATTTTTCTTTTTTCTTGTCGGATTGATCAGCGCGTGCGCATTAATCTCATGCACACCCAAGGAAGAGATTGTTTTTAAGGGTGTAAAAAATGTTGTTGTGGAGGCACAAGGAATAGAACCGATTTTAACTGCCGAGGCTCTTTTTAACAATCCCAACAAAGTCCGTATGAAACTAAAAGAGATTCATGTGGATGTGCTGATAGATGGAAAACTTTCTGCAAAAGTCAGGCAAGACTTAAAGTTATCGATCCCTGCTATGTCAGATTTTTCTGTTCCGCTTACGGCACACCTTTCACTAAAAGAGCTAGGACTGGTTGATACCATTATAAACCTTATTGGTGGTAAGAAATATGAAATTCAATACATTGGTTTTGTTCGTGTGGCAATGCATGGCATAACTGTTAAAGTTCCCGTTAAATACAAAGAAGAGCGAAGAATCCAACTCTAATCAACTACCCCTTTTTCATTTTTAGGGTAGCCCGTAATACCGTACTTTTGTTAGAAGAGCCTAATACTTTTTGCGGTTAATGGAAAACACCCTGAACATTATTTTAATTGTATTACTACTTATAGTAATATTTCTTGTGGTGCGTGCCTACTTAAACCTGAAGCAAAAAAATAAATTAATTCTGGTGCAGAGCCGGGAAATAAAAAGACAAATTCAAGAGCAGGAAAAAAGAAATAAGCAGGTAGGTGAGCTTGTACATGAAAAACAGCAACTGATAGGTTTGGTTTCGCATGATTTGAAAGGGCCATTTAACAGAATATTTGCCCTCATTCAATTGCTTGAAATCACCAACGTAAACTTAACAGGCGAGCAACTTGAGTACCTTGGTAAGATGCATCAGATTGTTGCTGATGGATTAGGAATGATCCGCAACTTACTTGATAATCGAAGACTAGAAGATCAAGGGATTGACTTGGCGTCAGAGCCTTTGAATCTCTCATCAATATTGGGGTCGCTTATAAAAAACTATAGAACCCTTTCTGAAAAAAAAGATATTCAAATTCATTTTGAAGCACCCGAAGAAGCTGTGGTGCTTGCTGATAAGTTATACATTTATAGAATTTTTGAAAACCTTATCTCGAACGCACTCAAATTCTCACCCGAGAAAAGAAACATTTACATTTCAATTGCAGAGATAAACTCATCATTTGAAGTTAGGGTAAAAGATGAAGGACCCGGTATCAGTAAAGAGGATCAAAAGAAATTGTATCAAAAATTTCAACGATTGTCTGCTCGCCCAACAGGTGGCGAAAGTTCAACTGGTTTGGGGTTAGCCATTGTTAAAGCATTGGTAGATAAAATGGGGAGTGAACTGAGATGTGAAAGCGAATTGGGAGAAGGCACCACTTTTATCATAAAGATTGAAAAAAGTGACGAACCAATTGTCAGGAAAAAATCAGTAGTGGCAGCTAATTAAAAAGATAATAATCATCTTCATTGCCACTTAATACAGCTTGAAGAGAATCAATTACATTTTCGTCTTTAATCACATAATCGCGCACACCCCGTTGAATAAAATTCAGCACCATATTTCCGTCATCCAGCGAACTGAGCATGACAACTTTGTTCTTTTCGGTTAACCGCGATTTTATTTTTTCATACAAATCGATACCGTTCATGCCGGGCAGTTTGTAATCGATAATTAAGACTTCGGGCAAAGTTTTAGCAAGAGCCGCCAAACCATCTTCGGCACTAGAAAAAGTATTAATGACATACTCAGCATTATTGCTGAGCGATTTCTTAATGAAGTCCGCATAAATGGCATCGTCCTCTATCAGGTATATCGTCATAAGTCACGTAAGTGGTTGCAATATAACAAGTTCTTTATTTCAGGCCACGGTAAAAAGCAATCATGCCGCTAATTTTCACCTCATTTTGCCGCTTGTTGAAACTTTTTAGTTTAAAAGCATCCTTCACCTTACCTTCCTTGCACGTAACCTATTTCCTCTTATGAAACACCTTGCCCCCTTCTTTATTATGCTCCTTTGCTTTGGTATCGGCTGCACGAAGTTAAACCAAAAAAGTAAGTTGAAATTTTCAATTTCATTCACACAAGAAATGAGCGATCAAGCCCAAGATGGGCGATTGCTGTTGCTATTGGCAAATAATGATAAATCGGAACCACGCTTTCAAATAAATGATGGCCTTACCACACAACTCGTTTTTGGTATTGATGTTGAGGGCATGAAGCCTGGAACAGAAATCGTTCTCACCGAAGAAAACACATTTGGATTTCCGGTCCGATCGCTAGTAAATATTCCTAAAGGCGAATATTTTGTACAGGCATTAATCAACCGTTACGAAACATTTAATTTAAAAAATGGCAAGACAGTAAAACTCCCACCCGATCAAGGTGAAGGGCAACAATGGAACCGCAAGCCTGGAAATTTTTATAGTGCACCTCAAAAAATTTCTGTTGATCAATCAAAAAGTGAAACGATAAAGATTTGGATGGATAAAAAGATAGATGCGCTGCCAGAGCCTGCGGATTCCAAATATGTTAAGCACATAAGGATTCAAAGTAAATTACTAACTGAGTTTTGGGGGCGCCCCATGTTTATTGGCGCGCACGTGCTTTTGCCCGAAGGCTTTGATGAACATCCGGAAGCACATTATCCACTCATGATTTATCACGGTCATTTTCCCAGCGACTTCGGAGGATTTAGTACCGAACCACCACCAGCTGATATGGATACAACTGATTATACAGCTCGGTTTGGGATTTATGGATACAATAAATTTGAAAAAAAAGAAGCCTATAATTTTTACAAACAATGGTCCAGCAAAGAATTTCCTCGCTTTCTGGTTATTGAAATACAACATGCTAATCCTTATTATGATGATTCGTATGCAGTAAACTCTGCCAACCTGGGCCCTTATGGGGATGCGATTATGAAGGAATTAGTACCTGAAATTGAAAAACAATTTAGAGGCATTGGCGAAGGCTGGGCGCGCTTTACCTATGGTGGGTCAACAGGTGGCTGGGAAGCGCTCGCAGTACAAATGTTTTATCCGGATGATTTCAATGGGTGCTTTGCTGCATGCCCCGATCCTGTTGACTTTCGTGCTTTTTGTTTAGTAGATATTTATAAAGACAAAAACGCATATTGGTATGATAGTGATTTTAAAAAACTTCCACGCCCGGCCCATCGCAATTACCTGGGGCAAATTCAAAACACCATGGAAGAAAGTAATCATTATGAGTTGGCTCTAGGTACTAAATCACGAAGTGGGCAACAATGAGATATTTGGGAAGCAGTATACTCTCCGCAAGGAGAGGATGGATACCCGAAAAGAATCTTTAATAAAGAAACCGGTGAGATTGATAAGAGCGTTGCCGAATATTGGAAAGAGAATTATGATTTACGCTACATCCTTGAGCGCGATTGGAACACATTAGGCCCTAAGCTCGAAGGGAAAATCCATATCTATTGTGGAGATATGGATAATTATTACTTGAACAACGCGGTGTATTTGATGGAAAACTTCCTAAAGAAAACTCAGACCCCCTTTTACAAAGGGGAAGTAGATTATGGTGATCGTGCTGAGCATTGCTGGAATGGAGACCAGGAAAATCCAAATTATGTTTCGCGCTTGCGCTACAACACAATGTATCTTCCAAAAATTCTAAAACGCATTCAGGAGAGTGCGCCTATAGGTGCTGATGTAAAAAGTTGGAGATATTAAAGCTTATAGCTTTATACTAGAGTTTTTAGACATCCTCCTTTTTCAATGTTTCAAAATTCGAAATAACACTTCTGCTATTCGAAATAGCCTTATTGACATAAGATTTTGTTATATTAAATTGACTTGAATAATCTGCATTATTTCTATCGTCTCTTAGCGAACTAAGAATATTTCCTGTAGAATATTCTAACTTATTTCCGGAGGTCTTAAGCTTCTCAATTATTGTTCTATGGATTTCTGGATTACTTTTAGATGAGATATTAAATCGGCTGATACAATATGGGCGAATAGTTCCAAAGGCACCATAATATGCTCTGCTTATAGCTGACCGTAAAGAAGCCTCATCCGTTTTTGAGTTGTATAATTCCTCAGAAAACTTGATATACTCTTTCCAATCGAAAGCCATAGTTAGCAGATTTCTTTAATCGTCACAAGTTTTCTGATTGAAGGATCTTCCATGAACATCCAATTAAGAATGAAGTCATCAAGTTTTTTATCAAAGGATTTGTCCTGAATATTATTGATAACATAGATAAATAGTGTTTTCCATTCATCAACCTCGTAATCATTTGCAACTTCTAATAGGAGCAATGAGCCAGGTAATATCTTTGATAATTGTTGATGAGCTCGTTGAAGAAAGTTTATTAATGAAGAATTTCCTATAAGGAAGGTATCTACATTTTCTGAATCAAAATGAAATTTTTGATTTAAGGATTCAACTTCAGAATATTTCTCAAGAGAAATGTCTGTTCCTAAATAATTGTAAAACTCTGATTCTTTGTCGTCAGAATTATCAAAGGCAATTGATGTTCCATGAGCCCAATTAGCCTCAAGATTATATGGATTTGAAGTAACGGATGTCCCGATCATATGTTTACTTATATAATTCTTTTAGTGATTCCGCAACTGACGCTTCAAAAGTGTCGTTGATTATTTGATGTGATTTTTCCAGCCAACTTTCAACATCATTAATTTTAAGCCCATCTAGTTTATTCATAATCACCTCTAATTCTAGGATAATCACTTTTGAGTTTTTATTAGGAGATGCAGCGTTTGCAATCTTTTGAGAGATGACATCGCAATCATTAAGATTATATTCAAAATGAGTATTAAAATATCTAAGGTCTTGATTCAGGTTTTTTGGCTTAGGTATATCAAATTGAAAGTTATTTTCAAATTTGAAATTCTTAGTTGCTACTTCTATAGAATTAATATATCTCAAACTAACTCTCGAAAGTCCTTTTGGTTCGGCTATTTTACGGTATGCATTGAATGTTTTTATTATATGTGGATAAAATTTCTCCCATGTAGGATAGGGCTTTAATGCATTAATAGTAATAATGTCTTTCCCAGATTGAACAAGCAAATTGTTTTCATTGTTCCAAAATTGAACTAATTCAACTGGTTCAATTTTTCTTTTATTTCTATCTGAAGTCGGTATTTGAATCCCGATCATCCCTTGCCTTTGCTTAATAATTGGAAAATCCTTTTTTATTGTCCCGTAAATAATCCCAGGAATAGTCCCGTTCCATTCACTAGAGGGTATAAAATTGAATTGAGCAACTACCTCTGTCAGTGGAGACTTTTGGTATTTTTTTGTCATATAGAACCACAAAACTAATTAAAACAATTTTAAGAATATTTCTTTTAACAAAAAATCAGTTTTATTAGGTTTTCTAACTTCGCCATACCCCGTGTTTCTTAAATCAAAATAGAAAAACCTTGTAAATCACTTCAACTGTCTCAAATAAAGTTGAATGGTATTTTCTAATCCGAGATAAAGGGCATCGCAGATGAGTGCATGCCCAATGGAAACTTCGTCAATCGTGGGGATTGACTTTTTTAGAAAAGCGAGATTATATAAATCTAAATCGTGACCGGCATTAATACCTAAGCCTAATGTTTGGGCAACACGAGCGGCTTCAACATAGGGTTTTACAGCCGCTTCTTTGTTGTGATGATAGTGTGATGCATAGGGTTCGGTATAAAGTTCAATCCGATCGGCACCAACATTTTTTGCACCTTCAATGTGTTGAGTGACCGGGTCAACAAAAACAGAAACCCGAACGCCAATCGATTTTATTTCTTCAATAACTTCTGTTAAGAATTTTTTGTTCTTCACCGTATCCCATCCTGCATTGGAGGTGATGGCATCAGGACCATCCGGAACAAGAGTAGCTTGTTCTGGTTTTGTCTCGCGGATTAGTTTCAAATAGCGTTCATCCGGATACCCTTCAATATTAAATTCGGTGGTAACAACTTTCTTTAACTCTAACACATCCGCATAACGGATGTGGCGTTCATCTGGTCGCGGATGTACGGTTATTCCTTGCGCTCCAAACCGCTCGCAATCCAAAGCAGTTTTTATTACATCGGGGTTGTTTCCACCACGGGCATTTCTTAGCGTAGCTATCTTATTTATATTGACCGATAATCGTGTCATTCAATCAAATTTTTATCTCATTAAAAGTAGAACTAATTTTACTCAAAGTTATTTAAAACAAAATTGATCATGAGCCTGAAACAACAAATTGATTCCGATATAAAGTCAGCGATGCTGGCAAAGAATAAAGAAGAACTTACGGCACTTCGTTCTATTAAGTCATTAATACTTCTAGCCGAAACAGAAAAAGGAGTAAGTGGTGATGTTAGTTCGGAAGTTGAAAGTAAACTTTTGATGAAAGCAGCTAAGCAACGCAAGGAGTCTGCAGAAATATTTCAGAAGGAAGGAAGAACAGAATTAGCTGATAAGGAATTAGCGGAGTTGGAAGTAATCAGTCGATACTTACCAAAACAACTTACTGAAGAAGAAGTAACAACTGAATTAAAGAGAACAATTGAGCAAGTTGGCGCTAAGGGTCCGCAAGACATGGGTAAGGTAATGGGCATGGCCACAAAACAACTTGCAGGCAAGGCCGATGGTAAACTAATTTCAGAAATTGTAAAAAAACTTTTAGCCTCTTGAGTAAAGTAGATATTATTCTTGCAATCATTCTGTTGGTTGGCACCGTGTTTGGGTATAAGCGGGGCTTCCTGATGGAATTGTTTTTTTTGGTTGCGATTGTACTGGGCGTATTTCTTGGTTTTAAATTAATGGCTTTGGGCGTTGAATATCTCGGGCAAAAATTCAATGCCGATAAAGCCGTGTTACCCTATATTTCTTTTGCGTTAATTTTTTTAGCAGTAATGGTAACAGTCACCTTTATTGGTAAGCGAATTAAAAATTCCTTAGATAAAACCTTCCTCGGACAAATTGATTCAGCGGCAGGCGCATTGCTTGGATTGATCAAATACGCTTTCGTCATTAGTATCGTTATTTGGCTTGCCGAGTCATTTAAGATTGATATTGTGAGGGATTGGGGGACAGATTCTAAACTTTATGGAGTTATATCGAAGGTTGCCCCACAGATATCTTCCCTTTTTGGCGATTTTTTACCATTTTTCAAAGAAACCTTTAGCAAGTTCTAAGGTTCAATTTTTTTTAGTTACTTATCACAAATTAGGTGCACATGTCCTTACAGGTAAAACAAGAAAGTGATTTTAAGTATGTAGATGAGGGGGAAGGACCTGTGTTAATGCTTCTTCATGGCCTCTTTGGCGCGCTTAGCAACTGGGAAGGTGTGGTGAACCATTATTCAAAACATTTTAGGGTAATCATCCCTTTGCTTCCTATTTACGAAATGCCAATTAAGGAAGCGGGTCTGCAAGGTCTTACTGAATTTACGGAGCGATTTGTTGCGATGAAGAAGCTGGACAGCATGATGATCATGGGCAACTCGCTGGGCGGGCACATTGCAATTTTATATACGCTCGCAAATCCCGAAAAGGTTTCAAAACTTGTTCTCACGGGTAGTTCTGGTTTATTTGAAAATACGATGGGAGGTTCCTACCCGCGCAGAGGAAGTTATGATTACATCCATGAACGTGTTGCATATACATTTTATGATCCAACCGTTGCTTCGAAAGAATTAGTTGATGAGGTTTTTGAAACAACACGAAGCATTCCAAAATGTATGCGCATTGTTGCGATAGCTAAATCGGCCCAACGCAATAACCTTGCACTTGAATTGCCAAATATTAACGTTCCTACTTTATTGATTTGGGGATTGAACGATACTATAACACCGCCTATGGTTGGTCATGAATTTAATCGCTTGATCCCAAATTCTGAATTGAAATTCATTGACAAATGTTGCCATGCTCCTATGATGGAACATCCACAAAAATTCAATGAAATGGTAGAGGATTTTTTAGTGAACAAAAATTAATAGAATGATTGCCGAAGAGTTAATCAACCACATGATTCCTCCGCTCAAAGTCACTGACGATGCGCATAAGGCGATCGTGTGGATGGAAGAATTTCGTTGCTTGCATTTACCTGTGGTGGAGGATGGAAAGTTGCTAGGATTTATTTCAGAAGAAATCATTTTAGAAACAAATGACATTGAGCGCACGCTAGCTGATTTTGATTTAGTGGGGAAGCAATGTTCTGTGGCACTTGACTCACATTTTTATGATATTCTAAAAGTAGCAGGCGATAACAAACTTCAGATTGTTGCTGTGCTCAACGAAGAGCAACACTATGTTGGCGTGATCACAGTTCAGGACATAATGATTTCGTTTGCCCAAACCGCTTCGGTGCAAATGCCTGGCGGCATTCTTGTTTTGTCAATGGATTTGATTGATTATTCGCTTGCTGAAATAAGCCGATACATTGAAGAAAATAATGCAAAGGTGATTAGCAGTATCATGATCGAAGACCCGATGGATAAAGGGAAGATCAAGCTAACCCTAAAAATTAATCAGGAAGAATTAACGCGCATTGTTGCTACACTCGAGCGGTTCGGATATCGGGTCATAGGTCGCTATCATGAAGTGCAACAAGACACAGGAGAAAAAGATAAGATCGATATGTTACTTCGCTATCTCGATATCTAACCGAAGAAAGATATGCGCATTGGGATACACGGCAGAGACTTTCACGGGAAATCAGCACCGTTTATTGAAAAAACGCTGGAGCAACTTACTCAACGCAAGGCAGAAATCTGGTTGTCATCAAAATTTGTCAAGCAGGTAAAATCTCCAATACTCGAAAAATTCAAATTCAAAACATTTGAAGCGGGAGATAGCCTTCGTAGTCTCGATTTCTTTTTTTCATTAGGTGGTGATGGCACTATGCTTGAATCAGTTACCTATATCGGTAAAACCGAAATTCCTTTGTTGGGTATTAATACAGGTCGCTTAGGATTTTTGGCAACCACAAGCCGTGATGATATTGATAGTGCGCTTGAAAATCTCTTTACAGGAAACTTTAAAGAAGAAAGTCGCACGATGTTAAGGTTGAATTCTTCCACTAAACTTTTCGAGCCACTCAACTTTGCTTTGAATGATTTTACCATCATGAAGAAGGACACTTCATCGATGATCACAGTGCACGTGTATGTGGATGGTGAATTGTTGAACTCGTATTGGTCTGATGGAATTATTGTCTCTACTCCCACAGGCTCTACCGGATATTCTTTGAGCTGTGGTGGGCCATTGGTTTACCCTAAATCCGAAAGCTTCATTATTACTGCCGTTAGCCCGCATAACCTTGGTACCAGACCTATAGTTATTTCAGATAAGTCAGAGATGGCTTTTGAAATTGAAGGCAGAAGTAAAAAGTATTTGGTTTCTCTCGATTCTCGCTTTGAAACTGTGGACGAAACGGTAAAACTGAAACTGAAAAAAGAGCGATTTAATGTTAAATTGGTACAACTCCCAGGTCATCATTATTTCAATACCTTGAGACAAAAACTTAATTGGGGGCTTGATATTCGCAATTAGGACTCTTAATTATCGTGGTATTTTAATAAGTTTGTAACTGGCAAAAATCTCTGTGCATGAGGAAGTTACTATTTGGTGTCGTTTGTTTGTTTTTGATTGCGGGGCTATCACACGAAGCTGCTGCTCAATTTAACCGGAAAGCGATTAAGAAAAACAATAAACGAATCGCAAGTTTTAGAGGAAAGAAGGCGGGATTTGGTAAAAACAAAATCTACAACGCATTTGGCTTTTCTGTAAGTGCATTAAATTATTATGGAGACATTGCCCCGCAGCCTCAGCGCGTCAGCACAGATATCTCTTTTACTCGGCCAGCATTAGGTCTTTCCTTTACACACCGCTTTGGACCCCGATATTCTCTGCAAGCACAGTTTATGTATGGTACCCTTAAGGGAGCCGATACAGAATCTGCTGACCTTGCAGACCAAGACAATGGTAAGTTTCGTTACTATAGAAACTTATCCTTTAGAAACAGAATTAAAGAACTTTCGGTGGTTGCTTATTTTGACTTATTTGAAAATGATGCCACGTACATTAGTCGTGTAAAATGGACACCTTATGTGTATGTTGGTGTGGCTGGATTTTTACATAATCCACAGGCACAAACATCTACTGGTGAGTGGGTGGATTTAAGACCTTTGGGGACTGAGGGTCAATACTCAACATTGGAGCCTACAGATGCTAATTATGGAATAAAACCCTACAGTAAACTTCAAGTGGCAATTCCATTTGGTATAGGAGCTCGTTTTAGACTGAATGAAGTAATGGATTTATGGGCTGATCTTGGATTCCGCTACACATTTACGGACTACTTAGATGATGTTAGTCGAAATTATGTTGATTTAGGAGTCTTTAGTACTGATTTAGCCCGATCAATGTCGTATAGAGGTGGCGAATTGCCAGCTTCTGATCGCCCGGCAGAAGAACCGTATGTTGGAAGAGATGGAAATACGTATAATACTATTCCTGGCTATGGCCGTGAGTATCCTGACAATGTAAGAGGTTCGAAAAGTGATCGCGATATTTACATGGTAACAACTTTACGCCTTACCTACATACTGGGAGCCACCTTCCACAAAGCAAAATTCAGATAGAATGCGCCTGAAAGCCTTCTTAACTTTTGGGGTAGTAGTTTGCCTATGGCTTGGGATGGAATGCGCAAATGCTCAACAGATGCTAAGTCAACGCTCGGAAGTTGGTTTTGGACTAGGGACATTCAACTATACAGGTGATTTAGTACGCACCTATAATTTTGCATTTTCGAAACCTGCAGCTACGGTATTCTACCGATCAAATATTAGCAACGTTATTAGTTTGCGCACCAGCATAACAGGCGGCAAGATTGGGGCAACAGATAAAAGAAATCCTATCGATGCATTTGCTGCTACTCGAGACGCTTCATTTAATTTATTTTTATTGGAAGGCTCTGCAGCTTTCGAATATCATTTTTTAGACTGGCGAGATAATACAAGAAAACTTCGATTTACTCCCTACCTGTTTGCCGGTGTAGCTTTGTTTGGTTTTTCAGGGGTTCAACAAAAAAATGCTGAGTACAGCAATGTACAAATGGCAATACCTTTTGGCGGTGGAATGAAGTATGTACTAAATCCAAAATACTACATTGCGTTTGAGATTGGCATTCGTAAGACTTTCTTCGATTACTTGGATAACATTTCAGATGGTGACCCGGCTTATAAGACATATCAGTATGGAAACGCTTTTGATACCGATAATTATTTCTTTACTGGGATAACCCTAACCTATACATTTTACGACATTCCCTGCCCAAGTAGCCCTTATCGGTGAAATTTAGGTTGATCCAATAAACTTTCTGACCAATCAAATCATCCTTACAGTTCCATGATCTGGTGCTATTGCACTAGGTATGAATTAGTTTTGAAAAAAAGGCTATTTTTGCCCCCTTGTGGCTTCTCAAAGGGAAAATATAGACTTCAATAATCTGCCAAGGCATATTGCCGTTATCATGGACGGCAACGGGCGATGGGCTAAAAGCAAAGGGGCAGCTCGAATTTTTGGGCATCGTAACGCTATTCAGGCAGTAAAAGATGTGACCGAAGGTTGCGGAGAGTTAGGGGTAAAATATCTTACCCTGTATGCGTTTAGTACTGAGAATTGGGGGCGGCCTAAGGAAGAAGTAGATGGGCTAATGGAATTATTGGTGAACACACTTAAAAAAGAGATTAACACCCTGCATGAAAACCAGGTGCAACTTCATACTATTGGAGATGTAAGTCATTTGCCAAAGGCTTGTCAAAATAATTTGGCAGAGGCGATTGAGGCGACAAAAAACAATAGCGGCCTTATTCTTCAACTGGCCTTAAATTACAGTGGGCGGTGGGAGATTGTTGAGGCGGCTAAAAAATTAGCAGAAGAAGCAAAAAGTGGGTTGATACAACCCGAGGAAATTGATGAACTTTATTTTTCGCAGCATTTGAAAACAGCTAACGTTCCTGATCCTGAGTTATTGATCCGCACAAGCGGGGAGCTAAGGGTTAGTAATTTTTTACTTTGGCAAATAGCGTATACTGAACTATTTATTACCCCCACTTTATGGCCTGATTTCCGCAAAGAGGATTTATATGAAGCTATCTGTGTATATCAAAAGCGTGAACGAAGATTTGGAAAAGTGCTGAACCCAACCGCTTAATAATTAAATGAATAGAATTTTACTTTTTACGTGGGTCCTCATTACTTGGGTTAGTACCGAAACGTTTGCTCAGTTTAGAAGCAGGAATCAAACGCAATCTGAGACCATCACAGAGCCAACTTTAAACTATGCGTCTCCGGCAGAATATACCATTGCTGGTATTGAAGTTACGGGTCTTAATGTGCTAGATAAAAATGCGATGGTTTCGCTTACCGGTTTAAAGATTGGTGATAAAATTAAAATTCCTGGCGATGGAATTTCGGGCGCTATCCGAAAACTTTGGAAGCATGGATTAGTTGGAGATGTAACTATATCCGTACAGAAAATTGAAGGCACTAATGTTTATCTATCAATTGTATTGACCGAGCGGCCCCGACTAACCGATTTTTATTTTGTTGGTATAAGTAAAGGAAGGCAATCAACCTTAAAAGAAGATTTAAAATTGATTAAAGGGAAGATTGTTAATGATGCTACCATTCGCAATGCGGAGTTATCAGTGAAGAAACATTTTGTAAAGAAAGGATTCTTAAATACTGTAGTAAAAGTGGTGCCTCAGTCTGATACACTTAATCGTGGTGGGGTTCGCCTTAAAATTGATGTTGATCTAAAAACAAAAGTTAAAATCAACGCAGTAAATATTGAAGGAAATCATGAGGTATCGGATGGAAAGTTGAAGATGAAGTTGAAAAAAACACACGAACACCCACGCATCTCAATACATCGCGCCATACTAGGTGAGGTGCTTGGCTTTAGGCTTAGGAAGATAGGTCCGGCATTAGATTCAAGCCGAAAGGTTAGTACGGCTGATGTAAAAAGTTTTGTGAACAGAAATATTAAACTCAATGTTTTTGCTGGTTCTAAGTTTATCCGCTCAGAATTTGAAAACGATAAGCAAAGCATGATTGAACTTTACAATTCATTAGGCTATCGCGATGCAGAAGTAATTTCAGATACCATAGTGAACTACGACAAATCCAATATCGATGTAAACATAAAGGTTTATGAAGGGAACAAATACTATTTCCGCAACATCAACTGGGTAGGGAATTACGTTCATAGCGCAAACATTCTAAATAAGATTTTGGACATCAATAAAGGAGATGTTTACAACAAAGAAATGATTGAAAAGAAAACAACCTTTAATCCAAAAGGAGCGGACATTAGTGGGTTGTATATGGATGATGGTTACTTGTTCTTTAGAATTACTCCAGTAGAGGTTGCAGTAGTGGGAGATTCCATTGATGTAGAGATGAGAATTTATGAGGGCGATCGTGCAACTATAGACGAAGTACTTATTAGCGGAAATGAACGAACTAACGATCATGTAATTCGCAGAGAGTTAAGCACAATTCCCGGACAAAAATTCAGACGATCTGATTTAATCAGAACTCAGCAGCAACTTTCGCAAATGGGATACTTTAATCCTCAAAAAATAGAACAGGATATTAGACCAAACCCTGCAGATGGCACGGTGGATATTGAATGGAAAGTAGAGGAGCAATCGAATGACCAAATCGAATTATCAGGTGGTTGGGGAGGTTTTTATGGTTTTGTTGGTACTGTTGGTTTATCGTTTAATAACTTCTCCATTCGAAATGTTCCACATTTTGATAAATGGAAACCGTTGCCTGTAGGCGATGGCCAACGACTTTCAGTAAGGGCGCAAGCCAATGGGAGATCATTCCAAAGTTATAGCTTGTCATTTACCGAGCCTTGGTTGGGCGGAAGAAAACCCAATTCGTTCACGGTAAGTTTAAATCACTCAATTTCCCGATTGGCAAACCAGAGCTACGAGTTTACCGATGCCTCGTCACTTAAGCAAAGTGGTATTACTGTAGGGTTTGGGCGAAGACTTGAATGGCCTGATAACTATTTTTCATTGACTCATTCACTTTCTTATTTAGTTTATAGATATCAGAATTACTTCGGATCAGGTTCAAGTTCAAGTGCACTGCCGCCACTTGGAACAACCAATGAGATTATGTTTAACACAACATTATCTCGAAACAGTATTGATAATCCAATGTATCCTTCACAGGGCTCTACAATCTCTTTGGCGCTCAACCTAACGCCTCCTTATTCGCTGTGGAGAGATCCTTCCTATTATGATGATATCAATCAGCGGTATAAGTGGACAGAAATGTATAAAGTGATGTTGGATGCAAAGTTCTACATCAAATTGATTGGTAGTGATAAGCCAGACGGACGTAGCTTGGTTCTTGAATCAAAGGCACATTTTGGATTTATTGGTAGATATAACCAAGACCTTCAACAGGGACCATTCCAACGATTTTTGGTGGGAGGCGATGGTTTGGCTGGCGGGTTTAACTCTTTTGTTTTGGGTCAGGATATTGTTGGTTTACGCGGATATGGCAACAACCTTGTTACTCCTCCACTTTACGCTTTGCGTGGTCAGGTTCCCTTGGTTGGTATAGAAGGCGGTATTGTCTATGATAAATTCGGATTAGAACTTAGATATCCAATTTCAACTAGTCAATCAGCCACTATTTATACATTCCTGTTTACAGAGGCCGGAAACAACTGGAACAATTACCAGGATTTTAATCCGTTTATTATGTATAAATCGGCCGGTGTGGGAGCAAGAATATTTATGCCAGCGTTTGGTTTGATAGGGCTAAACTGGGCTTATGGGTTTGATAAATTGCCTGGAGCAAGAGATATAAGCGGCTCACAATTCCACTTCACCATTGGCCAGCAACTCAGATAGAATGCGTTTTTTCATACTGACAGCAGCCTTTTTAATTTTCGGCCTGACTTTTGTCCAAGCTCAGAAGTTCGGCTACTTTGACTCTGAGTTTGTTTTGAGCAAAATGCCCGAATACAGCAAGGCACAAGGTGAGATTGAACAATTATCTGCTGCCTGGGAAAAAGAAATAGAGGATATGCAACGAAAAGTTGATGAGCTGTATAGAATCTATCAGGCTGAACAAGTTCTCTTAACCGAGGAAATGAAGCAGGAAAGGCAGGATGAGATTAATTTGAAACAAACAGAATTGAAGGATTATCAAAAAAAGGTTTTTGGTTTTGGAGGATTGTTTTTTTTGAAAAAACAAGAATTGATTAAACCTTTGCAGGATAAGGTGTTTGATGCGGTAGAGAAAGTATGTAAGGCCAACCGATTGGCGATCTTGTTTGACAAGTCAGCAGAATTGGTAATGATTTATACAGACCCCCGCCACGATTACACCGATTTTATATTAGAAGAATTAGGGTTAGGAGACCCCAACGATAAAGTCAAATAAATAAACTAAAAATGAGAACACTTTTTTTACTTCTGTTTTGTGTAATAGCAGTTTCTGCCCAAGCCCAGGAAGCGCAAAAAATCGGGTATGCCGATTGGCAATATATTTTCAGTCAAATGCCTGAATTCAAACAAATTGAAAACGAGTTGAAAACCCATGGCACGCAACTTGAAAATCAGTTAAAGGCTAAGAGCACTGAATTAGAAACTAAGTACAAGGCTTACCAAAGTATGCCTGCTACAACACCTGATGCTATCCGTGCTGATAAGGAAAGAGAATTACAGGGTATGCAAGAGAGCATTCAGAAGTTTCAGCAAGATGCTCAAACATCATTGCAAAATAAGCAAGGCGCTTTAATGGATCCTGTAATTAAGAAAGTTGGTAAGGCAATTGAAGACACTGCAAAAGAAAATGGTTTTGCATTTATCATCAACCCTCAAACTATGAATGGTGAAGATGTTCTTCTTTATTCAGACGAGAAGTATGATATTTCAAAATTGGTGCTGAAGAAATTGGGAATTACTCCTAAGCCAGAAGTAGCCAATAAATAGAAAGCATAAATTATTATATACTGACCTCATTCTGTCCCGATAACTATCGGGGCAGGATGAGGTTTTTTTATTTTCCATAGCCACCCCCACCAGGAGTCTGGATTAGAATTTTATCGCCAGATTTTACAGTCACACTATCCATACCCTTAAGATTTATTATTTCACCAGCTGATGTTATAAGTTTTTGTTGGCCACACTTTCCTGATTGACCTCCATTTAGTCCATATGGTTTTTCAACCCGATGTTGAGATAGAATATTGACCTCCACATCTTCTTTAAAAGATATTTCACGCTCAACTCCATTGCCTCCTTTCCATTTTCCTTTGCCCCCTGAGTTAGCACGAATTTCAAAACGCTCTAACCTTACGGGATATCGTAATTCTAAAATTTCCGGATCGGTAATGCGTGTGTTCGTCATATGTGAGTGAATAGCATCCGTGCCATCAAAACCAGAACCTGCACCAGTGCCACCACAAATCGTTTCATAAAATCCAAATCGTTCGTTTCCAAACAAGAGATTATTCATGGTTCCCTGACTGCAGGCAACAAGACCTAGTGCTTTTAACAACGTATCCGTTAAGCGTTGGCTTACTTCCGTATTTCCACCCACAACGGCAGGCATTTTTTCTTTCGTGAAATCAGGATTGAGCAATCCGGTTGGTAAAATGATTTGTACGGGCTCCATCAATCCTTCGTTCATCGCAATAGGTTTGTTCACCCAAAGTCGAAGCACATAAAGAACTACACTTTGAACAATGGCAGGCGTTGCATTTAGATTGCCATTATGAACGTCTGAGGAACCTGAGAAATCAATTTTCAACAATCCTTTTTTTGGGATCGTAATTTTAACTTTTAAAAGAGCCCCATCATCCAAGCGTTCTTCGGCTGTAAATGTATTCGTTGTGATTGAATTTATTTTTGATTGAAGTAAATGTGAAGCATACTCACGAAGAGCTTTCATATAAAACGAAACCTGTTCAGTTCCATGTTTATGGCAAAGAAATTTTAATTCAGCCTCGCCAAGATTTACGGCAGCCAACGCACCATTCAAGTCGGCCATGTTCTCTTCGGGCAATCGACTTGGGTATTTACCAGTTGTTAAAATTTTTCTGATGGCAGTCCATTGCGCTTTGCCTTGTTTCACTAAATAAGTTGGAGCGATAATAATTCCCTCTTCACCTAAGGATGTTGCATCGGCTGGCATTGACCCGGGTTTCTTTCCACCTATTTCAGCATGATGCGCACGTGCAGCTACATACCCAATCAATTTCTTATTTGTAAAGACAGGTTTGATTAACGTGACATCAGGCAAGTGCGAACCACCAAAAGCCGGATGGTTTGTGATGATGACATCACCCTCGCGCATCTTTAAAACCTTTGCGACTTCCCGAACACAGATTCCCATACTTCCTAAATGGACAGGAATGTGAGGAGCGTTCACCACTAAATACCCTTGCGAGTCCATCATGGCGCAGGAAAAATCCAAACGCTCTTTTACATTTACTGAAAATGAACTGCGCTGCAGCAAGGCTCCCATCTCTTGAGCTACGGCCGTAAAGCGATTGCTAAATAATTCTAAGGCTGCTTCTTTCGAATTTTCTTTTTTTGAAATATTAGTTTGATTAACGGAAGTTAAGATTCCATGATTATGAGCATCGAGATTGAATCTCCAGTTGGGAGCTATTAATGTAGTTGAGTTTTCACTAACAATTAAACTTGGTCCTTTTACAATTGCTCCCGATCGAAGGGATTCCCAGCGATAGACGTTTGTCTTCTTCCACGCGTTGTTTACAAATAATTGTGTTTCTTTTTCAGCTTTCGGAGAATATGGAATGAAGGTTGTCTTTTTATTTTTCTTTTGAGGGTGTTCAATAGTTAAGATCAATCGAATAGATTCAACTTCTATTTCTCGATCGGCTAACCAATGACCATAGAGAGATTGGTATTTCTTTTTATATTCTTTTCGAAGAGAGTTGGGAGAGGTATAATTTGTTTCAATCGTACTTTCCTGACCATTGAATCGTAAGAAAACAAGCTGTTTCGAGCGTTTAATCTCTTGAGGCTTAAATCCATCACCAACAAGTTTACTTACCCCTTGCTGATAAAGCTTTTCAAAATGATTGTTGAATTGATCTTCAGCTATCTTCAGTTTCTGCAGCAGCAATTTTTCTTCAAAGTGTTCTATTTTAGCATGACCAATTCCATAAGCACTTAGTAGTCCTGCATCGTAAGGAATAAGAATCTTTTTCATTCCTAACAGAGTAGCAATCTCACATGCGTGCTGTCCACCTGCTCCACCAAAAGTAAGAAGTGTAAAATCGGAAGGATCGTTACCTTGCTGTACGGAAACTTTTTTTATGGCCTCAGCCATTTTTTCGTTGGCTATCAGCAGTAGCGATTCTAGCAGCGTTTCTTTGTTAGGTCTTTTTCCTGTGGCTGATTTTATTTTCTTCACCAATAGTTCAAGAACTGCTTCCGATTTTTTAGGATAGAGTGGAATTGAAAAAAGCTGTGCATCCGCTCGACCTAATAAAAGATTCACATCAGTTATTGTTAGCGGGCCGCCACTTCCGTAGCACGCTGGTCCTGGACTTGCACCGGCACTGTGCGGTCCGACAGTAAGTCGATGGCCATCGAAATCACAAATGGATCCACCACCAGCTGCAATGGTTTCTATGGATAGTGAAGGTGAAAGAATTTTTATCTCACCAACTTTTGATTCGTATCGATAAGCAAATTGATTATCATAAAGCGAAACATCTGTGCTGGTTCCGCCCATATCGAATGTGATGAGATTATTGATACCCGAAAGTTGGGCTGAAGTTGCTGCACCCACCACTCCTCCAGCGGGGCCACTTAGCAAGCTATCCTTTGGATGAAAATTGTTTGCATCTACCAAGCCGCCTGCACTCGTCATAATTTTTACTGAAGCACTAGCAAGACCTCGTTGAATATTGCATACATAGGTGTTGATGATCGGATTGAGGTAAGCATTAGCGACAGCGGTTTCTGTTCGAGGTAAAATTTTTATTTGTTGTGAAATTTTATGAGATGCAGTAACGAACTCAAAACCATTTTTTAGCAATTGATCTTCAACTAACTTTTCATGCACTGGATTTTTGTAACTGTTAAGAAACGCAACAGCAACAGCTGTGCAATCTGTTTTCTTTAATAGACGGATTGCATTAGTTATGGATGATCGGGAAAGAGATTTAAGAACAGTACCATCCGATTCAATACGTTCATCAATTTCAATTACCGTTTTATATAGAGGGAGTTCCTTTATTATTTGAAGTGCAAATAAATCATTACGCTGTTGAGTACCAATCAGCAGTAAATCCTTAAAACCTTTTGTGATTAATAAGGCAGTGTTAGCCCCTTTTCTTTCCAGCAATGCATTGGTGCCACGAGTAGAACCCAATTTCATTTCAATTGCCGGAAAAGTTTGATCAATTCCGGTTTCTGTAAGGAGCCGGGCTGCAAAAACAGGAACTTCTTCTTCCGAAGAAATTTCAAATGTTGTTCCTAACTTGATAGATTGTTTAACTGAGCTTTTCAAGTAGATGATTGATTTATCTGAATCTACTTTCTTGATGCGTGCTATTATTTTCTTCTTATCAAGGAAGGTTATTCTAAACCCTTTAAAAATATCCTGGCTAACCGGCCAAAGAAGCTGTACTTCTAAAACCTGTGAATTTTTTTGACGAATTACTTTTCCCTTTAGCACTCCACTGCTCAGGACTTTTAATCGCTTGATAGTATTGGTTGGAGTGTATGCAATGCAATCTGTAAACGTACCACCTGTATCAACCCAGATTTTCCAGGAACCCATTACTAGTTGATTGTAAGGATAACCTGTTTTTTCGTCATGCGAATTCCAAGGGCTTTACTAAACTCTGTTGAGCCATCAGGATGCTCGCGCATAATGGGTTTTGTATAAAGCAGAGAATCAGTACCCATTTTTTGGATGTTATCAGTTGCTTGGGCATCTGATTTATAGGCTTCTAAAATTTGTTTTTCTACACCTCTTAATTCATTGTTGCTTGATTGCAATGGAATTATTTCAATATTGAAAACCAGATTTAGTGAATCAATAAATGATTTGTTAGAAAGAGTTCGATCCTTCTTCTCAATGACAGTCGCCACTTGCCTGCCATAATGAAATGCGGCTTCTGTAATTTCAGCTTCGGTCACTTTTTTGATCTCACTGCTTGCCATTTCATCCTTAATTTTTTTTCGCTGATTTTCAGTAAGGGTTCCTGTGCAGGATAGCCAAAGAATTGAAGAAACAAAAAGTGCGTATTTCATAGTGGTAAATGTCGGTGCGAAGTTATAAAGACAAACTGATTTACTTTGATTTTGAGCTTTGGAATTGATATCCGGCAAGCAGATGATTTTATTAACTTTGCAACCATTTTTAGTGTATGATAGAAAAGTTAAGAGAAATAAAGGATCGTTTTGAGGAGGTGGGTCAATTGTTGTCGCAGCCAGAGACAGTAAAAGATCAGAAAAAATTCCAACAATTAAGTAAGGAGTACCGAGACCTTGAGAAGGTGGTTAAAAAATATGACCGCTATCAGGCCGTATTGGATAACATAAAGCAGGCAAAAGAAATTTTACAAAAGGAGAAAGATCCGGAATTACGCGAACTGGCTAAAATGGAGTTGGATGATCTTGACCCAACACAAGAAGCTCTGGAGGCAGAGATAAAAGAAATGTTGATGCCTAAAGATCCCAACGATGATAAGAATTGTATTCTGGAAATCCGGGCTGGAACAGGCGGTGACGAGGCGGCAATTTTTGCTGGTGACCTATGGCGCATGTACCAACGGTTTTGCGAGCGGAGAGGACTAAAGATGTCTGTGATGGACATTACTGAAGGCACCGCTGGAGGATATAAGGAAGTAATTAGCAGCATTGAAGGCGAAGGAGCCTATGGCATTTTTAAGTATGAGTCTGGAGTGCATCGTGTACAACGTGTTCCGGATACAGAAACACAAGGTCGAGTGCATACATCAGCTGCTTCGGTAGTGGTGCTACCCGAAGCCGAAGAAGTGGATGTAGAAATCAATCCAGCAGATATTGAGGTGATCACGTCACGCTCAGGCGGTGCGGGCGGTCAGAATGTAAACAAGGTTGAAACTAAGGTGCAGATGACCCACAAACCTACGGGTATTGTAATTACCTGTCAGGTGGAGCGATCGCAACATGGCAACCGCGCACGCGCGTTGGTAATGCTGCGTGCAAAACTTTACGAACGCGAAGTAGAAAAGCTACAAGCTGAAACTGGTGCTTCCAGAAAAAGTCAGGTGCGTAGCGGAGATCGATCTGAAAAGATCAGAACGTATAATTATCCGCAAAGTAGGGTTACGGATCATCGTATAGGGTACACGCAACACAATCTACCTGCTGTTATGAATGGTGAAGTGGATGAGTTTATCAATCAACTTAAGATTGCTGAAACTGCTGAAAGGATGGTGGAAGGGATTAGATAGATATAAAACTTTTTATTTATCTTGTTGTGTATAAATAATTCTTAGGCTATGAAAACAACATTCTTCTTAATATGTCTGCTTTCTTTTCCATTGCTAGGACAAAGAAACAACCTTCAATACCAAGAACCACAATGTATAGCTTTAGAAAATGGCTTGCCGAGACAACAATGGTTTTACCAACATTCCCAATGGCCATATGTATACAACATAGGCTTAAGAAATGAAATGAGTTCTTTTGGTGGAGATCCAATAATGCTTTTTGATTCGAATCAAAAGATATATCAGTCTGACACATATAAATGGGAATATGGAACAGAATCTGATGGGAGTAAAATTTACATGCGAACTACTTCAATCAACCAGTATGAAAACGAAGCATCTTTTACTAGCACCAACAAGGTGGCTTCAAAAAAAATCCTAATTGAAGGCCGTCAGTTATATATGACTGACTTTAAAATAGATCCAAACAATAACGTTATTATAATTGGAAGTGTTTTTGGTGGTGCATATTTTAGCAAAAATTCTAATTTATATCCTCAACAATACGTTAGTACTGGATCTGGACAATATTCTAGAGAATATACTTTTATCGCTAAATACAATGCAAACTTTGAGTTGGTGGATATAAAATTAACATCTCCATCATTTCAGTTTTCATCTCCTACAGCTTTAGAAATAGATCAAAATGGTAATTATTTTGTGGGATTTAATATCAAATACCAAAGGGTAGATCCATTACTTCCTCAACCAATTATTAATTCAAGTGAAATATTGAAATTTAATTCAAATCTTACTTTTTTATCAAGTAAAACTTTGGTTGGTACAATAAGTGACATTTCATTAGATAATCTAGGAGGAGTTTATATTACAGGTTCTATTTATGCTGGAAGTGGCAACTGGAATATTATTCTGAATAAATATAACGAGAACTTTGAACTTGTCTGGAAAAAAGAGATAGGTTCTTCAGGAAATGACTATGGTAAGAGGGTTATTTCTCTTAATGGATTTGTCCATCTGATTGGAGAATTTTCGGGTACAATAAATCTAGGCTCCGCTAAAAGCCCTAAACCAATGACAAGTGTTGGGGGTACTAATATTTGTTTGGCTAGGTATCTTTTGAGCGGGGAATATGAAAGTTCAACTCAAATTGGTGGTCAAAAATCAGTCACGTTTAGAGATGCAGCAGTTGATGAGAGCAGCCTTTATAAAAGTATATACATAACTGGCGACTTTACTAGCAATTTGACAAAGCCACAGACGTTAAACTGGAAAGGTAAAAATGATGCTTTTATTGCAAGATTTAATAATCAAATGAGCTGTGATTTACTGGGCTCGATCGGAACATCGGACGAACAGTCAGCAAGTAAAATTCTAATAAGTAAAACTGGAGGTGTCTACTTAACGCTACTTTCAGATAAATCTTTTGATTTAAATATTGATCCAAAAGTAGATCAACCATATACTTTTACACCATTATCTACTGGATTTGGAAATGGTTACTTTTGGAAGGGTTTCCTAGTTAAATTTCAATGTTTGAAGTGCTCAGAAATGCCAATACCAAGCATCCAAACGGATAATAGTCTTTGTGTAACAGGATATGAAAATTTGTACGTAAGTACTGGTAATTATTTACCAGAATATGTTTGGTCTACTGGATCAACATCGTCTAGTATTTTTATTACCACCCCAGGTAACTAGTCGTCCCTTAAAAACTCGTTTTGAGTAGAGTTTGATTTTTGAAGACTAAGGAAAGTGTTTCAAAAAGTTGGGTCAAAAAGACGCTTGGATTTATTTTCCACTTGTTGATCATCCGTTTGAAGTTCATGCCTGCT
>JBGSIM010000118.1:0-69987 GCA_041742535.1 Cyclobacteriaceae bacterium | reverse complement strand
TTTTATGCCTGACTTTCAAATTAAGAAAACACCAAAAGATTATGATGTTTGTATAGTTGGTTCTGGTGCAGGTGGTGGAATGGCTGCCTACATATTAGCAAACGCAGGCATTAAAGTCGTGCTTCTCGAAGCAGGGCCTCTTTACGATCCCGCAAAAAATGTAACACAACTTAAATGGCCGTGGGAATCTCCGCGAAGAGGTGCTAGCACACCTTACCGACACTTTGGCGACTTTGATGCCGCCTATGGTGGTTGGGAATTAGAGGGTGAACCATATACACACAAAGACAATACTAAATTTGATTGGTTTCGCTCGCGCATGTTGGGTGGCAGAACGAATCACTGGGGTCGCATTTCACTTCGCTTCGGTCCTAAAGATTTTAAACGCAAAAGTATTGATGGCTTGGGCGATGATTGGCCAATCAGTTATGATGACGTGGCTCCTTATTATGATCGAATTGACAAACTCATTGGTGTATTCGGTTCAAAAGAAAATTTACCAAATGATCCTGATAGTATTTACCTTCCTCCACCAAAGCCTCGCTTACACGAACTATTTATTAAAGAGGCTGGTGGTAAATTAAATATCCCCGTAATTCCATCACGACTTTCTATCCTTACAAAACCAATCAATAATGAGCGGGGAGCTTGCTTCTTCTGTTCGCAATGTAATCGGGGATGTACAGTGTATGGTGACTTCTCCTCTTCTTCCGTGTTGGTAAACCCTGCACTTAAAACAGGTAATGTGGATGTAATCCCAAATGCGATGGCGCGTGAGGTGATTACAAACAGTGAAGGAAAGGCAACTGGTATTTCATTTGTAAATAAAGATGACAAGCAAGAGTATACCGTCAATGCAAAAGTAGTAATTCTTGCTGCGAGTGCGTGTGAATCTTCACGGCTACTTCTTAACAGTAAATCAAGTTTATTCCCTAACGGCTTAGCAAACTCAAGCGGTGTAGTTGGTAAATATCTGCATGATTCAACGGGTGCTTCTATGGGTGGATTCCTTCCCAAATTAGTTGATCGTAAACGCTACAATGAAGATGGTGTAGGTGGAATGCATGTTTACACACCGTGGTGGCTTGATAATAAGAAACTTGATTTTCCTCGCGGCTATCACATTGAATATGGTGGTGGTATGGGAATGCCTGGTTACGGTTTTGGTTTCGGCATGCAAAACACCAATGGAAAATACGCAGGTCGTGATGGTACGCAAAAGACGGGTGGTGGTTATGGAGCTTCATTGAAGGATGATTACCGCTATTTCTACGGTGCTTCCTTTGGTATGTCCGGTCGCGGTGAAGCAATCGCTAGAGAAGATAACTATTGCGAGATTGATCCTACTACGGTTGATAAGTTTGGTATTCCTGTTTTACGCTTCCATTACAAGTGGAGTGAGCATGAAGTGAATCAAGCCAAACACATGAAACAAACCTTTGCTGAAATCATTGATAAAATGGGTGGTGTAATTACCTATGGAAATAATGATGGTCCGGAAAATGATTACGGACTTGCAGCACCAGGTCGTATCATTCACGAAGTTGGAACAACCCGCATGGGTAACGATCCTAAAAAATCGGTGGTGAACAAAAACAATCAAGCACATGATGTGAAGAACTTGTTTGTTGTAGATGGTGGCCCTTTTGTTTCGCAAGCCGATAAAAATCCAACCTGGACAATCCTTGCCCTATCGATGCGTGCAAGTGAATACATTATTGATGAATTGAAAAAACAGAATATCTAAGTCAATAGTCGTTAGTCCTGAGTACATAGACTAAGGACTAATTACTAAAGACTAACTACTAAGGACTAAAGACTAAGAATTATGGACAGAAGAAAATATTTAAAGACCCTCACAGTTGGCTCACTTGGAGCTGGTTTATTGATTCAATCATGTGATACCGATAAACCCGTTGTAGAGGCACCCAAAACATTTACCATTGATCGCACACCGGATGAACTTGCACACGAGCTAAAGCTTGCTAGCGAAACTTTCTTTGATGAACATGAGATGAAGACGATTACCATTCTTTCTGATATCATCATTCCAAAAGATGGCACTTCTGGTTCAGCGAGCGATGCAGGCGTACCAGCCTTCATTGAATTTATTGTTAAAGATATGCCTCGTCATCAAATCCCAATTAGAGGTGGATTAAAGTGGCTAGACATTCAATGCATGAAGCGATTCAATGCTGACTTTGCATCGTGTAGTGCTGGTCAACAAATTGAAATGGTAGATGAAATTGCATATCCCGAAAAGGCAAAACCAGAATTACAACAAGGCGTTGCCTTCTTTAATTTGATGCGCGATCTTACAGCCTGTGGATTCTTTACCAGCGAAATCGGAATTAAAGACCTTGGTTATGCAGGTAACAAACCAAATCAATGGGATGGTGTGCCACAAGAAGTACTTGATCAGTATGGCGTAGCATATGATGAGCGTACCTTGGCAGAAAGCGTAAAATTTGATACTTGATGCTTGATACTCGATTTAACTTGATCTGTTTAACCTCAAGAATCTAGTATCCAGAATCCAGTATCAGAAATAAATGATTTTTAAATTCAATTATATAGAATATGACTACCAGAAGAAGTTTTATTAAGAGTGCAGGTCTTGCTGCCGCAGCCGTTACAATTGTTCCTCGTCATGTACTTGGTGGCAATGGATTTATTGCCCCAAGCGACAAGATTGTAGTTGCCGGCATAGGCGTGGGCGGAAAAGGTGAAAGCGACATTGCACAATTTGCCAAAAGCGGTAAAGCCGATATTGGTTTTCTATGTGACGTGGATGATCGCAGGGCGGCCAAAACAGTTGCTAACTTTCCGAAAGCAAAATATTACAAAGACTATCGTAAGATGCTCGATGAAAATCACAAAAGCTTTGATGCGGTTTCTGTTTCTACTCCTGATCACATGCACTCCATTCAGGCAATTGCAGCTATGCAATTAGGTAAGCACGTGTATGTGCAAAAGCCATTAACACATGATATTGCTGAAGCGCGCATGCTTACCGAAGCTGCAAAAAAATATAAGGTAGTTACTCAAATGGGTAATCAAGGTGCATCAGGAGATGGTGTACGTCAAATGCGCGAATGGTATGATGCCGGATTAATTGGTGATGTACATACTGTTTATTGTTGGACTAACCGACCTGTTTGGCCACAAGGTATTCCATGGTCTTCTCAAAAAGCAGAAATTCCTAAAGAACTAGATTGGAACCTATGGTTGGGTACTGCACCTTCAAAAGATTATGTAGAAAAAATTGTTCCGTTTAACTGGCGTGGCTGGTGGGACTATGGTACTGGTGCATTGGGCGATATGGCTTGTCATATTATTGAACCTCCGTTCCGCGTGCTTGGTCTAGGATATCCTACGGATGTAGAATGTAGTGTGGGTAGCGTATACGTAGATGAGTTCAAGCGCGGCTATTTTCCAGAGAGTTGCCCTCCTTCTTCGCATGCAATCATGACGTATCCTGGCAAAGCAGGAAAACCAAATGTAAAATTCCATTGGATGGATGGTGGTATTCAACCGGAACGTCCTGAAGAATTAGGACCAAATGAAATGATGGGCGATGGAGGTAATGGTGTAATCATGGTCGGAACAAAAGGTAAGATGATGTGCGGTACCTATGGAATTAATCCACAACTGCTTCCAACATCTCGCACCAAAGAAGTTGGCACTCCACAAACCTATAAGCGAGTTGTGGGTGGTTCAGAAGGCCATTATGCACAATGGGTAGAAGGATGTATTGCAGGTTATGGAAAAACTGAATTATCATCTTCGTTTGATTTGGCAGGACCGCTTACTGAAGGATTGTTGATGGGTAACCTCGCCATTCGTAGTTATGATATCCGCAAACAACGGGAAGGCGGTAGACCTGATCAGTTTGATTATCCAGGTCGCTACATTAAACTACTTTGGGATGGACCAAATATGAAAATCACAAACTTTGATGAAGCCAATCAATTTGTGAAACGTGAATACAGAACAGGATGGTAAATAAAAGTAGAAAGTAGGAAATTAAAAGTAGAAAGTAGACTAGAACTAATATGACTACCAGAAGAGGTTTTATAAAACAAGCCGGCTTAGCCGCTGCAGCATTTACCATAGTTCCCCGCTTTGTGTTAGGAGGTAACGGCTATCAGGCACCAAGTGATACTCTTTACATAGCGGGTATTGGTGTGGGAGGCAAAGGTACTAGTGACTTAACGGGTTTTGCTAAAAATCCAAAAGCAAAAATTGCATTCTTGTGCGATGTGGATGAGCGCATGATGGGCGAATCGAAAACAAATTTTCCTGCCGCTAAACTGTATAAAGACTTTCGTGTGATGTTGGACAAAGAGGCGAAGAACATCGATGCCGTTTCTGTCTCAACTGCCGATCACACACACGCGGTTGCTGCTATGGCTGCTATGCAACGCAAAAAACATGTGTATGTGCAAAAACCATTAACACATGATATCTATGAAGCGCGTATGCTTACTGAAGCTGCTAAAAAATATCAGGTGGTTACGCAAATGGGTAATCAATACGCTTCCGCAGATTATGTAAGAACCTGCAAAGAGTGGGTAGATGCAGGATTGATTGGTGATGTGCATACGGTGCAATGCTGGAGTAACCGCCCTGTGTGGCCGCAAGGGATACCTACACCAACTGGTAAGTTTGATGTGCCTAAAGAACTTGATTGGGATTTATGGCTTGGCCCTCTTAAACCAATGGACTACAATCCCGCTTACCTTCCTTTCAACTGGCGTGGCTGGTGGAATTTTGGAACCGGTGCATTAGGCGATATGGCATGTCATATCATGGATGCAGCTTTTCGAATTTTACCCATCGATTTTCCCACCGAAGTGGAATGCAGTACTTCAACTGCATGGTCTGGATTTTTTCAAATGGCGGATTATAAAGACAGTTGTCCTGCCGCTTCTATTATTCATTTAAAATTCCCGCGCACCGATAATAAAGGTACTATCAACTTCACATGGATGGATGGAGGCTTGCTCCCTAAACGACCCGATGAACTGTTACCCGATGAAAAAATGGGCGATGGTGGCAATGGCTATATTTTTGAAGGCAGTAAGGGTAAGATCATTGGAAACTACGAGCGTCCTCCGCTCCTGCTTCCTTCCTCCCGCATGAAAGAAGTTACATTCCCCAAACAAACACTAGATCGAGTTGCTGGTGGTGAAGCCGGACATTATACGCAATGGGTAGATGCATGCCTTGCAGGGTATGGAAAAATAAAATTAAGTTCTCCATTTGAATATGCAGGCCCGTTCACCGAAGCGGTGTTGATGGGCAATCTCGCTATTCGCAGTTATGGCATGCGCGATGACAAAGGATTTACCGGAAGGAAAAAACTTTTGTGGGATGCCAAGAACATGAAGATCACAAATTTTGATGACGCCAATCAGTTTGTGAAACGCGAGTACAGACCCGGCTGGAGTCTTTAACCGAAGAGAGCACAAAGGGTCGCAAAGGAATTCGATCGTGATTGAATTAATTCTCAGCATACTTTGAGTGGATTTGCTTTGCATGCTCTGCGGTAAAAATTTTCACTTCTGGAATACCTCTTGGTTTTGAAAAATAAAATGGAAGACAAAAGATTCATTCAACAACTAATTTCAGAAAATGCGGCTGCCTTTGTTCGGTTTGTTGAAAAGCAGTCGGAAGCTAAATTTTTAGAAACCCCTAACGACAATTGGTCGGTGGGGCAAAATGTAGAACACTTAATCAAAAGTTTGTCGCCCGTAAATCTTGCGCTTCGATTGCCTGGCTTTGTGTTGCGCTTTCAATTTGGCAAACCCAATCGAAAACCGCGCACCTATACAGAACTTGTAAATCGTTATCACGAAAAATTACAAGCTGGTGGCAGAGCATCAGCCCGGTTTGTTCCACCACCCGTTTCATGGAATGACAAAGACAAGAAGGTTGCCGCTTTTACCTATGAAACAAACACTATGATTAAGAGACTAAACTCGTGGAGCGAAAGTCAACTCGATAGTTATTTATTGCCTCATCCTTTACTCGGTAAACTTACGTTACGCGAAATGCTTTTCTTTTCTGGATATCACATAGAGCATCACTTGAAATTGTTGGAAGGGAGGAATTAATTTTTCTCTACCTTTTTCCTAAGGCTTGGATTTAGTCTGTCACCCTCAATAAATTATTTTTTAGAAATTGGCGCTTTCAATTCCTGACCTTCTTTTACCGGGATTCCAAAATTAGGCGTGCCATCTTCATTCCAGGTAAATTTTTGCATGCGGGGCGAACGAAATCCTCCGCAACCCTGCCCTGCTTTCGAATTGGCATGATAGAGAATCCAATCTTCTTTTCCATCCGGTGATTTAAAGAATGAATTGTGACCAGGAGCAAATACACTATTCCCGGGCGATTGCTTGAACACTGGCTGTGAGGACTTCGCCCAACTTTCGGCCTTCAATAAATCTGAATCAACATCGGTAGTTAACATTCCCAAGGCATAGAAATCCGTCCAACACCCGCTGGCAGAATAAATGATGAATAGTTTTTTACCGTGAGTTAAAATTTGTGGCCCTTCATTCACATTTACATGACGTAGATTTGGCTCATTCAAGTCTCCATGCTTTTCCCAATCAAAATCAGATTCCGAAATTTTTGATCGCACACTTTCGATTGTCCATGGATTTTTCATGGTAGCGATGTAAATATTCTGTGCCCCATTTTTATCTCCTTCCCAACCCGACCAAATCATGTATAGCTTTCCGCGATGTTCAAACACATCGCCATCAATGGCCCATTTGTCAGAAGCATCGGCCACCTTTCCTTTAAAAATCCATTCGCCTTCCATGGGGTCTGACGAACTATTTTCCAACACATACATTCGATGATTATTATTATTACCATCATCGGCTGCAAAGTACATGTACCAATTTCCTCGAATGAAATGAATTTCAGGTGCCCACAACTCTTTCGAATACATCGTGCCCAAAGGTGGAGTCCAGATGACTTTCGATTCGGCTGTTTTCAGATTTGCGAGATTGTCTGTCTTCCAGATTGTTAATTGGTTTTGCTGTGTATGAGTGTAATAATAGTAGCCGTCTTTATAGAAGCTATATGGGTCAGCACCTGAGGGGAGTAATGGATTTGTAAAAAACTTGTCCTGTGTCAATTGAGCATTGCTTGTTAGCACGCCATTTGTTAATAGGAGTAGAAGTGCAAATTTCTTCATCTTATTTGTAGTTAGTCTTTCTCAATCCTTTGCCGAAGAATTTCAATACCATCCGCCTTCGTGCTCACAAAATTTATACGACCTTGTTTGTTACTCTCGTAGATAAAATCCTTTAAGCTCTTGCTTGTGTATTTTGCATAATCGCCAACAATTGCAACATACCCATCATAGTTGGAAAACTTTTGAAGGATGTCGCCCGCTAGTCCGGTTTTTAAATCAAAAAAGTCAGGTTGCAAATTCTCTTCCTTAAGAAGAATTTTCCGGGTACCTAAATAATTACCATTCATTAGCAACTCAAGAGCATCTTGTGCATTTCGGATAATCAGGGTATCAGGTGCTTCCAAAATCTTTACCTCACTTTCATCAATGATATTCATGACTACAAATATAGGATCACTTCTTAAATAAAGTTGTCTTCCTATTCAATCATGTGCCGCTTGATGATCCGGATATGAGTCAAGGTAAAAATACAATACAAAATTATTATGCATCAATTAGTTAATCCAAAGAAATAGTAACGAAGCTAGTAAGCTTGCAATCATGCCAAGCGGAATTCCTTTGAAAAACCCAATAACGTGTGGTCGAAAAGTTCTATAATAAGGTGTGTTGGGAAGATTTAAAAATGTTGGATGCCATGTAACCACAATAAGAAAATCTAGCACTAAAAGGTCATACACATGCAGCATGAAGAATACACCAAATGAATTAATCCAAAGGTCAATCAACCTAGGTGTTGTTGGCAGTGAATTGGTGTACCTGACATTTGCTAAGAAGAGCAGTCCTAATAAAAAGCATAAAAACATTACTATGCCCAGCACCGATTTGAAACTTATCTCTTTCTTGAACTTTCCTTCTTCATCTCTCATAGCAGAAGCAATTCCACTATAAGCCATCAATAAAATAAAACCTGTGAATACAACACACGCTATAGCGCCCATTTCTAAGATATTAGTTATCATGGTAATTGTTTATGGTGTTGGTAGTGTTAAATTAACAACTGCAGGATAAACAAAATCAAGATACAAGTCGTAAGGTGAGTTCCTTAAATTAATTACATCATAATTACCTGCTGTAATTACCAAGACTAATTCTAGTGATTTGTTTATTTCAATTTTTTGTCCACCGTTACCCGATGCCTCTATTGTTTTTACCAATTGATTCCGCACACTGTCAGCTAAAGTCCAGAACTGATACCCATAGCCATAAGGTTCTTCTGAATAAATATGGGTACGCATTGAATCGTCAATAAATTTAGCAGATATGATTTGCCTGTCGTTCCATTTGCCATTGTTAAGGTAAAGCATTCCAAACTTTATCATATCTCTGGAGCGCATTCTCAAACCAGCCCACGCACTGATAAGACCGTTTTTTTCCTTCGTCCATTCAAAATTATTTATCCCGAGCGGCTCAAAAAGATACGTTACAGTAAACTTTTCTATATCCGTGCCTGTCGCTTTTTCTACTATCTGTGCCAATAATTGAGAGCTTGCACTGTTATAGCTAAATTTTGACCCAGGAAGTTCAACCAATGGTTGACGCAATATATAATCCATGGCATAGGATACATCTTGCTTTTTTAATGAATCATTATAGGATTCATGCCATTTCAAACCTGTTGTCATGGTTAACAAATGCCTAATCGTTATATCCTTCTTCTTTCCTTCTGCATAGGCTGAGAACTCAGGAAAAAAATCAAAAAGCCGTTGATCCAGATTCTTGATCTTACCTTGTTGAAGTGCAATCATCACTGCAGCACTCGTAATACTTTTGGTGATACTCCTGACATCATGAAGACTATCACGGTGGTGAACTGTATGACCCACTGCGTTTGTTGTCTTGTTCTCATCATGCCCTGGCCAATATTTTTCATATACTAGTTTGTTCTTGTGCAGGATTAAAACACTATGAATGTTTGGGTACGCACCGGCATCAATGGAATCTTGCATCAATTTGATGAGCTCTTCATCTATTCCCGTATTCTTTAATGTAGTGGTTTGAATTCCATCGTTCAAATGTTCCGGGTTTTCAAAAAACACATCTTCCTTCTTTCCACAAGAACAGAAAAATATGAATATGATTATAATGGAAAGTTTCATTGGAAAGTCCATACTAGTAAGAGTCAATACTCTTTGAATTAAACTTATCAATCAAGTTTACTCACAACACTAATTATTTAGAACACATATTCAGCTAAGGTCTTTTGGAAAATCTAAAATACTGCTTTTAAACTATTTATCTCCTACCGGAAACAAACTCTTATCAATACCCGGTATCACGCCAAGTGCATTTTGATAATACACTTTACGCAGCACCGAGTCGGGTAGTTCGAGGCCATACATTTTCCAGTGTGCATGGCGCTTGCGGTAGTAATCAAAATATTCATCGCCTGTTTCCAACACGCGGAAGTAGGTATAATACTCTTCCATCTTATATGTGTCCTTACCAAACAGTACGCGGTCCTGGTATTTAATTAAAAAGGCACGTGCCGTTTTGGGTTGGCGGCCAAGCTCAGCCAGCACCGCACCCAACTCGGTATATACATTGGGTAGTTCATCAAATAAGTTTCCGAGGCGTTCCAAATCATTGCCAAACCAACCGAGGTGTGCATTGATAAATTTTGTTCCGGGGTGTTTACGAAACACATGATGTTGTTCGCCCATCACTTGTTCAAAGGGTGGCACCTTGGCGGGATCGCGGTAACGGCCTGGCTCCTGCTTTAATTCGAGCCACCGTTCGTTATGTTTGTCTTTCGGTTTCCAAAACGAACTCGGTTCACCCGAATGAATCAGCACCGGAATTCCTAGTTCACCACACTTGGCCCAAATGGGATCGAGCCGCGGATCATCAATGGCAATCCGGTTTCCTTCATTGTCTTTGTCGGTAAGGCCTAACCCTTTATATACTTTTAAACCGCGCACGCCTTGCTTCACGGCTTCTTCCATCATGGCCAATGTTTCATTGGGCCAGCCTTCATCATCCAGGTTTTCAAAATTGATATTTAGAAAAAGTATAAACCGGTTGGGATAGTTTTTATTCACGTTATCAAGCGACCACTCCAGATACTTTCCGCGAAAGCCGCTGAGGTTTACCATCACACCCATGTTGAGCGAATCCATTTCAACAATCAACTTATCCAAATCCTGAACGGGCATGGTCCATTGGTGATTGTGCACATCAATGAAAGGAAACTTAGCACGGGTAAGTTTATGCTCAGGAACTTTTAACGTAGAGATGGGTTCGTAGTCTTCTACGTCCATCACATTGTTCCGGTACTGAATTTTACCGATGAGCCAATAAGCAACTCCCAAAAAAATGAGTATGGCCAATAACGACCATACCCAATTGCGCTTTATAAAAGCCATTTAAAATTATTGAACGGTGATGGGAACACGCACCAACGTCTTATCCCAGATAAAATCCATATTGATCGCGTCTGAGTCTTTTGCAAATGTGATCACAAACTTTTCGGTTTCTGAAGGCGCGTCCTGAACGGGAATCTCAACAGTAATTACATCCTTTGTATAATCGGGTTCACCGGCAGCAATATAAACTCCGGTTTCAGAGTTAAGCTTAACCTTAAAAGAAGTTGGACCCGGCACCGCGTACATGCGGTAACTACCAGCACCTACAGTCTGCCCGGCAAACGTTACGTCTTTACTAAATGTTATTTCGGTAGCTGCATTGGCACCTAAGCGCCAGTATTTTCCGTACGGTTGCAAGGCTCCGTCTTTCTCTTCGCCAAAGATTAAACGGCCACGTTTGGAGGGTTGCGAGTAAGTCACTTTTATATCGAGTCCTTTATCACTGATGGAAGTTGAGGTTGGCGGACTTTTAGGAAACAAGATGCCGTACCCAAAGAAGCCGACAACGGCAAGTAGAATTACACCAATACCGATTAAGATTTTTTTCATCATAAGAGTTTGATTTAGATTTGGAAAGAGCGCTAAATATACAAACTCTAGATTAAAATAATTTGACCGCAAAGCGCCTGCCTACGCGGAGCCGCAACGCTAAAGGAAACGTTTCGCATAGTAAAGCTTCGGCAAAGGCAGGCGCGGAGAAACGCAAAGTTAGTTTAGTGCAATTCTTAGCGAACCTATGCGAGCTTTGTGGTTAACGAACCTAATCGACTTCCTTTTTCACTTCGGCCATGATGTTTTCAAAATCAAGATCTGCCAACTTGGTAGCATATAATAAAAGTCTCACTTCCTTTACGTGGAAAACACCATCGGCATTAGCCAATTGAAATAATTTTACAAAGGCTCTGATTTTAAGTTCACGCGTGCATTCATTAATCATTTTTATCCCGCTCTCATAAATTTCCCGGCCTGTTTTCCCAATTATGGAATCATTAAACTGCTTAAATACTATATCACTGATCCCTTCCGATTCTTTGATTTTATCAAGATAATGGATCTCTTCCCCTCGTATTTCAGTATCTGACCAGATTAGCAGGTAAGTTAAATGCAAAAGTGCTTGAGCATAATTCTCTTTGGTATTCATGAGTTAGTTAATTATAGTAGACTATAATCTTAAAACTACACCATATTTTCATGCCGCCATCCCCGCTTATCAAACCAGTCAAAATTGATCCTTCACAATTACTACTTTTAGGTAACTAATTCAACCAATGGAAACTCCACCCATTTTTACCGCTGCTGTTGTGCAAGCAGCACCCGTATTTTTTAACAAGGCACAAACTGTTGATAAAATTCAAACGCTGGCACACCAGGCAGCAAAAGAAAAAGCTGAGTTGATATTATTTCCAGAAGTTTTTATACCGGGCTACCCAAGAGGTTTAATTTTTGGAACAACCGTAGGCGGTCGTACGCCTGATGGTCGCGAAATGTTTTTGCGCTATTGGGAAAATTCAGTGGTGGTGCCCGGACCCGAAACTGATTTACTTGCACGCACTGCAAAAGAAACAAAAGCCTGGCTGGTGGTAGGTGTTACCGAAAAAGATTCGGTGAGCGATACGTTGTATTGTTCGTTGCTATATTTTTCTCCGCAAGGAGTGCTTGCCCACAAACATCGTAAACTAAAACCTACTGCAGCCGAGCGAATTCTTTGGGGTGAAGGTGATGGAACCGATCTCAATGTGTTGGATACGAAGCTTGGGAAAATTGGCGGCTTGATTTGTTGGGAAAACTATATGCCGCTTGCACGGACTGCGATGTATCAGCAGGGAATTGAAATTTACTTAGCTCCTACTGCAGATTGTCGCGATACCTGGCAATCTTCTATGGAACACATTGCTTGCGAAGGTCGGTGTTTTGTGCTGGGATGTAATCAATACTTAACGCGTGACCATTATCCGGATGATTTGAAAGCATATATTAGCGAAACACACCCCTCACTTCCCAGCAAAGGCGGAAGTTGTATCATCTCACCGTTAGGCAAACCTTTGGCAGGACCACTCTATGACAAAGAAGGAATTATTACTGCCGAGATTGATCATCGCGAAATCATTAAGGCCAAAATGGATTTTGATGTGATTGGGCATTATGCCCGGCCGGATGTTTTTGAGTTGAAGGTGAAGAAGGGTTAGTCTTCGTCTTGCTCGACTTAATTATCTTTTCTGATAGCAAGAGGCATCGAGCTCATTTGCTTTGTCCTTTTTTGTCTTGATACAAAAAAGGACGAAAAAAGATCAAGAACGAAGCCTGCCTGCCGGCAGGCAGGGATGCTTCCGCCCGCATTCTTGCACACCCCCGCCCTTCGTTCAGGCCAGCGCACTACCTCTTCCAAATTTCATTTGATAGTAATTAGACAAATTGATTCATAATTACAGACCTCAAAAACCATTCGTTATCAAATGATAAATCTCGGTTTGAAAACTCAAGAGCGTTGGCCCGGCAAAAAAGCGGGGTGGTGCGTCTGCATGCGCGGGGAAGCATTTTTTTGCCTTGACCTTTTTGGTTCTTTTTGTGTCTAAGACAAAAAGAACGAAAGAGAAATAATGAGATAAGTTGTAAAGAACAAGTGCAATAATTAAGGGTGTGGGTTGATAGTGAAAAATTTATTTCATTACATATTATTCCATTGAGTTAAAGAGCAAATAGAATCCTATTAAAATTGAACAAAGGCTTGACATAATCCACTTAAAATTGGTGCTATTTAAAAATAGTTCATCATCTTCAATTGGAGACTTAATTGCATAAATCAAAGAAACAATCCCAACAATCAAAAATAATAAGCCAAATGCAATATTCATTTATTTCTATTTTGAAGAATCTATAAAATATTATAGTTATAGTAACATTAGCTACTCTCCACCCTTCTCCTTTGGAGAAGGGCCGGAGATGACGTTTACTCCTCTACCAAAATCCTTTCCGCCACCTGATGCGTAATCATCAACTCCACTTTCGCTTTACTAACTAATACCACCGAGCCATCATACGCTTCTTTTCTTTTCACAAGTACTTTTTCTCCAATCTTAAGTCCTTTGTCATTCAAGTGATCTAAAAAAGATTTTTTATCATCCGCGACAGCGACAATCTTAACGGTCACATTTTCTTTTGCCTGATTTAATGGAATTCGTTTATCATTTAAAATCTTTCCGTTCACATCGGGTATCGGTTCGCCATGCGGATCAAACTTTGGATAGCCCAACATTTCATCAATGCGATCATAAAAACGGTTCGACTCCACATGCTCCAATTGCTCAGCAATGTCGTGTACTTCCTCCCACCCCAACTTCATCACATTCACTAAAAACAATTCGGCCAACCGATGCCTTCTGATAATCGATAATGCTTCTTTCTTTCCTTTCTCTGTTACCTTAATGCCTTTATAGGGCGCGTATACAACCCACTTCTTCAGCGCCAGCTTTTTCATCATACTGTTTACCGTAGGTGGCTTTACCTGTAGCTTTTTAGCCAGTTCTGAAACGATTACCTCGCCCGTTGCCTGCGACAAAGAATACACAGACTTGATATAATTTTCCTCTGTTAAAGAGCCCATACCGTCATTTTCAATCAAAAATAACATTTCATCATTAAATTGCTATAATTAATTTGTTAGATACGTCTAACATTTTAATTTTGTAAACCTAATTATAGGTTTATTGATAAATCCATGTGGCGTTTGCTTCGAATTATACTAATTGTTTTTCCCTTTCAACTTGCAGCGCAAGGAAGTATTTCCGGCACTGTTACTTCAGGCGGTGATCCTATTGAATTTGCTAATGTGGGTTTGCAGGGTACAACTTTCGGCAATGCCACAGACGTTCGTGGCGCCTTTCGCATAGATAATATTCCTGCAGGTGTTTATACATTAGTTGTATCCACTATTGGGTATGAAACTCAAAAAAAGACAATCACGCTATCAGATCAGCACGTAATAATCAACTTTGCATTAGTTGAACAAGCGAACACACTCAATGAAGTGGTAATCTCAGGCACGATGAAAGAAGTTTCGCGATCAGAAAGTCCGGTGCCTGTAGAAGTATATAGTAAAGCATTTTTTAAAGCCAACCCAACGCCATCCATCTTTGAATCGCTACAAAATGTAAATGGAGTTCGGCCACAACTAAATTGTAATGTGTGTAACACGGGCGACATCCATATTAATGGGTTGGAAGGCCCTTACACCATGGTACTGATTGATGGCATGCCGATAGTCAGTGGCTTATCAACTGTTTATGGCCTTACCGGAATTCCACAATCGCTTATCGAGCGGATGGAAATAGTAAAAGGTCCCGCATCTACGTTATATGGTTCCGAAGCAGTGGGTGGTTTGATTAACATCATAACCAAGCAACCCTCTTCCGCTCCGTTAACTGCTGTAGATATTTTTGCTACCGGCTGGAGTGAGGTTAACACAGACGTAAGTGTGAAATATAAATTGGGTAGCAAAGCTTCTTCCCTTTTAGGGATCAATTATTTCAACTATCAAAACCCGATTGACAATAATGGAGATGGCTTTACCGATCTCACGTTACAAAACAGGATTTCGGTTTTTAATAAGATCAACTTTCAACGAAAAAAAAACCGCACCTTCTCTATAGCCGGACGTTATGTCTATGAAGATCGTTGGGGTGGTGATATGAAATGGTCAAAAGCCTATCGGGGGGGTGATGAAGTCTATGGCGAAAGTATTTACACAAGCAGGTGGGAAATATTTGGGATTTACCAACTTCCCGTAAAAGAGTTGATCAATTTTCAATTTAGTGCAAATGGTCATAGTCAAAACTCCGTTTACGGATTCAATCCTTATGTAGCCGATCAATACATAGGCTTCGGTCAGTTTTCATGGAATAAAAACTTAGGAAGGAATGATCTATTGGTAGGTGCAGCTTATCGATATACCTATTACGATGACAATACGCCAGCAACTTTTAGCTCAGATGATGACACAAACAAACCTTCTGTAATTCACTTGCCGGGATTTTTTGTGCAAGACGAAATCAGTTTGAATGAAACGAATAAGATCTTATTGGGCATGCGCTACGATTACAATAGCATTCATGGAAACATCTTAACTCCGCGAATCAATTATAAATGGAATACGCCAGACAAAAAGAATGTGTTACGTATCAGTGCGGGTAATGGTTATAGAGTGGCTAATGTGTTTACGGAAGATCACGCGGCTTTAACCGGAGCGAGATCGGTAGAATTTGTGGGAGCTTTGAAACCAGAAACTTCCTGGAATACCAATATTAATTTTGTAAAGAAGATCTATACACAGAACAATACATTTATAGGATTAGACGGCAGTGCATTCTATACATATTTCACCAATCGCATTTTACCTGATTACGAAACTGATCCCAATAAAATTATCTACAGCAATCTGGATGGTCATTCAGTATCTAAAGGAGTTTCACTTAACGTTGATATGGAGTGGAAAAGTGGATTAAAAATATTGACGGGTGCTACATTGATGAATGTAACGGTAGAAGAAAATGGAGAACGCTTCCAACAATTACTTACTGAATCATTCCAGGGTGTTTGGAATATCGGCTATACTTTTTCTTCCATGGATGTTACTATCGATTATACCGGAAACTTATATGGACCCATGCGTCTTCCCCTGCTTGGTGAACTGGATAACCGCGATCCTTATTCGCCCTGGTGGAGTATCCAAAACATACAACTTACCAAAAGGTTAGGAACTCGGTGGGAATTATACGGAGGGGTAAAAAACCTGCTCAACTTTACACCAGCCTCTAATAGTATTGCCCGGTCATTTGACCCGTTTGATAAAAATGTAGTCTTTGGTGCGGATGGACAAGTAGTACCGACAGCAGATAACCCAAATGCACTCACATTTGATCCCACGTATGTGTATGCAGCCAATCAAGGCATTAGAGGATTTTTAGGATTTAGATATACGCTAAAATGAGATCTTATTTACAACGAGCTATTCTGATAGTATTTCTTCTGTTAATCCTACAACAGGGATATGCACAACTAAAAACGTATCAATTCGAACAACTTGATAGTTTGCAAAAGAAGGAAGCTCGACCAGTGGTTGTTTTTATTCATACGGATTGGTGCAAGTATTGTGTAGCAATGCAAAACACCACGCTGCAAAACAAAGAAGTGATCTCAGCCCTTAATGATCAATTCTATTTCATAGATCTCAATGCTGAGCAAAAGACAGACATTACAGTACTTGGTAACACATTCAAATATAAACCCACCGGAAACAATACTGGCATTCATGAATTGGCAGAGCAATTGGCTCTTGTAAAAGGAGAAGTGTCTTATCCAACGATCAGCTTTCTGAATAGCAAGTATGAAATCACTTTTCAGTATCCACAGTTTTTAGATGCTTCTGATTTAATAACTATTTTGAACAAGCTTTAAAATTGTGTGACGACCGTTCACGCAATTGCACGATTTGAATGAGCGCTATGAATGTTAACTTTAGTAAAATCGCCTTACATGTCAACCGACCATAATCACGATCATTCGCATAACGAAAAAGACGAACCTGCCTGGAAAGCTCACTGGCAACTACTTTTGTCATTAGCTATTCTGATCATTATGCTCGTGATGGAGTTTGGATTCCAATATAGTCCAGTATCTCCTGTAAATCTTATCATATACGTAATTGCTTATCTCCTGAGCGGACTCAATGTTTTGTCATTGGCTTTTCGAAAAGCAAAACGATTTGATTTCTTCAATGAATTTTTTCTGATGAGTGTGGCAACCATCGGGGCTTTTGCAATTGGTTCATATAGCGAAGGAGTTGCAGTGATGATCTTCTATTCCATCGGAGAATGGTTTCAGGATTCAGCCGTAAGCAAAGCCAAGCGAAGTATTAAAGCATTGTTGGATATCCGACCTGATGAAGTTACTGTTATCCGAAATGGAAGTTTAGAGGTTGTGCATCCAAAAGATGTTTTATTAAATGAAATCATTCAGATTAAACCCGGGGAAAAAGTTGCACTTGATGGCGAATTGATTTCTATAAATTCTTCATTTAATACAGCTGCCCTAACCGGGGAAAGTAAACCCGACACAAAATCAAAAGGCGAGAAAGTACTTGCGGGAATGATTAATCTCAATACAGTTGCCGAAGTACAAGTGCAAGCCTTGTTTACTGATAGCAAGTTGAGCAAGATTTTAGAATTGGTGCAGGAGGCCACAGCACGGAAATCACAAACTCAATTATTTATCAGTCGGTTTGCCAAAATTTATACTCCCATTGTGTTTGTGTTGGCTGCAGCAGTTTGCCTACTCCCCTGGTTTTTTGTGCCTAACTATGTTTTTGCTGATTGGTTTTACCGATCACTAGTATTTCTGGTAATTAGTTGTCCGTGTGCATTGGTAGTCTCTATTCCGCTCGGATACTTTGGAGGGATTGGCTTAGCCTCGCGTCACGGAATTTTATTTAAAGGTTCCAACTACCTGGACGTAATGACTAAAATCGATACGGTGGTTATGGATAAAACCGGAACGTTAACAAAAGGAGTTTTCAAAGTCCAACACGTTGTTACAAATGGAATTGACCAAAAAGAATTAGTACAACTTGCATCAAGCTTAGAAAAAAACTCTACGCATCCCATCGCGAAAGCAATAGTAGAATATGCAGGCAATACAACAGGTGACTCGAATAACGTAGAGGAAATTTCCGGTCATGGATTGAAAGGAGTTGTAGATGGAAAAACAATTCTGGTAGGCAACACAAAGCTGTTAACTAAATTTAAAATACCCTATCCTACCGAAATAGATGCCATAGCAGATACGCTCGCCATCGTTGCAATTGATAATGCCTATGCAGGCTACATTACTATAGCTGATGAACTAAAAGAAGATTCGTCACAAACAATTAAAGCGCTTCACCAACTCAACATCAAAACCGTCATGCTTTCGGGCGACAAGCAAACCGTTGTCGATTCGGTAGCTAAAACACTTGGGCTTGACAAAGCGTTTGGAAATTTATTACCCGAAGGAAAAGTTGAAAAGGTACAAGCACTGAAAAATGAAAAGCGAACCGTTGCTTTTTTTGGCGATGGTATAAATGACGCTCCGGTAATTGCTTTGGCCGATGCCGGTATTGCTATGGGTGGACTTGGTAGTGATGCCGCAATTGAAACAGCTGATATAGTTATCCAAAATGATCAGCCCTCAAAAATTGTTTCTGCTATCAAAATTGGTAAAATTACCCGTAACATAGTTTGGCAGAACATTAGCATGGCTATGGTCGTAAAAATTGCTGTGCTCCTACTTGGTGCCGGGGGCATTGCTACCTTATGGGAAGCAGTAATTGCCGATGTTGGAGTTGCCTTGCTGGCAATCCTTAATGCGGTAAGAATTCAGAAGATGAAGGTTTAAGTCCTACTTCAATATACGCTAAGGGATAACCGTTACTATAACTCGCTTATATCTGGTTAACACGGGAGTTCCTTTATCTGAAAGTTTAAGAATGAAATGAAGGGTTTCCTTTTTCTCGACTTTAGGGGCTGCAACGTAAACACCATGCACATTCTCTGCTCCTACACCAATCACTTTTTTATACGAACTCGCTTCAGGATAATGAAACCATAAAAAACTAAGATGATCTCCATCAGGATCAGTAGAATTGAAAGCGTCTAAGCTAAACCCTTCTCCGGATTTTACTGTAAGTTGTTCAGGATGACTTAGAACAATTACTGGTGGGTGATTAGCTTCTTTATATGATTTCACGCACCAATCCATCCGTGCAGCAAAATCATTTTGAAAGTCATCGCGCCAACGCCACAGACTCGCTTTATCATTGGTAAACGTAGTAGTGTCCTTGCGAACTGCTCTTGCGTATTCATTTGGTAGATATGGAGTGTAACTATCAGCTGCATTTGTCCAGATCGGTCTGGTTTCAGCTTCGAATGGAACACCCGAATTTCCCCTCTGAAGTTTTGACAAGTCCGGCTTATATAATTCATAACGACCACCCCAACCACCCCATTCAGGATGCTCCGGGTCGCTTAGACCATTGGGTATTAAATTTAAGAACGATGGCGTGTCCCCTTCCATTCCCCAGGCAACATCCGGATACTCCGCACCAAGCGGACCATGACCTTGCTGAATGTTTTGGGCTAGCCAACTATTACTAATCGTTTCGTTATCAATCCCCTCTACAAAAGTATTAATGGCACTCCAAGTTGCGCTTGCATAATGATCGGCCGGACTAACAATGTAGAACAAGTCAGGGAAATTATTCCGAATCCAAATACCACTATCATCCTGATCTGAAATTGTATAAACACGAAGTTTAGAAATCAATCTTTTTGCCTCCGCTTTCGATTTTGTTTTCTTGATTTTATCAAGCGATTGAGCCAACGTATTCACACCGCCCCAAACCGATATCCACAAAGGCCGTTCATCTTTTTCTTCCAGCACTTTAATAATCCATTCCGAACCTTCTGAATCCTTTCCACTACCAACCCCCAGCATTCCATAGTTAGGTAGACCTTGCTTAACCAGACTCAATAAAGTACTTGCTTCCGGAAACCCAGCTTCATGTTTTAAGAGGTTAGGTTGCACTTTACCATAGGCACCAATTACTTTTTTTATTGATTCCGGGTCGACACTTGTTTTGTGCCAAATAGAAGTTGTAGCAACTAATCCTTTAATATCAATAACGTTTGAATACACCATCAAACGCACAAATGATTCTGTATCGTCTGGCTCGTTTTCAATATCACTAAGAATGATTACTCTGTGCTTTTGATTTGGCTGCGCTGATTGAGGTAGTGAAACATGCACTAGACAAATAAGGAAAAGGATAGAAAATGTCTTCATAATTTTGATTTATAACTACAAAATGTCGAATTGCAACGGAAGATAAAAATGGGGGCTCCTTGGTAGCGTCTTCCAACTAAGACAACTAGCTATCGCTTTGAGGGCCGATGTGGGAAAAAGAGGTTGAATTATAGATAGAAATAAGATAGGGATCCCGAGAGTATAGTCATTTCTTCTTTTCCTTTTTACCAAACACTTTTTGTAAAAAGGTTTTCTCTTTTTCTTCCACAGCAACAACGGTAATATTTATTTCATTATCAATCGCAGGTTGAATAGCCTGGATAAATGCATTTCGTAAAACGTTAATTACCGCGGACCACACATCCGTATTTGGTTGATCAAACTCACCCTGAAAGGAAACTTTTGTAGCTACCTGATCTTTTTCCTGATTTTTAAGTATCTGACTTACTCCCCCCACAAATCCTTCCCACATCTTTCTTAAGATATTATCAGTACGATCTTCCTTGCCAAAAATATCAAGATCTTTAATAATTGGCTTTACATAACCAGTAAACTTTCCTTCGTTAGCGGCCGCTTCTGTATACATGGCAAATACCCCTTTGTTTACATCCACTTTTGCATACGCTTGAAAAAATTCATTCAGTTCAATAAGATTTGTGTCGGTTAGCTCAGTGTTAAGGTCGAAGGTTGCTTGATCGGCCAGAGGGTTTAGTTTCATATTAAAACTTAACTCGCCTCCATATACCGATGCTGTTGCATTTACTTTTGCAGGAAGCAGGATAGTTGAATCATAGCTGTTCCTTAAATTTTGAGCTAGCACATGAACATTGGTCATAGCTATGTCCACAGGCGGTGTTGATCCCAGATCAGCATATCGAATCATACCTTGATTTATTTCAAAACGGTTGACTTGTAAAGGCATAAACCCATTTAATAAATCCTTGAAATCAGCAGAGTCTTTTTTAAGCGTGGAAGGCTCCACTTTTTCTTTGGTGAATATTAAAGTCGGATTTTCAAACACTAACTCACCAACAATGGAACCATGAAAAATTGCTTTCCATTCAATGGATAGATCAATATGATTTGAGGAAAAGAAAGGAGTTTCATTTTTCGAAACACTATCTACTTTATTCAGATAGATACTATCAATTTTGTAAGCGCCACGGAAAAGCACAAGATCAATATCTTCGATATGACCATGATAGCCTTTCATGTTTGACAAGCTTTTATTGGCATAATATAAAAGCACATGTGGCAAGGCTATACGAACAATGGCCAGGAGAATAATAATCACAACCAAAATTTTTATAGTCCTGCTCTTCTTTGTACCACCTTTTGCCTCACTCATAAAGTTAGTTTACAAGGCAACGTTGAAAAGTATGCCAACCTAAACAATTCATTAAATCACTTTGTAAGAAGAAGTGTGGAATCGTATTGGGGATTTATTTCCTCAAATAAATTAAAAGCATGCTAACTCATTCCCCATCATTGTTTCTCAGTGCAACTATGCTTAGAAATAATCTGCTGGCCTAACTATTGCAATTATCAATGATTTACAAATTTTACTGATCGACTTATAAAAATGATTCCAGAAACAACCTCGCCACTTACACTCATTAAAAAATGGTTAATCGAATTTTGGTATCTCATCAAACAAACATTTGTGCTGTTCAGTAAACGGGAGCCCTTTGATAAAAGTATTATCATCGCTTATTACACCATATTTTCACTTCCCGGTCTACTCGTAATCATTATAAATATCGTTGGGTATTTCTACAGCAAGCAACAGATAACAATTCAAATCTCAAATCAGATTGAATCTGTAATGGGAGGCAACACCGCTAGTGATATTGAAGCTATTGTAGAACAAGCAAGCCAAGCAAAGGACTCAGCGTTCGCCACCATTGTCAGTTTTGGTGTATTGCTTTTTGGAGCCACAGGTGTGTTCTATCAACTTCAGCAAATGTTAAATAAAATTTGGCGCGTGAAACCCAAAGTTAAAACAAAGAAAAAAATTCTCATTCTTATTCGAGATAGAATCTTTTCATTCGGTTTAATCCTGGTAGTAGGCTTCTTGCTACTTATCTCGTTGGTGTTATCCGCAGGATTAAGTGCACTTAGCAGTTGGGTAACGTTACATTTTTCTGAGTCATGGAATTTCATTTTCAATTTGATCGACTTTCTAATCTCTGTTGGTGTAATCACCATTCTATTTGCTTCCATCTTTAAGTTTTTACCTGATGTAAAAATCAAGTGGCGAGATGTATGGGCTGGTGCTTTTTTGACTTCCATCTTATTTGTAGTAGCCAAACTTGCTTTGGGATTATATTTTGGAAGCAGCAACCCTGCATCCACCTACGGTGCGGCCGGAACAGTTATTCTTATTATGCTATGGGTATCGTACGGTGGATTGATTCTTTTATATGGAGCAGAGTTCACACGCGTTTATATCAAACGACACAGAAGAGTTGTTCTTCCAACAGAAATAGCAGAATCAACTGAGTAGCATTACTATCTAAAGTTTGTCTTTTAAAACTTGCTCATCACGAACCTTTTCTCTCCATTTTGCGTAATGAATGCCAGATTGATATATTTACATCGGTCAATACAATGGCACTAAGCACAAAACAAATAGAAAAAATCTCAAAGGCCTTAGGTGACACGAATCGCCTTCATATCCTCCAACACATTTCTAAAAAAGGAGGTTCTGGCCAATGCTCTGAAATTCAAGAAGAAAGTTCGTTGGCACAGCCATCCGTGAGTCATCACATAAAAGTACTGATAGAGGCGGGCCTAATTGAACCCGAAAAAGAAGGTCGTAATCACAAGTACAACCTAAACGAAAAGCTTTTGAAGGAGTATACAAACTCGATTAATCAATTGAAATTCAACTAGTTCAATTTTTTTACAAAAATATATTGAAATATTTCAATGCATCAATGAACTAAATGAACCCAGAAATGATTTAACTAAGACCTGCTCCAAATTGGAGTCCTTTTTTAATTAAACATATCGAAACATTTAAATATTTAACTAATTCAATCATGACCAAAATTTCATTCACCCCTTATTCACTCGGAACCATCACACTCGCCAACAGAATAGTGATGGCACCCATGACTCGCAGTCGAGCAATTAACAATGTGCCCAACCAATTAATGGCCACTTACTATGAACAGCGCGCAACAGCAGGATTGATAATTACCGAGGGCATTTCACCATCACCAAACGGACTAGGTTATGCGCGTATACCAGGACTTTTTTCTAAAGAACAAATAGCTGGTTGGAAGTTAACCACTCAGGCTGTTCACAACAAAGGCGGAAAAATTTTCGCTCAGCTAATGCACACAGGACGTGTTGGTCACGCATTGAATTTACCAACCGGTGCTAGAATAGTTGCGCCATCGCCAATTATTGCCAAAGGCCAAATGTGGACCGACAAAGAAGGAATGAAAGATCATCCTGTTCCTCAGGAGTTGAGTGCAGAGGAATTAATTGTAACAAAAAAAGAATACGTTCAGGCAGCTCTCAATGCAATAGAAGCAGGTTTTGATGGCATTGAACTTCATGGAGCCAATGGATATTTGTTAGAACAATTCCTCTCTCCTTATTCTAATGTTAGAACCGATACCTATGGTGGATCAATTGAAAACCGGAGCCGTTTTGTTCTGGAAGTTGTCAAAGAAATAAGTGCTGCTATTGGAAAAGATAAAGTGGGTATCCGTCTCTCTCCTTTTGGAGTATTTAACGACATGCCTGATTATACAGAAGTAACTGCCACCTATACTTACCTGGCTGAGGAATTGAATAAGATTGACATTGCTTGCATCCACCTTGTTGATCACAGCAGCGGTGGTGCCCCTGAAGTTCCGGTTAGCATCAAACAAACGATTCGTCAAAAATTCAAGAACACATTGATCCTTTCAGGTGGTTATACGCTAGCTAAGGCTGAAGAAGATCTATCCTCCGACTTTGCAGATCTGGTTGCATTTGGTAAACCTTTTATCTCAAATCCTGATTTGATTGAACGCCTTCAAAAAAATCTTTCCCTTAACATTAAGTTGGATGCAAACACATTGTATTCAGCCGATGCAAAAGGATACACTGATTATCCGGTTTATCAGGATGAATTAATTAATACCTAAACAACTTTTGTCAAAATAAAATTTAAAAATTATGTCAACAAAAATTAAATCAATCTCGGTCATTAGCGCTCGTATTGTTCTTGGCCTGATCTTCTTTGTATTTGGTCTTAATTTTTTCTTACATTTTATTCCAACACCTCCACCCACGGGCGGAGTGGCGGATGCATTCACCGGAGGATTATTTCAGTCCGGTTATTTCTTTCCGATGTTAAAAGGATTAGAAGTTGTGCTGGGTGCGTTACTCCTGATTGGATACTTTATTCCGTTAGCGCTTGTAGTGCTTATGCCCATTAGCATCAACATTTTATTGTTCCACGCTTTTCTTTCACCAGAAAATACAGTAATAGGTATTGTTATCCTCTTGTTACATGTTTATTTGGCTTGGGTATATCTGGACTATTACAAACCGTTATTCATGCGCAAGACCGTATTGAACGCATAAACTTCACTTAACCTTCGAAGAGCGAGGCAATTAAAGTTGTTTCGCTTTTTTTTGAACTCAAATTACAAGCGAGTTCGATTAGTTCACGTTCCTCACAGGTGCCATTTTTTAAATACCTTCAATTCTCTATCTTTCTTAATCAATAAATATAAATCGTAAAATAATGTAAGTTTGCTTTATTCACTTATTGTACAATCAAATATTTATTACTAGCAAAGAATGAAAACAACGTTAAAAATAATACTCTGTGCCGTGGGTATTAATATCCTGACAATCACTGCTGCTTCTGCTCAAAAGAATGATAGCACACACCGGAGAAATACCGTCAAAATAGATTTAACTTCCTATGGGCTGTATCGAAATGCAGTTGTGTTTTCGTATGAGCGAAATGTAAAAAAACAACCTTATCAAACCTGGGGCATTACTGCGGGCTATCAACAATTTCCAAGTTCAATATCCTATGCAGATACCGTTCGTGCAGGGCGAGAATTTAAAGCATCTGGATTAAAGGTTGGTGCAGAGTATCGCTTCTACTTGAAAAAAGAAAACAAATACCCAGCACCTCGGGGTGTTTTTATTGGACCCTACGTTTCTTATCATAATTATGTCAATGGCCGCTCTTTCGCAATTGACAATAACGGTACAGTAGAAAATGTCGATTTAACAACAAAGCTGAATATCTTTAATGTTGGTGTTCAATTCGGCTACCAGTTTGTACTTAATAATCGTTGGGCAATCGACTTATCCTTAATAGGCCCCTCTATTTCAAGATATAGTTTCAAAGCAGGATTGGATGGCGATTACTCTTTCGATCCTGAGAATATCACAAACGAGGTAGTATTAAAAATGATGGATCGATTTCCGGCTTTTGATAAATTGGTTTCGGGAGATGAAATAACAGCCAATGGAAAAGCAAGTACCTGGTCATACGGATGGCGTTATCAGGTTCAGGTTGGTTATCGTTTTGATAAAAATAAGAAATAATTTCAAAGTGACTTAGGGTATCGAAAGATTTATTGATTATCCTTTTGTAATTTTTTCTAAACCGCCTTGTATTCCTTCCGGTTCTCTTAATCCTAATTTTAAGGTAAGGTCAATATTCTCCCCACTTTTTATTGGCTTTGATAATTTAACCCTTCCTTTAATTTTCCAATGCCAGTTTTTGAATCCTGTAAATTACTATCTTCGCTTACCTTGGTTTACTAATGGGTGAACAAAAAATACGAGCTATGAAAAATCAAACTTCGGTGTATGATATCACCATTCGGCTACTCATTCTCTTCTTAATTGTTGGCTGGTGCCTGATGATCATGTTACCCTTTGTGAGCATAATTCTATGGAGTTTGATTCTTGGAATTGCACTCAACCCACTTCACAAAAGTCTATCTGCAAAGATGAGTGGAAGCCCCAAACTGGCCGCTTTCACTATTGTTTTTTCAATGATCCTTATTATAGTCGTTCCATCCGGAATATTGGTGACTTCGTTAGTTGATGAATTTATTGTTCTTAAAACCATGTATGAAGCTGGCTCGCTCACAATTCCTCCCCCGCAGGAAAGAGTGAAAGAATTACCCATTGTAGGAACTCAAATTCATGAAATTTGGGCGGCAGCCTCATCAAATATTGAAGCCACCATCCTGAAATACAAGGATCAACTAGCAGAAACAGGAAAAACGATAGCAAAAGGAGTTCTAAGTTCTATTAGTGCAGTCCTTCAAATTATGGCTTCCTTACTTATTGCGGGATTTTTACTGGCTGTTCCGGGAGTGGGTGAATCCATTCGAAAATTTTTTAGAAAACTAGCCGGTGAAAATGGAGATGAGTTTGCGGATGTTACTACTAAGACAGTAAGTAGTGTTGTAAAAGGGATCATGGGTGTGGCGCTGATTCTAGCCTTGTTACATGGCATCATTTTCATGTTGGCAGGTGTTCCCTTTGCGGGTATCTGGACTGTACTGGTCTTCGTTTTATGTGTACTTCAAATACCGGTTCTATTCGTAACCTTCCCTGTCATAGCATATTTATTTTCAACACATGAGCTTACTCCGGCAATCATCTGGACTGTTTTAATCATTATTGCAGGCCTAACAGATAATATCCTTAAACCCATATTGCTCGGCAAGGGAGCTCCGGTTCCTATGCTGGTGATATTTATTGGTGTTATTGGTGGATTTATTTTTTCAGGTTTCATAGGTCTTTTTACGGGTGCCATCGTAATGTCCATAGGGTATAAATTATTTACCAGTTGGCTCAATTCTGCTGAAGTAAAAGAAGAAGGAAGTTGATTTTTTTAATAACGAAAAATCTATCTTAATCATTATATTTGAATCAACTATAGGGAATGGCAAAAAATCTGTCCGCAAAAGAAGCCTCAAAAATATCCACTGAATTGGTGATTGAAATGCTTCGATCTATTAGGGACTCGACAATCAATACGTTATTAAAAAATGATGATTCATTAATGTCCTTCCTTGAAGAGCATTACAATACAATCGCAATCAGTCCAGTAAAGCAGGAGTTCTTAAAAAGAGATCTTAATGAACTTAAGAATTCAACTCTTGATCTTGTACACTACTCTTCTCTAATAAAGGAAATCAAAGAAACAGGAAATCTAGTTTCACGAGAAGGGCATCCATTATTTCATTACGAGTTGAGAATAATTTTTCAGAAATACGGAATTGAAGTTCCAGATTCAAGAGCTACTATTTGACACTTTAGCAAGCAAAGCTCCAATGCTTCTGACTGCTTTATTGCTTTAATCTAACCTTTATAAGGCGGATAGACAATGACAAGGAATCGATACTAGAACGCATGCCACTAACACCAGAACAAAAGACAAAATTTGAAGAGGATGGTTATTTAGTGATTCCCGGCCTTTATTCAAATGATGAAATAAAGGCGTTGAGTGAAACCGCACACAGCGACCTTAAACTTGACAAAGCAGCATCGGCCCGCGATGATGGAAAGGGAAATGCTGTACGTCTTTCTTTATGGAACCATCCTGGAGATAGTATTTACGGGATGTTCGCCCGGGCAAAAAAACTAGTTTCACGGGTTGAAGGTTTACTAGACGGAGAAGTTTACCATTACCATTCAAAAATGGTTTTGAAAGATGCCAAAGTAGGTGGAGCATGGGCATGGCATCAGGACTATGGATATTGGTATCAAAACGGATTGTTATTTCCAGAACTTATCAGCGTGATGATTGCCGTTGACAAAGCAACTAAAGCCAATGGATGCCTTCAGGTGATTAAAGGATCACACAAAATGGGCCGCGTGAACCATGTGCTTAGTGGCGATCAGGCTGGTGCTGACATGGAACGCGTAAACGAAGTGTTGAAAGTAAAGGAAAAAATCTATTGTGAAATGGAACCGGGTGATGCGCTGTTCTTCCACGCTAACTTGTTACACGCCTCCGATCAAAACAATTCTGAGAACCCACGCTGGTCACTTATTTGTTGCTATAACAAAGCCAGCAACAATCCTTATAAAGAATCTCATCATCCATCATACACCAAACTTCACGTTGTTGAAGACAGCATGATCATGAAGGTGGCAGCACAGGGTGCTGAAGAAGTTGAGTATGCCGATTTGAGCAACGATCACAGTGCCGCCAGTCTGAAGGAGAGCTAGACATGGCTTACTCTCAACAATGTCCTTTATAAAGGAGTCAGTCTAATTACACCAAAATCCCATCTGGTGTCTTTTTAAAGAAGTTTAGTTATCGTGTTCAATAATTAATTAGTAATAAAAGCCAATAACTAAGGTAGATTTCCATTCATCGCGATCTGAGACCTGCATTAATAGATAACCAACTACTTTCTCAAATGAAAGGTAGTTGTGCTGGGCACACACAATGTCTATAAACATATGCTGTATTGTTGGTTCTTAACGTTTGAGCGTTTAAATTTATTTAATGTAAAACAGAATGTGGTTATTTAAACATATACGTCATCATGAATAAACTAGTAATTCAACTATTTCTAATCACAACATGCTATTCAGCCATTGCTCAAGAAACAAAACCAGAAATTGGTAGTATTGAATTTGTTTCAAAGGAACTTAACAGCATTATCAAGAAAGATGCGAAAGTTGAAATTATAGCCGATGGGTTTGGATTTACTGAAGGACCCTTATGGCTGGAAAAAGAAAAGATGTTATTGGTTTCGGATATTCCTGCTAACACCATTTATAAATGGACAGAAGCGAAAGGCAAAGAAGAATATTTGAAACCAGCAGGTTATACCGATAGTGAACCGCGTGGTGGCTTTATGGGACCCAATGGGTTAATCCTTTCCAATGACGGAAAACTATGGCTTTGCCAACATGGCGACAGAAGAATCGCGCAGATGGATGCACCACTTACTTCACCTGCAACAAACTTTATAACTATTGCAGGCGAGTATGATGGCAAAAAATTAAACAGTCCCAACGACCTCTTCCTTACAAAAAAAGGTGACCTTTATTTTACAGATCCTTCCTATGGTTTTGAAAAAGGTCCAAGAGATCCCAAGAAAGAAATGCCTTTTAATGGAGTTTATAAGGTTGACAAATCAGGAAAGGTTATGCTACTACTTGATTCCATTGAGCAACCTAATGGGATTGGTATTTTACCGGATGGAAAGACGTTGCTTGTTTCCAACTCCGATGGTAGAAAAAAGAAATGGTATACCTATGACCTTGCAGCCGATGGCAGCGTAACTTCCGGTAGAATATTTTATGATGCAAGTGCTACCAAAGAACCAGGCGGGTGTGATGGCTTCAAAATAACTAAAAAAGGAACCGTATTCGCTACAGGACCCGGTGGAGTGTGGATATTTACCAAAGCTGGTAAGCTGATTGGTAAAATTAAAGTGAACGGGGCCACCAATATCGCACTTTCACCAGATGAAAAAACCATTTACATCACTGCGGTTCAAAACCTCCTCCGCGTGAAGATGCAGTAATCTATCTTAATACAATCAAAAAAAACGCTACCAAATGGGTAGCGTTTTTTATTCTTTTATTAATAATGAATGATGGTTATTTCACACGCGTGATGGTCATATCACCCCGTTCATTCTTAAGTAAAATTTCATCCTCCTTAACAAGTTCACCTGTGTAGTTGATCGTCATATCGTTAATAGAAAAACTATAGGAGATTTTTTTGCCATCCACTTTTCCATTCTCCAGTTTTGTTTCCCCAAACTCTGACTTCCAGATTCCAGTTAACACATTCCCTTCGACTTTAAAAGTATACGTTATTTCAAAATTACCATTTGGGGTATCGCGGGTGCCTTTCCATTTTCCATCAATTGGATTTTGGGCGCAGGCGGTTAAGCATACGATGACGAAAGCAAACGTAAGTAGGTGTTTCATAATAATTGGGGTTTAGTTTTTAATATTAATTATTGAATTAGAGTTTCTATATGTTAGATAAAATCACGTTTCCCTAATTATTGAAACTACCATGTTCTTTTACTCATCACCTTATCCAATTCTTCACGCGTCATCTTGCCCAACTCCGGATGCTTTTCCAGCCATTTTAGAAAATCTGATTTAATTGTATCTGTCCATTGGCTATCGATTTCACCTGTGCTGTATTTTCCCGTTTTCACCATCTCAAAACCAAATTGATCTTTGCGTGTTACAAATTCTGATGTAGTTACAACTTGTTCTGCCAAATGTGCCGGCACAAACAACACACCTTCAATTGTGGCGATAACAAGATCACCCGGCAACACCATTACATTTCCAATACGAATAGGAGTATTCAATCCCATGAGTACCATCTCTTCTGTAAAGGACGGATGGAAGTCTCGTACAAATGCATTGAATCCTTTCAGGTTCCTGATTTCCTGCAAGTCTCTGGAAGCGCCATCAAAAACAACACCGTTACCGGACTTACTATAAATGGAATTTGCCAATGTAGCTCCCATAATCGGACCACCACTAATTTTTCCGAAAGCATCAGCCACATATAGATCGCCTTTGATAAGGATATCAATCGGCCAGGCATTGGTGTTGCCTTTCCTTCCTTGTTTCGTCCCTCTCTCCTTTATATTTTTTTCTACATCTGGTCGACTGGGCATATACATGGCTGTAACCGCACGACCCGTCATGGTTATATCATTTACCATTTTCCAATTGCCTTCGAACTGATTCATATAGCCCTCGTTTTTTAGCACGGTCCAGGCATCATCCACCATGATATGCTTTGCTCTTTCCAATAAGTCTTCCGGAATTTTTGGTCTCCCGTCTGGAAATCTTTCACCCTTCCATTCGGAGGTAAGAAAAATCAATTCTTCTTTTGAAATAGTTTGAGCGTATAGGTTGCTTGTCCATGAAATACAACTTAACAAAAGAATAAAAATCGAAAGACTTGGTTTCATGCGTATCATTTTTTGTTGTTCCTTCTCTTACTGTTGCGAAACATTCTTAACTGCTTCAACACCCAACCGTTCCTTCAACTGTGTAAGGTAAAGACTCCGTGGGGTAACATGTTTATCCATTGATTCAACATGTCCATTTGGTTTGGTGAGATCTTGCAGCGCTGCATTAAAGACAACAGCATTGACTCCGATATGACCAAAAGAATAATTCGTTGCGGTTGGCGGACTTTGAATCAGGAAGTCACCTTCACAATTCCAGAAGACAATATTGGCACCTGCCCATCCAATAATATAATCCCAAAATCTCGCAGTCAACGGAGCTTTTACATTATCGTACAAAACTCCATTTGCCCAATGGTTATGCGGTTCACTGGATGAATAGGGATTAATCGCTGTACATTCAAGATAGACATTTCCACTTGCCTCCGATCCTTGCAGCACAAATGAGTGCCTACCCTTTTGTGATAAACAACGCTGCACCAAACAAAATTGACCATTCATTTGAAAGGTAAATCGTCTTCCGCCCCACCGCATGGAAACCGGCTCTCTCGATTCACAATCCTGAACCGTTATATACTTCGTACCGGCATTCGCTTGTATCACACTCCCACCAAAATGAAGAGCCGACATATTGCGCACCCAAACATTTTTTGCATTGCTGATATTTATAAAATTGAAATAATGATTTTCGTCTGAAAAATATTCATCACCCTGATATTGAAATTTGGGATCCAATTTATCGCGATCCATATTTCCATAATTACGGGTACGAACGGAAGGATCATACTCGGAAACACCACGGAGGTTTTCTATACCGACTTGTTCAATACGTTCATCCTGATATTTCATTATTTCCCCACCGCCCCAACGCTTGTCAATAGCAGTAAAAATTGGTGCATCTATGGTTACTGTATTTCCATTCACCTCAACGATAGTCCGATCATAAGTGATATCAAATGGTCGCCAGCGATTTCTGCCAACAGTGGCAGTATCCAAACCAATCGCTTTAATCCAATCGGCATTCCCTATTCGCCTCACGATTACTTTATCTCCTTTCTTTAAATTTTTTGAGGACGTTACAGTAACCTTTGTAGCACCAACCGGTACATAGTCACTGGTTATGCGAATCTTTAAATCCTCCTGTACAGTTATTGATTTTTCACCTTCAATGTTTATCAATGCAGGCCTCCGAAATCTACGGGCTGCTCCCTCCTCTGGAACGGGGATTTTTCCAAAAAGAATAGTTCCTGTATCGCCCATGCCTTCACCGCGCAAGACTACACCGGAAGTCTTGATATTGATGGGCTTGTGTAATTCATAGTGGCCCATTTTTAAAAGAATGACACCCCGAAAACCATAGGCATCAGGAGATAATGCAGAAACACTATCGATAATCTTTTGAATATGATTTGTATTGTCTCCCAAAATCGGCCACACCGTTGCTTTAATTGGAACCGTTGGTATGGCAACACCTCCGCCTTTGTATCCTGCATGTGAAAAGTCAGGGATTGTATTGCCTAAACTATCGGCTATATACACCAGTTTACTGTCGATTCCAGGATATACACGAGAGGTTGTTGGTGGTAAGTCCTGAGCATTGCCTGAAAATAAATTCACGACCAGAACTAACCCTGTGACTAAAAATAATTTCGTCTTCCTCATCCGACTATTATTTAGTTTTTATTGAATCAACTATTTATTTTCATCATCACCCATTACATCATACCCACGCCACTTAAATTCTTTTGCCAGCTTGCTTGCCGCAGGCCAGGCTATTTGATGCTGACTGCTGGATACCCACTTTCTTCTGTTTTCTTCTGTATCAAAAACAAATTGAATCTGATAGTTGTAGGTTGTTGGCTCTGCTTGAATTTCTTTAGACAAGTTCTCAGGAAAGAGGCGCAACAATTTGGAACTGATATAGCCCGGTTGAACAGTCATGGCAGGAACGTAAACGGAATAATACATTTTCTCAAACGCTTCACCATTTTCTTTGTCTACAACGAAATCCATTTGCAATGCCATCGCTTTCGGTGTAGTCAATGGCTTTTCAATAGCGCGCATCTTTTGTCCTGAAGGAGCAATGCTAACAACCAGGAGTTCCATATCACCACTGCCACCATTGGTGATCGTTGCTGACTCACCCATTTGAATAGTGAACGCATTATCTGTTGAAAAGTCAAAGGCTGATGTTCCGATTGAAAGTTTGCCGGAACCCTTTATTACATAATACACTTCATCTATTCCTATAGCATTGTGGTTTGCCGATTTACCTGCCGGGATAACAACGTGACCAACATTATTCCAATCGGTGCTAAAAACTTCAGGTGAGAATAGTTGACGGTAGCGAACTCCTTCTCCTGCGTATGTAGCATGCTCTTTCAATTTATCCGTCTCCAATCTTGATGAAACAAAAACCGGAATAGGATCGAGCGAAGCACCAACACGGGTATCCGCCAAATCAAAATTATCGCCTCTGCCTTTAACAGTGCTTACTGCAAAATTAAGCCAACGAACAGGCGACTTGGATGCATTATAAATAGCATGCGCATCCCCCAGTTTACAGGGAACGAGTGCAGGTGCTTTAATTTTTGAAGTCCGTCCGTTGATAGTAAACTCTGCTTCACCATCAAGAAGAACATACATCTCTTCAATGGTATGATGAAAGTGATGACCAATCCCTGATTTTGATTGAATAACACCTGCATGGAGATAAAGAAAGTTGGTTCCCAAATCATTGCGACCAACCAATTGAGTGAATCCCATTTTTCCTGCCCCAGCATGCACAGCTGATAACTCTCGGTACTTAGTTGGATCGTTAGGAATTACACGAGCAGCTTTTGGTTGCGCAATAGACGACAACATTGCAAAAAGCAAAAGTGGAAGTATTAGTCGTTTCATTTTTTTAATGTTTAGTGGTGAAATGAAATTTTGATTTCTTTGATTAATCTATTTCTTGTCTGGTAAGGCATACACCAGATATCCCTTTGGCAACGCCCCTGGCCTTTTGGAAAAATCATAACTCGATCTGTCAAATCGCATGGAAGCATTGATCACTAGATATTGCTTGCCATCAATCACGTACATTCCGGGTTGTCCTGTGGATTCACTGCTCATTGTTGTTTCCCAAAGAAGGTTTCCATTGTCAGCATCAAATGCATACAGTACTCCACCTTTTCCAGTTGCAAAAACAATTCCTGTAGAAGTTATAACCATTCCTTTTCGAATGGTGCCACCCGGTGCACCCGTAGTTTTATCTCCATTAACAAAAGCTGAATCCAAGCCAATCGGTTTTGTCCACTTAATGGTTCCTGTGTTCAGATCATAAGCAAAGATGGATGACCAGGGAGGTGTGGATAGTGCCTGGTATTCTGCACCCAATGAAGTTGTATATCGATTTTCTGGATGTGTCACATCTTCGGGATAATCCATCAATGCTGAACCCCGAATCGAATCTTTTGGAATAGTGGCACCACCGGATGCTACCACGGGACCTTCAATTTTAGTTTGACTATTATTAGGATTAAAATTAAACCGTCTCGGAATACCGCCCATATATTTATATAAAGCAGTAAGCGTAGCTTCGTCAACATGCACAAAGGCTGGCATTCGACCGCTTCCCTCTGATAGTAATGTCTTGAATTCATCAAAGGAATATCGTTGTCCTGCCGTTACAAGTGAGGGGCCAATACCACCCTTCATTTCTGCTCCGTGACAAGACTGGCAATTTCCCTGATAATAAATTTTTGCTTTCTTAATCTCATCATCACTGAGTGTAGGTTTAACAGGCACAACTTTTTCAAGTCTATAGATATATCCATGTTCCTGTGCCATTATGTACATCATTCCTTTTTCAGGATCCGCTGCTGTATTACCATAACTGGCGCCTCCTGTTGCACCCGGCATCGTTATGCTCTCGTACTTATCAGACAAGGGAATAAACAACCCTGACTTTGCAGAATCCAAGCGCTTATACCATTGCTGTTTTACTTCTTCCGAAAAATATGGATTCAATGTTTCCTTCGTCACGGCATGCCGATTGAAAAAAGGAACATGCGTTGGAATGGGTTGGGTTGGCCACGATTTTTCGCCCGGCATTTCACTTGCTGGAAATGGTTTTTCCTCAATTGGAAATATAGGTTCACCCGTTACCCGATCAAATACAAACACTAATCCTGACTTAGTAGCGATAGCAACTGCGTCAATCTTTTTGCCATCTTTATTTACGGTTAATAATTGTGGAGCAGAAGCAAGATCATAATCCCATAGATCATGGTGCACTGTTTGAAAATGCCATATACGCTCGCCTGTCTTTGCATCAAGTGCAACAAGACAGTTCGCAAACAAATTACTTCCTAAACGGTCTGCACCGTAAAAATCATAGGTTGCAGAACCAAGCGGTAAATACACTATACCTCTTTCTTCATCCACAGTCATCTCACTCCAAACATTTACTGCACCTACATATTTGTATGCATCCTTAGGCCACGTATCATATCCAAACTCTCCGGGTTGAGGAATGGTATGGAATGTCCATTCTAACTTTCCTGTTACTACATTGTAAGCACGCACATATCCCGGAGGAGAAAAATAATCTTCACCTGGGGCAGATCCGATAATCACCAGATCTTGAAAAATCACACCTGGCATCATCGGTTGTATCCTGCGAATAGAGGTAGGATCACGATCCAATCCTTCACGTAAGTCTACATATCCGTTTGTGCCAAATGTTGGAATGGTCAGGCCTGTTGTAGCATCCAACACTTGTATAGCATTGTTCAATGCAAATACCAGCCGCTTGTCTTTCTTATCTTTACTCTCCCAATAATTTATTCCACGTCTGGTTAGTCCACGTAGATCAGTATGAATCCAGATTTCCTTTCCGGTAATGGCATTCAATGCGATTAGGGAGTAATCTTTTCCATACACGAACATCATCGTGTCTACGATGATGGGACTAAAATTATAAAACCCTTCACCTGTTGGATAATTCCAGACCAACTCCAACTGATCTACATTTTCCTTTGTAATCTGTGAAGCATTAAAATACTTTGATTGGTCTGGGCTTCCGCCATAGTGAGACCATGTTGTATGATTATCCGATGATTTTGGATCACAACTAAAAAACATACTAACGACACCACCCAGTAGCAGTGCGTTAATTTGGTTGAAAGATTTTCTGAGTATCATAATTTGAGTCTGATTAATTAAGTCAGGTATGCATAAAGATTAATATCCATTCTAAATTGTATCACAATGAATAGAAAAATACTCCGCTTTAGTATCATACTTCTAATCCAATTGCTTACCAATCATTGTTACCACGTCAATTGAACCAATGACACACCTTGTCTTGGTAAATCAAACGGTAAAACGACTTTGCCATTTTTTACATCGCTCCATTTTGGCGATGTATATAGTTGTAACTGTCCTGCGTTTTCTAATTTCAGATATTGTTCAGATGTTACCTCCTGGGGTTTTCCAATTGCCTTCCATTTTTCAAAAGAATTACTGAAGTGACTATCCACACGATAATGATGAATCAATACTTTATTCTTATCAACATTCTTAAAATTCAATTTTATTGAAGAAGATGTACCTTCAACATTATCATCATGATAATTCCACACCAATACCCAAATTGAATTTTGATCTTTACTTGCCATTGCATGCACATCATTTCTTTCTCTTACCCCCTTCTCTATAATATCAGCAACGTTCATGTGTCCATCCGATACAACTTCAATTCTTTCTCCGCTCATTAATCCAAACATGCGAAAAACATTTAATACAGGTTTGTCTACACCATGTGTGGCCAGGTCACGAAACCCGGCAAACCATTCCTGATCTTCAAACTCAAACGACCAACTCACTGCACCTTTCAGATTTACTTTATACTGATCCATCAATTCATAAATCCTGGCAAAAGACGCAGCTGTGTAACTCGAATACATCGTGCCATTTCGATAACCATATTTTGGCTCCCGTTTTTCAGAACAAGCTGCGCATCCTTCAGGATCGCATTCACCAATGATGATGGGGATGTTTTTTAGTTCAGGAAATGAATTGACTGCTTCGAAACCTCGTTGGATATCTTTCAATTGAACACTCATATTCATACGAATATTTCCCTCTACAATTTCCGGTGAACCTTTGGCATGAAAGCCTATATATTCTAAAGGCGTTCCTACTTTTCCAGTAGCGTAATTTTTTCCACGGAGGCAATGCTCAATAAAATCTGTGAGGTATTTGTATGCTTTATCACTTCGCGGGCTTGTGGTATGAGGTCCACCGATTGTACATTCAGGACATGCTTCTTTCAAACCATCAGCAGCAAAATCATACAGCTTACAATATTCTTCAAAAGTTCCAGACCAATATGGGATGTCGGGTTCGTTCCAAACTTCCCATAACCATGTTTTGACTTCTTCTTTTCCATACCGCTCCACTGTGTGCCTCACCCATTGATACACCAAGGCTCTCCATTTATTATAATCTTTTGGCGGATACGTCCAGCCTGTCCATAAATTTCCGCCTGTACTCCAGGTATGTTCATAAGGTTCCGGCTTTGAAGAAAGTGCTTTTGGCATGAAGCCAATCTCCATCAAAGGTTTTATTCCTTTTTGAACGTAGGTATCAATAATGCTATCAACCGTTATCCAGTTGTAAATTGGATTTCCCTTTTTGTCTTCCTTGTAAACATCTGTATACCCCCATTTAAGGTTAGGGCCCGAGCTGTTGCCTTTTGAAGTTAGAAGGTTGTGAGTTCTTACATAAACCGTTACCGGACTAAGCTGTGTTAGTTCTGTTAATAATTTCTGACCATCCTTTCTTGTTGTATAGTTCGGTTCATCATAACCGAAATACGACCAGAAAGGAACCATCGACCCAACTGTTTTTGATGGATCAATGTGGATGGATATTGAATTTTCCTGTGCAAGGCAAAATCCACAGCTTAACAAGCTCACTAAAAATGAAGATTTTATGATTCTCATTTTCTACTTATTCATTTTCATAATCCTTTGTTCCGTGCCCATCAGGAACCAGTCAAAATCAACAAAGCCTAGTTATTCTCATTGCTATTGTTAAACATCATTTTGAAATTAGCGTATACGTTTTCCCTTTTTCTGTCGGTAAATCATAAACTTTGGTTTCTTTCAATGCAGGACTTGCGACCGTTGCCTTAGTTGAAACAATATGTGCCGAAGTTTGATCCACTTGATAAAATGGATTGGGGTTTGTACTAATTGCTGGCATTAACGACCCGGCACCATTTAACTTCAAGTCATTGTAAGTTCGCAATCGAAGATTGCCACCTAAATTCGATTTGATAATCACCTTTTCTACCTTACCTGCTTTCCATTGCATGTCAACAATTTCGAAACCTCCTTTTGCACGCAAGCCACTCACATTTCCGGTTGACCAAACATCTGGCAAGGCTGGAAGTAAATGAATTTCATCGTACCCACTTTGCATTAACATTTCCGCAATCCCTGAAGTACATCCGAAGTTTCCATCAATCTGAAATGGTGGATGAGCATCAAACAGGTTATTATATGTTCCACCTCCACCTGGATTTGTTCCAACCGGGGTGAGTTGATCCTGAATTAATTTGTACGCATGATTACCTTCTAGCAAACGCGCCCACCAGTTTACTTTCCAACCCATACTCCAACCGGTTGAAACATCGCCACGGTGGAGTAAGGTAGTTTTTGCAGCACTATATAATTCTGGAGTTCGATAAGGCGAAATCTGGTTTGACGGATACAATCCATACAAATGCGAAATGTGCCTATGCTTATCTTCCGGGTCATCAATATCTTCCAGCCATTCCTGCAATTGCCCGTGTTGGCCAATGTGCATAGGTGGCAATCTATCACGAACTCGCTTCAACGTATCGGCAAAGGCATTATCTGTTCCCAAAATTTTGGCAGCCCGAATAGCATTACTGAAAACATCAAAGACAATCTGATTGGTCATGGTTGTGCCCACATCAAGTGATGAACCTTGATGTGCTTTCGGAGCGTTTTCCGGTGACATGTCAGGATTTACTACCAACCAATGATAGCTGGGGTGCTCTACAAGAAAATCAACGAAAAAAGTTGCTACTCCTTTTAAGGATGGATAAACAGATTCCAAATAAGTTTTGTCACCATTATAAAGATAGTGATCCCAAAGATGTTGACTTGTCCAGCCTGCACCATCCATCCAAGCTCCCCAAAACGCACCGTCAATAGCACCCGTGATGCGCCAGATGTCTGTATTGTGATGCGCCACCCAGCCACGCGCACCGTACATCACACGTGCTGTCTCTTGTCCTGTTTCAGAGAGGTCTTTCACTAGCTGCAAAAAAGGCTCATGCAATTCTGAAAGGTTTGTTTTTTCTGCAGGCCAATAATTCATCTCTGCATTTATATTAATGGTGTATTTACTATCCCACGGAGGATTCATTTTGTTATTCCAAATACCTTGAAGTGTTGCAGGCTGTCCACCTGGTTGTGAAGATGAAATCAATAAGTATCGACCATACTGAAAGTATAATGCAGCAAGATGTGGATCATCAGCTGATTTGAAATTCTTTAGCCGTTCATCAATGGGTTGTTTTGTTGCCTCTGTAACGCCAAGATCAAGCTTCACTCTGTTGAAGTATTGCTGATAGGCTTCCACATGGTCTTTTAGAATTCTGGAATAAGATTTTGAATACGCTTTGTTCAAGTATCCTTCTGCCCGTTCATTTTCATTTCCACTGATATCCTTGTAACTGTTGAAATTCGTTGCGATAGAAATATAAATTGTTGCTGCATTGGCACCTTTAACAACGAGTGTTGTGTCGTTGGATGACAACGTTCCTCCCTCTATCTTGATACGGGCGATTCCTTTGAAGTTTATTTTTCCTTCTACTTTATCATGATCCGATGTTGTTCCAGCAAGAGTAAGATCCTTTGCAAGCGTTGTCTCAATCGTTCTTTTTGCGTGCTGGGTTGTAAATGAGGTTGTGAATGAAATGCTACCTTTTTTACTTGCTGTCAAACGCACAACAATCACCCGATCCGGAAGAGAAGCAAGCACCTCGCGCGTATAAACAATGTTGTCAACGGTATAAGTGGTTTTGGCTACTGCTCTTTCAATATCAAGCTCCCTATAATAGTTCGTGTAATTAGTATGTCCGTTGAAAGCTAAATTGAGATTGCCAACGGGTTGAAACATTTGGCCGTGTGATCCTTTGGTAATTATCGCTTTGTTGGCCAGTTGCTCTGCTTCTTTTTGTTTGCCCTCATAAATGAGTCGCCTTATTTCAGGAAGGGATAGCAATGCATCCGGATTATCATTTCTGTTTGGGCTACCGCTCCATACCGTATGCTCATTAAGTTGAATCGTTTCTTGCTCTACATTGCCATATACCATGGCTCCCAATCTCCCATTGCCAATAGGAAGTGCATTTTCCCATTTAGTTCCGGATGGAGTATTGTACCAGAGCTTTAAGGCAGAATTAGTTTGCGAAAAGCTATTGATCGAGGTAATCAGTAAAATATAAATAGTTACTCGCATCGTTAATCAGTTATTTCTATCATGGCTTTGATAACACCCATAGAAGGATTGAGCCACTGTTTAAAATCCCTTTTTACATCTTCAAAGTTCGCTCGGTGTGTTATGTATGTTGATGGGTCCACTAGCTTATTGTGTAAGGCATCTATTACATGCATAAAGTCGTCTCTTGTAGCATTTCGGCTACTCATTAGTGTTCCCTCACGCTTATGAAACTCTGGATGATTAATAGATATTTCACCTCGCTGTAGCCCAATCAATACATAGCGGGCACCATGAGCCATGTATTGAAAACTATTATTGATGGCCCTAAGATTTCCTGTGGCATCAATAACAACTACTGGCATATCACCATTAGTTATTTCTCTTATCTGCTCCCTGGCGTCTGGGGCAGTAGCATTAACAGCATAGGTAACGTTAAGTTTCTCCCTGCAAAACTGAAGTCGCTTTTCATTGATGTCCATTGCAATTACTTTGCCTCCTGCAATTCGAGCGAACTCCATAGTTCCTAAACCGATAGGTCCTGCACCAACTACCAATACAAAATCACCAGGTTGAATTGCAGCACGTCTCACACCGTGAGCACCAATTGCAAGAGGCTCAACTAACGCCAATTCATCTAAGCTCAATCCGCCTCCCTTTAGCAATGATGAGGAAGGGACAGAAAGGTATTCAACCATGCCACCATCAATATGAACTCCACAAACTTGTATGTGTTCACAGCAATTCGGTTTGCCAGATCTACAAGCGAAGCAGACACCACAGCTGAAATAAGGAATCAACGAAACTACTTCTCCCACGCTGAAGCCAGGTGCATTATCACACGCCACCAACTCCCCTGCTAATTCATGGCCTAAAACTCTGGGATAACTTAGGAAAGGTTGAGTTCCTTCAAAGGCATGTAAATCCGTGCCACATACACCAATTCTTTTTATTTTGATAATCGATCGGTCTTTCCTCAACTCTGGCTCCTCTACCGACTGGTATTCAAAATTTCCTGGCTCGGTGCATATCAATGATCTCATGTTTTTTATGGCTTAATCCTTAAATAGCAACTGAGCAAACCCGAACAAGTCATGTCTCCAAACCGGCCACGAATGGCCACCAGCATATTCACTGTACTCATACTTTACCCCGAGCTCGTCAAATTTTTTCATCATGATTTGGCAATTATTGTGGGCAATGTCTTCTTTGCCGCCCATCGAAATCCATAACTGTTTCAGATTCGTGTTTATTTTTGATGCATTGTTTTTCATGAACTCATATTGGGGATCAGACAGTGTGGGGTTATTCGCAAACCAACCTGAACTAAACACACCCAGATAAGAAAACATCTCGGTGTTTTTTATTCCGGCATATAGGGTTTGAAGTCCTCCCATCGATAATCCAGCTAATGCCCTGTTCCTGGAGTCCGTCTCAACCCGAAAACTACTTTCCACAAATGGAATGGCACCCTGTTTCAACTCATTCTCGAATGCGCGTAAAACATTCTCATTGAAGCCTGCAATACCTCCCATTCCAAAATTGCCATCCAACATCACCACCAACATGGGTTTGGCTTTGCTTTCAGAAATTAGGTTATCCAGTATCAGATTAGTTCGTCCCTGTGTGGCCCAGCCTCTTTGATCCTCTCCACCTCCATGCAATAAATAAAGTACCGGATATTTTGCATCGGAGTTATCATATCCGGGAGGAGTATAAACATACATCTCACGCCATGTATTTGATGCTTTAGAGAAGTAACGTTTGATTAGTACATCGCCATGTGGAACATCCTTTAGTGCATAGAATCCTCCTTGCTTATAAGGAATCTCAATTCCACTTGCCATGCGTCCCATCCCATAAAAAGTTTCGCTCGCTGGATCAGCCAAGGCAACACCATCTATAATTAATGAGTAGTAATGGAAACCTCTACTGATAGAATCGGTGGTAACAGTCCAGAAGCCACTGGAATCTTTTACCAGGTCATATTTTTTGCCCAAGTCAATTTGAACTTTTTGGGCATCGGGAGCTTTTAAGCGAAACATCACCCGATTGTCTGGTAATATCTGTGGGTACTTGGCAGTGCGCACATTGGTTGATGCAGGTGAACCTAGTATCGTGTATTTCGTGAGTGATTTATTGTTAACGGGTTTAAACAAAAATTGCGTGAACATGTAAAGTCCATTTTTCCAGACTTTGAAATCATGTACACCGGGCTCTATATAGTAGATATGAGGAACGTCATTTTGAAAGAGGTAATCGTGCGTGCGCTTACTGAACGCAATGAGTCCATCATTATCACCACACGAAATCCAGAGAAGCTTTAGTTTCTTTTTTGCCTCAACTGGATCAGGCATTAATTCCTCAGGAACTTTTGTATTTGGTGCCGATGAAAATCCACCAACCCAGGCAAACTTATCCAAGTTACCAAGTCCGAAGTTCAACGATTGTCCACCACCCATCGAAAGGCCGGCAATGGCGCGATGGTTGTTATCTTTAAGCGTTGGGTATTTTTTTTCAATGAACGGAATAAGGTCATTGAGCAAGTCTTTTTCAAACGTGGCAAATGCCTCCACTTTATCCTTCTCAAAAACATTTCCGGTTGCCCGGTCGTTCTTCATAGCCCTTCCATTAGGCATCACCACAATCATGGGTTCTATTTTTTTATCCGCATAAAGATTATCTAATATGACTTGTGGCGAGCCGCCTTTCAACCATTCCTTTTCATCGCCACCAATGCCGTGTAGTAAATACAATACAGGATATTTTTTCTTTTTGGAAAATCCGGGAGGTGTGTAAATCAGAGTTTTTCTTGTAACACCCACCGTCTTAGAATCGTACTGAACTGTATCTAGTTTACCATGAGGAATATTTTCGCGCACTACATCGAAGCCAACAGGTGCTTGCATATCGCTTACTTGAGCATGAACACTCAGACTCAACAAGAATATCGCAAGCAATGATAAAAGATATTTTTTCATGTCTTTAATTTTTTGAAAAAGTAAACTCAGGCAATTGAATAATTTTACCACCTTGTTTGGCTGATTCATGTGCCAGGATTCCCACACAGGTTATGTTAGCCGATTGCGTTGCGTTTGGATAAGGTTGTCGGCCTTGAACGAGTGCATTAATAAATTCATGAACTAAATGAGGATGCGAGCCACCATGCCCAGCACCTTGTGTAAAGGAAAGATGTTGATGCTCATCCGCATCATACACACCCTTGGTTGTAAACCGCTGTATCGGTTCTGGTAATAGTTTAGCAAAATCGGGACACTCCACCTCTTGCGGAATTTCATGCTCTGGTTTCTTAGCTGTATGCACAACTAATGGGTGGCCTTCTATCAATGGCCACTCTACCGATTTCTTTGAACCATACACTTCAAAACTCTCGCGGTATTGGCGTGCTACATCAAATAAGGATCGATATACATGTGCGCTCACATCAGAGTCTTTCAGTTTTACATGGGTAGTCTCAACCGCATATGGCGAGTTATAATGCTTTTGTAATTCTTCGCGTATCGTTCCAGATCCAAAACAGGAAACATACTCAGCTTCTTTTCGAAGCAAACCTAGTACAGGTCCCACACAATGAGTCGCGTAATACATGGGTGGAAGCCCCGGCCAATAGTTTGGCCAACCATCCATGTCTTGTTGATGACTTGCCTTAATAAATTGCACCTTACCAAGTTCTCCCTTCTCATATAACTCTTTCATAAACAGAAACTCGCGGGCATAAACCACGGTTTCCATCATCATGTAGGTCAACTTTTTCTCTTGCGTTAGCCGAACAATTTCTTCACATTCTTCAACAGTGGTTGCCATAGGAACGGTACAAGCCACATGCTTACCAGCTTTTAGCGCTTTGATCGACTGGATTCCGTGATCCGGAATAGGAGTATTAATATGAACAGCATCAATGTCAGGATTCTTCAATAGATCGTCATAATCGGTATAGCGTTTTTCTATATTAAATGCATTCCCGATCTCATCCACTTTAGATTTTGTGCGTTGACAGACCGCCATTAACTTAACACCCGGATAATTTTGATAGATAGGAATAAATTCCGCTCCGAAACCTAATCCTACAATAGCGATGTTGATGGTTTTATTACTCATTGCTTAATCTGTTAATAATTTTTTTAAAAATTGAATTCCTTCTTGTGCAAACCCATCTTGAGTGGGGGCCAGATTTTTCCAAATGCAAACGGCTCCTGCCAGTTCTTTCACTTCGGGCGTAAAACTTTCAATAGATACAACTCCTTTATAGTTGATGTTCTTTAGTCCCTGCTTAAAGGATTCCCAAGGCGTTTGCCCCGTGCCAGGTGTGCCTCGGTAGTTTTCGGCCACTTGCAAGTGGATGAGTCTGCCACCTACGGAAGTAATTGCGAGTTCGATATTTCGCTCTTCGATCGCCATGTGAAATCCATCGAGCATAACTTTTGCTGCGGGATGATTAACATCATTCACAAGGCGTAGCACATCGTCAGCTGTGTTTATCATGTCCGACTCAAAACGGTTCAGCGGCTCAAGTGCAATTTCAAGTTCACGAGCCTTCGCAAGTTTGCACACCTTATGCAGGTTATTCACAGCATAATCCCACTCCTTTTTCCTTTGTTCTCGCGAAACCATCCTTGCCTTGCCTACTGCAGAATACATAGGTCCAGCAAAAAACTTTGCATCCCACTCATTGCACAAGTCAAGACATTGCGTTATGTAGTGAATACAACATTCATGGACGGCAGGATCATCGTTTGTTAAATCGCGCGTTGGGCCAAACGCACCGCAGACAACTGCCTCCAAACCATGTTGATCAAGGGCAGCTTTCACTTTTTTGGCATTGATCATTTCCGGGTACTCAACCGGAATTTCAACAGCATCATAGCCCATCGACTTTATCTTGGGAAACAGATCAACCGTTTCCGTTGTAAACGGTGAAGTCCACAACCACGTACTCACACCAAACTTTACATTCATACTCATTCTTATGAATTAAGTTAAAGTGACTTACTAGAAACCTTCATCGTTCCGTTCATGATGGACCAATGCCCAGGGAACGTACACACAAAAGGATAGTCGCCTACTTTCGTTGGTGCTATAAATCGAAGGGTTACTGTTTGCTGTGGATTTACAAGCTTAGTTGCAAAGAGTACTTCAGGAATTTCAGGTATATAATTCTTCTCTGCACCCTTTGGATCACCCGCCATTTTATCGGCTGCTTTGCCTACCGTTTCCAATGAACCAATTTGGGTAATCAACAGGTTATGCTGCATGAAGTCTGGGTTTTCAAAAATAATCTCAACAGGTTTACCGGCTTCTACCGTAAACTCCTTCAAGTCGTACTTCATTTCATTCTTAATTACTTTCAGTCTGATAACAGTAGCGCCTGTTGCAGAGATAGCATTCTCCTCCAGTTCAACTTTATTTAAATTATTATCAGCAAAGAGTTGCCCGATCGTTGTGCCTGTAAAAAGATTTGGATTAACAGGTCTTCTTCTTTGGTCTCTTTCGAATTTCCAGGTTCCGGCTAACGAAATTTTTTGTGAGCCTACCTGTAGAAACATTTCTTCAGGCTTTCCATAAATTCCACCGGGTCCGCCAATGTCCTCTACCCGAATAGCAATTACATTTTTACCAGGCTTCAGCACATCGGCTTTAACATTGTAAATTCTTTTCGCATTCACCTTTTGATCAATCCCGCCCACTTTAATACCATTGATATAAGAAATATCGGAATCGTTTACCGGTCCTAAAGAGAGTACGGCCTTCTTGCCTGCCATATTAGTAGGCACGTCAATTACTTTTCTAAACCAGAAAACACCATCTGCATTCTGATCGAGATACTTAGGCAAGTCAAAAGGTTTCCAGGCTGTATCATTAAAATCAGGAGTATCAGGTGTAGTGCTTACTTCCACTTTCGGACCTGTATACTCTGTATTCGCAGCTTTGAATGCAGTTAGAAAACCTTTACGATGTTGATGTGCTACCGCATACACTGCTTTCGATAACCATTCATCATTCTTCACGCTTTCTTCAGTACTGATCTGATAAAGAGTTGCTCCGAGTGATTCTGACGGAGCAATCTCCACTAATGAAACAATGGCTGCCAATCGTGTATTCGGATCTTTCTCATTCAATAAATTGTATTTGGTTACGATCTCTTCCGACCAGCCGGATTTGGAAAGAATCTGAATGGCGGCCTTTCTCACTCCTGCTGCAGGATGCGTTAATGCTTTTTCTACAACTGCTGCAGCCTTATCATCTTTGTTGATGGCTCCTAAACCATCGATCGTCCACAGTGCATGGATGGCTGCATAATTATCTCCAAACTCGTTTATGCTTTGATCGTTCGCCAGATCAAACAACTTTGGTAAGACATCCAGGTTACCGCGTTCTACCAGCAAACGCTGTGCGGTTAATCTCCATAACTGGTTATCGTTGGTAAGTGTTTCTATCAATTGATTGGAATCGTCTTTACTGAGTGAAAGAGGCTTTACTGCTTTTGCCTGTCGGCTTACCACACGCCATACACGACCATGCGATTTATCGCGCAACGGATTTTCATACGCATTTCCTTTTCCATTTACACCTTCAAAACCACCGCGCTCAGGAGTTGGTGTTGGGTTGTGTTGAATAATGAAATTATACCAATCCAATACCCAGACTGCACCATCAGGACCAACCTTAGCATCAACCGGAGCAACCCATTCGTCAGCTCCTGCAAAAAGATTCCAACCATCTTTCTCTATAAAGCCTGCACCCTTTTTTTCTATTCGGGCGATATGCACCAGGTGGCCAGTCGGTTCGCACACGAAGGCCATGTTGTTCCAGAATTCATTTGGGTAATTGCGAGCCGTATAAAAGTGATGACCTGCTGCAGCGGTAAAACCACCGAACACATCCACTTGTCTTACTTTATCAGTGATTGAATGCATGGCATAATGCCCGTCAATCTTCGCACTGCCATTCAATTGCACGCCTTCTACACCGCGCAAAGCTTTGTTGGGAATTCCCATGAATACACTATGCGTGTTGTTGGCTGTTGAAGCAAATACATCGTTGTTTTCGGTTAAACCAAAACCCCACGTGTTGTTACTGGTGCTCGTCATAAATTCGAAGTTGGAAACATCTGGCTTAAAGCGATAAATGCCTTGACGGAATAGCCTGTTTTCACCTGCAATGGTTCCCTCAAATCCAGAATAACCTACAACGCCCCAGATCTGGTTATCAAATCCATACGACAAGTTGGAAGGCCCGGCATGTGTGTCGAATACACCCCAACCATCAATGATTATTTTGCGCACATCGGCTTTGTCATCACCATCGGTATCTTTCAAAAACAAAAAGTGTGGCGCCTGCGAAACAATTACACCACCATTGCTAAACACCATACTGGTTGGAATATTTAATTTATCGGCAAACACAGTGAACTTATCGGCTTTGCCATCGCCATCTGTATCCTCACAAATTTTGATGCGATCATCACCTTCGCCTTTTTCTTCCAATACCGTGTTGGGATAATTTACAGTTTCAATTACCCATAATCTTCCCTTCTCGTCCCACTCCATCGCAATGGGATTTATAATGTTTGGCTCCGAAGCAAATAACTCCAGATCAAACCCAACGGGTACTTGAATCAGTTTTGCAGACTCTTCTGGGGTAAGTGGATCTTGATACCGCGGGCTTGGACTTCTCTTTTCATAATTTGGAATTCCATCCGCATCGCGATAAAGCAACGTAGGTAGTTGCTTGTTGTATGCTTCCCACTTTTGTCTAGCTACATCACCCACTGCCCACACAATTCCTGCCTTCATCAGTTCATGAAATCCGGGGTTATCCCAAGTTCGTTCATCGTGACCATACGCAGTATAAAATACTTTCCCTTTTCCGTATTCTTTTGTCCAGGTCCACGGTTCGCGATGGTCGCCTTCCACACGCTCCATTAGTATTGTCAGATCATCAGCGAGTTTAGCGTGCACATAGGTTTCATCCCACGTAGCGAAAGGTTGCAGTCCTTGTGCGATGGCATGATCTTTCTTTATAATTTCCGTAGTAAACGAATCGGTTTTATGAGTTGAAAATTGACCACCTACTAACTCAATGTATTTAGGGGAATTGCGAAAGCACCAGCTGGCACAATGCACCGGAATAAATCCTCTTCCTTTTTCCACGAATGAAAGTAAGGCGCTTTCTTGCGAGGTAGTGATGCTGTCATGATTGGCATAAATCATCAGCGCATCGTACTTATCCAGATTATCATTATTAAGGTCATCCGGATTGCTGGTATAGGTAAAATTTATTCCATCCAGCGAAAGCTGCGATGCTAATAGCGGCAAAAGCTGGGCTGAATTATGATGTTCACTGTCATGACCCAGAAACAAAATTTCAATTTTTCCAGAATCGTTGCGCAAGTTTTTGTTCGGCTTATCGCAAGAACTAACCAAGACAATAAGGCACAGGCTGAGCAGGGAGATTAATCGCATAACATTGGGTTTTTAGTCCAATAAAATTCGCTGAAGAATTCCGCAATCGTTTGCTTTATTTTGTCAAAAAATGACTTTATTTTGACAATAAAATGAGGAGATTCGTCATTTTAGGACAATTAAGTACCAGCGCATAACTAATCTATGAAAACAGCTCTTCAAAAATCACCAATATCTGAGAATCACGCTTTTGAGGCTAAGCATCTGGTGGCGCCCCATTTTGATCCGAACTGGCACTTTCATCCTGAATATCAGATCTTTCTAGTCTTGAAAGGAACCGGGACGCGGTTTATTGGCGATCATGTTACGCCTTTTAAGAAAGGCGACCTTGTGTTTACAGGGCCTAACCTGCCCCACCTCTGGCAGAGTGATCATGAATACTTCATGGAGGATCACGAATTAATGACCGAAGGAATTGTAATCTACTTCCCTGAAAATTTTTTAGGTAAAGATCTACTCCAAAAAAATGAGATGTATAAGGTGAAACAGCTCTTTCAAGTGGCATATAGGGGTATGGAATTTTTTGGTGAGACGCATCAACGTGTTAGCGATCTCATGCATCGAGTAATGAATGTTTCAGACTTTGAACAGATACTGACTTTACTTAATCTATTGAATATTATCTCCAATTCATCGGAGTACAAATTGTTGGCTACGGAGGGATATTCAAACTCTATGAAGGAAACGGAAACCGATCGGATGAATCGAGTACACGCTTATGTAATGAAAAACTTCCGGGAAAAAGTAACCCTGGATGATGTGGCTACTATTGCCAACATGAGTCCGAGCGCCTTCAGCAGATATTTTAAAGTACACGCCAACAAAACGTTTTCTGATTTTTTAACGGAGATACGTGTAGGGCACAGTTGCAAACTACTCACAAGCCAAACCATCAATGTATCGCAAGTATGCTATGACAGTGGTTTCAGTACGCTTTCAAATTTCAATCGACAGTTTAAAGCCATTACGCATTACAGTCCATTGGAATACAGAAAGAAATACAGCCCTTATATATAACTCAGCGGTTAATACAAATTTGTTTTCTCATCATCCTTTATCATATCATCCAATTGCTTGACTGTGATCTCGAGTTTTCCGTGATCAACCAATGCTTTGGCCAAAGATGGAACAGTGCGTTCTTGAGTATCTTCTATTTTTCTCCATAAGGCTGAACGTATCATGCATTTGGCGCAATGCATAAAGGCTTCTTTTACATTTACAATAATTGCAATTGCTGGTGGTTTACCATTGCAGGATAATAGTTCTAATACTTTTTTATCGGTCACTATTTTCGCCTCTCCATTCACGCGTAACGTTTCATTTATTCCAGGAATTAAAAAAATCAATCCGATGTGTGGATTTTGAATAATGTTGGTTAATGTGTCTGCTTTTTTATTTCCAGGCCTGTCTGGAATAGCTAACATGGTATCACTTAACACTTTTACAAACCCTGCAGGATCTCCTTTTGGAGACACATCTAAATTCTTATTTAGGTCAGATGTTGCGATGGTTATGAATGGAGAGTTTTCAATAAAACTTCTGCAGTGTTCATCAATGTAATTGATAGTCTTTCGGGTTACTATTTCGCTGGGATATCCTATGATCTCACGGAGATCATCCTGCGTGGTAATTATTTCTTCAAATGTCCATTCCATACTATTTCGAGGTTTGGTTATTGAATTAAAAAACCAATAGTGTTGCTCTTAATTCTAAAAGTTCAATTCATTTAAATAGTAGGGGTGCTAACTCACGTAAACTGCGCCTCCAGGTCTGGAATTCATGAGCGGTGCCTTCAGAAATGTATGAGACAGCATTAAAGCCTGCATCTTTAAGTGCGACTGTTGCACTCTTTACACCATCAGGTCGTTCCTTGCTGCCACAACTTAGGAAGATGAGTTTAACCTTTGATTTATCCTTGATATCCTCGGGCTTATACGTGCCCCCACTAAGCAAACCATAGTAAGAAAAAACATCGGGCTTATTGAGCGTTATCATTTTCGTTTCCATACCGCCCATTGATAGACCGGCCATGGCGCGATGAGCCTGATCTGAAATCGTTCTGAAGTTGGCGTCAACATAAGGGATTAATTCATCCACTAAAACAGTTTGAAACGCATCCACTTTAAAGTCGCGTAAGCCACCAAACTTAATTTCATTAGTCATTCCATAAGTCATTACAATGATGAAAGGTTTGATTTTATTCTCTGCAATCATATTGTCCATGATTAGATTGGCCCGCCCTTGGTTACTCCAAGCGGTTTCATCTTCGCCCCAGCCATGTTGAAGATATAAAACCGGATATTTTGTTTTGCCCTTTTCATAGCCTGGTGGTGTATAAACAAAAGCTCTGCGTGATGTATTGGTGCTCTTAGACGGGAAGAGTATTTGCTCAACTTTGCCATGAGGAACATCTTTCAACGCATAGAAGTCCTGATCGTGCGCAGGTATTTCTATACCACTCTCCCAGCGAACAGATCCATAAAAATTTAAGGCTCCTGGGTCGTTAAATTTCCCGCCATCTATTTTCACGTTATAATAGTGAAAGCCTTCGTCCAGCGGCCCAGCTGTTGTGCCAGTCCAAAATCCATCTTCTCCTTTTGAAAGTTTAGTACCTCCTTTGCCGCCAAGTCCCAAGCTCATTCTAACGCTATCTGCTGCAGGTGCCAAAATTTTGAACCTGGCATAACCTTGTGAGTTAACTTGCGGGTATTCTTGCCCCGGTTGATTTAAGCTTGATGGTTTAAAGTCTTCAATAATTGCTGGCTGATTAGTTTGCGCTAAGCAAATTGCGCCAGTTAAAGTCAAGAATAGAGTTAGTGAAATAAAATTGTGCTTCATAGTTAGTTGTGTTTGAACTGAAAATATCAATGAGAGTAATGAGTCACTTCAATCCTGATTTCCTTTAAGAAAACAAATCCTGTATCTTCTTGCTACACATGCGAAATACATATTGAAGTAGCCTCACTTTTAATTTTTATCAAAATTACTTCTACTAATTATTTATTCGATCACGTGATCTTTCGCCATTTACCATTCGCCAGATGCCGAGTGGGTTTTCATTCTTTAGCTCTGCTGGCAAAAGTGTCTGTGGCATTCCTTGATAACACACTGCGCGGGTAAATCTGAAAATAGAAGCAGAACCGACTGATGTGCTCCTGCCATCCGAAGTTGATGGATATGGACCACCATGCACCATAGCATGACACACTTCTACACCGGTTGGAAACCCATTGATTACAATACGCCCTACTTTCTGATCAAGTATATCAAGCAACGCCTTATACTCAATTAAATCTTTCTCGGTTCCATGCACAGTAGCGGTAAGATGACCAGAAAGATTTCGAGCAGTGCTAAGCAAATCATCTTTAGAATTCATCTCAACCACCAAACTAGTTGGTCCGAATATTTCTTCAGACAATTCGTGGTGGGCAGCTAAAACATTACTGGTTGTTTTGAAAAGCACCGGATGTGCATGGTTAGCACCCTCTGCACGAGAACCATTCGCTAATACATTTATGCCTTCTTGCGAACTATGATGTGTAATTCCATCACTGTACGATCGAAAAATAGTTTCGGTGAGCATGGCGCCACCTGAAGTTTTCTCAAACTCGTCTTTTAATTGTTGCATGAACTCGTTTGCGCCCTCGCCATTCTGATACAACAGCATTCCTGGATTAGTACAAAATTGTCCCACTCCTAATGTTACTGAAGCTGCATACCCTTGGGTAATTTTTTCTTGGTTCAAGCGCATTGCCTCAGGAAGAATGAAAACTGGATTAGTACTTCCCATCTCGGCATAAACTGGTATCGGTTCATCGCGCTTCACCGCAGCATCAAATAAGGCCTTACCGGCTTTGAAAGATCCGGTCAAACCAACCGCTTTAATATTTTTGTGTTTTACCAATTGCATGCCCACTACACTACCGTCACCATACAACATGGAGAACACACCATCGGGCATTCCGGTTTTCTTTGCGGCATTTTGTATGGCTCTGCCCACTAACTCGCCCGTTGCGGGATGAGCTGAGTGCACTTTCACTATTACAGGACAACCCGCTGCCAATGCTGAAGCTGTATCGCCACCAGCAACCGAAAACGCCAAGGGAAAATTACTTGCCCCAAATACTGCCACCGGGCCAAGCCCTACATGCATGTAACGAACATCAGGTTTGGGCAGTGGTGCGCGTGATGGGTCGGATGTTTCAATACGAGCATCTAACCACGAACCTTCGCGGAGCATGTTTGCAAACAGGAGTAGTTGATTTACCGTGCGACCACGCTCGCCTTCTATCCTAGCTTTGGGCAACGCAGTTTCGGCACAACAAACTTCAATGAGCTTCTCCCCCCAGGCTTTTATTTCTTCAGCAACAGTTTCTAAAAATACTGCTTTCTCTATTCCGGTTTTCTTCCTGTAAACCTGAAATGCCTCAGCAGCCTTCTCGCATGCAAGATTTACTTCATTACTTGTAGCCTTAAAAAATTTATAATCGAGCTTAGTACCCAATGCCGGGTTATAAGATTGAAAAGTTTCGTTTCCGTCAGCAACACGCTCAAATCCAATAATTTGTTTTCCTTCAATAGTCATTGCGTTATTATTTTAAGCTTTTTAATGGTGAGCATTTGGTGGTTTTCGCAAAGTATCGATTTCTACAGGAACCTGCTTCCAACATACCCCAATGTTGAATTTTGAACACCTTGAATGCTGTTTTACTAGAAAAAAAGAGTTTTCTTACCACCATTTCAATAGTTTTTTTAAGATTTGCTCAGTTTACTTCAATTAGAAATGGGGGGCCGACATGAATCAATTTTTTTTACACCATGAGAAATCGAAGGAACTGCGCGCTTTCCCGCAAATACTTGAATTCGCTATTCGGAAAAACACCAATATCCAATTAAACTCACTTCGCAGTCACAGTACGCGTAGCTTACGCATATACTACATCCTTGAGGGCAAATTTGAATGGGTAATCCAGGAACGAAATCACATACTATATCCTGGTGACGTGGCTATTATTTTACCCGATCAGGATTTTCGCGGAGAAAAAGATTTTATGGACATCGGTACTCTTTTCTGGATACATCTGGAAGCTAAGTGGATGGACGCCAATAAAAGAATTTCATTCGGAGATTGGAGCTCGTTGAAAGAGGGTGAAAGTCAAACCATTAGTCGTGTACTACAACTTAGCAACACAGCTGTTGTCGTGAAAATGAAGGATGCGTATAATATTCTTCAATCGATTCAGAATGAACTCTTTCAACAACAAATAGGCTATATAACGCGCGTAAATTCGCTAGTCGATGAATTATTGATCACTATTGCAAGGCAAGCAACTCACCAAAATAACTGGAATCGAGACTTTCCATTAGTATTCAAAAAACTAGAGCAAGCTCTTCGTCAAAATTTGTCGCACCAATGGACTGTTGATGAAATGGCCGCAATGACTGGTCTTGGCACCACTACTTTTACAGAAAAGGTAAAGAATTATACAGGATTTTCACCGTTGAACTACCTGATTAACATCCGGATTTCCGAAGCCACTAAATTACTAAGAAAGGGAGAGGTTAGCACAGTTAGCATTGCTCTTGAGACTGGCTTCTACTCTTCACAGCATTTCTCTACAACATTTAAGAAATTAACGGGCTACACCCCAGGGCAATTTAGAAAGCGAGATGGAGAGAGTTCTGAAAAAGAAAATTATATCAATTGAATCTATCTTCCCCAGCAATTAAACAAATACAGCATGAAGTTTTGCATTCGATTTAAGCCAACAACGTTTAACAGTAAACTCTAAGTCGATCTTGTAATCTACCTTAGATGATTAAGCCTTAGCAACCCGAATTTTTAATACAATCTTCTTCACCACCTTATTGCCGCCCGGTGAAATGTTGGGGCGATGTGCATCAGAAGGAAAAAATAGCATAAAAGTATTTTGCGGTACCGTGTAAATTTCTCCATCACCCAAATAGAACATAATGTCATTTCTTTCATTGTATTCCTTATCAAGCGTTACCTTATTAAGTGAGGCTTTCCCCATGTTTTCCTCACCACTAATTACAAATTGTAAGTCAATATAATTTTTGTGCGATTCAAAGGCTGTCTTTTCATAATCCTTAGAAGGTGCCTCGCTTACGATGGCAAAAACATTTTCGCCATCAATTACATGTCTTCCGTTTGCCAGTGTTTGTAAATTGGTGTCCTTTAAATAGACAAAAGCTTTATCCCATATTGTTTTATTCAAGTGATATTGCTGAGCGAATTGCACTTTATCAATCGCCTCATGAGGTATTGCTGTCAACCCATTAAGGTATTCTTTTTTACTGAACCATTTAGCGGCTTTCTTTTCCGTCCACTTTTCATTTTTTATTTGTGCTGATGCTAAAAAGGTTGCACATAAAAACATTAAGCTTACTATCGTGATCCTCTTCATAATTTAGTTTAAAGGTAATTTACATAACCCTCCATGTTGGTTCGGATTTTAAAGACCTTATCGTAGCTAACGATGTAAAGGGTTTTCATATCGTTATCACCAAAGCAGAGACTCACCGGAAAAGACGGCAGATTAATCATACCAACAAATTCTCCTTTCGAATTAAATATCTGAACACCATAATATGTTGCCACATAAATGTTCCCCATTTTATCTATTGCCATACCATCTGCACTCGTAGATTTTCCTTTTCTATCCATAACATTCCCGGTCAGGAATAATTGTGCAAACTGGCGACCATTACTGATGGTACCATCTTCATTCACATCATGCGCCCAGATAAAATTATCCTTCTCACTATTTACTGGATACCATGATTCATTATCATAACAATTATTAATATAGAGCGTCTTTCCATCCGGGGATAAAAGGATTCCATTGGGCATAGCAAATTCATTGGGCTCCACAATCCGAGTTACTTTGCCGTTAGAAGAAACATAATACACTGCGCGACCAGGCTGCGACTTTATGGGTTCCATAGTAAATTGCGGATCGGTAAAATAAAATCCACCCTTAGTGTCAGTCACTACATCATTCGGTCCATCGATTGGTTTTCCATCATATTTATCAGCTAACACTTTCACAACTTTGCCTTGTGTAGTCATTTCAACTACTCTGTGTCCCATCATATCACAAACAATCAGGTTTCCATTTTTATAGGGATAAAGACCGTTGGTCTGCATCTTACCTTCGCTAATCTTTTTATAGGTGCCATTGGGATTCAGTTCAATTGTTGAACTTTTTTTAGGGTCTGCACCGAAGCCCTGATCGAAAAACATACTTGAGAAGTATACTTTGCCATTCATCCACTTAGGACCTTCGCTGAAAATTAATCCAGGTTCTGTTTTCGAACCATCTACCAATAATTCAAGTTTAGCATCTTCAGGAATTATTGAACGATAAGCAGCTATTCTTGCCTTCTCTTTTTCAAGGTAATCTGGTCGCGCTGGCCAGAAGATATCGAGCGCATCACAACCTAGTTCGCCAATTTCAGCACCATGAACCATGTTAAATGGAATGCGAACAACACTATTGGTTTTCATCGTTTGTTTCCCATCCAGTAGAATCTCATCGCATTCACCTCGCATTACAAGCATCATTTGTTCTTCAGGATGGATGTGGTGCGGGAATACCGAGTTGGGTTCCATGGAAATAAAACTCAACTGAGTATTCTTCCCCGACACTAACCTTGAACTAGCACCTTTGGCAAGTTCTGTAAGTTGAATGTCATACAAATCGTAAACCGTATTGGGGAGTACATTAGGTGTTTGAGTGGTTTGTACATCTTCTATTTCGGTTGGCAGATTTGTTACTCCTACTTTTTGAAGATAATCTAGGTGAAATGGAGTGTACACCTCCAGCAATTTTGCACCAGACTCACCGGCTATTACCGCGCTTTTGCTTCCTTTTTCCAAGTAAACAAAATCTGTTCTTGGTGTTGCGTTGTGAATACCATCAGGATCTTCTCTCTTTTTACCAATTAGGGTAACAGGTGTACCATCAATAATTTGTTCTATGGTGCCTTCCAAAACAAATACGAATCTATCTGCGGCTAAAACAGTTTCTGGAATTTTTGCATTCGCCTCAATTTGAAGGGAAGCTACCATTGTTCCTGTTCCCCAGAATATTTTAGCATGCACTCCAGGAAATATATCAACCGAGTTGATGCTATCAACACTAGTCACTTTTCCGGGCTCCAGGTTTGATTCAATTTTTGTTTCAGGAAGCCCCGGAATGCTTCGTGCTATCAAACTATGTTCTTTGATAAGTTCATTGTTTTTCTTTTGCCATGCTGACTCCGATGTACATTGAGATAAAATACTTATGGTTATGACTAAAAGTCCAATGAAAACAAATCTGGTTTTTAGATGCAAGTTCATAGTTGGTTCTACGCTGCAAGTTATTGCAGCTTCTGTAAATTATTGTAAAAAATTAAACCCATTCACTATTGGGTTACGCGGTTGATTAGCGTACCTATACCTTCAATAGAAATTCTTACTTCATCTTTTATCTCTAAGGTAAAATTATTAGGAGGAACTATACCTGTTCCTGTCATCAAATAAGCACCATTAGGAAAAGTGATTTCACGAAATAAATATTCTACCAACTCGTCATGTTTTCGTTTCATCCTGTTAATAGAAATTTCATTTGAAAAAACAGGGGCGTTATTCCTTAAAATATCAATCCTTATCATTGTGTCCTGATGAATTGGCTGGCCCGGAACGTAGAGACAAGGACCAATTGCTGTAGAACCGTCATACGACTTTGCCTGAGGAAGGTAGAGTGGATTCTCTCCTTCAATGTCGCGCGATGACATATCATTACCAATTGTATACCCCTCGATGGTGCCCAATGAACAAATAAATAATGTAAGCTCGGGTTCAGGAACATTCCATTTAGAATCTTTTCGAATGCGCACGGGTGCATCGGTACCTACAACTCGATAACTTGGAGCCTTAAAAAAAAGCTCAGGCCTATCTGCATCATAAACGCGTGCATAAAAGTCTCCTCCACCTGCATCTTTTGATTCCTCTATTCGAGCCTCGCGACTTCGCATATAGGTTACACCCGATGCCCAAACCTCTTGATTACCAATGGGTGCTTTCAGGTTTGATTCTATTGAGTTGACTAAAGTAGCATCAGGTTTTAGGCTCGCTATTTCATTACTAATTTTCTGATGAAGTTTTGATCGATTAATGAATTTATCCCAATTAGACTCCTGAGAAAGGAAATATTGTTCTTCATGTAGGATGACTATGCCTGAATCTGTCTTATGTATTTTCATTGCTAAGTTTAACTAAAATTTGTGAAGGAAATCTTAAAAGTAATAATCGATCTATTTCTGAATTCATTATTCAAAAAAAGGAACACCAGGCACAGCATACTTTTTTGCTGCTTCCACATTGATATCAACACCAATGCCTGGCTTATCGGACACTTTTATGAAACTATCTTTTACCCAATCGGCTTCATCGAATGTTACAATCTCCTTATACATTGGATTGGTGTGAAAATAAGATTGCCATTCCATCAAATGAAAATTAGGAACAGTAGCACAAACATGCGCGCACGCCATTGCACCAAGAAAGGATGCTACCATGTGTGGCGAAAAAGGAACATAGTATAAATTAGCAAGGTTGGCAATGCGTTGACCTTCGCCCAATCCACCACATTTTTGTAGGTCTGGCATAACGATATCAACACCACCAATTTCCAACAATCTCCTGAACCCATAGCCTAGATAAATATTCTCACCGGCACTGATTGGTGTGTTCGTTTCTTCCGCAATTCTTCTATAGGCATCGACATTTTCAGCAGGAACAGGTTCTTCTAACCATGTTAAATTCAAAGGCTCAACCTTCTTGGCAATTGCTTGGGCTGTGGGAAAATCATAGCGTCCATGCATATCCACACACAAATCAATTTTTGGTCCTACTGCTTCGCGAACTGCGGCCAATTGATTGTACATCCGTGTTATTTCACCCGGGCTAGCGGTCCAATTGTAGCGGTCATACTTATCAGGATCTGAAGCATAATCGATATCAAATTTCAAGGCATTGAAGTTCCAGTTTTTGATAGCGTCCTTTGCTGCCGTTGCAAAATCTTGAGGGGATGGGAAGCGTACGCGGTAAAGCGCAGTATCACAATACACTCTTACCTTGTCACGAAATTTTCCACCCATTAATTGATAAATAGGGAGTCCCAACGCTTTTCCTGTTAAATCCCACAAAGCGGTTTCGATTGCTGATAAAACAGCCACATACATACCCGATTGCCCTCCACCGAAATGCCCTGCCCTGCGCATCTGTTCGAAAATTTTATGAATAGCAAAAGGACTTTGTCCTTTTAAAAATCTTCCCATGCCATTCACCATGTGATAGGTTCCGCGAATGGCATCCACTCCTTCACCACAACCATAGATGTCCTGATCAGAATATATTTTTACAAACAGACTTCCTCCTACATAACCACACTTTACATCTGTGATTTTTAAATCGGAAGGAGCTGATAGTTTTGGATTTTCGTCAATAGCTTTAGTAAAGGCTTTTCCAAATGACTCGGAAATTCCGGCAAAGCCTAACGCTCCTGCCATTGCACCTTTCGTAATAAAAGAGCGTCTCGATTGTGGATTCATTTTCATAATTACCAGGTTCTAGTTTTTAACAATTCTTGAATTTGTTCTTTGGGTACCGGGAGTTCATCAATATGATCATTCAACCATTTTGAAAAATCCTTTTCAATTTCATCCGTCCATCGTGAATCGATCTGGCCTGCGGTATATTTTTTTTCTCTCAAACGCTGATGTCCAAACATATCTCTCAATCGAACGATCTCTGAAGTTTTAACAACTTTTTCAGCAAGATGTGGTGGGATAAATAACACACCTCCATCGCGAGCCAACACCACATCGCCCGGCATCACCGTTGCACCACCAATTCGTGTTGGCGTATTGATACCCACTAGTGTTGTATTCAAACGGATTGGGCCTCTTGCATTAGCCGGGCTATAACTACCAAAGTGATGGGAAGGATGGTAGGTTTTGTAATAGCTGGTAAATCCTTCTATTTCTTTTAAACCATTTACATCCCGGAGTGGACCATCATAAACAATTCCATTGCCCGATCTTGCAAAAATTGAATTACCAAGATTGTCTCCAATAGTGGGACCATCAATGGTTGCGCCATGGTGATCAACCACATAGACATCTCCCGGTTGAAGCATATCAATTGCCCATGCGTTGGGTGAAAGCACTCGTCCAGCCGCGTTGCCTTTATCCTGAATTACACCATGTATGTCAGGTCGACCAGGAAAAAAAGTTGCGGTTAATGCTCTGCCTACTAACACTCCATCAGGATGGATCTGCATCCAATCACCTTCATATTGATAATTATAACCATCGCCTCGGCAAGTTGCCCACGCTTCTTCAAGCGTTACCAGTTTCATTCTTTTTAAAATATCATCCGGTACTTTCGGTCGTCCATCCGAAAAGCGATCACCTTTCCATAGTGGTGTTAAAGAAATCAATTCTTCCTTCGGCATTTGTTGTCCAATACTTGGGCTGCTTGATATACAGGCTGCAAGAAGTAATAATACACATAGTGATCTCATCATATTTAAAAGTTTAAATTTCTAATCTTCCTTTGGCGGCTTCCTGTGCCAGTAAGATGCTAATAGGCTACCTGTTATATTCATCAATGGACCAAACACTGCAGATGCTAGTCCCACAGTAGCAATCTTTCCCATTTCCTTTGCCAGTCCAGAAGCTAATCCGGCATTTTGCATCCCTACTTCCAATGCAATGGTTCGCGAATCTTTATCACTCATCTTTAGCAGTCTTGCGAACCAATATCCAATCAAATAGCCGAATGAATTGTGAAGCATCACTACGGCTACTAACACTAGACCTATTTCAATCAGATTATCTCGCCCTGCTGCTGTTATTACCGTGATGATTATTCCTATACCAATCATCGACACTAAAGGCATAGCAAGATCAAGCCATTTTGATTTTCCATGAAGTAGTTTATTGAACACCAATCCTGCTCCAATGGGAATCACGATCATTTTAATGATATCCCACATCATTTTCATAACATCAATTTCAATGAAAGTTCCACCCAAAAATTTCATTAGTAAGGGTGTTGCAAAAGGCGCAATCAATGTGCTCACAGTGGTTAACGTAATAGACAATGCAAGATTTGCCTTCGCCAAATAGCTCATCACGTTTGAAGCTAACCCACTGGGTGAACATCCAATAAGAATTAAACCGGCAGCGATCTCAGGTGGGAAGTTACTGAGCTTGGCAAGTACGAATCCAATTAATGGCATTATTGTGAATTGCGCTACAACTCCAATGGCTACACCTTTTGGCATTTTGATAACACCAACAAAGTCATCAACACTCATTCGTGTTCCCATACCAAACATGATAATTTGGATGAGGGGTGTGATGAGCAAGGTCATTTTAAAGCCATTAAACTCAACAAGGTAATTTGGATAATAAAGTGCAAGCGTGACTCCGATAAAAATCATGATGGAGTAGGTAAATCCTCTCATACTTTTGTATCCACGCGAGGATAATCCCAACAATAAAAAAAATAGAATCAAGGCAGGACCCGCATCATTTATTCCTGAATAAAAACACAAAAACACAAAAACGACTAATGCTAGAATGGCACCAATCAATGCTGCTTTATAAAGAGAGTGTAACTTCAATGACTTGATTTTTTAATTCTCATCGCATCTACATCAATGCGATTCAATTTTTACTGATGCCTTAGGAAGTTAGCCACTCCATTTGAAGTATAAAAACCTATTTGGATTAGTGGTTAATCTGCAACACTAATGGTATTCAATAACTTGATAAAAAAGTTGGCTATGCAATACACATAGCCAACTGAAATATTGAATAATATCTACTGTTTATACCAGTTCGATTTGATCATTTTTTTTAATTATCCCAAAATACCCGTGCTGTAAGATTATCACTACCACCAATCGCTGCAACTGCGGCTTGATAGTTCACGTTAGAAGAACCTTCACGATCCGGATATGTCATCCTTCTGGCGAATCCACCTTGAAGATCATTATTATAGGTATTTGGAGTCAGGGCAGGAAATCCACTTCTTCTGAAGTTGGCAAATGCTTCCGTGCCATTTCTGAAACTTACAATCCAGTATTGTGTGTTGATCAACTCCAAGGCATCTGTCGCATTATAGGCTACACCTGGTTCTGCAAGGTATGCTGTAACTTCTGGACCAGAAATTGGAGTGGTACCTGGATAGAGTGAAAACACTGCCATGTCTGCTGCGATTGCATTGTCATAATAAATCTTTGCTTGCGCATCACCGCCTGGAACCCAACCTCTCTTAGCGGCTTCTGCAAGCAACAAGGAAGTCTGTGCATAGGTAACCCAAAAATCCGGAGCTGCTGGCGAAGAGGCAACCCATATGTTATATTGTGAATAGTTAAGACCACCCCCTCTAGTTCCTCTATACCCAAGACCAGTATTTGCAAGCGCAACCTCATCAACCCCAACTGGAACACCAAATTGGTTGGCCAAATTAGTATCAGGATTAGGTTCGCTACCAACCTGACCCGGGTCAGCAAAAGTTGCAAAAATAAATTTTCCACGCGGGTCATTGGTGTTCTTCATCTGATCAACAAAGGGCTCGGCTGCATAGTTAAATTGAGAGAAGTTCCTTAGGTTATTGTTGGTTGCCTGAACAAATGTTGATCCATCATACTTCACATAGGCATTATCATCATTTGAGGTCATAACGCCTCCTGCTAATGCCTCTCCTACAATGGCCTGAGCCTTTGCTGCATTGATTTTTGAATAGCGCATTCCTAATCGTAACAACAAAGAATTACCCAACTTTTTCCACTTCGCCACTTGGGCGGTTGCATTTGCTGATGGAATTTCAGCATTTGCTCCATAGAAAAGGTCTGCGGAAACAAAATCACCACTTGTGTTAAATGCTGCCAGAGCTTCAGTGATCTCTTTATACAGGTCATCATAAATTGCTGCATCATCATCATACACAGGAGAAAAGATTCCTTCGCTCACAGCTTTACCCGCTTCAAAGTATGGAACATCGGCATAGGTGTCTACTAATCCCATAAACGTTTGTGCTTTCCAGATTCGGATCATGCTCAACAAGTTTACACGTTGGGTATTTCCTTCCAACAGCGTCATCGCTTGAACCATATTTCTGATTGTTGCGGGGTAAGAATTATCCCACATTGGGTTGTTGACACCATCAATATCGGCATTGAAATTAAAACCCAGTGTAGCTCCTTGGTTATATGGATTTACAAATTGCTGAACAATTGTATGTTCTGCACCATACGTTCCAAGGTGGGTGCGTTGTGCCCCTGCAAAAAGGATTGCTGGATCAATATCAGTTACTGCATAGGGGTTTGTATTGATCTCAACAAAATCGGTATCGCATGCCCCAAATAAAAAGAGCACACAAAATATTAGTATATACTGTTTTTTCGATTTCATAACTCTAGAATTTAACATTTAAACTGAAATTGAAACTACGGGCTGTTGGCAACGAGGAGTTTTCATAACCAGCTCTAAGATCACCAGAAGATTGGATTGCTTCAGGATCTAACCCAGGAAGGTCTTTGTAAAGGATGGCAAGATTGCGGGCAGAAGCTGAAACAGAAAGTCCTTTAACAAAGTCTAATGCTCCAATACTTCGAATGGCATCCGTTAAGTTATAAGATAATGATACACTTCTTAACTTAACAAAATCTGATTTATACGTGAACGGATCACCAATTTGTAGGTTTCTGTAATTAGCATAAAAGCCTTGCAAGTTTGTAACAACACTGGTGTTGGGTGTGCCATCATCATAAACACCTGGAAATGTTAACCCATTTTCACCTTCCCTACGTCCTTCTAGTGAAAGTATGGAATGCCCTTGTCTTAACATATTCAAATGTGTTGAAGATAGCACGGTGCCACCAAGTTTGTAGTCAATGAATACTCCCACACTCAACTTCTTATATGTAAATGTGTTGTTCCACCCGCCTGTATATTTAGGAATAGAACTTCCAACAGGAAGAAATCCATTTGTTAATTCAGCTCCTGGTGTATTTGCATCAGTTGCTCGCAAGCCACCTGATGGAGTAACAAGAATTTCACCATTTGCATTTCTCAAATACGTTCTCGTATACAATTGATTCATGGGCATGCCCTCTGTATAGCGCAATTCGCCAAGAAACTCATTACCTGTACCATTAAAATAAAGCACTAATAAGGTTCCAGTATCATTACCAACATCTAACACCTCTGTAGCGAGGTAGGTGTTGTTCCATGAACTTACCCATTTGAAGTTACCAGTTTCGATTGGTGTAACTTGAATTAAAGATTCCAACCCACTGTTTCTCAACGAAGCAGTATTTTGCTTGGATTCAGGATATCCAGATGTATTTGAAATTTGAACATTCAATATCTGGTCGGTTGTTACTTTATGAAATGCAGCAAGATCCACCAACACCTTATTGTTGAACATCCGCATCTCAAGCCCGATCTCTTGCTCTGTTACAACAAATGGTTGCAGGTTTGGATTGGGAGCCAAATTACCATTTACAGTAGCTAATGTCTGACCATTGAATTGATTGGGATTAATTGAATACGTCAGCAGACCATCATAGGGATTCACACCATTTGAGCTCCCAACTTTTGCCCAAGAACCTCTTAGTTTACCATAATTAAGCCAAGTCTGGTTGGTCAACAATTCAGAGAAAATAAAACTACCTGAAACAGATGGATAAAACAGACTATTATTCGCTGGGTTTAATACTGAGAACCAGTCGTTCCTACCCGTTAAGTTTAGATAAAACATACCATTATATCCCAACTCGGCCCAGCCGTAAAGCGAGTTAACCCGAGTTCTATTAAACCCATACGATTGGTTTTGAATAGTTCCATTTGCAATTGAATAAAGGTCAGCAACTACAAAATTGCTTGAACTCTGATCCATTCTTTGCCATTGAGTTCTCCATGTATTACCTCCAAAACTTGCATCTACTGAAAACTTTCCAAATTGTTTATTACCACCAATCAAGTAATCAGCATTGATATCAGTTGAGATATCTTGAAGTAAATTATAAGATCCCTTGTAGGTACCATCCCCTTGAAAAGGATTGTCCGTTCCTGTACCACTCAATCGATCCCATTCTGAAAAAGAATTCAGATAATCATAGTTGAAACGACCTTGGGCATAAAGCCAATCTGTGATATCATATCGTAATGTAGCCGTTCCAAGAAATCGATTCCTTACATCCTTATAATATTGGCCATTTTGTATAGGATAATACGGGTTATTGATTGTTCCCAAAAATCCATTCGTCTTATATTCTGCTCCGTTTACAGGATTTTTTGCATTGTCTCTATATGCTTCAATTGGGGTAGAAACTCCCATCCTGTTAAAAAAGTTTACAGGACCATCACCCTGTGTACCTATTTGTGGTGGGTTTATGTTGTTCTCATTTGCATAATTGATATTCAATTGCAACTTGAGCTTCTTATTAAAATCATGATTAATCCCTGCGTTAAAAATCCTTTTCTTATACTCGTTTAATGGCACAATGCCTTCCGCATCCACGTTAGAAAAGGATACCCGGAAACTTCCATTAGCATGACCTCCTGACAATCCAATGGTATTGGTGAAGTTTGTACCTTGTTGTAAAAAGTCATATAACATGGATGGATTTGCTGAGTAAGGTCTCATCACTCCATCAAAATTCATAACAGGTGTACCATCAAGTCGTGCACCAAAACCAAATTGTCCCTGAGATTGGGCTTGTCCTTGTGTTAGTGGTTTCGCCCCACTTTGTCCTATACCGTACTCTGTCTGTTGAATTTCATCCAAGAAATTCAAAGCCTTTGATGAGGTGAAACTTGATGTAAATTCTACTCCAATACCCTGACCCTTTTGGCCAGATTTAGTAGTAATAATAATCGCTCCGTTTGCTGCCCTTGAGCCATAGAGTGCAGCTGCTGTAGCACCCTTTAATACAGTCATAGTTTCAATATCATCCGGATTGATATTTTGCAAATTATCGCCCCTATCGCGTTGTTGTCCCGCACCATCAGCTGGCCGTGCACCTTGATCCATTGGAAGACCATTGATTACAATCAGTGGTGCATTATTGGCACCAGCGAAAGCAGCTTGACCCCGCAATCGTATTTGTGTACTTGCACCAGCACCGGCTGCCGGAGGTGTTATATTCAACCCTGCAACTCGGCCCTCAAGGGATTCCATTACATTAGTAGTACGGTTTGTAACTAGTTCCTCAGTCTATACTGATGTTGCAGAATAGCCCAATCTTTTGGATTCTTTTTGAACCCCCAGAGCTGTCACAACAACCTCTTCAAGAGAGGTAACATCTGGCTGTAGGGTTACATTAAAAATACTGGTGTTTCCCACCTTAACTTCCTGTGTTGCATAGCCAATAAATGAAAATACCAACACAGCATCTCCACTATTCACACCAATAGAATAGTTACCACTTGCATCTGTTGTTGTTCCATTCGTGCTACCTTTTTCAACAATGTTGACTCCAGGAATACTTTGACCCGCTTCATCTGATACTTTTCCGGTTATGCTTCTTTCCTGAGCAGACAATTGTCCCCAGCATAACCATATTGCCAAAACCGGCAATACGCTGCGAATCCATTTCATTGGTTTCTTTTGTAGTAGATTTTTCATCATAATGTAATAGTTATTGGTTGGTTAATTGGATTAGAGATACTATAAAGACAACTCAACTTTAGTGCAAGAACTTCTTCAAAATGATTTCCTGAAATGTTTACGAGTTGAGAATTGATACTGATATTGAATACCATATTGCAGGAGACTTTTAGCTTGCCCGAAAGCCATTCAATCAATCCCAATAGGACATAAGGGTGCTTCATGATTACTACTTTTTCATTATTATTTATTCCAAGGTTGGAAAGTCACCAGAAATGATCTTCCAATAAAAGCCAACGATGAATTTTACACAAACGATTGCGACACTGATTGAAAGCCTATTTTTGAGAATTACGGGCTAAAAGGAATGGTTTCGCTTTTTTAGGATGCACTAAACCAGCAGAAAAGTGTTGATGGGAAAAGATTAAAAGTCAAACAGAATCTCTTATAGAAGAATCTATTTCATACTTAATACAAAAAGCTTAACTACCGGTTAGGTCTTATTGACACTAGATATTAACGACCCTGAAGATTAGCAATCGCATCAAATTCATCGTGCAGTTTCTCGATCAGTCTTTTGAAAATAGAAAAATATTCAATGTATAAATCGTGATTCTGCTTATTTGGTTTATAGGTAGTTGACAACTCAACAGTACGAGCTGCTTCATCAATGGTTTTATATTTTCCCATATCAATTGCGCTTACTAAAAATGCGCCCTGAGCAACACTGTCAGGATTTTTACCAATACATACTGGCTTATTAAATATGTCAGCTATCATCTGCGAACAAAAAGGCATGGACGCAAAACTTCCATTCACGGTTAGGCTGTTGATCGTACGATGCTCCTCCAAGGACTGTCCGATACTATAGATTTCGTAAAGTATTCCTTCAATGGTTGCCCTCACGAAGTGATGCTTTTCATGTTTAATGTTAATGCCGAAATAGCTTCCCCTTGCATTTGCATTCCATATAGGGGCACGTTCTCCAAGAAGGTAGGGCAAAAACAATAATCCATCAGACCCAACGGGACAAGTAGAAGCTTCCCTTATCAGGTTCTCCATGGTATATTCAATATCGAACGGACCGCTAAAATCACCAAACTGCTTAGCAAACCATTCGAAGATTACTCCACCATTGTTAGTGGGACCACCAGAAACATAATATTTATCAGTAAGGAGATAGTTAAAAAGACGTTGCTGGCTATCCTTCAGTGCAGCTTTACCAATGGTGCGAACTGCACCACTATCTTCAACAGTAATGATAGCCTTTCCTTCTTCCCAAACACCACCGCCCAAAGTTGCAAGACACCCATCACTTGAGCCTATTAATATTTTGACATCATCTGTCAGCCCTAATGATCGCTGATACTCTTTCCTTAGCTTTCCTGGCGAGTAAAACACGGGAGCTAATTCAGGTAATTTATCTTTAGTTATACCCGCAAAATCTAATGCTTCTGGTTCCCACGATAGGTTGTAAATATTCATTAAACCTGTAGCCGATGCCAGGCTATAGTCTAAATGATATCCTTTAGTGAGTTGTTGAATAACGTAGCTTTTGATGGATAAAAACTTATATGTCATTCTAAATCTTTCTGGATCATGTCGTCTTAGCCATGTAATCTTTACTAGCGGAGACATTGGATGAATGGGAGTACCCGTTCTTTCATATAGGGTCTTACCAAAATCAGAACCTTTCAACTCGGCAGCTACATTCTTTCCTCGATTATCAGCCCATGTAATCACATTACCTAAAGGCACTCCATTTTTATCAATGGCAAGAACGCTGTGCATGGAAGAACTAAAACATATCGAAACCACTTTATAATTTCTGGGATATATTTTTTCATTCAACAGGTTTTTCAACACATAAAGCATGGTGATGAATATTTGCTCCGGGTCTTGTTCACTATAATCGGGTTCGCTGTGGAAGGTGGGATAAGATCCTTTCATCGATGTTATCATATTTCCATCAATATCAAATGCAAGCACTCTAACTGCATTTGTTCCAAGTTCTATTGTTATTACGCATTCCATATTAATACTATTATTTACTGTGTATTAGAAGTATTTCGGCTTCTAAACTGACCTGATGTATAGCCAATAAGTTTTTTAAATGTAATTGAAAAATGTTGAGATTAACAAAACCTCGGGTTGCTTCAACAGCTTACCCGCTTCTGATATTCTAATCCCGATCAGGTATTTCATTGGTGGAAAACTTGAATAGCTTTCTGCTTTTTAGCAGGTAGCACTACTTTTCAGAACACAAAATAATTTCTGAAACAAAGAGATATCAAGTGAAATATTAAAAGTTACGACTCAAAATAGTGTACCATAAGGTGTGCCGGTTCGATTCCCGGCCAAGGTTTAATCTTATTTCAATGGGAGGTTTCTACATTAATAAATCTTAAAGCGTTTCGGAAATAAGAAGAGTCAATCACTTTTTGATGCAAAAAAAACTTTCTTCACATTTTATACAAATCACTTTTTTATAATTCTATCAATCACATTTTACAAACTCGAATGTTTCATTAGGGTCAGCGGGTCAATTTATTTTCACCACAAGTATATTGCTGAACCATGTTTCTGCTTTTAATCCTAAAGGCTTAAACTTAATACACAATCTCAATGCGACTAAATTAAAATCCAGACGAAACATCGTTGAGTCATTTCAAGCCCTAATTACAAAAACAAGGTTCTCATTAGAGTTCTCATAGATGTTGTAAAATAAAAAAGCAACAACCTGATAATCAAGTTGTTGCTTTGCTTGTTTGTAGACTGGCGGCTACCAGTATCGAACCAGTTTCTGCAAAATTTGATCAGATTTTTGGATTTTAAGGTCTGATAAGTTTCGGTCGGTAGAGATCGCAACAGTTGGACAGCCCTGAAAGCTTACGTACATACAGGGAGC
>JBGSIM010000117.1:0-2236 GCA_041742535.1 Cyclobacteriaceae bacterium | reverse complement strand
TTCTTTTGGCAAATCGTCATCCTTCGCTTCCATAATTACTTTCTCATTTTCTTTAGAGGCATCCACCAAATCCCAACTTGAGTTTTTATAGGCGTGCGAGCTTTTTGAAATTGCGCGCTCTACTTTGTTGGATTGGCCATAGCTTTCTGCATTGCTGTCTTGTGCAGCTTGCATTTCTTTTTTAGAAGCACCGCTTGCTCCATAATAAACGTAGGTTGTATTTAACTTATCGTTCAAAGCACTGATGCGCTCATCATACGGAGTAGGAATGTAAACGGTTTTACGATCCTGCTCAATGCTCATGTAGGTTCCACCAGTAATATCGGCTCCATCTTTCCAATTGGTATGAATGCCTTCCTCGTAACCACCACAAAAAATAGAGTTTACCACTACACCTTTTTCCCGCGCCAGCGAACAAGCCGTGCGATACGAAAGACTTCCTTGTGTGAACGGTTCGTTACCGGCTATGAAAATCATTTTCAAATCATTGGCAGAAGGACTCCACAACAATTGACTTAATGAACTATTAATTACCTGGCCACAAAACTCATTGCCACCGCGTGTAGAGAGTGAAAAGAGTTTTTCTGAGATTAAATCCAAATCGTCAGTAAGGCCACTTACCTGGCGGATATATCCTTCTGCTGAAGAAAGATTGTCGTTACCATATTCGTATAAGGCAATCTTAATGTTGGGTTTTTTACCATCAGCACATTTAGCGGCAGCCAATTCATTTACAATTTTCCACAACTGCGATTTTGCCTGATCGATCAACCCATCCATGCTGTTGCTGGTGTCGAGTAGTAACGCAAGTTGAATACTTTGATCTTTAACAGGAGGAGCAGGCACGGTAGTGAATGCACTGAGGTGCCAAACAAATATTACTAATAGGAGGGTAAGCATGCGATTCTTAATCTTGCTTACAGGTGCGAGTGTTGTTTTCATAGTTTTTGTTTTTGGTAAAGTTTACGCGAAAAAACAGGTGTAGGTACCTGAACTTAGTGAGGACTGGCGTTGACTGGGTGAAAAGACCTGACCGGTGAGTGAGTAGGGATATCCAGCCAATACCTTTCAAAAACCGTATTATTTATTGTATTAACTTTCGGCTTAACCGCAGAGATCGCTAAGGTTCGCAGAGACTTTGCTTCTTCGCGTTCTTTGCGGTAAAGAAATTTTATTATGAACAGAATCTTCTTCATGTGCATATTCTCACTGCTCCTTGTCTGGAATAGTTATGCCCAGAAGGACGATAAAAAAGAATCGTATAAAAGTTTAAAGAGTCGTTCGTCAAGTGCTAGCATTGAACAGTTATTAAGTGAAGCCGATCGACTCAAGACTACCAATCCGGCTCAGGCTTTGACAAGTGTGCAAGGGGCGTTGGGAATGAGTCTCACTCAACAAGATGTTTTGAATGAATCGAAATGTTATTTGTTGCTGGGTGAAATCAACGAAGGCATTTCGGAATGGAATCTTGCGCTGAACAACTATGAAAAGGCTTATCAAAAACTTTCGAACAGTTATTCTAAAACTACAGAATACAAAAACACATTGCGCGGCTTGAGTGCTATGTATTTGAAGTTAGGGAATCATCAACAAGCACTCTATTATATTCAAGAAACATTAAAGTTGCCGTTGAGCAACACTGAAACAGCCGAGCGCCAACTCGATATTTCGGAAGTGTATTACCAGATGGGAAATTATGCAGAGGCATTGAAAGTTGTGGAAAACATCAAAGTCAATTCAAAAATCCGAAACGAATCGCTAGAAGGTAAAATTCAAAATCAAAAAGCGAAGATTTACGCACGCACCAACGAAGTAGATCGAGCCAATGATTTTTACCAATCATCACAACGAAATTTACGGTCTGCCGGAAATGCCGCCCCTAGTAAGGAGGCAGAACAAGACTTGCAGAATACCAAGGAGGAGATCTCAAACACGCTCCGTGAACAAAAACGTTATGACGATGACATTACCTTACGGAATCAATCCATTGATTTTAATCTTGAGTCGAATAATTTGAATGCGGTATCGAAAGATAAGATCGAATTAAGTAAGTCTCTGGCAGCCAAAGGCGAAACAACGGATGCAATTCGGGAGCTGGAAGAAGCAGCCACCATTGCCGATACGATCAATAATCTGAAAGAGCAAGCCACTGCCTATTTGAATCTTGCTGATTTGTATGATAAGAATAACCAGCCGGGCAAAGCAATCTCAACCTATAAAAAGTATAGTACAGCAG
>JBGSIM010000116.1:0-7664 GCA_041742535.1 Cyclobacteriaceae bacterium | reverse complement strand
AAGGCAATTGTTGCATATATCAGAGAATATGGGCTGGCTTACCTCATCTTATTTAACGCAAGGTAAAAATCCAGTCAGCAAAAAAGAGCTTAATCTGACAAGAAAAGATTCTGTTATTAGTGTGATTCATCGGTCTTACGATTACGCAATCGCCACCATGAAATCATTTCATCCCAATGCGTTAGCAGAGCCCGTGAAGTTTTTTGCTGGCCCAATGAATAAACTGCAAATCATTAATCTGATTAACGATCATCAGACCCATCATCGGGCGCAGTTGATGGTTTACCTGCGTATGAATGGAATCAAACCACCCTCTTATGTTGGCTGGTAAGTATTCGATTGTCAACCAACAGACACCTTCTAAAATCTGTATTTACTAAATTCGACTTTACAAGTTTGATAACCAGCGTAATGAAGAATTTCATATCAAATCTGTTTAACCCGCTCCTGGCAGGACCAGCTTTAAAAGTTGCGCTAGTAGTTGGATCCATCCTGTTTATCATTAACCATGGTGTAAGCTTTTATCATTATCAAATGACATCGCAGCGATGGCTGTCTGCCTTTTTAAGTTATCTTGTTCCCTATATGGTGAGTATTCACGGTCGTAGCGCATCAAATCAAAAGGGATAATGGCGGTTGCTGTTCATGACATCGTGCATTCATTTAATGGCCATGCTGTTCTTTCGGGTATCACATACTCATTTACTGAAAATAAAGTAACGGCCATTCTTGGTAAAAGTGGAAGTGGCAAGACAACACTGTTGCAGATCTTAAACGGCATGGTAAAACCCGATGAAGGAACCGTTACCTTTTCAATCCGGCCATTGAATTATAATGCCTTGCCCATGGTAAGAACCAGGATGGGCTACGTGATTCAGCAAGCCGGACTCTTTCCTCACATGAGTGTGAAAGATAACATTTCGATATTGGGTAAGGTCGGCAAGCAATCGGGTGAATATATCAGTGTGCGGGTGAATCAGTTGATGAATCTTGTTCAATTGCCATTGGCCTATCTTGAAAAATATCCACATGAACTATCCGGAGGCGAGCAACAGCGCGTTGGCCTGTGTCGTGCTATGTTTCTCGATCCTCCCATATTGTTAATGGATGAGCCGTTCGCTTCGCTGGATTTCGAAACCAAGCAAGGAATTTATAAGCACCTGCTCGACATTCAAAAAACGGAGCCACGCACCATCATACTGGTTACCCACGATTGGGATGAAGCCGTTAAATTGTCGGATCATTTTATCTGGCTTGAGCATGGAGAACTAAGAGCGCAGGGAGATCGAACAGAATTACTCATTGCAAAGGCTTTATATTTTGAACAGGCATGAGAGCTTATATACTCATTATATTTTCTCTTCTTCCCTTATTTGCCCATGCACAGGAAACGATCCGTGTTGGTGCCAAACATTTTAATGAAGGCTATATTTTAAGCGAAATGATTGCGCTCGTGCTGGAAGACCGTGGTTATACAGTTGAACGTAAGTTTAATTTGGGAGGCACCACCGTAAGTTTTGAGGCCTTGCGAAATCATGCCATTGACGTGTATCCTGAATACACGGGCACCATTGCCAAGGAAATTCTTAAAAAGGATGGCTCCCTTTCCATTGATCAAATCAATCAAGCGATTAAAGACACCTATGGACTTGAAATCTCTCCATCGTATGGCTTTGCCAATACCTATGCTTTATTGATTAGCCGCGAGCAAAAGGAAAAGTATGGCATCACAAAAATCTCTGATTTGATTGATCATCCAGACTTGCGGGTTGGATTAAGTTATGAGTTCATTGATCGACAAGATGGCTGGAACAAGCTGGCTCCCATTTATAAACTACCACAACAGGTTGTCGCTTTGGAACATGGCCTTGCCTACCAGGCTATCCGCGAAAAGAAGATTGATGTCACCGATGCCTATTCTACCGATGGTGAAATAAAGAAGTATGACCTGGTATTATTAGATGACGATCTTCATTTCTTCCCTGACTATCAGGCGGTATCTTTTTATTCGCAAAGCCTTCCGGCAAATGCAAAGCAGTTGTTAAACAAACTCACTGCCGCCATCACCGAGGAGGAGATGCAGCAGCTCAATGCGATGGCGCTATTTGAGAAAATAAGTCATCAGCAAATCGCCCAAAAATTTCTTATTCAAAAAGGATTAATTGGCGCAGCCAAAACATCAGCACAATCAACCCTGGCTTTGATTGCGGAGAAGGCATGGACGCATATTACGCTTACTTTTCTTGCACTCTTTGCCTCCATCCTGGTTGCTGTGCCGCTGGGTATCTTGATCTTCCGGCATTCACGAATTTCAAAAACCATTCTCTACCTCACCGGCATTCTTCAAACCATTCCTTCCATTGCTTTATTAGCTTTGATGATTCCTCTTTTTGGCATTGGCGTTGTACCCGCTGTGCTGGCACTTTTTATTTATGCACTATTGCCAATACTGCGCAATACTGTAATCGGACTTTCTACGGTTGACCCGGTGTTAAAAAAAGTAGCTTCTGCAATTGGACTTACACAGTGGAACAGTCTACGTCTGGTTGAAATACCATTAGCGATGCCAACCATTCTTGCTGGCATACGCACCGCTGCTGTGATCAATGTAGGCACTGCTACGCTCGCAGCTTTTATTGGGGCCGGTGGGCTTGGTGAGTTTATTGTTACCGGGCTTGCGCTTAACAATACAAGTATGATTTTAATGGGAGCTGTGCCGGCAGCTTTACTGGCAGTATTAACTGAATTGATATTTGAAGCTATTGAGTGGATTACTATTCCTCAACACTTAAGGCAAAAAATAAAATAATATTGTTTTTGAAAATACTGATGGAAGGCAAGATTTATCTGTCATTTTGAATAGGCTCAGCTTTTCCCTTCCACAATCTTTACCTCCTCAGGCGTAAGATGATAAAGCTTATAAACTAGTTGATCTATTTCATTCTCTAACGCAGTTGTATCTACTGTTGGGCCTTTCTTCTTTTGATCTATAATCTTCTCAACCAAAACTTCCAATGGCTTTCGTTCCCTTGCTCCAATCTCCTTTATTGGAAGTTGCTCAATCTTGTATTTTAGCCATCGGTTTGTTCCCATACCGGAGCTAGTTGAAATTTGATTAAAATACCACTTTGATAACTTTGAGTTGAGTACAGAACTTATATACTTTAAGTTTGAGCCTGTCATGATGAATAAAGTATTATTCGGGTACAACTTACCATCATCAATAGCAAACTTTGGCTCGTCAGATAACTCCCCCCAAACTATTTTGTCCTTCTCAAAATCTTCATAGTATGCCGTATTGTCTTGAATTTCAAACCACTTATAAGGTCCTTCTTTTCTTCCCTTCCATTCCCCATTTTTGTCTTCATTCCAGTCATCAGGTTTTGGAAGCAATGAATCCTTAAATTGAAGCAAGTAGTTCTTGATTGCCTTATACTGTTCAATATTAATACCTCTCCTTGTAAAAATCAGATATAGATCATCCTTCTGGATTTGATACTTTTGTATATCTCTACCACGAATTGCTGGTTTAATTAAATCCGCACTTTTACCATCCTCTTTTATTAAAACATCCTTTAGTCTCTTATCAATGTAGAATGCTTTGTTCGCACCCGTAGTGACTCCCCTATATATTGTAACACCATGTTTTCCTAAAAGCTTTGATCCATTTTCAATTTTCTGCTTTAGTAGCCGCTCTTTCTCTTCTCCGATAATCCATCCATTTATATTCAGATCACTTATAAGGTTGTAAGAGTTGTCAAAATATTCCGTGATTGGCTGTGTATTAGAAAATTCATTGTTCAGTGAAGCCGCCTTTAGTTGGTTATTCCAAGTGGATCTTTGAGTTATCATGATATTTGACTCAACAGTAGCTTCTTCGAATATCTGAGTATCCTCTATATTTATTAGAATTTGAGGATTTGACTTTTCAACAAAGAACTTTCTAAGAGCTTCACCGTATTGTGTTCGCAACCAAGAATTAGAAGTAATAAAAGCCAGATTTCCACTTTCCTTTAATAGGTCAATTCCCCTTTCATAAAACAAGCAATAGAGATCACCTAATTTTGTAAAAGTCTGAAACCCTTGGTTTGAATATAGCTTTGTTGAGTCTTTAATTTTTTGCAAAGAAATATAAGGCGGATTTCCAATCACCGCATCAAAGCCAATGAAGTCGCCATTGTCGTCAAGCACTTCAGGAAATTCGAAGCGCCACTCAAAAGCATGGTTATAAATCTTGCTGTTCCTGGTTTCCTCCAGTTCGGCTACCAACTTTTCGTGTTCATCCACCAGCTTCTGCCTTTTCTTCTTTTGCTCTTCCGTAAGGGTGCTGTTAAACAGTTGCGTGCCCTGATACTTGAGGTAGAGTTCTTCACTGAGTTTTTGAATGCGCAGCACGCGCGGGTCGGTGTACTTGGCAATCTCCGTGCGAAACTGGCCCTTAATCTGCTCAATGATTTTTAATAATCCATGTTTGGTTTCCTTATCGGTGGCATTTTTATAATCATTAACAAACCCACGGTATTGATTGATGTTATACTTAATGCTGCGCAGGGCTTTTCCTAAATCGGCCTTTATATCAAACCGGCTAATCAGCGAGTTTCCGGTTTTAATGTTAATGTCAATGTTAGGCAGTGTTTGCAACTCAAGCGCCTCGCCCTTTTTACCCTTTGCATCGGTGATGTAATAGGCATGTTTCAGCAGTTCAATCCACAAGCGCAACCTGCATATCATTACACTCTTGGGGTTTATATCCACACCAAAAAGACAGCCTTCAATAAGGGTTTGCTTTTCGTGAAATAGGGCATGCTGCACTTTTTGTAAGGCAGGTGGTGGCGTGTTGTCTTTATCCAGCAAATAATTAAATGGCTCGTTGGTGCTGCGGTGCGTAGTAATGAGTGTATCGTTTTCAATCTTCACCAGGTATTCCAATGGCTGCCCTTCGGCATCCAGCAAAATACCCAACTCGCTTTTAATGACGAGCAGCTCATTAAGGGCGGAAACCAAAAAGTGACCGGAGCCCACTGCCGGGTCGCATATTTTTAGGCTGTTGATCGTGAGGTTGAAACTGAGCAGGTCATCTTTCTTATAAAACTTATGCACGTATGACTTCACATCCTCAAACGATTCAATGCTTGCCTCGTGCCCTTTAAATTTTTCGGCCACGGCCCTGCGCAAACTTTCGCGGCACATATATTCGGTAATAAAGCCGGGCGTAAAGAACGAGCCATCTTTATAGCCATTGATTTTTTCAAAGATCAAGCCCAGCACCGAGGCATTAATCACATCCTTCTTGGTTTCAACCACTACGTTCTCTGTGTCTTCGCTGGCAAAGTCGTAGGCATTCAAAAACTCGAAGAGATATTGCAACGTGTTTTTTGTTCCTCTCAGGCGTTTGTCAGCATTATCTTTGAGCACCGTGCCTGCGTAAAGGCTCAACTCCAGCCGGTCTTTTAAATCGGCAATGCGCAGCGAAGAGTTTTCTAATGCGCTGGCCTCGAAAAGGGAGCTATTGAGGTAAGGAATGTTTCCAAATTTCCTGATCACCGAGGCCGAGCGTTTGTTTTGTGGCACCGCCAGTACTTCAAAGAAGAGTTCGTCCAGTTCGTCAAAGTCGGCAATCTTGCCCGTGTTTAAAAAAGCATAGGACGGGTCTTTACGATGGAATGTTATAAGCTGGCCTTCGAGCAATTTTAGAAACAGGACTCTGTTAAGCCAGGTAATGCAAAGCTCTAAGGCCGCACTAAACAACTGGTCTTCTTCCTGTTCACCATATTGATTCAGGTTTTCAATGTTCTGTAGCTTACTTCGCGTCTTTAAAATATTTACAGTATTCTCCAGCAGCGAGCCTTCTTCCAGGTCTTTCTTCTTCCGGTCGATGCGTTTCTTTCCACCGTCTTTTATTTCTTCCAGGCCAATGATGTGCAGCAACTCATTATAAAATTCTTTATTGAGCTGGTTGCTGTCGTTGCGGGCGCTTTCTTTCAGCAGATGGCGTGGCGAGAATATTTTAAAGTAAAGGGCCAGTTTGTTATCGGCTTCCCTGGTGTTTTTCTTAATCAGCTTTTCGGCATCACGGATGTCGAAGTACGTGTATAATAACTGCGGTTCTGATTCTTCCACTACCGGCCTGGCAATCTGCTTATAAAAAAGATCGCGGTCGGCACTCACTTTGGCCTTGGCCCGCCATTCGGTATATTCTCTTACCAGTTTTTTATTTTCATAAAATATTTTGTTAAACAATGCGGCATCAAAAATAAACCACTCGTGCATGTTGGTTGCCACAAGGTATTTAATGTCTATGTTATGGTGTTGAATGCGTTCTTCCAGAAAATAAAGCACTAACTGATACATGGCTTTGGCTTTGAGGTTGCCTGCCTGCACCATATCGGGGTCAGTCTTTGCTGACGGTTTTTTAGTTTCAAAAATTACTACAGGCTGATCGTGCTGGTATATGGCCAGGTCAATACGACCTTTTGTGTTGATGTCGTTCTTACCATTGTAGAATGTATCGCGAAAGAAATCGCGCACCAGGTTCTTGGCGTTCTCTTCGTGTTCGGCAGGGTTAATTTTGGTGAGGTAATCCGTAAGATTCTTCTTAAACAGCTCAATTTCATTCTTACTGATTTTCTCAATCTGGTAAGACACCGTCAGTGATTCCTGAATGGTTTGCTGCTGGATTAGCTTCATACTGGTAAATGAAGCAAAATAGAAAAATTTGCTGGTTTTTGGGCTGCCGGGTGAGCGATTTCAAGAGGTTGCGGCCAGAACAACTTAGCCAATCAACAGCTTTTTCTTACCAGCACATCGCAGAAGTATTGCTTGCAGTCATAGAAGGTTTCAACGATTTCTAATCCAGCCCGATCAGCCAGGTTTTCTATCATGAGTCTGTCATACTTTTGAGACACTTCAGTATGAATAACTTCCCACCGATTGAAATGCACATATTTATCGCAGGCTTCGAAATACACATCCTGATCTTTCAGGCTTACCAGATAGCTTTTGGTCATACCTGTTTCCGGATTGTAGTAAGGATAATGTTTGAATTGGTCCAACTGAAACTGTGCTCCTAATTCACGATTTAAGCGAACCAGTAAATTCATATTGAAGTCGCGCGTAATGCCATGAGGATCATCATACGCTGCCTGAATCAGGCGGGGATCTTTTTTTAAATCAAAGCCGATCATCAACTGATCACCACATTGCATTGAATCAGAGATGTTAGTAACAAATTGGGTTGCTTCTTTTACACTGAAGTTCCCAATGTTCGCCCCCATAAAGAGGTACACTTTTCGAAGTTCAGATCGGTAAAGCTGATCCAGTGCCTCCTCATATTTTGCATGAATGCTCTGAATGGATAATTGAGGTACCGATTTTTCGAGCCGCTGTTGAAGTTGGTCCAGAACAGTTCGGGATACGTCAACGGGAGAATAAACAAATTCAGTATTCTGTTCACTGAAATATTTCAGAAGAATTTCTGTTTTCAGTCCATCACCGGCACCTAGTTCTATCAGGTTAAAGGGTGTTTTTTGTGCTGCAAAATGACGAAGCATGCAGGCCTTATTCATTTGCAGGATTTCATACTCAGAGGCTGTGAGATAATATTCGGGCATGTGCATGATTGCCTGAAATATTTTATCACCCGCTTCATCATAAAAAAGCCAGCT
>JBGSIM010000115.1:0-13089 GCA_041742535.1 Cyclobacteriaceae bacterium | reverse complement strand
ATAGCCGGCCCTATACCTCCATAGGCATAAAATCCGGTATGAATATTTTGTGCATGAGGTGTGGCATCTTGTTGCGCCTGTATGGCTATCGACACCATGGTAAGCATGACACTGGCCACATTTCGAAAATATGATGCGTTGATATTCATAGGTACGATTATCCTTTGAATGTACTCCGGAAAAGATAACCCATCACAACAGGCAAGCGAATAGTGCATATTGTGTCACCGTGCAGACATTTAACCTGACGTGTTAATAGGCATATACCAACTCCTGTATTGATTTGGAGAAAAACCTCTGTTGATCTGGTGATATAATAAACGTCTATTCCTTAGTGGTAATTAGCTGCAGGCGATGATCTGTCAATTCTTTTGCCAGCATTTCCAAATCCAATCCGACTGTTTCTTTATTTACTTTCAACGCTCTGGTCACCATGTCGGGAGGAAGTTTTTTAACACCCCAGTACGCGCCAAGGATAGCGCCAGTAACAGCACCTACGGTATCGTTATCCCGGCCAAAGTTGGTAACAAATTCAATGGCCTTTTTAAAGTCACCCTTTGAAAACTCCAGAGCTGCCAGATTGATCTGGTGAATTTCAGCAGCATGAAAGGGAATATCCTGTAAATGTTGCTCAAGAAGTGAATACGCTTTTTGTAACTGAATATAATAAAGTGCGTCATGCTTGAAGTTTTGGGGCATGCGTAAATTGACAGGAATATCTTTCTCTGTTAATGAATACGCTTCATGAGAAATATATCGCGCATTTTCATAGGCTTTAAATGCCATGCGGCCAATCAGTCGGCTATTAAAATATCCCTGTGGATCTAAATCCCGGGTTAATAATGTGATATCACTGTACTTCACATCACGTTCCATGGCTTTCGAAACATAAGCAGCCGTGAGCGCAGAAATATCACGCGCATAACCGATATCAAACATCGTAAGTCCATAGGCTTGATTATAACTCATTGCCGGATTACCTGGAAAGTAGGCTCCAACAACCGGGGTGTAAAGCAAACCTGCACAACTCATTTCTCCTCCATAAAATCTGCTTAGCTTTTCATTGTACTCAACCAGATCGTTATTCATGAATGGCTTTGCTACCTTCACCCATTCGATCAGCCAGGTGGCCTGCGCAAAAACACGATTGATATTTTCGTACTCTTCCGTTTTTCCAACTTCTGAAATCTTGCTTTGATACACTTCGATAATGTGCCTGGCAAAGTCATGAGGATTCAATGAATCCTGATCTTGAGATAATAAATACTGAATGCCCAGGTATTTCCATCGGGTATCATCCGTAGTGCTTCCTGCTTGCATATTGGTTTCCCAGGGTCCTTCCGGAGACCGTTCACGGATTACCCCATCTAAACTCTCCACGTATCCTTTCTGAATGTCTATCGACTTACGATCCCACATTTCCGTAGGTGCGCCCATAGCATCTCCAATGGCAGAGCCCACTAACATGCCTAACACTTTATCATAATACTCCTCTCGTGAAAGAGAAATAGTAGCATCTTCTTTTGGCAATGCAGGCACGGAAGGTGAAGGAAAACTTTTCTCAGCAGCGGGTTGCTGACACGCCAGGATAGAAACAAGGAACAAGAAAAATATATACTTCATCGCGATTTCATTATGTAATAGTATGCCTCGTGGAGCAAGACTTCTTTTTCCTGCAAGGTAAGATCAAATGGTAACTGCGCCAGCCCAATAATTCTCCGCATGATTTCGATACCGGCAAACTGATAGCAAAGGTTCCAGTTAAACCCTCGGTTGGCCAGATATTCTTTTGATAGGTTAGTAAGCTGGTGAATGGGAGCCTCCGTCATTTTCAGGTGGGCCAGTAACACACCCAATTCAAACTCACGGCTTCCAACAAAGCTAAATTCAGGATCAATCACTTTAAATCCTTCTTCTGTTTTCAACCAACTTCCTGGATAATAGTCGCCATGCAGTAGTGAGATATCCGAAGAGAGATAAACCTCGCCCAGTTTTTCGATTCGGAATTTCAAATTCTTATCAGTCTTGTATTGTAATGCAAGTTCTTGTAATCCCAACTGGATACTATTTAAATCGAAGCCATTATCCATTAAGAATGGATAATGGAAAAGATGTTCATGATTAAGCTGCCGAAGTAAAAGGTTAGAGGGGTAACCCTCAAGTTTTCCTAGTGATATATGATGCAACTGATTAAGGAAATCAACGGCCTGGCTTAATTCTACATCGGTCAAAAAAATATTTTTACGATACAGATACGTGTAATCAATAGCTTGATTAAAATTTTGCAACACAAGAATGTGATTGTTAGTATCGACACCCAGGAGTGTGGGCATAAAAAGAGCTAAGTCTTTTAAATGTCGTATGGTTTGATAAAATCGAGCCTCCACCTGTGACCGCTCTATTGGTGCTGCAATGTGTGGATACTTTTGTACGTAAGGATTAGCCTGCTTTAAAATCAAACTTGTCTTTGTCGTAATGATGCGGGCAACAAAGTTCATGTTCCCTTCGCCTGGCTTTTCAATTGTCATAACATGATCTGCCACATCAATTAGGCGTAACTGATGGAGATAAGCACTTAATTCTTCTTTGGAAGTTGTAAAATCTACAATCATCGATTTAATGCTGTAATCAATCACGAAAAGTAATGCTATCTTAATTGCCGTTCAACTTTTTTCATTTTGCTTGCGCCTTTAGTCAAAATTAATTTTAAAGGAGTTCACTATTGTCGGCCTCCCGACACATAACAGGAAACTAAGCGCCAGCTGAATATTGTTATACAACCACCAAACACAAATACATGCGAATCTTTTTATTTCTTTTTTTCCTTGGCACCACTGTAATGTCCATCGCTCAGGATAACACAGTTAACTTTGGTAGTCTTTCAGGCAGTGCAGGCAGTAGCCAGGGTAGTGTCTACGTTGATTATTTTCATGCGTGGAAATTGGGTAAATCAAAAAAGATGGAGGTAGGCTTTGGCGGAAGATTTACTTCGTATTTCGGGAGCAACCAATATTACTCTTCAGCTCCTGCAAGTCTGGCGGTTGATGATAATAAAATTGATTCACTGCATATACAGAACGCACAAGTGAACGCGCTTAACGTTGCTATTCATTTAGGCTATCGCCTTTCACCCAGGTTGGGTGCTGGGTTTAATATCGATGCGCTTGGTTTTTCGTTTGGTGGCAAGCAAAGCACCACTTACCTCTCAGAGGGCGAAAGCCAGGCGACATCGGCCAAACCAACTTTGTTAAATACGTTGCTGATCGGCAACAATGACCACGGTGCATTAAATTCAGAATTCTTTTTGCGTTACTTCTTTAAAAAGGGCTTCGCAGTTAAAATTGCGTATCAATATTTATTCACGGAATACACGACTGAATCGCAAGTGCAACAACTACCCGAAGCCAACGGCCGGTTTCGGAACAAGTCAAGCATGTTCAGTTTGGGTATTACCAGGCAATTTTAATTTATAGAAATTTCTCATCCATTCATTAGGCATAATGTATTACCGGTTCATCCTTATTTTCTTGTTGAGTTCCACCTGGGCCAACGCACAGGTTTATAAACCACTGAGCGCAGCATCAAAGGCAAGTTTCAAAATCAAAAATTTTGGCACTACCGTAGAGGGTACCATAAGCGGATTGAAAGGAACAATCCGATTTGAAGTTAATAATATAACAACTGCCCACTTTGATGTTACGATGGATGCCAATACTATTGACTCGGGTATTAACATGCGCGATAATCATTTACGTAAGAAAGACTATTTCGATGTAGCGACTTATCCATCGATCCGATTTGTTTCAACGAAAGTGTTAGCCACGAAAGCAGGAGAAGCCAATGTAACCGGCACGCTCACCATTAAAAAGACAAGTAAAGAAATCACCTTTCCATTTAAATATACTCTGCAAAACGGACTGCCTCACTTTAGTGCAGAGTTTACTGTTAATCGCAGAGATTTTAACGTAGGTGGCAGCAGTATGACGATGGGTGATGATGTAAAAATAGTTTTGAACGTGACCACCTCAAAATAAGTACAAGACATTGGCACCATGCATTTTGAATTAAAAGAAAAAAACCTGAATGGTCATTTACGTGTGAGCACGGGCTTTACGAAATCAACTACCCCACTTATATTGGGCTGCTACACGTTTATCTGGAACCAGGGTGATGCCAAAGAATGGGAAATTGACCTCATCCCTCAACGAATAGAATCGAATACGATCTTTTCATTATCCCCCGGACAAACATTATTCATACCCAACAAAACCACTGACTACGTAGTGATTCAGTTTAACCGCGAGTTCTACTGTGTGCAAGATCACGACCAGGAAGTTTCGTGCAATGGTATTTTATTCAATGGTGTACTCTCTACCCCTATGCTTAGGTTGGATGCTGACGAACAGCGCTCGTTCAGTGTTTTACTGGAAGTAATCAAAGAAGAGTTCTCCCATCAAGATGATGTTCAGTTAGAAATGCTGCGTACGGTATTAAAGCGATTCATCATCAAATGCACACGCCTCGCTAAGCTCCAATTTGCCGAATATTTTATTTCACCACAAGAACTTGATACCGTTCGTCATTTCAGTGCACTGGTAGAAAAACATTTTCGCACCCTACACAAAGTAGGCGACTACGCTGACTTAATGAACAAATCCCCAAAAACGCTTTCGAATGTATTCAATGCATTGGGCGAAAGGACCCCTTTACAAATCATTCACGAGCGCATGATCCTAGAAGCGAAAAAACTTTTACTCTACACCGATAAGTCTTCGAAAGAAATTTCATTTGAACTCAACTTTTCAGATCCCGTCCAGTTCAGCCGGCTGTTTAAAAACGAAATAGGAATGACTCCGTTGGATTTTAAACATCAAGGAATTTTGAAGTCCTCTACACAATGATCATTAACTTGCACAGCAACTTAATTTCGATACGTCCTTTCCGAAGGTGATGGCAGCCAGTTTAATACCTTCGCCCAAGGTGAGGTATGGATAGAAACTCTCCGCTAATTTTTTAACAGTAATATCGTATTTGATAGCCATACTTAATTGCTGAATCAATTCTCCACCTTCAGGCGCTACGATTCTCGCACCAATTAATTTGTCGGTTTCAGTATTGCGAATGAGTTTGATAAATCCTCTTGTGTCATTGGCCGCTAACGCACGGGGCACATTGTCGAGGGTTAACTTGGATACTTCGAAAGGAATGTTTTGCGCTTCTGCCTGTGCTTCATCCAGTCCTGCCCCGGCCACTTGCGGATCAGTAAACACTACCCAGGGCAACGAAGTATAATCCGTTTTCTTCTCTGCACCGGTGAAAGCGTTTTCTACGGCTATCCTTCCTTCATACGCAGCAGTATATACAAAGGCAGGTGTGGTTGTTACATCGCCCACAGCATACATGTTAGGAATATTGGTTTCCATTTTTTCATTTACTGATATATGCCCGCTCTTTGTCAGTTGCAAGCCGATATTTTGCAAGCCTAGCTTTTGTGTGTTTGGCCTGGTGCCACTGGCTACAACAATTTTCCCGGGTTCTATCAATTGAGTTGTTGATCCATCCGGGCATTTACAGTGAATAATGGTATCGTTGCCTTTTCTCTCAAATTTTATTGCCCTGAAGTTGGGAAGGAATTCAATGCCTTCATGCTTCATATTCTTTTCTAATTCTTCGCTGATGTCCGGAGTTTGCGTGCGCAACACACGATCAGTAAATTCGATGATACGAACCTTTACACCAAGTCGGTTATAGGCCATGGCAATTTCCAACCCGATGTAACCCGCACCCATGATGGTAATACTTTCAGGTTTTTCTTCGAGGTCAAACAAACTCACGTTGGTCAGATATCCGATTTCATTCAGCCCTTCAATGTCAGGAACATTAGTAGTAGCACCCGTAGCAATAATGAATTTAAGTGCTGAGTAGGTATCCTTGCCATTTACCAAAATGGTTTTTGCGTCCACAAACTCTGCCCATCCTTCTATCATGCGAAGGTTTTCAAAATCACCCACCACATCCATGTATTTTTTTTGTTGCAACGTGGCAACAAGTTGCTTTTTGTCTTTGATCACCTGAGCAAAATCAATATCAACTCCCTTTGGTTTCACGCCTGCAAAATTCGAATGACTGGCGTGGTATGCTGTTTCAGCCGCCCGTATTAATGTTTTGGAAGGTACACACCCAACATTTACACAAGTGCCTCCAAAAGGAAGTCCGGCATTCACCATCATCGTTGATAGTCCCAATTCCTCAGCTTTGATGGCTGCTGAGAATGCAGCCGATCCACCACCGACAATAATGAGGTCAAAATGATTTTTTCCTGAACCACCTTCGGAACCGTTACCTGTTACGCGATAGCTTTTAGAAGAGTTTATCGTATCGATAATTTCCTGCTTTGAAATCAACGAAGGATTGTACTTAAACTCACCGCTCTTTTTACTGTAGGTTACTTGTTTGTTTATAATCCCTTCCTTTCCGGCAAATCTCTTTTCGATAGAGACCGCACAATGATCGCACGTCATTCCTTCGATGTTTAAGGTCACCGATGCCAGTTTATTATTATTTTCTGTCATGATATTTTTTAGTTGTGCGATTTGTTTAATTTTTCTTCTTTGGAACACAGCAGGCGTGAGGCGTGGCAGCATCCTTCTTTATTTCTTTTTTGTCATTACCAGTTTTTGCTTCAGCCTTATACCCGGTTTCTTCAATAGCGTGAATAATTTCTTCCATCTTTACAATAGAAGGATCATAGGTTATAGTGGCCGAGTTGCTGGCATATTGTACATCTGATTTTAATACGCCTGATTTTTCAGAAAGCGAAGTCGTAACGTGATCGGCACAGCCTTGGCAGGTCATACCTATAACGGTCAGTTGAACAACTTTTGTCTTAACAATACCAAATGGTTTTTCCTGCGTTTGTCCAAATGCTGTTTTACAAGAGCATCCGCAGACAAATGCTGCTGCTAAGAATGAAATAATAATTGTTTTCATATATGTATGATTTTAATTTTTCAATTCTTTTGTTTCCGTTACGGTATAGCCGGTAGCATCAACAGCTTCTACAAGTTTTTCTTTCGTTGCCTTGCTCGCATCAAACTTTACAAGACTTGTACCCTGCTCATACGAGGTGGTGTGTTCCAGTACTCCCTGCACTCCGTCTAAGGCGTGGTTCACATGTTCTGAACAACTCTGGCAGGTCATACCTGAAATTTTAAACTCGACTTGTTGAATGTTACTCTTTTCAACAATGACCACATTCGTGATGGGACTCTTCGGATAAAAAATATGCGAGTAATGAGGGAATGCAACCATCAATGCGGCAAACACTGTTATAATGCCCAGAAAATTTTTGCTTTGCCAGAAAGAAGGCTTTTCATCAGTTTCGCATTCGCAGGCAATTTCTTCTTTTGTGCGTGGCTTTAATTTTTGATACCAGGCAAAGCCAAATACCAATGTCGTAGCGCCTATTAAATAGGGACGGTAAGGTTCTATCCAGGAAAACGAAGAGGCTATACCACTAACGCCACCCAACAAGGCTAACACAGGTGTGATGCAACAGAGTGAGGCAGCTACAGCAGCAGCCACTCCAAACAACCATCCTTTTTGATTTTCAGTTTTCATACTGTTACTGGATTTTGATTCATCTGATTAATCGTCTTGAAAAATGGCTTGAGTATCTTCATGTTCTCTGACTTGAGTGAATAGAAAATAGTCTGCCCTACTTTGCGAGCTTCCACAATATTACCATCCTTAAGTTTTCGCAAATGCTGAGAAATAGCTGGCACACTCATACTGAGAATATCACTGATATCGCAGGGACATAATTCACCTTCCTCCTCCAGCAGATAAAGAATTTTAAGCCTTACTTCATTTCCCGCCAGCGCAAGGATATTGCCAAGTTGTGAGAATGACTTTGCATTGGCCGAAACCTTTTCCCTACATTGTTTGATCTGGTTCTTATCGGCAAAAGCACGGATACAGGTATTATTTTCCATACGTTGAATTGTTTGTATTGGCTTTACGGAACAAAGGAAACAAGGTAGTTTACTTATTTAAGCAAATACTTAAATATATTATCGATTTGTCAACAAACCGACAGTTTGTATGAGGATCATTATAAGCTCTGCTGTATACCCTAATTACGAAACGGGAAGAAACGTTAAGAAATAAGTCAATCCTAATCTCATTTAAACTGTAAGTCAGTGTGACTTTATCCGTCTAAGGCTGTAGTAACACATACTTCTGTTTTATGAATAGCCTGATAAGTAAGATAACCGTTGGATTAATTTTCGTAATTGTATTGGTTTTAATCGGAAGCTCGGCTAATGGTCAGGGAATGGTGTTTTCAATAACTGAAGACAATGATTTTTTTACCGGCACGGATCGATATTTTACCAATGGTTTACATATTGAAGTTCAGATAGAAAAATTAAAATCCTCGCTCAATGGGATTTTGCCAGCATTTACTGGATTTGAAACGATCTATCATGGAGTAGGAATAACTCAAAACATTTATACCCCTACGAATAAGGTTGACTCAGAATATTTACAGAATGATTTACCGTATTCCGGAACGTTATTCGCCTCACTAAATCGTGTTTCAGTAAATACAAATAGGTCACTACGGCTCAACACGGAAATAATCGGAGGTTTACTTGGACCTCATGCATATTCCGGAGAGGTGCAAGCAGGAGTTCACCGATTGATTCATAATAAGGTACCGCGAGGCTGGAATAACCAACTTCCCTCGGATCTAATTATTAACTATCGATTTGAATTAATTAAAACTCTATTACAGAATCATTATATGGCCTTGCAGACTAATGCTTCGATTAATACTGGAACGATTTTAAATGATATTGGAGCAGGAGTTTTGTTAAAGACAGGAATGCTGCACCCTGCTATGCAAGACTTAATTTATCATGGTAAACAAATATCAGTTTACTTTTTTGGTGGCATATCCTATACGTATGTAATCAGCAACCGATTATTGTCCGCATCTCACGTTAGCCGGATTCCAATCGCACGGCAAGTGTATAGTTATCAATATGGATTAGAAGTTTCCTTTCATTCTTTTAAGCTAGCCTATACGTTGCATGCCGCAACCCGGCAACGAATTGATATAGAAGGGCACCGCTATGGAAGTATCACACTTGCTTTCAGAATAGTTTAATTCCGTTATAAATTGAGCTACATACTATTTATTTCTAGAGGAAGAAATGTTAAGTCAAAGGGAATTCTCGTCATTTTTTCAAACTTGGTTTGCCCCCACCTTTGTATCATCAATCAGCCGAAGTAAAATGAAGGCCGATACAAAACGAAAATTCATTTAAATAAACAAATTAAAATTATGTCAACATTAAAACCGCTCACACGCGAACAAGCAAGTCCTGCTGTTCAACCTATTTTTGATCTGCTAAAATCAAAAGTAGGAATGGTGCCTAATCTTTATGCTACCATTGCCAATTCAACCAACACGTTACCTGCCTACCTGGCTTTTGATGAAGCTCTTGGAAAAGGAGTATTTACTGCTAAGGAACGTCAGGCTATTTTCCTGGTGGTATCACAAGTAAATGGTTGTCATTATTGTCAATCGGCTCACACGGCATTAGGTAAGATGAACGGCTTTACGGAAGAAGAAACCATTCAACTAAGAACAGCAACCATTGCTGATGAGAAATTGAGAGCACTTACTTCATTAGCTAGTGAAATTACCCGTTCACATGGTAAGCCTTCTCAGAAATCACTTGATGATTTTACAAAAGCTGGTTACGGAAATGATGCACTGGTTGAATTAGTAGCACACATCGGATACAAAACGGTGGCGAACTACCTGCATAACATTGCCCATTTTCCAATTGACTTTCCTGTTGCGAAAGAATTGGAAGGAGTTCCTGCTTAGTCATGAAAAAAACATCGTTAGATTTTATTGAAAATATGGAAAACAAAATCAATTGGAAAAACGCGATCCTCGCAGGAATAGCAGGAACTATTCTGTTTGATATTTTTGGACTCGTTATGACCGGTCAATGGTGGGACATGCCTGCACTGCTGGGAGAAAAGACAGGCCTAGGGATGGCCTATGGAGTATTTGGACACTTTAGTAATGGAATATTACTGGCCATACTCTATGCTGGAATAGCGCCATCGATCTGGGGGCCTTACTGGCTTAGGCCTTTTATCTTCATTACAGCCCAGACCATCGCTCTGGTGTGGTTCTTTATGTTTCCATTATTGGGGGCAGGTGTTGCAGGAAGCAATGAAGGCCCCATGATGGCCATAGGATCACTTATGAGGCATTGGGTATTTGTAATTCCGTTCATCTTCCTGATCAATAAGGATCTTTTCAAGTCTTGAGCGATGCCCGAATGGGAAATTCGAACGAAAATAATTTATAGTAATTTTAAAATGATTAATAACATGATTAGATACAGAATTTTCCAAGCAGTCATGCCATTTTTGGTATTGTCCGCCTTTATTTTCAGTGCTCCTGTTCAAGCGCAGCAGGAGAAGAAAAAAGCACCGGATTTTGAGGTGACAACGACTGATGGAAAGAAAGTAAGTCTGAAACAATCCATCAAGGACAGCAAACCTACGGTGATTTATTTTACTGCATCCTGGTGCCCGATGTGTGCGAAAAACTGGCCGGCACTTTCTGAGGTTTATCCTGAGTATAAGGACAGGTTAAACTTTGTTGCCATTGGCATTGACCCGACAGATGATGACAAGGTAATGAGTAAACTGGCCCGGGAAAAAGGCTTTACGTTTCCTATCACGGCAGGAACCCCTAAGGTGATGATAGACTTTGGCGTGCAGAGCCAAGCCACTACGGTGGGAATAGATCGCAAAGGGTACGTGGCTTTTCAAAAAGACAAGACCGTGCTAAGTGCTGATGAATACCGTGCCTTGTTTGACCAATTGTTGAAGAATTAGAGGTGGAGTTTATTAGCTTCTCATTTATCCAGGGAGTATTGGCCTTTCTCGCACCCTGTGCAGTGGCCTTACTCCCTGGTTACATTGTAGCATTCATATCCAGAAATACTGGTGATACTGCTATACGTACTCGCCTCATGCGAGGGTTTAAGCTGGCTTTGTGGAGTATTGTTGGTGTGCTATTGGTGTATGCGCTGGCGGGTGGACTAGTGCTACTGGCAAGTCAGATACTTAAGGAATACATGAAATGGATTTCCCTGACTATGGGAGCCGTTCTGGTGGTTCTTGGGGTATTGATGATCATGGGGAAAAATGTATCATTCTCCCTCAACATCATGGAACCTTCAACCAAATCTGAAACGGCAGAGGCTTTCTTTTTTGGTGTAGCGTACGCCATAGGTGCATTGGGTTGTCTCTTTCCTCTTTTCTTAATTGTGGCCACCCAAGCCTTTGCAGCTCCGAGCGTAACAGAAGGTGTTTCTTATTTCCTTGCCTATTTCACTGGGATGAGTGGCATGATGTTCCTGGCTATTTTACTGTCTGTCTTTGCCAAAGGATTTCTAATGAAACACTTGCGTAAAATCCTGCCCCACATGGAAAAAATAACAGGGGTGCTGTTGATCATTGCTGGTATTTATATCATTCAATATCAGGCAGCTTTGTTTTAGTTATGAGAAGGGATGATTCTGTCCCTCCTGGAAATAGTTTCCTGTAAATACCTGATTCAATGTGTCTTTGAAATAGGGGCAATAAAAATCTTGTTCCAGAATGGAGTTAAACCAAGGCTCATGTATAAAATAAGAATAAATGAGATAAGTAGCATTTTCACTTGATTAAATCTCACCTACGCGCTCTTGCTAATTTTCAGAAACCTTTTTTCTGACTTTTATTACAGTAGAGTACACACCGTACACAATCATCGCACCGATAAAAAAGTAAACCCACAAGGGAATGTTACGACCTGCAATGATCAGATATAAATACGCTGACACAAAAAAGAAACCTGTTAATAGCACAGGGATCACAATGGGTTTCCGTTGCTTAATCCTTCTCACGAGCCATCCCAGAGAAAGGAAAAAAAAGGGAATAGCGCCTACGTAAATGGAACCGAAAATAATCGGGTTCACATTATATTTTTCACCAAGTCCCATAAACCAATCTTTCAAGTTAAGTAACCATTCCATAATACATTAGTTTAAAAGGTGATATACAAATTGCAGCAGTTTTTTTAATCTATTGGTCAATGACTTTTCCTTATGCTTTACAATAATCATTTGATTGACTCTCGAAGCCACGGGATAAGGATAAATCTTATTGAAAATGGAATCGACACTGATGCCTGCACTGTTGGCCAGTATGAGCTCCTGAATGAGTTCACCGGCACCGGGGGCCACCATACTCCCACCCAAAAGTTTCTGTTTACTAAGCAGACTGCCCTTTGAAAGGTAAAGCACGAGCTTGCCGTACCGATAGTTATCAGTCACAGCACGGTCATCATCAGTAAAATCCATCGCTAGTTTCTCAAATGATTTATTTTGTTTCTGAAGTTGCTTTTCCTGTAAACCAAATGTTGCTACTTCGGGATCGGTGAACGTCACCCAGGACATGTTGTCGTTATTCAATTTCTTTTTGAAGGGCGAAAACAAATTATTCAACAGAAGTCTTGCGTGTTGTTCAGCAGCGTGCGAAAATTGGAGTGAACCGGAAATATCCCCACAGGTATAAATATGTTTATTGCTGGTTTGCAAATAAGCATTTACCTCTATCTTTTTATTGTTTACTGCTATTCCAGCTTTTTCTAATTTCAATTGCTCCAACTCAAGGGTTCGGCCTATGGAAACAAATACTGCATCAAATGCTATACTTATAACATTTCCATCTTTATCAACGATTACAGCTTTATTCGCATTGATAAATTCTTTCACCTCCGAATTCAAAATGATTTCAACGCCTTCTCCTTTTAACCTTTCAAAAAGTATCGAAGCAATCTCGTGGTCATCGTGTGGAAGAATGTTCGCGCCACGGTGCACAATTGTAATTGAAGAGCCCAGGCGATGTAAAGCCTGTCCAATTTCAATCCCAATCGGCCCACCACCGACAACCAAAATTCGCTGCGGTAAATCTCTGGTTTCAAAAATGCTCTCGTTGTTATACTGT
>JBGSIM010000114.1:0-16826 GCA_041742535.1 Cyclobacteriaceae bacterium | reverse complement strand
GTTTTAGGTTTTACTTTTTCAAGGACTTCCACTTTGCGATTGTAACCACCCAACAAGAATTGATACTTATACGTGATTTTCTTTTTACGCAACACCAGAGTACCCATCATATTGTTCTCCACTGTGTTTCCCATTACAGTATATTCTTCTCCTCTAAAGCGGAACCATTTGAATTTCTTCTTCATCTTCTCCGCCTCCTCGGTAAACTCACCATCCTTCACAAAATTGAAGTCGTTGTCAAACACGTATTGTTCGTATTTAAAGGTATTTTTCTTTTGATCGGTGAAATAGGTGAGCGTGTAGGTCTTGGCATCGTTGTCGTAATCAAGGCCAGCCAAAAATCCACGCTTGGAGGCACGAGAAATTTTATACGTTTTCTCAAGATCTAATTGCTGCGCCATCACAAGTGGCACTGCAAAAAGGAGTGCCATCATCAGCACGACTAGTTTCTTTTTCATGTGTTTGGAATTAGGGGTTCGGTGCAAAAAAATTTGAACCGAAAGTTGAGCGGAAGTGAAAGCAGAAACAATACCAGCGTGAGGGTATACTTCACTCAGTACTGGTACGGATAAAAAGAAAAAGTCTGCACAATGGCAGACTTAAAAAAATTCTTGGAAGGACTAATCTCTAGGTAAGCATACCGCCATCTACCTGCAAGACCTGACCAGTGATGTAGGTAGAAAGATCAGAACCTAAAAACACACATGCGTCTGCAATGTCTTCAGGTTTTCCTCCACGCTTAAGCGGAATCGCATCGCGCCAGCTTTGAACAGTTTTAGGATCGAGCACAGCTGTCATTTCAGTTTCGATAAAACCCGGAGCAATAGCATTAGAACGAATACCGCGTGAACCTAACTCGAGCGCTACCGATTTTGTAAATCCAATTATCCCCGCTTTCGATGCGGCATAGTTTGCCTGGCCCGCATTGCCTTTCAACCCCACTACGGAAGTCATGTTAATAATAGAGCCACCTTTCTGTTTCATCATCGGTTTTGTTACCGCCTTCACCGTGTTGAAACACGATTTGAGATTTACGTTGATTACTTTGTCCCACATCTCTTCGGTCATGCGCAACAATAAATTGTCTTGAGTGATGCCAGCGTTGTTTACTAATATATCGAGTGATCCAAATTCTGCAACCACATCATTGATCAGTTTATCTGCCTGAGCAAAATCGGAAGCATCCGAACGAAAGCCTTTTGCTCTAACACCTTTTGCGGCAAGTTCAGCCTCCAGTGCTTCACCTTGTTCCACACTAGACAAGTATGTGAATGCAACATTAGCACCTTGCTCGGCATATCGAATGGCTATGGCGCGGCCTATTCCTTTTGAAGCACCCGTTACCAGTGCATTTTTACCTTGAAGTAATTTCATTTTTCTTCTTTACTAATTTGGGGAAAACATTATAACAGAAAACAATCATAAAACCAATGCCTAAGCCATGGAAAAATTCTCCGCCATCCGTATGAGTTACTTTCAAAAACACACCAATGATTCCAGCAACCGATCCGGCAATTCCTAGAAGAGTATTCTTTAATTCCATAGATCCGACAAAGATAATTTCAATGCTAAACTAACTTTTTTTACCATTAATAAATGGGTTAATTTGCCCTTCAAAAGTAGTTAAGAACAATTTAATAGAAGATAGATATGGCAAATTATGATCTCATCGTGATCGGCTCCGGCCCAGGCGGATATGTAGCGGCAATTCGCGCTTCTCAATTGGGGATGAAGGTAGGCGTAGTAGAAAAAGCAGAATTGGGTGGCATTTGTTTGAACTGGGGTTGTATCCCTACAAAAGCGCTACTAAAGAGTGCTAATGTTTTTGAGTACATGCAGCATGCTGCTGATTATGGCATAAAAATAAAAGGAGCTGAAGCAGACTTTAGCGGAATTGTGAAACGTAGTCGCGATGTGGCAGCGGGTATGAGTAAGGGAATTCAATTTCTGTTTAAGAAAAATAAAATCGATCATATTGCCGGCCATGGTAAATTGAAAAAAGGTGGCAAGGTGGAAGTGACTGATGCTGCCGGAAAGAAAACAGATTACGAAGCCAAGAGCATTATTCTGGCAACAGGTGGCCGCTCACGCGAATTGCCAAATCTACCAATAGATGGAAAAAAAATAATTGGTTATCGCGATGCGATGGTTTTGCCAGTGCAACCTAAGAAAATGGTAGTGGTTGGTTCAGGTGCCATTGGTGTTGAGTTCGCTTACTTCTATAGCACGTTGGGTACAGAAGTTACCATTGTTGAATTTTTGCCGCGCATTGTTCCGGTAGAAGATGAAGAAGTTTCAAAAGCATTGGATAAGAGTTTCAAGAAATCTGGAATTAAAATCCTTACCAATTCTGAAGTAACTAAAGTTGATACAAAAGGAAAGGGTTGTGTAGTCACTGTTAAAACTCCTGATGGTGAAGTAAAAATTGAAACCGACATTGTACTTTCTGCAGTAGGTGTAACCACCAACTTAGAAAACCTTGGCTTGGAAGAAGTGGGAGTGAAGACCGAGAAGGGAAAAGTGTTAGTGGATGATTTCTATAAAACCAATGTGGCTGGTGTTTACGCTATTGGTGATATCGTGAAAGGTCAGGCCTTGGCACACGTAGCTTCCGCAGAAGGAATTATTTGTGTGGAGAAAATTAAAGGTCACAATCCTCAACCTTTGGACTACAATAACATTCCGGGTTGCACCTATTGCTCACCTGAAATTGCTTCAGTGGGCTATACCGAAGAAGCTGCTAAGAAAGCAGGCTACCAAATAAAAGTGGGTAAGTTTCCATTCACCGCATCAGGCAAAGCAAAAGCTGCCGGTGCTCCGGATGGTTTTGTGAAATTAATTTTTGATGCCAAGTATGGTGAGTTCTTAGGCGCTCACATGATTGGAGCAAACGTAACTGAAATGATTGCCGAAGTGGTTACTGCCCGCAAGCTGGAAACTACCGGCCATGAAATAATTAAGTCGGTTCACCCGCATCCTACTATGAGCGAAGCGGTGATGGAAGCTGCAGCAGCAGCTTATGATGAAGTGATTCATTTGTAAAAGCTACAACTGATAAAAAAGCGGCCACTAGTAGTGGCCGCTTTTTTTTTATAACAATGTTATAAGGATTTAATTTTTATTGAGCGGTAATAAACCGGAGCCCCGTGATCCTGCAATGAGATTGCTCCTGTCTTGGATTTATTCCACGCTGGGTAATCAACCCATTTACTTTTTTGATAGCGCTGATTGTACTCTTCACTTCCTTCTTCAAACTCAACGGTCTTTTCATCATTAAGCCAATGCTCCACATGCCCATTATTATAAATGATTCGAGAAGTATTCCACTCGCCTACCGGTTTTAATTTCTTTGTTGTAGGAGCTTCAAACATATCATAGTTCGATCCTGCTTTTTGAGCAGGTTTCAATTCACCTACCCAACCCACATCGTCAATCACCTGATATTCCGGACCAGTTTCATAATCACTTTGAAGTTCAGGACTTTCAACTACATGATACAAGATCCCGCTATTGCCTCCCGGTGTAATTTTCCATTCAACGATAAGCTCAAAATTACCAAACGAGCGGGTGGTCATTAATGAACCACCGTGATCACCCGATCCTTCTCCGAAACCTGTTCCATCACACACAATTTCTCCTTGCTTTATTGTCCACAACGGACCAATAGTGTCGTGATTGTAACGCTTCCAGCCGTCAAATGAGTTGCTGTTAAAAAGCAATTCCCAGCCTGCGGCTTTCTCAGCTTCAGTTAAGGTGTTAATTGGCGTTGCTTCCTCAGAAGATGTTTCTTGGTTAGAATTTTTGTTGCACGAAAAAAGAAAGACTGTTGCTATCAACAAGGTTAAAAGAGATCGGGAAGTTTTCATCGGTAGAGTTTAGTTGATCTATTAAAGTTACTAAGAAGAACAGAGCCTTTACAGCACATTACTCAACTGCTCTTTAATTTTTTCGAGCTCTTCTTTCATCATCACGACATGTTTCTGCATTTCGGCATCGTTCGCTTTGCTGCCAATGGTATTAATCTCGCGACCAATTTCCTGCGAAATAAATCCCAGTTTTTTTCCACTCGATTGTTTCTCGCTCATTCCCTTTATAAAATAATCAAGATGAGTTTTTAAGCGCACACGCTCTTCATGTATATCCAGTTTCTCGATGTAGAAAATAATTTCCTGCTCAAGTCTGTTTGCGTCAAATCCTTCGCTTCCAAAAAAATCGGTTATGTTTCCTTTAATTCGGCTTCGAATTTTTTCAATTCGCTTTGGATCTATCTTCTCAACTTCCAATAATCCTTGGCGAATGTTTTCAATATAACTTTTGAGTTTATCTTCCAGCGATTTCCCTTCTTCATTCCTGAAATGATCGCATTTACCAATGGCATCATTCAGCATCGTGCGTACTCGCTCCCACTCAGCCGGATCTAACTCTTCTTTTCCGTTGGCCTGAACAACATCGGGCGAGTTAAGTGCCATTTGAAAAAGTGCGTCATGCCTCGCTCCTACTTTATCGGCTAACTTTTTCAGTTCATTGAAATAAGAAACAAACAATTCCTCATTATACTGATGTCTGATCTCCTGTTTTATGCCACTCTGAAATTCGATGCTCAAAGAAACTTTTCCGCGTTCCAACTTATCGGCTATTAGATTTCGGAGCTCAAGTTCTTTTTCAGAATATTTTTTAGGAAGCCGTAGACTTAAATCAAGAAATTTTGAGTTTAAGGTTTTTACTTCTACGGACAGTGTGCCATCGCCCAAACTGAATGCTACCTGGCCATAGCCAGTCATTGATTTAATCATGATGTTTATTAAGGTAAAGAAAAATTGCTACCAAGGTATCCAATTTTACCTAAACGAAACGGAAAAATTAAAAGTCGAACCCAAGCGTAAATGACAGGCGAGGATCTTTAACGGTATAGTTTTCAACTGGCCATGCAAGATCAAACTTCATATAGTAGCCGAGCATCATCGTACGCAACCCTAAGCCATAACTGTATAACCAAGGATTTAAATAGTCATTGATTTCAATAATGAAGGGACTACCTGATGTATTCTCAGGTACCACTCGCTTACGTACACTATTCTCAGAATTGAATGGAATAGCACCTGTCCAACTTGTACCAATATCATAGAAAGCCGTGAACTGGAGATTACGGAAAAAGTTAGAGGTAATGGGCCCACTTGATAAAGCTCTTACCAGTGGCACTCGTAATTCCGCATTTGCCATTGCCACGCTGCTACCATACAGTGTTGCATAGTCGAATCCGCGTAAGCTGGTTGCAAATTCTGTAAAAAGAAGATTTTCATTATACGTACCCTCTTTGCTAACTAGTGGATTTTGAACCCCTTCATAATTCAAACGGTTACCAAACCAATTATCCATTCCACCTAGCAAATATTTTTTAGGAGAGTTACCTAAAAATGTTCCAGCATGTCCACGTACAGCAAAAACAATCTCATGATAAATTTTCTGATAGTGTCTTATGTCCAATGAAATCTGTGAAAAACTCTTCTGACTATTTCCCAATGCTTCGTAATGGATGGCACTCAATTTTCCTCTCGTTCCTTCAATTATATTCATGCCTGTAGCCAATGAATTATCGTAGACCAACTCCGCTTTGGCGCCAGCATAAAATTGCTGTTGGGAAGGAAGAAAAACAGGAGGGCCTGCCTGAGGGAGAGCCTTTCCTCGATCAACAAATTGGGTATAGCCTCCAAAAGGTTTTATAGAAACTCTGGTGCGCACCGATAAAGGAAGGGATGCTCCAAATTCAATTTTCTGAAATGAATATTTTTGTTCTTCAATTTGGTTTCCATTCTCCTGAGGAGTTTCCCAAAAAATAACTTTCCGATCAAACCGCACACTGTAGTCAATTCTTCCGGGCAGGTATTGTATTTCTCCCCAAACATCACCACTCTTAAAATCAAAAGCTGTTTGCAGGCCACCTATAATTCGGTAATTCTCCAAAATGTCATTCATCTGAGTCTCTACTCTCAAACTAAAATCGCGCAAAGGGTCAATCACAAAGGTAGTCGTCACATTTTCGTAACTGAATTTAGGCTGGTAAGGAAACGGTCCAGTTACTCGGCTTGATTCTCTAGCCTTTGCATACCGTGTAAGGAATGTCTCGCTCGGTTGTTTTGCTTTTACAACTTCATCTTCAAATACATAATCATCCGTATTTAATGGTTTTGATTTTGGTTCAAGTGGATTCAGAGTATCCGCAACAACGGGTATATCAAACTGATAATCGTCCGTGTTGATAACAGACTTTCCGGCAATAGAATCTTTTAGTACAGGAGCAATAGGCAATTCTTGCTTTTGCTGAGTTGTTGTATCCTGCTTTTCTTTTAGCCGCGAGTTGATCAGGTCTTTGATAGACATATTCTTGGCAGGCTCTTGCTTTCTTTTTTGAGAAATGCTTTTGGCCTGTTGAACCTCTTTCCTTCGTGATGCCGGTGTAAATACCTGACGTTCAAAATTAAATTTATCTACAATAAAAATATCCTCACTTAACTTTTTGGTAGTAACCAAAGCAAGCGATCGATTGTAAAAATCAAGATCAAAATCTTTTATGCTTGAATTGAAATTGGTGATCTGAGAATAAATCCCTGATGGACGATTGAACTTAAATAAGTTAACGATACCCCGCTGATCACTTAGATAATAAAAATTATCTTCATCCATGGCCTTGGGATGGAGATCTTTACTCAAGGTGTTTGTAAGACGCGTTACCTCTGTGGTTGTTGTATCAAGATTAAACAGAAAAAGATTATACGTTGGCGCAAGTTTAGAGTATGCACTTACCGCAGTGCCAATAGAATCGGTTGTACGATTTGAACTGAAAACAATCGTGTTTGAATTTGGTATAAAACTTGGATCGAGATCATCATAAAGATCATTGGTTAGTCTGCGTGTACGATCTCTAAGACTACTAATTAAGAACAAATCATTTTGTCCGGCCAAATCAGCACTCAACACCGCCAACCTTCCGTTACCGGAAAAATTAAAACTGCGGATGTTGCTAAAGCGGTCAAGCTCACGAGGCAATTTGCTTTTAGTAACTAAATCATACAACCAAAAAACATATTGACCATCTTTTACTCCGATTACTCCCAACTTGTTTGCATCAGACCAACTTAATAGAGGTATGCTATAATCCACACTCTGCTTAATTACCTTGTTACCCCCGTTGAGTATTACAGTTTCTTTTCCATTCTCCAGAGACTTTACCCGAACCGTAAACTTACCACGATCATTTTCAGCGTACGCAACTTTTTTACCATCAGGACTAATTTTTACAGTTGTATAAACAACAGTCTTTCTATGCTTGGGACTAAACAGCGAAGAGTCGGATGGAGAAACATAACTCTGCGCTACGCGGGTTTCCATGGTTGAATAAAAGTTTTTCCACTCTACTACCAGTTGTTTAAAAGGAATTCCCAAAGTAATCAGTACGCTTTTTTCTTCATTGCGAATAATGCGCGTATAGTTAAGGATGTTGTTAATGCTGCTCTTCCCATACTTCTCTACTATAAAATTCCAAACAGACTGCCCCATTAAAGCGGCTTCATGTCCGTTTAGCTTAAATGCCTTATTAACTTTTTTAGAGCTAACTAATTGACGGATGAAGTCATCCATCTCTTCGTCCCAACCCTTGGCTACATACAACGATGCACCATCCACAAACCATTCCGGTAAATTTAAAAAGACCGCATTCTGAAACATGTCTTTCAAGTTGCCCCCAAACATCATTTCATTAAGCATGAGGTCTGAAAACTTAAAGAGTAACTCCTCTTTAAATTCATGCAACGTGCCCGGGTGGGCAATCTCTACATAAGGTTTAATAAATTCTGTTTCGCCACCGGAATTAAACTGTGTGTGGTTGAGCCCGATATTGCTTTGCTGAAGATCTGTGACAGAGTTATATAAAAATACTTTTGTTTTTTGGTAAGGATAAAATCCGATCAGATCTGTTATTCTATCAAACTCGCCCTCCAGATATTCAAGTGATTCCTGAGCTACGCGTTTGCGATCGTCATAATAATAGACATCAAAATTTTCTGAACTGAGATAGTTCCAGCGAAATTGCTTGTATTGAATCCTATTTTTACCAAACGAAACATCAGCTTGTTGGGCATTGACGCTCGAATAAGATAAGATTATTAATACTGTGACTACTGAAAACCGAAACATTCCTCTCATACTACCTCACGGGATTTCGAAGTTAACGATTTAAACCGTTTAATATTGACTTCAGGTTGAATTTCGCCCCTTTCTAAAAGCCAAGTTACCAGTTGAGTCGAAAAATAGGGAGCTAGACTCACCCCTTTTGTGCCCAATCCGTTAAAAATAATAACATTTTTTGATTCTGGGTACTCACCCAATATGGGTCTACGGTCGGGTATAGTAGGCCTAAAACCCCATTCCTGCGAAATAATCTTATAGGGAATTTTAATCAATGCTTTTAATTTCTGCTCCAGTTCCATTCGACCCGCTTCTGTTGTTTCCGGTATTAAATTTTTTGTTTCATAGGTGGCTCCCACCCGGTAGTTCCCGTTTGCTAAAGGCACTATATAAACGCCCCTGTTATAAATCAGTTCAGGAATTTCCTCTAATTCAATTGTTAATGTTTCACCCTTAAGCAACCGGATGGGTAAGTTTTCAAATCGAGGTGAGTTTAGGAAACCGATACCATTACAAAAAATTATCTTTTTTGCACGATAGTTCTTGTACACAATCCCATCTGTCTTAATCTCCATCTGCTCATCATCAAAATGTTCGAACACAATGGATTGATTTGCTTCTAAATGATTTTGGATACTGCTCATGAATTCATTCACGTCCAAAAAACCTGATTGACTTAATTCAATTCCTCCAAATGAATCAAACACCTGGTTGCCATAGACACTCGCTGTTAAAACTTTTTCGATGTATGGTTTTATTGATTCACTTGAGCTTAACCCCATCCATTCATTTTGCTCTTCGGCAGATAAAAATGGACGGTAAAGAGGTTGAGGATAAAAAAACTTTCTGCTAAGAGTTCTTTCTGCTGATTGATAAAACCTAAAGAGCTCAGGAAAAATTTGATCCGCCATCCAGGTGCGCGTCAACAGCTTGCCTGTTATCGGATTGAAAAGACCAGCAGCAATTGCTGAACTCCTGTTTTGATCAGGCTCATCGTACACAACAATTTTTTTTCCTTCTTCTAAAAGACGAAGAGCCAAACAAGAGCCTGCCAATCCCTGCCCTACTATTATATAATCAACTGTTTGGATATGACTTAGATTAAGTGTTCAAGATGCCAAAAATACAACACTATAAATTAATGGACTTGAATGAATCGTCTGTCCCATTGATTATGTTCCTTACTGACTTTTGTGCCTTTGCGTGCAGAGAACAAAGCCGTACCTTTGCCCATTAATTATGATCCAGATACAAACTTTTGAGTTTAATCCATTTAGTGAGAATACATACGTGGTTTACGATGAGACTAAAGAAGGTGTCGTTATCGATCCGGGATGTTATGAAGCCGATGAGAAAGCAACTCTGACCAAATTTATTGATAGCAAAGGAATTAAAATAAAATACTTGCTCAATACGCATTGCCACATCGATCACGTGTTAGGAAACGATTTTGTAAAATCCACCTACAAAGTTCCTTTCTTAATTCACGCCAAGGACGAGCCTGTACTAAAAGCAGTAAAAGCCTACGCACCCTCCTATGGTTTTGCTATGTATCATGAAGCATTGCCCGATCAATTTATAAAAGAAGGAGATGAGATTTCGTTTGGATCAACAAAATTGAAAGTGTTGTTTCTTCCAGGTCATGCACCCGGCCATGTTGGCTTTTATGATAGCGAATCAAAATCTTTATTAAGCGGTGATGTGTTATTTGAACGAAGTATAGGTCGCACAGATTTGCCTGGGGGCGATCATAAAACATTAATCGAAAGTATTCGCAAGAAAGTTTTCATACTTCCCGATGATGTAGTGGTCTATCCTGGCCATGGAAACCCAACCACGGTTGGTGAAGAAAAAAAATCAAATCCATATTGTGCTTTAAGTCTATCCTAACTATGAAGGTATTGAAACATTTACCGAATGCTCTTACCAGCGCTAACCTTATTAGTGGGTGTTTGGGTATTATTAGTGTTTTCAACTACCCAGTTGAAGCTGCCTATTTTATTTGGGCCGCCTGTTTTTTTGATTTCCTCGATGGGTTTGCGGCACGTATTTTAAAAGTGTCTTCACCCATCGGCAAACAACTTGACTCGCTTGCCGACATGGTAAGTTTTGGGGTGCTACCTGCAATGACAATGTACATTTGGTTGGAGTCGAACGCTGCAGAAGGCTGGATGCCCTATGGCGCAATAATAATTGCAGTGTTCTCCGCGCTGCGGCTTGCAAAGTTTAACATCGATGAAAATCAGTCGGACTCATTTATCGGAATACCTACTCCGGCAAATGCACTGTTTATAACGTCATTGGTTTTTCTTCCCGAATCGATTCGATCTTTAGTTTTTACAGGGCCAGCATTACTGACGCTAACAATTGTCTTTTCACTACTTATGGTCACCCCGATTAAGCTACTTGCCTTAAAATTCAAAAACTTTGGTTGGGCTGGCAATGAGGTGCGGTTTACCTTTCTAGTAATATCTGTATTCCTATTGGGATTTTTACAAGCTGGGGCTATTCCCTTTATTATACTATCTTATATAGTTATCTCGTTGGTAAGTGGCGCTTTTGGCGCGAAGAAAAAATAGCGTGTGATTTCAATCAAAAAAATAGGGGTATTTGGTGGGTTATGCTTTCTGAGTGCAACTCTTTGCTTTGCCCAAAGGATCAACTCAGTGCTAAGTCAGGGAAACTGGTATAAATTTTCCGTGACCACTGATGGCGTAATGAAAATAGATTACAACCTTTTGAAGAGTGCCGGTGTAAATCCTGATCAGATCGATCCGCGCAACATAAAAATATTCACTGGCCAACAAGGCATGCTCCCTCAAGCTATCAATGAACCGAGAATGGTTGACTTAACTCAGATCGCTATTCAGGTAACAGGTGAAGCTGATGGTAAATTCAACACAACTGATCAAATTCTTTTCTTTGGCCAAGGTCCTGATACCTATCAGTACAATATTCAGAAGCAGGTTTTTGAATATGAGAACAATCTATACTCTGATAAAAATTTCTACTTTCTTACTGTAAACACCGAACCTGGTTTACGGATAGCTACAAGCGAAAACATTGCGGGGTCTTTTCCTGTCATTTCAGAATATGAAGACTTAGGTTTTTACGAAACTGAAAAATATAATATTTTAAAGTCGGGCCGACAATGGTTTGGCGAACAGTTTGACGCAAGCAAAGAAGCTACTATTCGATTTGATGTTTCAGGTGTAGTTGAGAATTCTGAAATCCGATTGATCTCACGCGTGATGGCGCAATCTATTGAGGCATCTTCCTTTCAGGTTTCATTCAACAATAATTCAATTTTAACTCAACCCATCGCACCAATACCAAACACACGCTATGGCATTAAAGGCGTTGTGAAAGCTGATACAATAACCTTCAACTCGAATTCTGTAGGTGCCGTTGGTCGTACTAATCAAGACATCAAATATCAATTTACAAAAGGTGGTGTAGGATTGTCTGTAGGCTACCTTGATTTCATCAACCTCTCCATCAAAAGAAAGTTAGCCCTATATGGAGATCAGACTATTTTCAGATCATCTACAAGTTTATCAAATACTGTTTCAACGTTTGAAATTAATTCGACCAATGCAAATGCGCTTGTGTGGGATATAACAGATCCGGGTAAAGTAACAAATCAACAAGCTGTTACCTCTACTAATAAAATTAGCTTTTCCACAAATTCTCAATCTTTAAAAACATTTTCAGTTTTCATTCCTGCTAATTTAAAAGGTCCAACTTTTGAAGGTACTGTTCAAAATCAAAGTTTATTCAATACTCCAGCACCTCAATTGCTCATCATCACTCACCCTGACTTTCTCAGTGAAGCACAACGTCTGGCGAATTTCAGGCAAAGTAAATCAGGTATTAGCACAGCTGTTGTTATAGTGAGTCAGATTTACAACGAGTACAGCAGTGGCAAGCAAGACATCACTGCCTTAAGGGACTACATCAGAGACCTTTACATTCAAACAAACTCTCAATTAAAAAATGTGCTGCTATTTGGGCGTGGATCTTATGATTACAAAAACAGAGTGTTGGGTAACACTAACTATGTTCCGATTTACGAATCACGCAATTCGCTGAGTCCACTCGAAACGTATGGATCGGATGATTACTTAACTTTTCTGGAACCCGGTGAAGGGGAGTGGATAGAAAGTCCCGCACAAAATCATACAATGGATATTGGAATTGGAAGACTTCCTGTTAAGAAATTAGAAGAAGCAAAAATAGTTGTTGATAAACTTATTGACTATCAAACAAACCCGGCTGCATTTGGCGCATGGCAAAATGAAATCATGTTCGTTGCCGATGATGGTGATTTTAATATTCATAATTCACAAGCCGATCAACTCGCCAATTCAATCGAACTTTTGAATTCAAACTACACGACTCATAAATTTTTTCTTGATTCGTTTGATCAGATTACTAAACCGAGTGGTCAATCAAGTTCTTCGGCAAGTAAAGCTCTTGATTTGGCGGTTCGCAAAGGAGCACTTATTGTAAATTTCACAGGACATGGTTCAGAACGTGTTTGGATGGATGAACGCATTCTTGATGAAACTGTCATTCAAACCTGGAAGAATGCTCCTCAATATCCACTGTTTGTAACCGCTACCTGTGAGTTCGGCAGGCATGATGATCCATTTCAAATCACAAGTGGCGAACTTACTTTACTTCAAAAGAAAGGTGGAGGTATTGGCATTGTTACTAGTGCCAGGCCTGTGAACTCAAGCACCAATTTTACATTGAATAAAGCCTTTTATGAATCGCTCTTCACAAAAGAAAACAATAGGTACAGGTCACTGGGTATTGTTTTTCGCGACACAAAAAATAACAGCGTAAGTGGAGTGGCTAATAGAAATTTTTCCCTGTTGGGAGATCCTTCCATGACATTGGCGCTCGCAGAAAACGAAATTGTCTTTGATGAAATAAAAACCAGCAACGGTTCTTTGGAATTAAAAGGATTATCAACTGTTTTAGTTTCCGGTCATGTTGAAAAAGAAACAATCACGCAAACTAATTTTACGGGAGATTTATCATTAACACTTTTCGATAAAGTAGAAAATCAGGTAACGAAAGGCGATCAAAATTTACCTTTCAATTATTCAGAAAGAAGCAATGTGCTCTTTAAAGGTAAGTCAAAAGTTGATCAAGGTAACTTTCAAATGGAATTCATCTTACCTATAAATATCTCTCAAGATCTTTTCACCGGAAAATTCTCAGCTTTCGCTTCTACAAAAACAGGCGACATAGCGAGTGGCAATTCCTTAAATAGCATGATTGGTAGTGTTGAATCAAGCCCAACTGCTGATACAACACCTCCTACTATCGAATTATTTATGGGCGACACTACTTTTATAGCCGGTGGTATTGTCGGCCCAAACACTCGAATAGTCGCTCGCTTATTTGATGAGAGTGGAATCAACATCTCAGCTGTGCCCGAAGGCAATGAACTTACGGCCTCCATAGATAACGGTGAGATTATAATTCTAAACAGCTACTACTCCGCAGATCTAAATACCTACAAGAAAGGATCTGTGAATTTTCCTTTGGATGGCCTCAAAAAAGGTAAACACACGCTTACCTTAATGGCCTCAGACACATATAACAACCGGAAAATCAGCAGTGTAGATTTTGTGGTTACTGATGGCGTAGAAATTCAAGTGGAAGAGTTTAGCAATTACCCAAATCCGTTTAATGAATCAACAACCCTTGAGTTTACGCACACAAGGCCAGGTGAGGATTTAGAAGCATTTGTCACTATTTACGATCTGGCGGGTAAGGTGATTTTGAATTCAACCTATGATATTACTGCCAGTCAATATCGAGTAACATTGGGCGAATGGGATGGAAAATCTGCCAACGGAACAAAATTAGGGAGTGGAGTATACATGGGTAAGGTTTCTGTTCGTTCACTACTAGATGGCTCCAAAAATGAGCAATTTACCAAGCTAATTATCCTGAATTAAATTACCTTTACCGTTTAGAACTTTGACTATGAAGAGGTTAAGTATCCCAATAGTATTCACTCTTTTATCTGCCCCCTTTAGTGTATGGTCGCAAGGCTCATCCACAGCAACCTTAATTGGTCAGGATTCTACCAACCGGGTAATAACAACAGCAGTACCCTTTTTAACTATTACACCCGATGCTCGTGCGGCAGGTATGGGTGATGCCGGTGTGGCAACCTCAGCTGATGTAAACTCAGCCTATTGGAATGCTGGTAAGTTGGCTTTTATCGATAACGGACTTGGCTATGGGATCTCTGGATCATACACACCATGGTTGGGGAAAATTATCAACGACATGTATGTTTTTTACCTTTCGGGTTTCTATAAGATAGGTCGTGAACAAACTATTGCTGCTTCTATGAAATATTTTGATCTGGGCGAAATTCAGTTTAAAGGTCTAAACAATGAAGACTTAGGCCGTTTCAATCCTCGCGAATTCGCGTTTGATGTAACCTATTCAAGGTTACTAACAGAGCAATTATCAATTGGCGGTGCCCTTCGATACATCCATTCAAATCTAACAGGTGCTTTAACCACTGGTAACATTGATGCTCGCCCTGGTAACTCAGTTGCAGTTGACCTCGGCATCTATTATATCAAGCCATTTGTCTCAAGTAATAACACGCTTTCGTTGGGAGCTGCCATCACTAATTTGGGTGCGAAAATTTCTTATTCAGATGCAAATAATAAGGACTTTATCCCTACCAATTTACGGTTGGGTGGGGCATTTACATTTGAATTCGATCCAAAGAACAAGCTTACCTTTGCATCAGATTTTAATAAACTTTTAGTTCCTAGCCCTCCAAGGGATAACTCCACTCCTCTGCTAAGTGGAATTTTCGGATCATTTACTGATGCAAGCGGTGGATTCAAAGAAGAGATGAATGAAATTATGATTTCAATTGGCACAGAGTATTGGTATAATGATACCTTCGCTGGAAGGTTAGGATACTTTCATGAGGCAACTAACAAAGGCAATAGAAAATACTTAACAGGCGGTGTTGGTTTTAAATATCAACGATTTGGAATCGATGTGGCCTACATTGTACCTACAAATAAAAGAGAAAATGCTTTGGCTGAAACCATTCGGTTTACACTTATGCTAAACATTGAAAGCAAAGCACGCGAAAACGATTCTGTTACTGACAATTAAATCATGCTTGATAGAAAGTCGGCTCCTCAGTTTACTGAGATCAAGGATTTTCATCTTCCTTCCCCTGAAATAATTGCATTGTCCAATGGTGTTCCATTGATTCTTTTTGAAAATGTTCAACAAGAAGTTCTCAAAATTGAGCTTGTCTTTAAGGCTGGCAAATGGTTTGAGCCAAAGCACGGCATTGCGCACTTTACGGCTCAAATGTTGGAAAGAGGAACTTCCAAAAAAAGCTCCTATCAGATTGCAGAAACCTTTGATCAGTATGGTTGCTCCATTGAAATTAACTCAGGTTTTGATTTTACTTCATTATCCATTTATACGCTTTCGCGGAATATTGCGAGTGTACTTCCTCTCTTTTGCGAGTTAGCCTCAACACCCTCCTTCCCTGACTCTGAATTTACTTTGATGAAAGATGTGTTCAGGCAGAGTCTGAAAATCAATAACAAAAAAAATAGTTATGTAGCTGGCAAAACTATCAGGCAAAACATATTTGGCAGTCAGCATCCATATGGAAGTTCAATCGAAGAATCGGATACTGATCATCTAACTCGTGAGGATCTCGTTACTTTCTTTAATACTCATTTCTCCATTCACGAAATCTATGTAACCGGTAAAGTAGATAAATCTGGAATGCAAATGCTTATTGATGATCTGTCTACCCTTAAAGGGTCAATCTCATCCAATAATAAGATTGACTCAGCAACGGATCAAAGAAGTTTTCCTCAACTAATTGAGATGCCCAATAGTGTCCAGTCTTCCTTGCGTTTAGGAAAAAGAACTATCAATAGAAACAACCATGATTACGCTTCATTAATTTTATTAAATCACATATTAGGCGGCTACTTTGGTTCACGGTTAATGAAGAACATCCGCGAAGAAAAAGGGCTAACCTATGGAATTCACTCTTCTGTAAATGCACTGAGAAACGATGCTCTTTTTATAATAGGCACAGATGTCAACAAAGAAAATCTGAAGTTGGCGATGTCGGAAATCAAAGCAGAGATAATCAAGTTGCAGGAAACCAATGTTGAACTTAGCGAATTGGAAATTACTAAGAATCACTTATTAGGAAGTCTTCAATTAGAGGCTGCCAATCCATTTTCTATTGTTGAGAAAATAAAAACGATTCGATTAAATCAACTCAATCCAAATTTTTACAATAGTTTATTCAATGATATCGTATCATCTGATGCTGAGATGATCAGGCGTGTAGCGCAATCTTATCTTGATGCAGAAACTCTTTTTGAGGTAAGTGTTGGATAAAAACAACGTATTCTCTCTGCTTTCACCTTTAACCTCACCTCAGTGAAAAAAAAGACCCCATCAGTTTATGAGGGGGTCTTAGATAATAAAAAATAGGCAACGACTTACTCTCCCGGGTTTTACCCTAGTACCATCAGCGCGGGTGGACTTAACTTCTCTGTTCGGAATGGGAAGAGGTGATCCCCACCGCTATAGTCACCTTAAAG
>JBGSIM010000113.1:0-1557 GCA_041742535.1 Cyclobacteriaceae bacterium | reverse complement strand
CATTAAAAGGTATGGATGTAGATGGCTTTATTACTGACTATCCAAATCGTGCTGCGAAATTCAAGCGCACATTAAATATCCAATCTAAAGGAAAGAAATAACTATAAAGCCGAGAGTCATAAAGTTCAAAGCTGAAAGACTGCTTTAAGCTTTTTACCTTTCGGCTTTAAGCTTATACTTGCAACAAAATATAATTTATATCTATGCGCTCAAATAACAAACAATATGATGTTTACGGCATCGGCAATGCCATTGTGGATATTATCACTGAAGTGGAACATGATTTTTTTACAACCCATGAAGTAGAGAAAGGTGTGATGACCTTGGTGGATGAAAAACGACAGCAACACTTGATGAAAGCCATTGACATGAAGCGTAGCAAAATGTCGGGCGGAGGTTCAGCTGGAAATACGGTGGTGGCTGTAAATCAATTTGGAGGCAAGAGTTTTTATTCGTGCCTGGTGGCGAAAGATGAGTTGGGGAAATTCTTTTTAGAAGATTTAAAAAGAAATGGTGTAGATACAAACTTAACGCATGATCAATGCCCTGAAGGACACAGCGGACGCTGCCTGGTAATGACAAGCCCCGATGCCGAGCGTACCATGAACACATTTTTAGGAGTGAGTTCTTTTTTATCACCTGAACAATTGGATGTAGAAGCCATTAAGAATTCATCGTATGTATACCTGGAAGGGTATTTAGTAGCGAGCCCGAAAGGATTAGAAGCCTTGAAAGAAGCAAAGAAAATTGCTGAGCGAAATAAAGTTTCGGTAGCACTTACGTTCTCCGATCCAAGCATGGTAAAATATTTTTCTACCCAAATGCAAGAGATTGTAGGCGCCAGTGTGGACTTACTTTTTTGCAATGAAGAAGAGGCCATGATTTATACAGGAACTAATTCAGTTGTAGAGGCGCGTGAAAAACTAAAAGACATCGCTAAACGATTTGCAATCACACTCGGTGCCAATGGTGCATTGATTTATGATGGCGATACCTTCATTCAAATTGAACCCTACAAAGTAAAAGCCATTGATACCAATGGTGCGGGCGACATGTTCTCGGGTGCGTTTATGTACGCCATTACTCATGGGCATTCTTATGCTGAGGCTGGAAAACTTGCTTCACTGGCATCCTCACGGGTGGTATCGCAATTCGGTCCCCGATTGCAACCTGAGCAAATGAAGGCCGTGTTGGGGGATTTGATTGGGTAATTGAACCATCAAAGGCAAAAACTTAAAGGCGAAAAACCTGTTTTAAAGATACAATTACTCTTTATGGGAATTTACCCCTTTTTTTCTGGGGATTTCCCCGTTGAAATTTGGTGTCAATTATTCTATGTTGCAGATAAAGTAAAATCAAATCATATGCATAAAAAACAAAGTTTAACCCTTTGGCTCATGCTTGCCGCGATAACGGTAGGCTTTAGCCAGGCCCGAAAGATTGAGTTCACAGAATACGATTTGCCCAATGGGCTGCACGTAATTCTACATAAGGATAATACAACCCCCATTGTTGCGGTGTCGGTGTTATATCATGTGGGATCAAAAAACGAGGATC
>JBGSIM010000112.1:0-9054 GCA_041742535.1 Cyclobacteriaceae bacterium | reverse complement strand
AAAAGTTAATATTGCCACTGGCATCGGCAAGGGTATTCCCACCAAATCCGTCCATCCAAGTTACAGGTACCCTAATATGTCGCATACCTGCATTGTAATACAGGTCAATAATTGGATAGATTGATGTTGGATTGGTGCTTTGTAAATTGTAATCAAAGGTATTTCCCAAATTGAAACCAGTCCCCATAAGATCAATAACTTCTGCGGCTGAAACAAAAGTAGTCTGTGTAATTGGCGGAGGTATTGTAACTATAGGAGGTGTTGTGGGAGTTTCAGAAGCAGGGTCTGCTGAACATGAAAAAAGTAATGTTACAAATACAAATGTTAGTTGCATGAGGAACACCTTTATGAATGGAGTGTAATAATGGAGGCTCATTTATTCATTCTTTTATATTTGTAGTAATAACAATTGAAAATTAATATTGTTCACTACGGTCGATTTACGCTTACCGCTAACGTCTATGTATGAAACGTGGCTGGGTTTATTTTTTATATACATTATTAGAAACAGTATTAATCCAATTTTCAACTGCTGTTAAATATTCAGGATGCAATTTAGACCAATAAGGAAAATCACTTTCCCCAATGTTATACATTGAATGAGAGGCTCCTTCTAATAAAACGGTTTTAAAATTATCATTGTCTGATTTTACCAGTGCCTCTGAAATGATTTCATAACTATCTGCTGGTATTATTTCATCCTTTGTTCCTTGTAGAATCAGAATCGGTTGCTTTGTTGTTTCAAAGTAAGGTATTGCACTATATAGAAGTTTTTTATCTGTTTGGACTTCATCCAGATTTGGCATCCATATTTTGTCAAACCACGAATTAGATTTTTCATTGTTTATAGCCTTATCTAAATTTATTCTGGATAGTTTACCTGCTATAAACTCAAAAACCTTTCGTTGAAAATTAGTTGCAGCATCAATTTCATTTCCGAATACGTCTGCATTTCTATTCCTCCAATAATTTAAGTCGCTTTCTAGTAAGGTAACTCCTGGACAACTTACTACAATCCCATATTTCAAATTCTCCAATTCACTTAAAATATATGGTATTTTTGCTGCTCCTTGACTACTACCTTTTACTCCTATTTTAGTAAGTGGAATTTCAGTCTTCTTAGAGAAATATTTAATAGCTATGACATCATCTGCTGATAGTTCCTCAATTGTTGCAATATTCCAATTACCATCAGAACTTCCAGTACCTCTTTTGTCATAATGAAATGTAGTAAATCCCATTTGAGCAAATAGTATGGCTTCTGCACGTGAAGCACTTCGGTCTGCGTCTCCAGAAGAAGTCACAATTATAAGGGCTTTTCTATCATTGCTATTAGGGTACCAAATAGTTCCTTTTAGACTCAATCCATTGGATTCAAATCTAATTTCCTCACTTTTTGGAACATTGCTATCGTCTAAAAGTTTCTTCTCTAATGTGTAGCGTGTTGCACTAGTGTCAACAGTAAGTGACCCCTGAAGTTTGCTATAATTATCAATCCATCTGTTTTTGAAAGAGTATGTGTAGAAATCACTTCGTAACTCAAAATTTATTGAATCTCCGTTTGCTTCAACGTTATGAAACGGAATTCGATTGGCATTTTGCTCTAAACTTGTAAAGAAAACATTGAAACTTACAGAATCTCGTTCTATTTCGAATAGTATCTTATCGGAAAAGTTACCATGTTTAAATATCCCGCTAAAGTTCCCTGTCTTTTCATCATTTTTAATCTCCGAATTCGGATTACAAGAAAACATTCCAAATACCATGCATATGATAATTATTCTTTTCATACGTCAATTTTTAAATTCTTGTGTTTCATGTTGTTTCTAACATTTATGTATAAGTGTGGCCCGATCATGAGGGCTCGGTAAATGCCTGCCCGTCCGTAGGTTTCCGAAGGCGGGAGGAACGAACCGGCAGGCAGGTGCCAAGCCCGACTTGCAGTCACTGTCCGCCGTTGAAAATGTAAATTGGTAAAAGAATGCTAGAACGAATTGCACAATGGGGGGCATGTTTTATACACTTATTTTCTGTTGGGCGTTTTCTTCTCCTAGTTCAATTTTAATTCCTTTTTCATAAAACGGGAGTGCTTTCCCATACTCTTAATTGTTCCAATAAACATTTCCTTTTTCCAAAAAAGAGTGTGCCTGAATTTGGAAATCTTTTAAGTCCTAAATCGTAAGCCTCAAATGCTTTGTCTGCCTTGCCTAAAATGTCGTAACTATTCCCTAAGATTTGGAAAAATAATTCTGTAACGTCCTTGTGGTCTATGTTTTTCTCTAAGATTTTTATTGTTCCTTTATAATCCTCCTTCAGGTAGTGTGCGTAGGCCAAGTCGTAGGGGTAATCAAATCTTTCTGGGTCGAGATTTTCAGCTTATTTCAAAAGAATGATACTCTCATCAACCTTTCCACTGTCCATAAGTTTGATTGCTTCCCTTCCTTATGAAAGGCTATTTCTTTATTCGTCTGTCCGCTTGCAATTTGTCCCGCAACCAAAAATAAAATAAGCCAAATGAGTCTAATCCTCGTCATATTTATTTTGGAACTGTTCTTGTTTGAAAATTCCACACAAAGGTTTGGCTATTGAACGTTTGGGGGTTCATAACACATCCCTTTCCGTTTAACGGTTATTTCATTTCGTGAGATTATTTTCATTTTAGCACCCGACTCCGCATTTGCTATCGAAGATGTTATGCGGTCGGACTTTTTTGTATTCATAATCTTTTTTCGACTTTTACTTGATTTCTTTTTCTCCAAAGTGTGATAAAAGGAACTAGAATAGCAGTTGGCAAAATCCAAGCTGCTATTTCGGGAAGAAAGGAATTATTTACAACTATAAAGGCAGTTAAAGCGGCAATATAACTTCCAACCATTCTTTGAAGGTGAGTTGTCAACCAAAAGTTTTTGATACTTGATCGTCCTTTGAAGTTTCTATAGTCCTGATAAACAAACAATAGACTAAGCCCACCAAAGACAATGAGTACTATTCCAAAATAACTATTCTGTATAATTCCATTTGTTCCCAGTGCGATAAATGCAATTCCGAATACTAACATTGTTAAAGTCAAAAACCAATCAAGCGCTATAACATCACTGACCTTTTTCTTTTTTAAGTACCTTTTGCCTGTCAAAATCATGTAAATTGTAAAAACAGCAACAATTAATAAAAATCGGTTTGGATGTAAATAGGACAATGCCACTGCAAACAATCCGGCACCAAGCATTGAGTAAAAGTAAATATTGCCAAGTAGTTTACGCCGCTTGTCTCCTTTCTTCATGAACATAACAAATGATCCAAATACAAGACCCGTTCCACCAAAGGTTATGTGTATGATTAGTAAAATATTAAATAAAGTCATACTAATATTTCAAGGTTGTTGGTTGTTGCATTATTCTTCTTATCATTTTAAGCTGCCGCACAACGTTTATGTGTAACAAGTGGCCCGATTAGGAGGGCTTGGTAAATGCCTGCCCGTCCCTAGGTTTCCGAAGGAGGGAGGAACGAACCTGCCTGCCGGCGCCTGCCGGCAGGCAGGTGCCACGCCCGACATGCAGTCACCGTACGCCGTTGCAAATGTAAATTGGTAAAAGAATACTAGAACGAATTGCACCATGCAGGGCATGTTTTATACACTTATTTTCTGTTGGGCGTTTTCTTCTACTAGTTCAATATTGCCCGCTGCAAAACTTATTTGTATCGTTAACCTTAAGTCCGTTGTCATTAAACCAATTCACAAAACTGCCCAACCTGTACATATTAGCTGATTGCCAATTGTTAAACTCATCTTCATCGCCTTTCATTAGAATCCATTGATTCTATGCTTCTTAATGTCCTAATTTGAAAATTCTTCCTGATAGTCAATAAGGATAATGGGATGCGTTCTGTTATGGCCCATTTTAAAATAGTTTTCACCAAAAGCAGTTCTTATTATATAAAGCGAATTAATGTCGATTGTTTTAATTTTAATTATTGCCATAATGAATGCTTGTCCAAAAACCATACAAAATGGAAACTTGATTTTGCATTTACCAATTATATCGTCTGCATTCATTACAACACTACAAAAATCAATTTTAGCAGAATCACCATTAGTTGCATTCTAGATTCATAAATATTTATCCATAAATCAATCCCCAAATCTCTTCAGATGAACCACAACTCAGTGTGAGATTTATAATTCCAACTGGCCTTCGGAAATTCCTGCGCCACAAGTTTTGTCTGTAAGACCAGAAAAATGATAATCAGTAAGCTCAGGAATTTTCTCATCTAATTTCTATGCTCTTGGTGTTCATGAAACTTGCCCGATAACGTTTGTGTTTCTTCAGTTGTGCGCTTCCGAAGCCGCGTCCTGTCCCCGACAAAAAACGTTGAACGAAGATATAAACTTTGGATTACACCTCACCGCACCAGTGAAGAAACATTCTGCTAGGTGCTGGGCGGTTTCGTCAGACCGTTATACATAATAGAGTCTGTGTCGTTCATTAAAAATAGAATTTGTCTCATGAGTCTATGTTGATAATGAAATTTAGGTAAGATGAAACCGGTCAGCTTCAATAACTCCTAATCGATACTTATGTGCGGATGAAATTTTATCTACTGTGTGAAAATTGTCGATTACTATTTTGAGCGGGTTCATCACAGATGTTGAATGCGGAGAACTACGTTTATTAACCACAAAACTGTCTGCGGAAAACGAGACCCCGCTTATTTTCTTCTTGGCAGGTATTTCACTTTTTGCCAGAAACCTTTTCAAAAATCTGTGTCAATAGTACCCCAGTCAATGCTCCTATTGCAACAATCGATAGAAACTGAACAGTCCTGATGTTTCCGTCAGAAATTATTCCAAAATAAACTCCGCTCGAAATTATTAAAAGAACTGCTGTCATGACGATTTTTCCATTTTTCATTTTATTTCCGTTTTAATTTTCTTGCTAATTTGACTTTTCGGTGGCGCTACGATTTTTTTAGTGGTTGCTGTTTTGTCAGAAGTTTTCTTTTTCATTTTTCTTGTCTCCCATTAATAAAGACCCAGTTTGCATAATTTACTCATTGCATTTTTCTTGGTCGTCTTACCGCCTTGCGCCTAACGTTCTGCCTGCCGTTTTTATTCTACGCCTTGTACTCACTTAACTTTCGTTGTCCAATTTTGTAAAGCATTTTACCCGCCATATAAAACAAAAGCAATTCAGCAGGGAATCTTACTAACAAATCATACTTTATTAAGTCTGCAATTATGTCTCCTGAAAATATAGAATTTAATGGTATTTGTACGTTTGGAACAAAATAAACAGCAGTAGAAACGAAAATCCATAAATGAGAAAACCAATAAACCCATACATATGATTTAGGTATTCCCTTTGGTCTCAACCAAAGAAGGGCAATTGCCAAAAGAAATGGTAAAAAATTGGGAATTAAAAAGACTTCAAAAAATTTGCCACCCGAAAATCTATATGAATGCCAATCATTTGTTCCAATTGAAGTCCAATGTGGGTAATTAACAAACATTTCTACAAATGCTGTTCCCATTGAATAAAATGAAAGCATAAAAACAATTATGAAAATCCATCTACCGATACTTTTTGTGTCTTTAAGGTAATTATTCAGTAAAAATAATGCTATTAATACTTGTAGAATTGCTGGAATAATTTGAAAATTTAAACTCAATGGCAAAAGTTTATTTTGTATGGTTTCTGTGAAACCTATTGCAGGTAATTCTTGATGTATGGGATAAATAAAAAATAAAGTTGTGCCGACTGATATAATGGCCAATAATAGAGAACTAATAAGTGTCCAAAATGGAAAGTTCCTTTTGTTGAACCAATAAAAAACGATTGAAGATACAAGCAAGAATCCTGCTGGAATACAACAAACGACAGTCATACGGTTCGTAAAAATATCCATAACGAGTTGTGTGTGCTCGTGAATATTTTTCAAGGCAGGATAATCTACAAAATATATCATTAAAATAACTCCTAAGTAATAGAAACACAAAGCGAAGTAAATAAGCATAGCCCATAAACTTTTGTTTGATTTACTGTAAGAAGTGTTAGTTGTCATACTTTTTTGCTTGTTAGTTTTTTGCTATGAGGTTTGTCCAAAATGGCAGGCAACGTTTATGTATAAGACGTGGCCCGATTAGGAGGGCTTGGTAAATGGTCACGATAGCTATCGGGAGAATGCCAAGCCCGACTTGCAGTCACTGTCCGCCGTTGCAAATGCAAATTAGTAAAAGAATACTAAAACGAATTGCACCATGCGGGCCATGTTTTATACATTTTTGTAGGTAGGGCGGTTCTGTTGAGTGTCATAAATAAATGAAACTTTGTCGTTAGTTAAAGTTGAAGAAGTCAAATGAGTCTGGGTCGGCAGTTCAAAATTTGGTCAGACGGAACTGTCCACCGAAACAGTGTTAACATTATGACTTGATCAGAGATGGGATAATGAAGTCAAGGTACAAGTCATAGGAATATTTTCTAAGATTTTCTTTGTCATAATTACCAGCCGTAATTATCACGATTAGGTTTTCAGATCTATTAATTTCAATTTTTTGTCCACCATTACCAGATGCCTCTATGGTACTTACGGTCTGATTTGCAACGGTATCAACTAGAGTCCAAAACTGGTAACCGTAGCCGTAGTTTGGCTCAGTTTCGATATGGGTTTTTATTGACTGAATAATTAATTCCTCTGGAATGATTTGTTTCCCATTCCATTTACCTCCATTCAGATAAAGGAGTCCAAATTTTAGTAAATCTCTTGAACGCATCCGTAAACCTGCCCAAGCACTCACTAAACCATTTTTCTCCTTTGTCCACACGTAATTTTTTATTCCCAACGGTTCAAATAGATTAATTCTAGTGAATGTTTCGATATCCACTTCAGTTGCTTTCTCTACAATCCTGCTGAGTAATTGAGTATAGCTACTCCGATAATCAAACGTTTTCCCTGGAGAGTCGACCATCGATTTTCGTAATATCAATTTGTAAGTATCTGCTATTGACTCCGTCTTCATTGAATCATTATAGCTTTCATTCCAATCTAGACCAGCACTCATTGTCAGTAGGTGCCTAATGGTGATTTGTTGCTTTACTCCATTTGCAAAACTTGAAAACTCAGGAAAGAAGTCGAATATTTCTTGGTCTAAACTCGTGATTTTCCCTTGAGCAAGTGCAATCATTACTGCTGAGCTTACTACACTTTTTGTTATACTCCTCACATCATGTAGACTGTCACGATGATGGTTAACCAATCCTAAAAAATTTGTTTCTCTATTCTCATCATGACCCGTACAATACTTTTCATACACTAATTTGTTATTACGTAGAATTAATACACTATGTATGTTTGGATAGACGCCAAGATTGATGGAATCTGTCATGAGCTTTATAAACCTTTGGTCTATCCCCACATCCTTTGGCGTGGCTGTTTCAATTCCATCATTTAGCTTCTCTGGTCTTTCAATACCATGCTCTATTGAGTTGCAAGAATAAACAATTGTCGCTGCAACTATTATGAGTTGTCTCGTAGATATAGTTAGTAGTAGTAGGGCTATGATTTTGTTTTTGAGTCCCAAGTTGAAATAATTTAGATAGGTTTCTATTTTCTGTCCGACCGCCTTACCTACTACGTTAATGTATAAGACGTGCCCCATCAGGAGGGCTTGGTAAATGCCTGCCCGTCCGTAGGTTTCCGAAGGCGGGAGGAACGAACCTGCCGGCAGGCAGGTGCCAAGCCCGACTTGCAGTCACTGTCCGCCGTTGCCAATGCAAATTAGTAAAAGTATGCCAAAACGAATTGCAGCATGCGGCCCATGTTTTATACATTTTGTTGGCAGCTGCCGCGTTTTCACTCAATGTCAATCTGAGGTTGTGGTCCGTAACCATAAAATCCACTTGTGTCCTGTTGAAGTAGTTTAAATATTTCCTTTTCAGCTTGTCCTCCTTTGTCAAATTGAATAAAGTAGCTCCATGCATTGCTTTTGATTACAATGACTCCATAGTCATCAATAAAAAATATACTTTCTTCCTCATCATTCATAGTTGGTATATTGTAGTCATACTTTAGTATCTCTGCCTCTCGTCCATTTATTGTGAAAATCTTTTTGTCAGCTATTGGAATATTAAAATTCCAATAAGTAAGTCGGCTTTTTTCATTCTTACTAATCTTACAAATAAAAGCAACGGTCGAATCTGTTAGATATGAATATTCAATGGAGTCCTTTGTCACCTTTGTAACTAAGTTGGCCTCTATTTCTTCCTTCAATTCATCCAGTCTAAAGAAATGTCGAATTTCAATAGGTTGTCGTGTTGCATTTGTACAACTAATTGTCACAAGAGTCAATATGATTAAAAGCTTATTTTTCAATTGGTCGTAATTTGTGCAATCGTCCAACGCGGTTGCTGCCAACGTTTATGTATAAGACGTGGCCCGATCAGGAGGGCTTGGTAAATGGTCCCGATAGCTATCGGGAGAATGCCAAGCCCGACTTGTAGTCACTGTCCGCCGTTGCAAATGTAAATTAGTAATAGAATGCTAAAACGAATTGCAGATTGCGGGACATTTCTTATACATTTTGTTGGCAGCTGTAGCGTTTCACACAAATCTCATTTCCTTGTTTCTTCCTTTGCCCTCTTCTCTTTCTCATTCCTGTAAAGTACTTCGAGCAACACAATAATTGGTCCAACAGTCGGAAAAAATATTATTTCAACTATTCGCCTAACCCTTCCAAGTGTTGTCATCTTTTTATCATAGACAATCACAATTACTGCAATGATTAATAGAATGATGCTTATTGTCCCAAGAACCAAAAGCATAGTTCTTAATATTTCCATAAGCATTCAATTTTCTGTCGAGAGTCCTGATATATCAGCACGGCCAATAAATAAACTAATTTGTCCAACGCTATTGCTGCCAACGCTTGTGTAGCTGGCGTTTAAATTTATCTTTAAAAATAAACAATCAAATTTAAATGCCAGCTACACGATGTTGTATGCAGTTTCCACCACGGAGCGCTAAGTTCTTCTGATTTTTTCGCGGTCCCTGGATATAAGG
>JBGSIM010000111.1:0-3273 GCA_041742535.1 Cyclobacteriaceae bacterium | reverse complement strand
GGCTTTTATAGCTTTTTGATAATAGGCAGAGCGGTCACAGTACATTGTTTTTTGCTAATTGTGGAAGTGACGAGAAATTTTGAAAGAAAAAACAATGAACTGTGGAGAGTTAATTGCTTCGCAATATTTTAGATTATATTTTGCAATTTTCCGACAAAAATAAAGTTAATATATTAATTTTATGTATATTTGTTGTCTACAACAAACAAGTTTACTAATCTTAGAACTAATCAATTATGGCAAGTACTTCTGAAACTGGTCACGCCAAGAATGTGACAAACCTCGAAAGTCTAATTACTTCAATCAACGCTTTGGGAACAAGCTACAATCCGTCAAGAGACAGTATCAAACTGAATGCATTACAAAACCTGCTTAATGAGTCTAAAGAGTCTCTGAATACAGTAAACATTTGTATATATTAATTGAAAAAGGTACCACCCATTAATTGAAAAGTATACCAGTGATTTCATCATAACGAATAAAATTTCGTTATAAAAAAATGATAAACATGTATACAAAACAAGAAATAATACTGCAGAGTTATCGTGATGGAAAGAGTCAACGTCAGATATCACGTGATCTTCATGTCAATCGTAAGACAGTAAAGCGTTATGTTGATGAATATAAGAATCTTCAACAAGTAAATAACCAATCACCTTCTAATGCTTTGTTATCAAACAGCTTGACTTCAGCACCGAGCTACGCATCAAGAGTTGGCGCAAAGCGTAAGTTGACACAAGAAGTTTCACAGGCAATAGATATTCATTTGTCAGCTAATGAATTAAAAGTGGCTTCAGGCTTACGCAAACAGGTTTTAAAAAACATTGACATTTTAGAATCATTGCAGTTACAAGGCTTTGAGGTCGGTTACACAACCGTTTGTAACTACACTCGAGCCAAACTCAAGAGGCAATCAAGTAAAGAAGCGTATATCCGCCAGGTATACCAGCCGGGTGATGTATGCGAGTTTGACTGGGGTGAGGTCAAGCTGGAGATAAATGGCGTGTTGAATCGGTTTTATTTAGCCGTATTTACCTCTGCATACAGCAATTACCGATATTCACTTCTGTTTCAACGTCAAGATACCTTGGCATTTATGGAATCACACACTTTGTTTTTTAGCCATATAGGTGGAGTGTACCAACAAATGACTTATGACAATATGCGTGTTGCAGTTTCTCGATTTGTGGGTTTACACGAAAAAGAACCCACTCGGGCATTACTTGAAATGCGTAGTCATTACTTGTTTACTCACCGTTTCTGCAACATCTATAGCGGTAATGAGAAAGGTCATGTAGAACGAAGTGTTGAATATGTAAGACGCAAGGCGTTTGCACCAAAGTATTCATTTCTCACACTCGACCAAGCACAAGAACACTTACACCAAACAGTTGATCGGCTGAATCAAACCAAGCAACAACTAACAGGTCTGACGGCCAATGAATTGTTCAAACAAGAACAACCACATTTATTCAAAACAGGTTCTACACTGGCTTTTAGTGAGTCAATTCCCTGTAAAGTAGATAAATATGCCACTATTTGTTTTGGCACTAATCATTATTCTGTATCAGATCATTTGGTTGAATCGGTTGTGGATGTAAAAGTGTATAGTAAGAAGCTGGAGATTTTCTACAGAAATAACCTTATAGCTACTCATGAGCGTAATTTTGGTCGCCAACAGTGGTTGATATCAATTGAACATTATTTATCCACATTTAAGCGCAAGCCGGGTGCATTGAACTCGAGCGTAGCCCTTGTGAGTAGTCCATATCTAAAAGAGTTGTACGATGATTTTTTTAGTTCCAATCCTCGTGATTTTATTGATTTACTTCAATTTTGTGTCCGCTTCAATGTGTCACAAGTGAAGTTGGAAGAAACCGTAAAACTGCTCCTTAGCCTTTGTACACATACAATTACTACAGAAAAGATAACCGCAATTTTAGGAAATAAAACCCCTGAAGATAGTTGTGTAGTGTTGGATAAGAGCGAAACGGCAACTCAGTCAAAGAACTTGCTTAAAGAACTAACAGCAATAATGAATTAATACATATCAAATTAAAAAACAATCAGGAAAATGAAAATACAAAACGAATTAAAAGATCAGATAATACATTATAGCAAAGAGTTACGTTTGCCCGTATTTAGAAATGAGTACGAGGATATTGCCCAAGAATCGGCGAAAGAACATGCCCAGTACGAAGAGTTTTTGCTTAAACTAATGGAACGAGAATATGAGGAACGATTGGAAAACCGAAAGAAAGAGCTTATACGTCAAGCTGGATTCCCATCTAGAATGCATTTGCACGATTTAAAACGAGATCTTCTTCCTCCTGATGCGGCATCCAAACTTCCCGTATTGGAACGCTTGGACTTTATTAAATCAGGACAAAACATAGTACTTGCCGGAAATCCGGGAACAGGCAAAACACATATTGCTGTGGGATTAGGACTTAAGGCTTGTTTGCAGGGTTATAAAGTATTATTTACCTCGGTACACCGACTGCTCACCCAGTTACGCGAATCTCACTCTTCACGGACTCTGCGACAATCTGAACTAAGGTTTGAAAAGTATGATTTGGTTATTTGCGATGAATTTGGCTACATATCCTTCGATAAGGAAGGTTCAGAATTATTGTTTAATCACCTCTCGTTACGAACAGGAAACAAATCAACCATTATCACCACCAATTTAAATTTCGATCGTTGGAGTGAGATATTTGGCGATCCCGTTTTGACAGCAGCATTGGTCGACAGAATGACACATAAAGCATATTTAGTGAATATGAATGGAGACTCGTATCGAGTTAGAGAAACAAAGGAGATAAATCAAAAATGAAACAACAAAATGCGAAAATCCGCCAACCCTGAGAAGTTTTTTTAGGGGTAACCCAAAAAAAAATTCTCAGGGTTGAATTAAATAAATAAATTGGTATACTTTTGAATTGAAATACTGGTATACTTTTCAATTAATATATACATAATTATCGAGTTTCGTTTACGACGTAACTCTTCGGGGCTAATTGGAACAGCCATCTCAATATGGTCGATTTCCCATTCGGCCCAAGCGCCGCGATACATCCAAATACGACAATCTTTCATCCATTCCTTAGTTAGTAATTCGTGAATAGCCGCTAAAGCCGCATCCAAACAAACTTTGTGGGTTCCATGCGGGTCGGCCAAGTCACCAGCCACAAAAATCTGATGAGGTTTAGTCTCTTCTATCAAGGCAATAACCTTGAGAATATCAGCATCCGTGAGTTTCCCCTTTTGAAC
>JBGSIM010000110.1:0-1567 GCA_041742535.1 Cyclobacteriaceae bacterium | reverse complement strand
AGATTCTCAGTTTGTGATTGTTACGCATAACAAGCGCACCATGACAACGACTGATGTAATCTATGGTATCACCATGGTAGAAAAAGGGATTTCTCGTGTAGTCCCAGTAGATCTGAGAGAGTTGGCTTAGAACTTATCTGCAAAAAATAAAGGGCTACTAGATTGGTAGCCCTTTTTTATTTTCCTTTTTAACCGAGATATAAATATTATTGAGACTTCATTAAAGTTAAGCGATATTCATATTTGTCTAATTTAAAAAAACCATTAAATCCAAATTCAACCGCTTTACTCTTCTCAATGTCATTGATACTCTTAATACCGATAATATCATTGTCATCTATAAACTCCTCAATACCAAAATTCCCCTTCTTAAAATAATAACTAACTATTTCAAAGTACCTACTGCTTACCATTTTTTCAACTTCATCAGTTGATTGATCTGTATCTCTTTCAATTAGTACAATTGAATAAATTTTCCCTTTCAAATCATCCGAATTGAAATATGATACTTTCTTTATGTTGGATAGTTTAGTTAAGGTGAATGAACTTGAGTATTTTACACTTACTCGTTTTAATGAATCAATTACTTCATAAACAAGTACTGTCAGCTCATCATTGTTGCTTGACAAGGAACTCATATCCTCAGTTAAATCTATTGCTCGTATAATTAACCTTATAGAATCAGGTCTGTTCTGATATTCTTCAAGAGAAGAAGATAACGACTGACTTTGTTTGCAAGAGTTGTTTAAAGTAACAACTATGATTAACCCTAAAATGATTGATGGGAATTTCATCATCAGAGTCCTTATAATTTGAAGATCAAATTAAGTCAACTTAATAGACTTTTTCATCTTATTACTTTCATAAGCGGCTTCAATCAATTTAATCACATCCCGTGATTCTTCTGGTTTTACTGCTGCAGGTTTACCTTCACGAATTACTTCGTATAAGTTTTGGTAAAAGATTCGATAATCTCCCGGCAAGGTTTCTATACTGGCTTCTACATGAAGACCATTAATGGTTGTGTTTATTTTTCCCCATTCATCGCGTGCATGAATTCCCCAACCAGCACTTCCTGGAATCTTTTTATCCTTCAGTGCTTGTTCTTGCGGATCAACTCCATTACTCCCTAAAAACGTACCCTCTGTTCCATTCACAATATATCGAGGTCCTTGCTCGCGCACTAAGTAGCTCGACTTTACAATCACATTTAGTCCTTCGTATTGAAGTCGCAAATCATAAAAGTCATCCACCTTACCACCGGGGCGTTGAATACCTATGCGTGCATCAATTTCTTTGGGCATTCCAAATAAAACCAAAATCTGATCAAGCATATGTGATCCAAGGTTGTACAAAATCCCAGTCCCAAGCCCTGCTTCTTCCTTCCAGGTATTGGCCTCAATGTAATTTCTAAACCGATCGTAATGCGCTTCAAACTCTACAACCTTACCCAACCATTTATTAGATAGTACTTTTTGAACGGTTAGGAAGTCGCCATCCCAACGTCTGTTTTGAAATACTGTTAGTGTCTTCTTTTGCTTTGTAGCCAGCGTAATTAAATCATCCG
>JBGSIM010000109.1:0-6433 GCA_041742535.1 Cyclobacteriaceae bacterium | reverse complement strand
ACATCTTGCTTGTGACCTAACTCTGGGTGTGGCGTGATATCCATTGTTGAAAAATCAACATGCACTTGTGGCACGTCAATCTGGATATAACCACCCGCTTCAAACTTTAACGTTTCACCGGGAGGAAGCTTTACAACAAACTCTTTAATAAACGTGGATACGTTATAATTACTTACCACTTCACACTCCCATTTCTTAATTCCAAAAATTTCCTCTGGGATACGGATGTTAAGATCTTGCTTAACTTTTACCTGACAGCCCAAGCGTACATTCTCTTTTTGCTCCTGACGGCTTAAGTGACCTACTTCGGTTGGCAACACATCACCACCACCCGATTCAACCACACACTTACACATTGCACAGGTGCCACCGCCTCCACACGCGGAAGGCAAAAATATTTTTTCGTTGGCAAGTGTGGTTAATAGCGTACTTCCTGCTGATACAGTAATCGTTTTTTCGCCATTGATCACCACTGTAACCGGACCCGTCTGAACCAACTTTTTCTGAGCAAAAATCAACAATGCTACCAACAGCATGATAACTGCGGTAAAGGCGACAATAGAAGACACTATCAACATGAGAATTAGAATTAATCTTGGGTTACAAATATAGGAATCAGAGCTAAAAGACCCATTTAACAAGGTCAAAATTCGCGAGATTCCTATCTTATAACAAAACAGCAACCCTAAGGTTGCTGTCAAATTGTTTAAACCTGATTTAAAAACTTATCAAGCCGATAAACGCTCTACTTTTTCCGTAACATTAGCGGGAGTTAAATTGGCCTGAGGTGCCAAAATCACACTAATATTATCCCATTCTGACCATTCCTTCAGTTTTTCTAGACTCACGGTCCCCTGCAGATTTTGAAATCCGTTGCCTTGATAACCACCTTTAAAATTCTCAAAGTCTTTGTTTGAGATCAGCGATCCTTCCGGGAAACTGACAATTACATCCAAAAGAACCTCGTTGGAGAATGGGAGTCCTTCGCCCTGCGAATATTTTTTATACTCGTAGCGATAATCAAAGGTTAAGGCCGAGATATCAGAAAGAACTGCGCTTCCGGTTGGATAGCTACCAGCGCCTTTTCCAATAAAGACTTGCTTTTCAGCGAAAGCGCCTTCTACTAAAACAGCATTATACTCATTGCGAACCGAAGCAAGCATGTGATCCAATGGAATAAATTGAGGAGCTACAAATGCGTAGATGTTTCCATCTCGCTTGCTTGCATGAGCAACCAATTTAATTGTAAGATTATTTTCGCGTGCATATTTAAGATCCACAGGCGAAATGTTTTGTATACCGATGTTGGTTATGTTTTCAGGTTTTACGAAAACGCCAAAGGTATGAGCGATGGCAATGGTAAGTTTATACTTCGCATCAAATCCTTTTACATCAAGGGCGGGATCGCTTTCAGCAAAGCCTAAATCTTGTGCGGCCTTTAATGCCTCCAAATAACTTTTCCTTTCTTCAAATACTTTGGTAAGAATGTAATTGGTTGATCCGTTAAAAATACCCTCGATGCTGGTGATCAAATCATTGTCGTAATATTCTTCCAGGTTGCGCAAGATTGGGATACTTCCGCACACCGAACCTTCGTATAGAATTGATTTATCATATTGCTGCTGCAGATCATAAATTTCCTGCAGGTGTTCAGCTAACATTTTCTTGTTAGCGGTAACCACATGCTTACCGTTGATCACCGACTTCTTTACAATTTCAAATGCAGCATCGGCATCATCAATCAACTCAACCACCACATCTATTTCAGGATCATTCAGAATATCACTCGCTTCGTACGTAAAATAGTTAGTATCAATAATCCGTGATTTCGTTTTATTCTTAACGCAGATTTTTTTTATCTCTGCTTTTACTCCGTGAGTTTCATTCAGTACGTGATAAAGGCCTTGCCCAACACATCCAAAACCAAACAGACCCAACTTTAATTTCTTCTTCATACTATTGTTTCTTTCTTTAATTCTCTTAAAAATTTTCTAACGCTGCTCTTAAACTGATCAAACTCTACTAAAAATCCATCATGCCCATGAAGGCTCGTAAGGATATCCAGCTTGGCGCCCTCAATGTTTTGGGCAAGATATTTTTGTTCCCTTATCGGGAATAATAGATCTGTATCAATTCCAATTACCAATGTGTTTGCTTTGATTTTCTTTAATGCCTTTTCAATACTGCTTCTATCCCGCCCAATATGATGTGCATCCATAGCTTTTGTTAGCACCCAATAAGTAAACGCATTAAATCGATTTGATAGTTTCTGCCCCTGATACTTTTGATAAGAAGACGCCCGATAATCATCTACCTTCTCTGCTGTCTTTTCACTTTGTGTATTTAAAAAAGTATCATACGTGCGAAAAGAAATCATGCCCATCGCGCGTGCGGCTTTCATGCCTTCAATTCCTGCTCTTGCATCATCTTCTTTCCAGGTGGCATCCGCCTCAATGGCCATGCGCTGAGCTTCATTAAATGCAATGCCCCAGGGTGAGTGAAATGCATTCGTTGCAATGGGGATAATGTTCTCAAACAAATTAGGTTGCTCAATTGCCCACTCCAATACTTGTTGCCCACCCAATGATCCACCGAGCAGGGTATGAATTTTTGAGATGTTGAGATGCTGTCTCAGTAAATCAAAACTGTGTACAATGTCACGGTTAGTGATAAACGGAAAAGTATGAAAGAATGGTTTACCTGTTTTTGGATTAATAGATAGTGGTCCTGTAGAACCGTAGCAACCCCCCAATGTGTTAGCACAGATTATAAAATAATCGCGCGGATCAAACGGGCCTGCCTGTCCGGTAGGCAGGCTTCCTTCGGTAAACAAACCTTTCCACCAATCTGTAAAATCAGAACTTCCTGTAAGGGCATGACAAATCCATATCACATTACTCTTGTCTTTATTGAGTTGACCAAGTGTTGTGTATTTAAGTTGAAAGCCCGGGAGACTACTCCCGGATTCCAACTCAAATTCATTATCGTGATGAAATATGGATTCAGATTTTAACATAACCTCACCCCCACCCCTCTCCAGAGGAGAGGGGAAAGGAAATTATTTAGTAGTTTATTAAATTCATTTAGTGTTGGTGAGATTTTAACTCACTAATTCTTTTTCAAATACTTTTTCTATTGCCTGTTGGAAGTCAGCTTTGATATCGTCAATGTGTTCAATACCAACAGACACTCGTAACAAGGTAGGCAACACACCGGAAGAAATTTGTTCTTCATCCGACAATTGCTGATGTGTTGTGGCTGATGGTTGAATGATAAGCGTTTTTGCATCGCCTACATTCGCCAAATGACTTACTAATTTTAAGCTGTCCACCAATTTTGTAGTGTGTTCTTTGGTTCCTTTTAACGTAAATGATAACACGCCACCAAAACCATTGCGCAAATATTTCTTAGCTAACTTATGATAAGCACTTGATGGCAACCCGGGATAATTTACTGTTTCAACATTAGGATGTTGTTCTAACCATTGTGCAAGAGCCAATGCGTTATCTACTGAACGTTGAACGCGCAGCGACAATGTTTCTAATCCTTGAATAAATAAGAATGAATTAAACGGGCTAATAGCTGAACCAAAATCGCGAAGGCCTTCAACGCGTGCGCGAATGATGAAGGCAATGTTTGGCAACCCAAGCGGATTGTTAATTCCAAACACATCTCCAAATTTCAATCCATGATACCCTTCAGAAGGTTCGCTGAATTGCGTGAACTTACCATTGTTCCAATTGTAATTTCCACCATCCACAATTACTCCTCCAATTGAAGTACCATGACCACCAATCCATTTTGTTGCCGAGGCAACTACAACATGAGCTCCATGTTCTAACGGACGAAATAAATAACCACCGGCACCGAAGGTATTATCGACTATCAATGGAAGATCATGCTTTTTAGCAACTGCTGCAATTGCTTCAAAGTCCGGAATGTTAAAACCCGGGTTTCCGATTGTTTCGAGATAAAAAGCTTTTGTTTTTTTATCAATTAGTTTTTCGAATGCTTCCGGCTTATCACTTTCCGTAAAACGTGCTTCGATACCCAATCTCTTGAAGGCAACTTTAAATTGATTGTAGGTTCCTCCGTAAAGAAAAGAAGTGGAAACAAAATTATCTCCCGCCTGAAGAGTATTATTAAGTGCAATAAATTGTGCCGCTTGCCCTGAACCAACTGCAAGGGCAGCTACCCCACCCTCCAAGGCAGCAATGCGTTTTTCAAACACATCCGTAGTTGGATTCATAATGCGTGTGTAAATGTTTCCAAATTCTTTCAGTGCAAAAAGGTTTGCACCATGTTCAGAATTTTTAAACACAAATGAAGTTGTTTGATAAATAGGCACTGCGCGTGATCCTGTTGTAGGGTCTACTTCCTGGCCAGCATGTAATTGAAGACTTTCAAAACGTAAGGTTGACATAATTTTAATATTTTATTGATGTTATAAATCGTTTAATAAGTTGAGATGAACATAACCGTAACTGAACCTGTCACCTGGCAGAGTCGTAGGTTAGTGTGTTGCCGGAAGCGCTGCGCTTCGTTCAACGGCAACTAACAACAACACATACAACAAGGGGTAGCCTGTGTATGTGAGTTACTAATTCGGGCAATAAAATGTTGAGGGAGTGAGTTGGTTGAGTTAGTCGAACGTTTTATCGTTGACTGTTTTTTGATTGAAGTGAAATTCGTTTTCATACTGCATTACCGTTTTATAGTCCTCTTCGGCACCTTGCCGGGAGCAGGATTTAGCACCGTTTTCCTCCCGACTTTCATCGAAAGATTGGTTGCTAGCGTTTCATAGAGCCTGTACTCTCCACGCTTCTTTATAAATCGGGTTAGCAAAATGCCTCACCGACTATGATAACACAAACGTATACCAGTTTGATAGAGTTTCCAAATGATGTTTAAATAATTTGTTAAAATTTAACACTCACGTTTGTTAGTTAACTCGATGTCAGACTGAGTTTATCGAAGTCGTAATCAAGAAAAAGGTTTCGACAAGCTCAACTTGACAACAGCTGGTAATTGCGTTACATCAGTTAGCGAAATGCATAAAAAAAGCGTGAAGAAATCTTCACGCCTTTCAAAATTAAATCAAACCAGTTATTTTAATTTCACACGCGCAAACCAAAGTTCTTTACCTGCTTTGTCAGCACCAAAGAAGACAACGGTTTCGTTTTTATCAGTTTCCAGAAAAGGATATTTAGGATCAAGATAAAAACCCTCGCCTTTGCCAAAAGTTTTTAAGTCGGTAAGCATAGAGTTACCCATATTGATTTTTCCAATTCTAGGATAGGTTAACAATTTATCGCGGCCTTGTCCTTTTATCTCTTGCAAAATCCAGTATTGATCACCATCAGTACCTTCAATAATTGTTTGAGGGCATGCGTACACGGTAGTGATTTTTGTAACGGTTGTGTATCCAATTCCATTCAAATAATTATAATCAACCGTAATTCCTTTCTCCTTTGTATCCAAGCCATACTGTGCTTTTAATTTTCCATTCGCATCGAAGTGAAAACCCAATACATCTTCATACTTGGTGATAAGGCCATCTTTTGTTTTGTCATAATTCTGACCTAGAATTAGTAAGTCACCATTGGACGCAAAATTATAGGAACGTATCCCGAATTCGCGACCGGAGTAGTCTGGTGTTTTTCTTTGACTTGGCGGAAACACTTGTCTGGCTTTAAAGTCATCCAATGTAGTCTCGGTGAGGTAAACCATTTTTCCATTGCTCACTTTCATTAATTGAACAGCCTTGTATTTTACTTCTCCACCTCCAAAACGAGAACCCTCACCTTCGTTAAAGTATTTATCCCTTCCAGCCATTGCTGGTCCATATATGTAAATGTCATTGTTGGCATCAATCATTTCATGAATATTCCAATAACTGGCTGGGCTCTTAAAGCTAAAGCGATCAACAATGTTACACTGATCGTCAACACGTACATAGGTATAATTATTGTTATCGGGATCTGATAACTTTTTTCCCATAACATTAGAGGGAGCAAAAATGAATACCATACCTGCAACACCTGGGCTTTCTGAATCATCCGGATTTTCACGCTCAATAGTTCTGACAAATGCAAGGGATTGTGCATATGGAAATTCCAAATCCTTATTCTTAACCATATTAAGATCAGCATCAAATTTCATGAGCCGGATGGCGCCCACATCGTTTCCTGGGTTAACACCAATCTTCGCTTTTACTGACCCCAGAATAAACAGATCTCCCGTCATATCATCTTCCGCGTGGGTCATACCCGTAAGTTTGTTCCCATCTTCCGTTTTAGGTTTTACTTTTTCAAGGACTTCCACTTTGCGATTGTAACCACCCAACAAGAATTGATACTTATACGTGATTTTCTTTTTACGCAACACCAGAGTACCCATCATATTGTTCTCCACTGTGTTTCCCATTACAGTA
>JBGSIM010000108.1:0-6112 GCA_041742535.1 Cyclobacteriaceae bacterium | reverse complement strand
AATAGTAATTAGCCAAATGGCGTAAGGATAAGGTAAGGATGTAAACTTTATTAAGAAATACATACCTCCGTTACAAATTGCGATTACCCAACCCCATAACAAGAAATAGAAACTATTCTGTTTAAGATTTATTTGTGTTTGTTTAATCATGTTGGTGATTAAGTCCAGACTTTGCTGGGCAGTCAGGTTTTCAGTTTTTGTTTCCATAGTAAAAACATTTACGTTGCAAATATAAAATAGTTTATATTATAAACCATAATTTTTTAAAAACCTACTTTTTATTGCACTAAATCAATATTTCCGCTTGCATAAAAGATTCTTGTGGGGGACTAACTAATTTCTAAATTGCTGAATGACCTAACCTACTCATAATGAAAAAGCATATCACATTCCTAATTTTAGTTGTAGTGACATGGACTTCTGTGCACGCCCAAATAGAAGTACAACAAATTGAAAAACTCAAAGCCGATGCCGCTGCAGAGGTAGAAAAAAATGCGGTGCTTGGTCAACAGATCAATGATATGCTATTTAGTTTTTCTGAGCTTGGCTTTCAGGAGTGGGAAACGTTTACTTACCTGACAACTCTTTTAGAGAAGCAGGGCTTTAAAGTAGAGAAAGGAATAGCAGGAGTGCCTACTGCATGGATTGCCAAATGGAGTTACGGATCAGGTAAACCTGTGATAGCTCTTGGTTCTGATGTAGATTGTATTCCTAAGGCTTCGCAAAAGCCAGGGGTTGCCTACCAAGATCCAATTGTTGTTGGCGCACCGGGTCATGGTGAAGGTCATAATTCCGGACAAGCTCTGAATATCATTTCTGCTTTGGCATTAAAAAAGATCATGGAGCGTGATAAAATTAACGGAACCCTTATGCTTTGGCCAGGTATTGCCGAAGAGTTGGTAGGTACAAAAGCGTATTACGTTAGGGCAGGATATTTCAAAAATGTCGATGCGTGCATCTTCACGCACGTTGCAAACAATTTAGGGGTTGGTTATGGAGATTCGGGTGGCAATGGGTTAGTGTCGGTACGATTTAACTTTGAAGGCGCAGCCGCGCACGCTGCGGGTGCCCCTTGGCGTGGAAGAAGTGCACTGGATGCAGTGGAACTAATGAACATTGGTTGGAACTTTAGAAGAGAACATCTTGAATTAACGCAACGTTCGCATTATGTGATTTCGGATGGTGGTGATCAGCCCAATGTAGTTCCTTCAAAAGCATCGGTGTGGTATTATTTTAGAGAACGCACGTATCCTGATATTAAAAAGCTGTTTGATAAAGGAGTTAAGACGGCTGAAGGCGCTGCATTAATGACCGATACTAAGTTTACCTATGAAATTTTAGGTTCTGCTTGGCCAGGCCATTTCAATAAACCAATGGCAGAGGCTATGTATGAGAATATTAAAAAAGTTGGTTTGCCAAAATGGACGGAGGAAGATCAGTTGCTGGCCAAAGCAACGCAGATTGAATTAAAATCACCTAAAACAGAAGGACTTGCAGTAAAGTTGGATTCTATAAGCCTTCCAAGTCCGGTAGGGCCTGTAAATGTAATGGGCCGCCAGCTTATGTCGATGGGTGGTGGTTCTGATGATATTGCAGATATCAGTTGGACGGTGCCTACTATTGTGCTTCGCTATCCGTCTAACATTCCCGGTTTACCGGGTCATCATTGGAGCAATGCAATTTCTATGGCGACTCCCATTGCTCACAAAGGAATTGTGTACGGAGCAAAGGCAGAAGTAATGACTTTACTAGATTTATTATTGAAGCCTGAAATCCTTAAGAACTCATGGGAATATTATCGCACCGAGCAAACAAAAGACTTACAGTATACCCCGTTGGTTGGAGAAAAAGATGAACCTGCCATTACGCTCAATAAGAAAATTATGGATGAGTATGCGCCCAAGCTAAAACCGTTCTATTATAACCCGGCTAAGTATAAAACGTATTTGGATCAATTGGGCATTAAATATCCAACGGTAAGACCGGATCAAAAAGAAGAAGTTCAAAAGTTATCAGAGAAAAAGTAGTCAATGTTCACAGGTATAATTGAAACACTAGGTATTGTAAAAGAAGTAGAGCTAGATCGTTCCAACATAAATTTTCGTATCGAAAGTAAAATTGGAGGCGAGTTAAAGGTCGATCAAAGTGTTTCACATAATGGTGTATGCCTTACCGTAACGCAGGTGGAAGAAAATTCACATTGGATTACCGCCATTGACGAGACGTTGAAAAAGTCAAACCTTGATAAATTAGTAGCTGGCGATATTGTTAATCTGGAGCGTTGCATGATTGCCAATGGCCGATTTGATGGCCATGTTGTGCAAGGCCATGTCGATCAAATTGGAATCTGTACTTCCGTCAAAGATGAAAAGGGGAGCTGGCTGTATGAATTTGAATACGATGCTGCATTAGGTAACGTAACGGTTGAAAAAGGATCGATCTCAATTAATGGTGTAAGCCTTACTTGTTTCAACAGCAAAGGTAATGGCTTTACGGTTGCTATAATTCCTTACACGTATGAAAATACAAATTTTCAATCCATTCAAGTTGGCGATTCCGTCAACCTTGAGTTTGATATTATTGGCAAGTATGTAAAGCGATTATTAAATAAATAATCAGGCAAGAAATAACCAACCCGTTCACTTATCTTTAATTAAAATCAAAACCTAATCCTATGCTCGATCAATTAACAAAACTTGTAGAACAACATGCTGGCGATGCGATTGTAAAAAACAGTGCCATTCCAAATCAATTTAATAATGCTGCTATCAGTGAAGTTTCTGGTTCTATTTTTAATGCACTTAAGGGACAAGTATCACAAGGCAATATGCAACAAGTGGTTTCTATGTTTCAAGGGGGTGCATCAACTAGCAGCTTAGCCAGCAATCCAATGGTTAAACAGATTATTACTTCTGTTGCAGGTACATTTGCTTCAAAATTTGGTGTGTCAAATGCTCAGGCTCAAAGTATTGTTGCTGGTTTAATACCAACAGTCATGAATCAATTTGTAAATAAAACCAACGATCCAAAAGATAACTCATTCGATTTAACCGATATGATGAAGTCAATGAGTGGCAACAATAATTTAGATTTAGGAAACTTATTGGGAAGTGTTACTGGAGGCAATAGTAAATCAAATCCATTGGGTGCTTTGGGTGGACTTGCCGGCAAATTCTTTGGTAAATAAATAAGCTCTTGATTTAGCTCCATCAATTAGGTTGATGGAGTTTTTTATTTCTACTTGTTCGCAAATAGTTGGATGCTCTATACCCAATCCAACCGCAGCCAAGACCTAGTGTTGCACCAACAATAATATCCCCAGGAAAATGTACCCCCAAATAAATACGTGTATAGGTCATCAAAGCAGCCCAAATAAAAATCACCCACATCCATTTATAAATTGGTTTCAAGGTTAACCAAACAAATAGGGCAACTCCAAATGTATTGGCAGCATGCCCGGAAGCAAAGCCATACAAGCCGCCTTTATAATTATCTACATGATGAAGTAATCCGGCCATGGAAGGATCTTGTGATGGGCGTAATCGCGCAAAGAAAGGCTTCATAAAAGAAGAAGTAATTTGATCGCAGAGTAAGATGGTAATCGCTGCACCAATCAATATAAACCAGGTTTCTTTTTTGAAGTTTCGAAACATGAGATAAATCAAAAAAGCATACAACGGTAACCAAAAGAAAGTTTTGGTTATGAGCATCATAACCGGGTCGAGCCAAGGAGTATGAAAACTGTTTAGAAAAATCAGCAGTTCTTTATCCCATTCTATTAGCTGTTCAATCATAGAGTGTGGCTGAATTTGGGTCTTGAGCCTAAAATTAAGGATTTGTTCATAACCTTCTTATCTAGATTTGCGCAGACTATGTTTTCCCGCAGATTACAGGGATATTCGCAGAAGTCTTCAAATAAATTCTGCGTGAATCTGCGTTATCAGCGGGAAGTGAATTCACATAATGCGTAACATCAATTCTTAAATCTAAAATTCACTTTAACCATTTGTTTTCCAATTCTACTTTTATGGCACTATTTGCTAAAGAACATTCGAGCATTCGCGGTACTTTTTACATTGATTCCTTAACGGGAAATTGTACCTTGTAAAGCAGTTTTATGGCTTTAATCGTTTATGGAAAAATTTGATCTGGTAATTATCGGTGCTGGTCCGTCTGGTTATGCAGCGGCTATGCGCGCAATTGATTTTAGAAAGAAGACTTTATTGATTGAGAGAAATCAGGTAGGGGGTGCCGGAGTCACCAACGGGGCACTTTCTTCAAAAACCTGGTGGGAGCTTTCCCGTGAGGAATCGGCCTTTCGTAAAAATTTGAAACGTTATAACATTCAGGAACCTTCCATTAGTTTTAAAGAAATTCAAAGTGAAGTTAGGAAGGCAGTTCAGGAACGAAAAAGCCTTTTGGAAGAGCATCTGCAGCTCTTGAATTCATCGTCTTACGCAAACCTTTTAACGTTTAGAAATGGTAGCGCAAAAGTTATTAGTAAGCATGAAGTTGAAATTTCAACAACTGGAAATAAAGAAATTGTTCATGCTGAAAATATTATTTTAGCAACTGGTAGTAGACCAAGACATTTGCCTGAGCTTCCTATCGATGAAAAAATTGTTTTGACCAGCGAAGGCATCGAAGATCTGGATGATTTCCCTGAGAGCATGGTGATTGTAGGAGCCGGGGTAATTGGTTGCGAGTACGCAACTATCTTTAGTGGGTTTGGTAAAACAAAAGTTCACTTGATTGATAAAGGTGATCGCATACTTCCTTTCGAGGACGAAGATGTTGTTAAGATTGTTGAACGTAACATGGAAAACAAAGGAGTTTTAATCCATCGAAACTCACGACTGGTTAGCATGAAAATAATCAACGGTCGGGTGGAGTATGAGTTGGAATATACCGATGGTAGTAAGCAGACTTTTAATGTAGAAAAGGCTTTGGTTTCTGTAGGTCGGGTAGCCAATATTGAAAACCTGATCAACGATGAAGTGGGCATCAATATCACAAAAAGAGGTATTGAAAATGCTGAAACGCAAACGAACATCACCAATATCTATGCGGTGGGCGATTTAACAGCTGATATTTCGTTGGTGAATGTTGGTGAGTTAGAAGCTCGTCATGCGGTAGAGAGAATGTTCAGTAAACCTGATCGTAAACTTGTGTATGAAAACATAAGTACCATCATGTTCCTGAGCCCTGAAGTGGCAGGGGTGGGGATGAATGAAACACAGGCAAAAGAGAGTGGAATTGACTATAAAGTGGTAACTCTGGAGTATAGCACAATTTCCAGGGCAATTGCCAAGCGAAATACCCAGGGATTTATTAAATTGTTGGTTACCAACGATGACCAAATGAAGATTTTGGGTATGAAGGTGGTGGGCAATCATGCAAGTAGCGCTATACAAGCTGTTGCGGTTCTTATTTCAATGGATAAAGGAATTGAAGAATTGGCAGAATGTGTGCATCCACACCCCAGTATTACGGAAGGGATTCAAGAATGTGTGCGGATGCTGATGGGTAAATCGTTATTTAAACCCACTGCACTAAAAGGTAGGCTGTCGTGCCGAACCTGTGCAAAGGGCGAGTATGCGGATATAGTTTTTTGAGGGATTAATTATCTGGAGATTATGAAAAAGATCATATTGTATTCTGCGCTGTTCTTTATTGCAAGTTCATGCTCTATGGAGAAGCTTTATCAAATGAAACAGAACCGAAAGGTGTATCCTTTTGAACAAGTTGACTTTCATGAACTAGTGCAGCGCTACATGAATAAGGAAACAACCAGTGAAAAATCAATTGAAGGAATTTATTCAGTTTCGGTGGTGGTGACTAAGAAAAGTAAGCAATTACTTTCTTCCTTCGAACGCGAACGGATTATGATTAGAAAAGAAAATTATTCTAAAGTAGCGATCCTGCGTGATCAAAGTAGTTTGAGCCGTGAGTACATGGAAATTTCATTAGATAAGAATCGATTGCCTTCGTACTCAGTACGTGGTGAGTTTACAGGAATGAATGAAGCTAATATTTTAGTGTACACACATTTTGAGCCACGTGGGCAGATTCTCACCTACACATTTACCTACGATCAATCGAAAGATATTTT
>JBGSIM010000107.1:0-2389 GCA_041742535.1 Cyclobacteriaceae bacterium | reverse complement strand
AGCAGCAGGCATGAACTTCAAACGGATGATCAACAAGTGGAAAATAAATCCAAGCGTCTTTTTGACCCAACTTTTTGAAACACTTTCCTTAGTCTTCAAAAATCAAACTCTACTCAAAACGAGTTTTTAAGGGACGACTAGGTAGACTAACACCACCGTTCTTCACTGACTTGAGAATTTTCTTGATGCCAGCTTCTCTCCTGTTGTTAGCGAGCCAGATAGCCACCATCAATCGGATAGTAGCTACCCGTTACAAAAGATGCTTTATCACTCGCTAGCCAGTATATGATTTCCGCAACCTCCTCACTTTTTCCCAGGCGACCAATAGGATGAAGCATTACCAACTGCTTCTTCATTTCAGCATCAAGCGCATTTAGTAAGGGCGTCTCAATAAATCCAGGGCCTACCGCATTCACCCTTATTTTCTGAGGTGAGTATTCAAGAGCTGCAGTTTGTGTAAGACCCACCACGCCATGTTTGGCAGCGGTGTACCCGGCTGAACCTGCAAAACCTACCGAACCTAATATGGATGAAATATTGACAATGCTGCCACTTCCATTTTTCAGCATCGCTTGAAGCTGGTATTTCATTCCATAAAAAAGACTATTCAGATTGACACTGATGATTTGTTGCCATCCTTCAATGCTCATTTCGGCTAGCGGATTTATCTCACCCCCTATCCCGGCATTGTTGACGGCAATATCTAGTTTGTCATAAGTCTTAACAGCAAAATTGACCAGCGCTTCCATCTCCTCAGGCTTGGTTACATCAGTTTTGAAAAATGATGCCTTCCCGCCTGTTGCGTTTATGTCGTTTACTACTTTCACGCCAACAACTTCCTGAATATCGGAGACCACAACATTCGCCCCTTCTTTGGCAAACAATTCCGCAGCAACTTTTCCTATGCCCGAAGCGGCACCCGTGATGATTACAGTTTTATTTTTCATGGCATTTAATTTTTTAATTCAATTTAAATGGTTGAACTAAAGTATTATAAATGTGATGAAGTATCCCTGATGAGGTTCATTCAGGATAATGATTTACATCATACTACTTAAGTAGAGTGATAGGTTCTGTAAGATCCCTGCTGGAATACAACTGCAGGTATGTTTTTTTGTGATTGCCCGGTGCGGAGGTGTAATTGGTTGGTGCTCGGTTGCAATGGGTACGGTGGACTTTGAAATTAGTGCGGCCAGCATGTTGGAGTGGGTCTTCCCTCCTGCGCGGAACTTAAGACTTTCTCTTCTTTGCTATGGAGTTATGAGCACGACAGAATCCTGAGGCGGTGATGCGGGGAAATAGTAAATCGAAGCCGCACCCTACGTACGCGTAAGCAATCCTGAGCGGATAGTTTACATTTTGCTGCCAGCGGAGTTTGAATGCTGTGATTTGTTTTGAAAGAGAAGTGAGCGAAGGATCTCTTCGGATTTTGGATCGGGGGATCCTTCGCTCGGTGGGTTTTGTAAACACACATTGTAAATGATACCTGTTGTCTTTTATAACAACGTGTTTATCAGATCTCTCAGGATTACGACCAAAGAGGAGATTACCCAACAGGTGGCGCTGGCAGAGAACTCGACCTCGGCCGCAGATTTCATTCAAAATTTTACCACATTTAATTACCTTGCTTCATTCAATTTATGTTTCAATGAATCGGTATTTCCTGTATTTATTTATTATTCTGATTATTGGTTGCTCGGCACCAAAAGAAAAGAAGGAAGACATTAACAATTTTCTGAAAAGATGGGCGAAAGCGCTCTCTCAAAAGGACAAGGTGGTAAGGGACTTCTATGATCCAGCGTTTGAGTTCCCAGTTGTGCTTGTTGAAGATGCTGCTGGTCTTAGCTATACTATAAACACTAACAGTGTAGAAATAAGCGGTCAGGAGAATGGAGGAGACATTTTCGCAGAGATTCCATTTCAATTGCGTGATCCGAAAGGGGACATCGAAACTAGCAAGATGAAACTAACGATTGGCATTACACCTCAAGGTTATGTTATAAAAGACATGAGCCAGGAAATGACCTTAGAGGTTGTGTTGCGTAACAAAAGGCTCCAGTATGATCAGGAGTATAAGCAACTTCTCCCCCTCAGCGTCACCCGCCTCGGGGACGCTGAGCCTTACTAAACGCTAATATCTTTAAAGTGAAAAACGGAAAAGTTCCCTTGCTCTCCGAGCCCATAAAAGCTAGCGCTTGAATGTTGATATTTCGTAAAATCCTCTGCCAACATCCACTTCCCACGCACGGGGTTATGATGAATGTACGTTAATTTTTGTTCAATCATTTTTTCGTTATAGCACTTCCGCGCATCAAAAGAAAGCCGAAACACCTGATGGCGTTTACCCTTTTTTATTTCTTCGGGTGCTACGCCTTCATGAAGTACTCCT
>JBGSIM010000106.1:0-1801 GCA_041742535.1 Cyclobacteriaceae bacterium | reverse complement strand
GAGAGGCTTTTGTAGAGAGCATAAAAATCTGCAAGGTTTTCGATATAAAACTCTACTTTCTTGCAGATTTTTTCAACTAAAATCAATTCATATTCTCATTAATCTTAACCCTTTCAGCTTTTTAAGGGCTGACTAATTAGCGAAATTCTTTGAAGTAGCAAGAAGGACAAGCTTTTCAACCGACTTATGAAAGTCGTTTCTCATAGCGCGTCTTTTCATAATAAAGAACATAATGTTCATCATGAAATTCTTCTTTATACTTAGCCTGATCGTTAGTTGTGTAGAGTGATCATTCAACCGTTCAAAAGTGAAGTTTAGAAATCCCATCCCTTCAATCATCTCGCCATAATCAATAGTGGAATCAGTTTTACTGAAAACGGTGGTTTGAATAATGTCGCAACGGTTGGCCAAAATACAATTATGTACATTACCAAGCTGATTAATCTTATGATCCGATTTTTCAATCGACTTAACGCCTTCCATCCATTGCGATCGTACTGATAAGTTTGTAACAACCTGCATGAGAGAATACATATCGCAGGGCAATTTATACATCAGATTCAAGACTTCAGAATGTGGCTGATTTAACAATACATTATTCCGTGGTTTAGCCAAAATATTTTCACGTAGTACTGATAGACTACGGTAGTGAACTTGTATATCAGTGTTATCAATGTGTTGAATGCTGCTTTCCAGGACTATCCCTTTCGCCATAACACCACTGGCTACGGCATTGAGCAGAGGCTCGGTAATTAGCCAATATTCATTTCCGGTTATCGTATTTTTAAGCAGACGATGGGCTGTAATGATTGGCTTTCCAATCAGCTTGAAATTGTCTTTAACCTGGTAGGTAGCGAACTCACCATAATGTGAAATGATTTTAAGTGTTAAGCTGGGCGCACTTTCACACGCACCACAATTGCAAATACGATTCTGTTCATAGGTTTTCAGTTGCCGGTGAAAGTTCACAAATGTTTTTTCCACTTGTTTATGGAGTTCATCGAATGAAGGCGGATCTCCGAACTTATAAAAAAGTATCGCATCACCTTCAATTTCGGATAATTTCAGATTTAGGATATTGGAATCAATGATCTCGCTTAATAATTCACTGATGATATGCTGGCTATGTTCGATGGCCGTAGAATTAACAAACGTAGTGAATCCACTAATATCGGGTATGAATAGCAATCCCTTGTTCTGCATAAAGTACCTGTTCCTTTTTTAGTAACCCTTTTATCCGGAGTCCTTCCTGTTAAAGCGTATTAAAATTTATTTTTTATCCCAAGGTTAAACGTGATTAAGTTAAACCGATGGGAAGAGGTTTCAGTCACTACTGGGATATATGTGTAGAATGATTCCACGTATACGATAAAAAGAGATTTCCTTTCATTTAGATCAGAATCCTTCACCGGATTTAAAATAAAATCAAGGCCAACACCACCAATGGTACTAAAATAACCTTTAACCAGCAAACTAGTGTCTACATAGCTATTGATCTCATTAACCTCAATACCTGGTTTAGAAAGAAATGAAACCCCAATACCAGCAAATGCATAAGGTGCGAACCTGCCAATATTTTTATAGTACCCTCCTGAAAAGGAAAGGGATACCAGATTGTTGCTACCCGACAGCGCATACTCTTTACCATTGCTTATTTGAGTGATCGTTCCCCGTTCAAAGGCAAAGCTGGAGAAATCAAACATGCCGCGCAGCAGCAATCCAGATTTATACCTGTATTCCATTGCTGTATTCAAATCAAACCCTATTGAGCGCTCTGAACCATAGGGCCCTATTGGGATAG
>JBGSIM010000105.1:0-4407 GCA_041742535.1 Cyclobacteriaceae bacterium | reverse complement strand
TGTTGTGCGGTGTGTTGAACAATTCTATCATTTGCGGAATGCCAAATTGATCAGCTTTGTTGCCAACTTTTACTGGTGCATACACTTCGATAGGCGCCATATATTTATACACGGTATCACTAATACTTTTAATCATGCCGCGATCATACGCTAACCCAACTGTGGCCGACAGAAAACTTTTTGTTACGCTGTGCGTCATGTCGGGTCGCAAAGGTTCGCCCCATTCGGCAATGACATATCCATTCTTAATAATAATTCCAGTTGCTGGTCCACGGTCTTTCATGGGTCCAATGGCATCACCAAACGGCTCGCGACCAAATGTTTGATAATGATTCTGCTCCATGCTGCGTGAACTTTTTGTTTCATGCTCGACAGCAAAATCTACAGCAGTTTTTAATTTCTGCGCGTCTACTCCTACCTCGTCAGGTTTTTTATGTGTCCAATCCTTACCAGGAAAATAGGTGCCTGCTTCCTTAGGTTTCTTTTGACAAATTCCTGTGCCCGCTACAACAAGCAATAAAATACAAGTAATGGAAAAGGATTTCATGAGCTAATATTTATTCAATTGCAATGTACCAAATGATTTGTGTGTGTTGATTTATTAATATAATTTACTTATTCAATCTTGCGAGAGTTTCTATGTTTCGTATTCCCGATCAATCATCCTCTCAAAACCATCCCACCTTACTCACTCATCTTTCTTTAATTATATTATTAATAACAGCTATTTTTTGGGTACTGGATTTACTGTTCATTACCTATGTACCAACAACTATTTTTGTTGGATTCACAGCGATTGGAATAATCTTGTTCGTTCTTGTAAAGGTGGGGTACCATCGAACAGCAACTTTGTTTGGACTTGTCTCAATCAATCTGGCTCTTTATGCAGTGGCTTCAAGCGAGTCTACTTCTACGGGCATTCATATGTTTTTAGGAATAGCTGCTTTTGCGGCACTGGTCATTTTTGGATACAAGGAGTGGTATCTGGGAATATCTTTTATGCTTTTTTCTGTGGCTCTCCATTTTTTAGTTTTCTTTTCAGACTATTCTCCTTTGCCGAAACGAAAATTTGATCAATCCGAAATTGATGCGTTTTTTATTGTAAACACCTTTTTCTATGTTGGGATATGCTCTTATTTATTCTATCTAGTGCTGCGAAACAGTCATCGTAATGAAAAAAAATTAATAGCCAGTAGGGAAAAAATTAGTCTTCAAAATGAACAACTAAAAAAAACCAATACTGAGCTAGATCGGTTTGTGTACAGCGCCTCGCACGATCTTCGGGCACCCTTAAGTTCCTTATCGGGATTGATTACTATCTCGGAAGCGAGCAATGATATGAAGGAATTAAAAGAGTATTTAGCCTTGATGAAGGGGCGGATAATTGTGCTGGACAAATTTATTATTGATATCATTAACTATTCGCGCAATACCAGGCAAGAAGTTGTCTTAGAAAAAATAAATCTTCACAATCTTGTAAACGATATTATTGAAGGACTTAAATTCTCAGTAGAGAATGACATAATCAAAATTCAAAACCTAATTGCTACGGATTTACAAATAAATACTGACTCCACTCGAATCAGAATCGTGCTGAACAATATTGTATCCAATGCCATTCGCTATCACGATAAGTATAAAGATGATTGTTCCATCATTATAAAAGAAAAAATAACGGATAATAAAATTGTCATTCAAGTAAAAGATAACGGAGTTGGTATTCCTAAAGCATACCAAGACAAAATATTCAACATGTTCTATAAAGCCAATGAAAATTCAAGTGGATCGGGATTGGGTTTATATATTGCCCGGGAATCTCTTAATAATTTGGGTGGCACAATCACTGCAAAATCGCAACATGGGGTAGGATCTACTTTTTCAATTACGCTGCCAGTCAACGATGTGGATAAAAAATCCTAAAATATTCACCTGCGGTTTTTTATTACTCATCAAACTAATTTAATTCGCGCCTCAGATTGTATGTAATGGAAAAGAACATTGTTAAAATTGCTGGTGAGTTAACTCTAAAACCAGAACAGGTAGTATGTGTTGTTGATTTGCTAACAGAAGGAGCTACTATTCCTTTCATTGCACGATATCGGAAAGAATTAACGGGCAGTTTGGATGAAGTGGTACTTGCCGCTATTCGCGATCGGCACGAGCAACTGGTAGAATTAGACAAACGCAAAGAGGCAATTCTTAAATCCATTGAAAAGCAAGAGAAACTTACTCCTGCTTTGGCCAAGGCAATTGAGAATGCTGAAACACTCAACGAGTTAGAGGATATATACTTACCCTATAAACCGAAGCGTAAAACACGTGCGAGTATTGCGAAAGAGAAAGGACTGGAACCGTTGGCGCTTACACTCTTTGAACAAGGCAAGATCGATTTAGAAAAAACTGCTTCCGGATTTATTGATTCTGAAAAGGGAGTAGCTAACATTCAGGAAGCATTGGATGGCGCGCGTGATATTATTGCAGAGTGGGTAAACGAAAATCAGGAAGCGCGACAAAAAGTGCGCGAACTCTTTTGGCAAGAAGGAGTTATCAAAGCTTCGGTAATCAAATCCAAAGCTGAAAACGAAGACGCTCAAAAGTTTAAAGATTATTTTGATTGGAAAGAGCCGTTGAAAAAAACTCCTTCGCACCGGTTGCTTGCCATGCGTAGAGCTGAGAAAGAAGGATTTATTACGTTGGATATTGAACCCGAAGAAGGACAAGTCATTCAAATTTTAGATAAGCAATTTATTAAATCTTCATCTGCCGGAGCGGAGCAAGTGAGTTTGGCTATTAAAGATTCATACAAAAGATTGTTAAAACCTTCGCTCGAAACAGAAGTGCGTGTGGAGTCGAAGTTGAAAGCGGATAATGATGCTATTCACGTATTTGCTTCTAACCTAAAAAAATTATTACTCTCATCACCCTTAGGTCAAAAAAGAGTGTTGGCTCTTGATCCGGGTTTTCGGTCAGGCACTAAGTTGGTTTGTTTGGATGAACAAGGTGCATTGCTTTTCAATACGGTAATTTATCCGCACGAACCACAACGCGAAACAGCAAAGTCGGCTACCATTGTAATGGGATTATGCGATCGTTTTAAAATTGATGCCATCGCGATTGGTAATGGTACGGCAAGCCGCGAAACAGAAGCCTTTGTGAAAGGCATTGGGTTGCCAAAAGAAATTTTGGTAGTGATGGTGAATGAAAGTGGTGCCTCTGTGTATTCCGCATCAGATGTTGCGCGCGAAGAATTTCCTGATCATGATATTACTGTACGCGGTGCTGTCTCGATTGGTCGCAGGTTAACCGATCCATTAGCTGAGTTGGTTAAGATTGATCCCAAGTCGATTGGTGTTGGTCAATATCAACATGATGTAGATCAATCCAAATTAAAAGCCGGACTTGATGACGTAGTGATGAGTTGCGTAAACTCAGTAGGGGTAGAGGTGAACACGGCTAGCAAAGAATTGCTGTCGTATGTTTCTGGGCTTGGACCTGTGTTAGCAAAAAGTATTGTTGAGTATCGCAATCAACATGGTGCTTTTTCAACGCGCGATTCACTTCGAAAGGTTCCAAGATTAGGAGACAAGGCTTTTGAACAGTGTGCAGGGTTTCTTCGTATTCGCGATTCTAAAAACCCGTTGGATACAAGTGCTGTACACCCCGAGCGTTATGAATTGGTAGAGAAGTTTGCGAAAGATTTGGGTTGCACACTGAAAGATTTGATGACCAGTGCTGAACTAAGAAAGAAGCTGGATCTTAAAAAATATGTGACAGACACAGTTGGCTTACCAACGCTTACAGATATTCTATCTGAACTCGAAAAGCCCGGTCGTGATCCACGCGAAAAGTTTGAAGTATTTTCTTTTGAAGAAGGTATTCATGAAATTAAAGATTTGAAGATTGGAATGTCGCTACCCGGTATTGTAACTAACGTAACTAACTTCGGAGCGTTCGTGGATATTGGTGTACATCAGGATGGCTTGGTTCACATCAGTCATTTGAGTGATCGCTTTGTAAAAGATCCCAACGAAGTGGTGGCCGTTCAACAAAAAGTAAAAGTAACCGTGTTGGAGGTTGATGCGGCTCGCAAACGCATTGCGCTTTCGCTGAAAAGTGATCCGTTTGGAAATACTCCGGCTCCTCAGCAAACTACTCGACAAGAAAGAACTCCTAAGCCGAAGGCACCTGTTAAAGCTGTGGAGACTATGGAAGACAAGCTAGCACAACTGCGCGATAAGTTTAAACGATAAGTAAAACCGAACACATTGCTGTTCGGAATGGAACAGCTCTTACTGATGAATCGGTCGTTCCAAACTTTATTCGATCTTCTCGACCGTGGCATTTAACTTGTTGCGAGGTTATTTATACTAACCTATAAACCAGCTGCGTTACAGTGCTATGGAAAAA
>JBGSIM010000104.1:0-296437 GCA_041742535.1 Cyclobacteriaceae bacterium | reverse complement strand
AACTTCTCAAAGGAATCAAGAATAAAGAAATTTGCTTTTCCTTTACTTGCATCGCTTAATATGTTGATAGCCTCATACGCTTCTGCTTCATGCTCAACAATATAATAGTTAAGATAAGGCTCTAAGTAATTTTCAATCGCTACACGATAATCTTCGCTTGTGGAAAGTATATCCGAAAGGAGCGGAGCATTTTTTGTCCAACCTACATTCTTCTTCAAGAACTTAATCGCTTCCGGAAAACCTTCTAGATTTTCTACTAATGATTTTGTGAGTTGATATTCATTCTGACGGGCATCCAGCTTGCGACCAGCTTCCGTCATCTCTTCACGAATCATCTCGATGGTTTTTTCCAAGGATGAAATGCGTTGGCGAATGTCTTCTTCTTCTTTTCTTAATTTTTCGAGATAGGCATTCTTCTCAGCAATCTCCTCTTTAAGAATCACCGTCTTCTTCTCAAACTCAGCAATGCTTGCGCTTTGTTGACTTGTATCTGAAGTAGTGCGTTCTAGTTCTTGCTTGAATGAAGAAATCTGAATCTCACGAATCTCTAGCGATTTGTTTAATTGAAAAGATTCTTCTTGCTTGGCGCGATACACTTGACGCAATGCATCTGATTCGCCTTGAAGCGTGTAGGTAGTTGCTTTTTGTGTTTCGTAATCTGCTTTGAGTGAACTAACATGATCGGTGATTTCTTTTAACGCCTGGCTGGCTGAGTCACGTTCTGTTTCTAAACTTTGGATACTGAAGCGTGCACGTTCGTTACTCTTCTTATCCTGATCTATTTGCTCCTTAAGATTAGTTACGCGATCATTAAGGAAACGCAACCGCTCATTCTTTATCTGCTTCTCACTTTCGTATTGCCGGATCTGAGCAACAAAATCATTAATTGATTTTTGGCGAGACGAAAGGGTTTTCTCTTTCAATAACAAATCAGCTTTTGACTTTTCAATTAAGGCTTCTTTTTCGGCAACGCTTGCTGCTAGTTTTGTTTTGCGATCGCCTTCAGTTTCAACTTGCTTTTGAACGGTAGCAAAAGTCTCCTTCTGTTTGTTCACAACTACTTTGGCAAGCTGAATGCTCTTCTCTTTATAGTCTTCTTTAATTTTATAATACTGTTCAGTTTGTTTAGCCTGTTTCTCAAGGCTTTTCATGTTCTTTTCAATTTCGAAAAGAAGATCTTCCACACGCTCCAGATCAGCATCTGTATCTTCCAGCTTGCGCAGGGTTTCTTTTTTGCGCTTCTTAAACTTAGAGATACCTGCGGCCTCTTCGAACAACATTCTTCTTGAGTTGTCGCGGTCATTCAAAATATCGTCCACCATTCCCAACTCGATAATGGCGTAGCTGTTTGAAGCAACACCCGTATCTAAAAACAAATTGGTGATATCTTTCAGTCGACACGTAACATTATTGAGCAGATACTCACTTTCACCGGAGCGGTACAATCTTCGTGTAATCGTGATTTGAGAATATTCTGTAGGGAGAATATTCTTTGTGTTATTAATAGTGAGTGAAACTTCTGCCATTTGCTGAGGTGCACGCTGGCTGGTACCATTAAAGATGATGTTCTCCATCTTCTCTGATCGAAGCGCACTTGTTTTTTGCTCGCCTAAAACCCAGCGAATGGAATCCACTACGTTAGACTTTCCGCAGCCATTGGGGCCAACAATACCGGTAATCCCTTCGTCAAAATTGATTACTATTTTATCGGCAAAACTTTTAAATCCTTTGATCTCCAACTTCGATAACTGCATGAACCCTTTAGAATTAGTGGTTGAAAAAATAAGAGGGCAAAGATAACCCGATGATTGGCATTTGGAAAATAGGGGCTACCCATTTCATCCACATTTTATCCAACGCAAATAAATCTCAAAAACGCTGTTTTTCGAATTATTTCGATACCTTTGATTAAGTCTATGGATATTCAGTTTTGGATTTGGATAATCGTTGTGGTTGTAACCCTTATCGCGAGGGCGAGCAAGAAAAAATCTGGTTCGGTAAAGCCTGACCAACGCAATTTTGACGAACCCTATTCGGAGTCAAGTGAAACGAAGCCCATTTCGTTTGAGGATTTACTTCGCGAAATTCAGGCAGCAAAATCTCCTAAACCAGTAACGCCCAAGCAAGTAGCTGTTTCAAAGCCCAAACCTGCTTATGTGGATTACGATGACGATTTGGAGGACGAAATTCAGCCTACCAAAATGCGTGATTATGGATCTGAGGATACGATCTATGAAACCTACGAAAAAGCAAAAAGCGAAGCTTTCAAAAGACCTTCATTAGAAGATACTTTAAAGTTAGAGGATACAAATATGAAGTTTGAGAAGCTCAAGGGCTTTCATCATTATGAGATTGGGGAGGAGAAGCCGATGAGTAAGTATGTGAAGGAGTTAAGGAATCCCGCTAGCTTTAAGAGGGCATTTATACTAAGCGAGATATTAAAGAGGAAGTATTAGAAATTTTATTTTTTGGGGTAAAACATTACCCGGATGACGAAACGTTTTTTTTAATCAGCTTGAATAGAAGTTTAGTTACATAATTGCATCAATTCATGGCTTACCACATTTTTTGCAAGACCCGTAATAATGCTTTATCTTGCTTTGATTCGTGACTTTATATGACCTACTCTAACCGCCTAAAATCCACTGCTTTAGTAGCCATTTTATTGGTAGGCAGTCTTTCACTGGCAAATGGCATTGGCCGAAATTCAGTTGGCCCTATTAACTATCAGAACCGTCTCCTTTTTAGTGAGTGTGATGAAATTGAAGTTAAACTAGATATAACTCACACAACTGAGAACCAGCCGAATGGAAAAATAGTCATGAACTTTAAAAAATCGAATACATCATACACGAGTTTCGTTTTCTCTGGTGAGGATCAAAACAATCAGCTGGATATAAAAGATAACGAGATAAACTCCTTGGGAAAGGGAGAATACAACCTCTATATTCAGGACAAGAATGGTTGCACTAAGCATATAAAATTTAAGATTAATTGATACCCCGAGTGAAATCTAAACACTTATTTTTTTGGGTCTTTTTAGGACTTACCTTTTTTTCGACTTATGCATGGGCTCAAGCGCCTATCGTAACGCTCACAAATAAAAAAGATGCTTGCCGCGACTTGTTAGACGCAGGTGGTGCACCCGGCACCGATGGAGTTCTGGACAATGGATCAATCATAGTAACAGCTACTTCTGGAATTCCGCCTCTTACGTTGTTTATTCTTGGCCCGGTCAATGTCGTAAGCCAACCGATAACGTTGGGAGTACCCTTTCTTGTTACTAACCTAAAGCCAGGTCCTTATTTTGTAGTAGTTCAAGATGGCAATCCTTCTGATTTCAATGGTAATTTCACAATCAATGGCACAACAGATATTACGGCAGGTGTCTCTCCCGGATTTCCAATTAACAGTTCCAGTTGCGGAGTTCCCAGTGGTCAAATTTCTTTAGATGTTTCGGGTGGAACTGGCAGCTATGCCTATTCTTGGACAGCCACTAATGGCTTTACGTCATCATCACAAAACATTACAGGATTATCGGCAGGGGATTATTCGGTTGAGGTTCGTGATAATGGTACTAATTGTAGTCAGACGATTGGGCCAATTTCAATAACTGAACCCCCACCGCCAGCTAATGCTGTGCTAAGCCTCACGGGCACCACACCAATTTGTGTGGGCGAGACATCAACTATAAAGGTCGACATAACAGGTGGCCTTGCACCTTACACCCTAACTATTGCCGGGCATGGAGTAGTTAATGGCTATAACAGTGGAGTTGATATTACAGTTTCTCCAATTACAAATACAAACTACACTTTAACAAGTGTAACTGATGCAAATGGTTGTATTTCCGTCACAAGCAGCGGTTCGGCCACAGTTGACGTGAACCCGGTACCTCTTACACCTTTGATTACGTTTAGTCCAGATACCTATTGCATGGGGGTGGCCATTGTACCGCCTTTCGTAACAACTCCTGTGGGTGGAAGCACTTATACCTGGTATAGTGATGCAGGGTTAACTACCGTATTAACAACGGGCACAACACCTACCAATGCTCAACTAGGTTTTAGTAGTGCTGCGGCCAATACTACTTCTGTATTTGTTACCGAAACTAATGGCACAAATTGTGAAGGGCCTGCCACAACGGTTACACTTATAGTTAATCCAGTTTCTCCGGCACCGGCAGTTACTTTTAGTCCTAATACATACTGTGTTGGGAATGTGATTACAGCACCGGCTATTACAACTCCAGTAGGAGGTAATGTTTATACCTGGTATAGTGATGTTAGTTTATCTACTGTGTTAACAACAGGTTCGTCACCAACCAATGCGCAACTTGGCTTTAGTAGCGCAAGTGCCAATACTAAAACTGTGTTTGTCACTGAAACTAATGTCAGTAATTGTGAAGGCTCTGCGACTGTCGTTACTTTGACTGTTAGCGCAGTACCGTTGGCACCTGCTATTACATTTACCCCAAATACATATTGTGTTGGCGCCACCATAACGCCACCTGTTATTGGAGTGCCGGTTGTGGGGAGCACATATACTTGGTACAGTGATGCCGGTTTGACAACCATTTTAACCACAGGAGCTAGTCCAACCAATGCGCAACTTGGTTTTAGCAGTGCTTCTGTAAATACAACCTCAGTATTTGTTACCGAGACAAACATCAGTAATTGCATGGGGCCATCAACTCCGGTCACTTTAACAGTAAACCCAATCCCGGTTGCTCCCATTGTTACATTTAGTCCAAGTACATATTGCGTAGGTGCGGTAATTGCCCCGCCTGTAATAGCAACTCCCGTGGGGGGAAGCACCTATACCTGGTATAGTGACGTAAGTTTATCTACTGTATTAACAATCGGTACCGCACCCACCAATGCCCAGTTAGGGTTTAGTAGTGCAACAGCTAATACGACTAATGTTTTTGTGACTGAAACTAACAGCAGTACTTGCTTAGGCCCTGCTACAGCCGTTACACTCGTTGTCAGTCCAGTACCTGTTGCTCCTGGAATAACATTTGTACCCTCCAGCTATTGCGTTGGTGATGGGATTACGCCTCCAGTTGTTACTACTCCCACAGCTGGTAGTACTTATAGCTGGTATAGTGATGCTGGATTAACAACATTGTTAACCACCGGAACAAATCCCACTAATCTGTTATTAGGATTTAGTAGCACAGCCGTAAATACTACCACAGTTTTTGTAACAGAAACGAATAGCAATGCTTGCACAGGTCCCGCGTTGCCTGTAACCTTAACAGTTAACCCAGTTCCACTAGCGCCTACTGTTGCATTTAGTCCAAGTACATATTGTGTTGGTTTACCCATTACGCCACCCACAATCACTGCACCTGTTGGAGGTAGCATATATAGGTGGTACAGCGATGTAAGTTTATCAACTTTGTTGGCAATTGGTACTTCTCCAACAAATGCTCAATTGGGTTTTAGTAGTGCTTCAGCAAATACAACGACAGTATATATAACCGAGACAACTGCGAGTAATTGTACGAGCCCCTCGACTTCCATAACTCTGGTAGTAAATGCAGTGCCTACTGCACCCGTCATTACATTTAGCCCGTCAACTTATTGTGTTGGAGAATCCATTAATGCCCCTTCTGTTACAACTCCTATTGGAGGTAGTACCTACACATGGTATAGTGACATTGGTTTAACTACAGTACTTACAACGGGCACCAATCCTACAAATGTTTTGTTGGGATTTAGTAATGCAACTGCAAACACCCAAACAGTATTTATTACAGAAACTAACGGCAGTAATTGTGCAAGCCCTGCTACTTCTATTACCTTAACTGTTAATGCTATTCCAGTCGCACCTGCAGTAACTTTTGCGCCTTCAGTGTATTGTGAGGGAGATGCCATTGTTCCGCCAACTATAACTACTCCTAATGGGGCAAGTACTTATACCTGGTATAGTGATGCTGCACTAACAACAGTTTTAGTAACAGGTTCAGCACCTACAGATTTACAATTAGGTTTCAGCAGTGCAACTGCAAATATTACGACTGTATTTGTAACAGAAACTAACACGGGCTGTGCCAGTGCACCAACAAGTGTTACTCTTACTGTAAATGATTTGCCTACAGCTGAGGTAAGTGGAAGTGCTTCAGTATGTAATGGACAGAGCACCGATTTAATATTTGATTTTACAGGAACAGGTCCATGGACATTCCAATATTCGGATGGAGTAACAACATTCCCTGGAAATTCACCTACAAATTCTATTTCGATATCAGTAACACCAATAGCTACCACTACCTATACATTAATTAGTGTGGCGGATGCAAATTGTACCGGAACTATTGTTGGATCTCCGCTTACGATTTCAGTAGACAATCCTCCAGCTATTGGCTTAGCAGTTACAGCTTCAACTACTCCTATTTGTTTTGGGGGCACAAGTTCTATTGATGTTGCTGGTTCTGAACTCGGAGTTAGCTACCAATTAAGAGATTCAGGTAATACTCCTATAGGCTCAGCTGTTGTTGGAACAGGTGGTGCTATCTCGTTACCAACAGACGTACTTACCGCCACAACAACCTTTAATGTGTTAGCTACTCGCGGTAGTTGTCCACCAATTCAGTTAACATCAACGGCCACTGTAACCGTTGCTGGTGCAATTGACACCACACTTGGTGTTACAGCGCAAGCACCTGCCGTCTGTGAAGGCACAGCTACAAATATTCAGATTGCCATTTCAGAAGTAGGAGTTGATTACCAATTACGCAACGATTCAGATGATAGTTTGATTGGCGTAACCGTTGCGGGAACGCTTGGTACTATTGATTTACCGACCGGCAATCTTGCTGCAACTACGACATTTAATATTCTCGCATCGAATGGGACGTGTTCAATTGAATTAGACAATCTTGCTACTGTTAATGTTGATATAAATCCTGATCCTTCACTAGGGGTTAATGGTCCAGGCGGAACCTTATGTATTGGTGGCGGTGCATCAATTGATATTTCTAATTCTGAAATTGGAGTGAGTTATCAATTGAGAAATGATGCCGATGATAGTCTGATAGGTTCGGCTGTTAATGGCGATGGAGCTACAATATTTTTATCAACAGGCGCATTGAGTGTACCTATTACATTTAATGTGTTGGCAACGGGAGGTGTTTGTGCGCCAGTGGAAATGACAACTACTGTGGCAATAAATGTTGCTGGCTCAATAGATTTGAGTTTGGGTGTAACGGCTCAATTACCAACGTTCTGCGCAGGTAATTCCACAATCATTCAGGTCGCTAACTCCGAAGTAGGAGTAGATTACCAATTAAGAGATGACTCAGATGACAGTAATGTTCTTACCCCGGTAGCAGGTACTGGAGGAACGATAGATTTGCCAACAGGAAATTTAGCAACAACAACAACCTTCAATATTTTTGCTTCAAATGTTACCTGCGCAGCAGAATTAACAACAACTGTCTCTGTAACAGTTAATCCGTCCCCCTCACCGGGTTTAACAGTTTCAGCATTAAGCAGTACAATCTGTTTTGCAACTTCTACATCCATACAAGTCAGTAACTCAGAACTTGGAGTTAGCTATCAACTACGGGATAATGTTAGCAGTACACTCATTGGGGCTCCGGTGGTTGGAACTGGTTCAACAATAAGTCTGTCGACTGGTTCACTCTCAACCAACTCATCATTTAATGTGTTTGCAAGTATTGGATCCTGCGCTATTCAATTGACAACTGTAGTTACTGTGAACGTGCTGCCTAATGGTGATCCATCCTGTATTCCACCCAATAATTGTGCAACAGTAATCATTACGCCTATCACTACGTTGGCAACATGTGGTGCAGCCGTGCCGGATGGCTCAGTAACATTTGATATAAATCCTCCAACACCGGCAGTGAATTTAACGGGTGTAGAAATTGAAATTGATGGACCTTTGAAAGTAACCCAGTTTAATAATTACGTATTCATCGGCCTACCGGTAGGCGCTTATACGTATGTTATTAAGTATGGTGACAATGCAAATCCTGCGTGTATTAAAACTGGGTTCTTCACCATCGATCCAACGGGCGTGCCAGACCTCGTTAATTTTACGGTAGGTATGACTAACTACAATTGTTTGGAGGGTAAGGGAACAATCGTTCTTACAAACTTTATAGGAACCGCAGATACTGACTTTACATATACAGTTTATAGTAATGGAAGTGTGGAACAGACAGGTAGTATTACCAAAGATGTTGCTGCCTCTCCTGCAGGATTTACAATTACCAACATAGATCTTGGTCAATACGAAATTCAACTTTCACAGGATCAATCCTTAGCTAACGGATGTGTAGGTTTTGTCAATTCTACTTTTAAAAATGTTGTAATTGTTGAACCCACGTTTGGTTGTGGATTGGTTGTGCCGAATATCTTTACCCCAAATGGAGATGGGTCAAATGACTTATTGGTTATCTTAAACTTACCTGCTAGTGCAAGCTTAATAGTAACAAACCGCTGGGGTAAAGAAGTTTATTCAGCAGCAGACTATCAGAATGATTGGAATGGGGGCGATGCTGTAGATGGAGTTTATTATTACCGATTGGTGGTAAATGGTGAAGCTTCTACTGGTTGGGTTGAAATCATGAGAGGAAAGTAAGACTTAGAACGAAGTCAGAAAATTCATCGTGTCAACTTGATCCGCATAATCGGCAACTTCAGGTTGCTGTGCCTTCCCAAACGGAATACTTCCTTCATACCATCCATTAGCAGAAACGATGCATTGAATTTTTTCCGAATGATTCGTGAGTTTTTTATTTAGGTCGGACAGATCAGTATACGTCTCATAAAAAACAACCGAAATAGGAGAGACTAAATTTTCACTTTCCGTAAGCATAACAAATCCATTATCATAAAACGGAGTGCTGTTTACCAGCATAATTGACTTCTGATAATCGTAGTTATTCGCATACTTATGATGATGCGTGATCGGCTGATAAATTTCCCAATTATCCAACAAGTTTGGAAAGTTGTAATCTTCAGGAACGTAAATCTTAGAAACATTTCTGCAGCCCAAACCGAAATAAGTAAATACATCTTTTCCGAGTTCTGTCAGCAAGGAAGCATCTTCTTCGCCTATTAATACCGCACATGATGATCTGTTCTTCCGAATGATGTGCGGGATCTTTCGAAAGTAATATTCAAAGTACCGAGATGAATTATCACTGCCTGTGGCAATCAATGCATCAACGTGATTAAGCCTCTCTTCGAATTTTATCTTTGATTGAAATTTAGGATTTGACTCAATTAGCCAATCACAAAGTAGCGTGATCAGATAAGAATCTTGTGAACTTTTTTTAGCGGCAATTTGGTGACCAGCAATAAGAATGCAAAGCAGATCATGGAATCCCACCAAGGGAATATTTCCGGCCATAGCCACACCAACAATTTTTTCTCTTTGATGGGTAAGATTATAGTTAGCTGTCCAATTAGTCAATGCTTCTCTGTAAAGAAATTGCCTGATGCCTGTTAGGGACAAAAGAACAGACTCAGGTGTAAACCATGCATTGAGTTGCCCGGCACGATCTACAATGATTTCTTTCTCTGATTCTGTTAACTGATCAATTTTATCACCTAATGCTGCAAAGGCATTAATCCTTTCTTCTAATTCCATCCTGTTTCAAAACTTTTAACACGCCTTTACTGTTTTGACAGTTGACTTTAGTGACGTATTTTTGTGGCAAAAGTACAGGTAGAAACTTGAAATTTAGCGCATCATGGCGATAAAGATAACGGATGAGTGTATAAACTGTGGGGCATGCGAACCGGAATGTCCTAATACGGCTATTTATGAAGGTGGGCGTGAATGGAATTGGGCTGGTGGCACTGCACTTACAGAAGTGGAAATGGAAGACGGTTCCAAAATAGATGCTAAGTCTACTCAAGCTCCTGTTTCAGATGAATTTTATTATATCGTTTCTGGTAAATGTACTGAGTGTACAGGGTTTCATGAAGAACCACAATGTGCCGCAGTTTGCCCGGTTGATTGCTGTGTGCCTGATCCAGACATGGTTGAATCCAAAGAAGAATTGATGTCTAAAAAATCCTGGCTTCATAACGAGGAGCTTCAGGCTTAATATTTTTTAACACATAGAACATAGTAGCTTTCGCTTCCTCTGTGCCTAATCAATAAGTGGTCATTCAGACAATTTTGTGTTAATCTTTTGTAAACATAGTACGTGAATTGTGGTGTTTGGGGCACGTGGGGATGAGGTCATTTCATCTTCGAGCGTTTGATCATATAGGCTTGTAAGACTTCAAAGTATCCATTCTGAATGTTAGCCGAGATGAAATCGATTTTAAGTTGATTGCACTTCATTTTCAACACTTGATGATATTCTTTTAGTTGTTTCTCGAACTGATCTTTTATTTCATGTGGATTGAGCGTCAGCTTTGATCCACTTTCCAGATCAACAAATTCGTACGGGCGTTCATCAAATTTAAAATCAAGCTCAGTATTGTGATCCGTCACATGAAATAGAATCACTTCATGTTTGTTATGCTTTAAATGTTGTAGCGCTTTAAAAATTTCTTCTTCGTTTTCTCCACCTTCAAACATATCACTGAAAAGAATAACTAAAGACCGCTTATGTGTTTTCTCTGCAATCTCGTGCAGTACTTTAGCCACTTGCGTGGATTTGTTTGCTTCCGCTTTATTATTCAGTCTCCTGTCAAGAAGTGTAAAGAGTTTATCGAGGTGTGTTGGGGTAGATCGGATGGGTGTAAACTCCTCTATTTTATCAGAGAACAAACAAAGACCAACGGCATCACGCTGCTTGCTTAATAAGTACGCCAGCGCTGAGGCTGAATAGATGCTAAACTTTAGTTTTTGATGCGTGTCCTGTGGATAGTACATAGACGAAGAGCAATCAATCGCGATTACGCACCGTAAATTAGTCTCCTCTTCATATTGCTTGGTATATAATCGATCGGTACGGGCAAATACTTTCCAATCGATATGGCGTGTACTCTGTCCTTCATTGTAAAGTCTGTGCTCGGCAAACTCCACAGAAAAACCGTGGTAGGGAGATTTGTGGAGGCCAGTGATGAAGCCTTCCACCAATTGTTTGGCAAGCAATTCAATGCTACCCGAAAGCTTAATGTCTTCAATTCGTATGCTCACAGTTCAATAATTAACGCTTTCCCCTAAATTACGGTATAAATCCGATCAAAAAGGGTCAGACTTTTTGCATTAGAAATATTAAATATTACCTTCGATTTACCCATTTTTACCCAAAAACCTAACCAAAACTTACAATCTGTGGAAGATAACAAGACAAACGGCCGAGAAGAGATTTTCTCTGAGAAAGTGAAGGCGGGAAAGAGGACCTACTTCTTTGACGTAAAGTCAACGCGTTCGAACGATTTTTACCTGACCATTACCGAAAGCAAAAAACGGTATAACAAGCATGATGAGGGATTTACTTATGAGAAGCATAAAATTTTCCTTTATAAGGAGGATTTTAACAAGTTCATGGAAGCATTAAATAATACGGTTAACCACGTAAAAACAGAATTATTGCCCGATGTTGATTTCGATTCTTTTGATCACAGTCGTGAGAAAGAAGAGAATGAAGTAAAATCTACGGAAGTGAATTCTGAACTGAAGTGGGACTAAGACTTTACCTAAACCTAAATTGAGATTGGCCTCGGTGAAAACCGGGGCTTTTCTTTTTTACAGTCTTCCAATCCGTCCTCATTTGCCCTGATATCTTATATTTGCGCCCTGATTTAATAATATAATTAACCATGGGTTTAAAGTGTGGTATTGTAGGCTTGCCAAATGTTGGAAAGTCAACGCTTTTCAATGCAATTTCAAATAACAAGGCTGAGGCCGCTAACTTTCCTTTCTGTACGATTGAGCCAAATGTGGGTGTTATTTCTGTGCCTGATGAGCGACTTACTATTTTGGAAGGATTAGTTAACCCGCAAAAAGTACTGCCTACCTCCTTTGAGTTTGTTGATATCGCTGGACTGGTAAAAGGTGCCAGCAAAGGAGAGGGGTTGGGAAATCAATTCTTGGCTAACATTCGCGAAGTGGATGCCATCGCCCACGTGATCCGTTGTTTCGAAAATGATAATATCATTCACGTATCGGGTAAAGTTGATCCGGTGGGAGATAAGGAAGTAATTGATATCGAACTTCAATTGCGCGACCTTGACTCAATCGAAAAGAAGATTTCAAAAGTAGAACGCACCGCCAAGAGTGGGGATGCAAAAGCCAAGAAAGAACTAGTCACTTTGGTCGCGTATAAAGAGACTCTTCAAGCTGGAAAGAATGCCCGCAGCCTTATGGTTGATGCCGAAGACAAGAAAGCCATTGAAGATTTGCAATTGCTTACCGACAAGCCCGTGATCTATGTGGCAAATGTTGATGAGTCGGCTATCCATACAGGGAATAAATATGTTGATGCACTTAAGGAATTGGTGAAGCAGGAAGGAGCCGAGGTGGTAGTGGTTTGTGCGGCTATTGAAGCCCAGATTGCTGAGCTGGAAAGTTTGGAAGATAGAACGGTGTTTCTGGAAGAGTATGGTTTAAAAGAATCAGGGTTAAGCCGATTGATTCGGGCAGCTTATGACCTCCTGAATTTGATCACATATTTCACCGCTGGTGAAAAAGAAGTTCGCGCCTGGACAATTTTGAAGGGTTGGCGTGCACCACAAGCTGCCGGGGTTATTCATACCGACTTTGAAAAAGGATTCATTCGGGCAGAGGTGATTAAAATACCTGATTATCAGAAGTATAAGACTGAGGTGGGCTGCCGCGAAGCTGGCAAATTGGCTGTGGAAGGCAAAGAATATGTGGTTCAGGATGGCGATGTGATGCATTTCAGGTTTAATGTGTAAGAATTTTTAAGTATTTCACTTAAACTTTTTGTACATACATTCTGTTTATTGAACTGATTTGTAGTACCTTAGCTGTCCGCAGATTTTTTAAGGCGGGGTTAGTAACAATATTTTTTACCCCTAAACTGGATTGCACCGTGAGAATACGGATAGTGTTTGCTCTAAAAAATAGAGGAGCGTATGTACCCTTCCACCATCAATTTTTGCTGGCTCAAACAATAAAGGGTTTGGTGATGTTGGGCAAAGACGAGAAGTTTTTCCCATACACTCAATACAACTTTTCTGGCTTGAAAGGTCAGATAAAAATCAGCCGTAAAGGCCTTCATTTTTTCTCCTCGAAAGTGACGCTGGTATTCTCAGCCTCTGATAAAGATTTTCTAGACTATTTTATAAAAGTGCTCTTTGAGCAAAAGGAACTCTTGATCGGGAGCTTGCAACTCACGCCCGAATCAGTTGAAAATGAAGAACCGGTTTCTATTAATGATTCTGTAAAGTTCTTGTGCTTGTCACCCATTGTACTGGTGCCAGCATCCTTCAATGACGAAAGCGGAAAACGCTTTATTAGCCCGGACGTGGATGAGTTTTCTGACTTACTCTACGACAGTACCATTGCCCGCATGGAAGCCAGTGGAAAATACACAGCTACCCAATTGGCCGACTTCTATAAATTTCAATTGGTAGCCGATAAGGAATACATCAGTCGCATTCAGGCTTCGCATAAGAAGTTTGCCCGCATCTATCCACTCTATGATCATGACGTAAAATATGAGGTGCGTGGCTACACATTTCCTTTTACACTTTATGCACCCCAACCCGTACAACAATATGTTTATGAAAATGGGTTAGGTCACTTCTCACACAAAGGCTTTGGTATGTTGGACGTTGCAAATGCAAGTTCCATCCGCAATGAAGTTGATGAGGAGGTTAGCTACGCCTGAAATTCCTGCACTGCTTCTTGTGTTAAAGATCTTTTCACCTCACATTCAATGGCAACCGAAGAGTAAATTGGTATTAGAGGTAAAATAAAAAGGAGGGCCTAAGCCCTCCCTTCCAAGATATAGATTCGTGTGATATTAAAGTTTACGAAGCCAGATATTTCTGAACTGCGTTTTGTTTCCATGATCCTGTAGTGAAATTACATCATCCCCATGCGAAGTGGGATAATCATGTAAACCAATATATTGAGTAAGACCATTGATCGTAGTGTTGTTTTGAACAACCACTCCGTTGTGCAGCACGGTTATGCGAGCAGGAGAATCTACTCGGCCATCTGCCTTAAAGCGGGGTGCTGTATACACAATATCGTAGGTATTCCATTCCAATGGAGTACGCATAGCATTCACTAAAGGCGCATGGTCTTTGTAAATACTTCCTGCTTGTCCATTTCGGTAGGTGCGATTGTTATACGAATCAAGTATTTGAAGTTCGTAACGGTTTTGAAAAAAGACTCCGCTGTTTCCACGACCTTGCCCTGCACTTTCCACCACATCAGGTGCACTGAATTCAATGTGTAATTGACAATCTCCAAATGGCAATTTTGTTTGAATGCCACCCGAACCAGGTACAACTTCAAGATGGTCGTTATCCACAATTTTCCAAGGGGCCGGTTTCGAAATATCTTTTTGACTCACCCATTGATCTAGATTTTTACCATCAAATAAAATGATTGCATCAGAAGGAGCATCACCTAACTTTTTAGCTGGTGTAATAACCTTTACTTCGGGCTCCCAGATTTCTGTCATTTCTGGTTTCATAGGCATTGGCGAAACGGCTGGCGGAGTACTTGGGTAACCTTGCTGGGCCAAAGAATTGGTAACAGAAAGTACCGTTACAACTATAGGGTAGAACCACTTTGTTTTTGATTTCATAGATAGTATGGATTAGAGTGACGGAGAATTAAACATAAACAAAAAAGATCAATTTTTTCGATAGAGTATAGGTTCGGTTGCAATCAAGTGACAGTGGTTACTTCACCTACTAAAACCTTGCCAAAGCCAATTTTGAAACAGTTTCACCTATAGCCAATGAAGAGGTTGCAGCCGGAGAAGGGGCATTGCAAACATTGATTACTTTCTTCTCTTCAAGTATCATAAAATCATCCACTAAGCCACCATCGCGATCGCAGGCTTGCGCACGCACGCCAGCACCACCAGGAGCTAAATCACTTTCAACAATTTCAGGGATTAATTTCTGAAGGGCTTTAGTAAAAGCGGCTTTTGAGAATGACCGATACATTTCTCCAAATCCGGTGCGCCAATATTTTGCAGCTACTTTTTGAAAACCTGGCCATGCTAATGTTTCACCGAGTTCACTGAGATTGATGTCTGATTTTTTATAGCCTTCACGTTTAAAAGCAAGCACAGCATTGGGTCCGGCTTCAACGCCTCCTTTCGCCATGCGCGTAAAGTGCACACCCAAAAAAGGAAAGTTAGGATCGGGCACTGGGTAGATTAGATTCTTTACCAAGTACTCTTTTTCCTTTTTGAGTTTATAGTATTCGCCACGAAAGGGAATAATTTTTACGTTAAGATCAGGAACCGACATGCGTGCAACTTTATCAGAGTAAAGTCCTGCACAATTGATTACCAACTTTGTAGTATAGCTTGCTTTTTGAGTTATTACTACACTCTTGTCCTCACTACTTTGAATATCCAACACCTTTTCACCCAGTACAATATTTCCTCCCTTTTGTTGAATTAGATCTCCATATTTTTGAGCCACTAACTTATAGTCAACAATGCCCGTTTGGGGAACAAATATCCCGGCAAGGCCTGCAACATGGGGTTCATGCTCTAATAATTCTTGGCGGTTAAGTTTCTTTAAATTTTGCAATCCATTTTGTTGACCTCGCACAAAAAGATTTTCCAGCAAGGGAAGTTCATTCTCTTCAGTGGCAACAACAATCTTTCCACAAAGATCAAATGGAATTTCTTGTTGACGACAAAAGTCAAGGAGTAAATTATATCCATGAATGCAATTGGTGGCCTTCAAGCTTCCGGGCTTATAATATAAACCAGAATGGATAACCCCGCTATTATTACCCGTTTGATGTTTGGCCAATTCATTTTCCTTTTCTAGCAGAAGAATGTTTAAAGCCGGGTTTGAATTTTTAAGAGTTAGTGCGGTAGCAAGACCTACTATGCCTCCGCCAATGATTGTGATATCGTACACAAGTATTCTGTTTGTGCGAAGCTACATCATTCAACAATAAAACTACAAAGGTTGGGTTGGTTAATCTTTTATGGGTCGGACGCGCACGTTTAACGATTGTTCTACAACCACAAAATGATTGGGTGGAATCATCGTCCAATTCTTACCATCAGTCAGCTTTTCAGAGACAACTAATACGGCTTGATCATTATCTTTAGGGGCTTCCAATCTGGTCACTCCATCTTCAACAACATATCGGCTTCCTTCGGAATGATACATGGTAAGGGGTTCTTCTTTTGGATCACTTACATATCGTGTTGCAACTATAAATGCTCCATTGGTAACCACAATATTAAGATACGCGGCCTCTTTAATGCCATACTTAACCATCAAGTTTTTTATGTCACGGAAGGTTTTCTCAAATGCATCCATTACGGTTTCTGGTGTTATAGAATTGCCAGAACTAAGCAAGTGGTTAAGCAAGCAGGCAAAAATATGTTCAGAATCTGTTTGCCCTTGAATCCAATTATATAGTTCGTCACTTAAGGGTGAACGCAAATGCCTCTTCACTTTATAAAATTCTTCAATTCCACCATTATGAGCCATCAATAGGTTCTTGTATTGAAAGGGATGACAGTTTGATTCAGATACAACACCTTCCGTGGCAGCGCGTACATGAGCCAGCATGCATTCTGTTTTAATTTTTGGCGCAAGACTTTTTAGGTTTCGATTATTCCAAGCAGGATTTACTGAAACATATGTAGCAGGCTCAGAATTAATTTCAGGAGCATACCAGCCTACACCAAAACCATCTCCATTTAATGGTTCTTCAATTTCATTGGCATGAATACTTTGGTTGATCAAAGAGTTCTTAGGTTTATAAAGCAGGTCATCCATGATTATAGGAGTACCCTTGTAGGCCATTAGTCTGCACATAGGTAGTTTGTTTGTGAAAAGGTAATAAAAAAGGCCGATGATTTTTCATCGGCCTGAATCTGCTATTCAAAAATATTATTTAGCCTCTTTCTTCTTTTCAAATTTTAATGAGGCCGAATTAAGACAATAACGCAGCCCTGTTGGTTTTGGACCATCATCAAACACATGACCTAAATGACCTCCGCATCGGCTGCATACCACTTCATCGCGCACCATACCGTAGCTTGTATCGGTGCCCACGGCAATTAATTCTTTGCGGATGGGTTGATAAAAACTGGGCCATCCTGTACCAGATTCGAATTTAGTTTTCGAAGAAAATAATTCTTGCTGGCAACCAGCACACACATAGATCCCTTCTTCATGGTTATCCCAATATTTTCCTGTGAATGCAATTTCAGTTCCCTTTTCGCGAAGGATATAAAATTCTTCAGGAGTTAGTTGTTGCTTCCATTCAGCCTCTGTCTTTTTTATTTTAACGATTGGAGTTGAATCATCTTTAGCTTTTTTCTGTCCGCAGGCAAAAAGTGTTACGAGCAACAGGAGTGAAGTGAACTTCATGGTTTTCATTTTGATATTTAGATTGTTTTTAGACTCGTATAAAATACAAAAGCCCCCTCCGTCTGAGGGGGCTTTTGTTACCTAAACCTAAACCTATGAGAAGATTTTATCTGCTCGTTGTTGTTAGAACGAAGGCCTAGGTATAATGTTACACTGTTTATTAAAAATTTTGAGTTTATGTTCATTTCTTAATTGAGCTTAGCTTCGAATTGTTTTCTAAACTTCTCGACTTTAGGTCGTATCACATACGCACAATATCCTTGAGTTGGATTTAACTCAAAATAATTTTGATGATATTTTTCAGCCGAATAAAATACGGTGAACGGACTTATTTCGGTGACAACTGGATTTTTAAAGGTGGCGGATTGATCGAGTTGAGATTTGTAATCTTCGGCAATTTTCTTTTGCTCGTCATTATGAAAAAAGACTACTGAGCGATATTGAGTGCCCTCATCAGCACCTTGCTTATTTAAGGTAGTTGGGTCGTGGGTATTCCAAAATATTTCAAGAACCTCAGAGTAGGAGATGATGGTAGGATCAAATGTCACTTGAATCACTTCAGCATGGCCTGTAAGACCAGAACAGACCTCCTTATAGGTAGGGTTTTTAACTTTCCCACCCGAATATCCTGAAACTACAGATTTAATTCCTTTAACTGGAAGGAAAAATGCTTCGGTACACCAAAAACATCCTGAGCCAAGTGTAGCCACCTCTAAATTATCAACCATAGTTTTAAATGTAATCTTCCAAGGTTAGTAGAATGAACCAGATAATTTTAATTCAAATGAAGACGTTCACTATGCAATAACCCATTCAGGATCGAAATGGTTTAAATTAAAGATAGTTTCGTCTTATGCCCGACACTAATAATTTGAGTAGAAACCCGTTAAGGCATTCGCTAACTTGTTATCCAGGTCTTTTTTGGTTTCTACAATTAGAAAGTCACGTGCCATGTAAGGCTCTTTGGTTCCACAAAGTTTCTTGTTTGCTGCGGATAAAGCGCGTTGATCCCCACTGCAAGAAGACCATCGGTCCGTCCAACGGTTTTCGCCAATAATTTCTGAGTTTCTTAGTTCAGCATTGTTATTAGCATCCTTAATAAAAAGTGTTATTGATCCTCGTGATGTAATCGACTTCTCATAGATAGTCATGGATGCTTTTACTTTTTCATAAGTAGGAATTTTTACATTGTTCACTGTCTTCTCACCAACTTTAACACTGTCTTTGTATTCTTCTGTCCGTTTACTGATGGTAGGCCGGCTTTCGGAATAACCATTCACCACCAATCTTATGATTTGATCGACTTGCTGCAGGTTAGCATCTTGCGCTTCTTGTGGAGAGTAAAACTTTACAAAAATGCTTGGTCTCACGCCAAAGATTACGGGTTCAAAATTCCAATCGTTATAATTTCTTAAAGGTCGTTCTACAATTACCTTAATTGTAGCATTAAATTTAGATTGCTCCATCATTTCAATGGACTCACGATAGCCTGGTGATAAGGTATTAGCATCTACAAAAGCAAAGTAGGCTCGCCTGGCATCCTCGCGAGTATTTTTGAGCATCGATTGAATACCTAATTCATAAGATTCTTCAGCAGCCTTAGCCTTCACATCTGTTAATTCCTTGTATTTATTGATTGGATTGGGAATTACTTTTAGCGCACCTGGTGAAGTTCGAATTTGTTCGTACAAATAGTTTATTCGTTCATAATTCTGAACTGCGTTTTTCCATTTATAATTGGCATTTGCCGCGATTTGATTTTGAGCATCTGATTCCAAATAGTCAATAGCCAATTGATAGCTTGTTTTGAGTACCTCTTTAGATTTTTTATGATCGGGATTTTGTCTTAATCGATTAACAGCCAGAGAAACGGCATCATAATAATCACCTTTTTTTAAGGCAGATTTTCCCGAACTACAGGAATCTAATAGGAGGGAAGAGATGATGAGAATAAACAGTAATCGTATTTTCATAGTTATGACTTAAACAAAATCGATGCCTTAATTTAGTAAATTATAAAACCAGTACAATTTTTAAAGGTAAGGGATTGATTTTTAGGGTTGATACGGGAAAAGATCAATCAAGATATCATCAATTAATCTGCGCCAATTACCCCATGAATGCCCTTCGTTTACTTCTCTGTAATGATATTCACAACTGCTAGTCTCCAGTAGCTCTTTCATCTTTCTGCTATCGACACTTGTATCGTTAATCACACCGGCCGTCATAGAAACTTTCATTTTAGGATCTGCTGGATTGGAACACAAGGAATAAATTTGAGGCCTTGTATAGAATGCGGGTGATTGAATTCCTGCCAAGGCAAACACATCAGGTCTGGTAAATGCAAAATAGGTTGCCGTAAGTCCACCCATGGAAGTACCCATAATGGCTCGACTTTGTGAGTGCGAAATAACGGGAAAGGTTGATTCGATTTTAGGAATCAATTCATCTACAAAGAAATTCAAATATTTAGCATTCATGGCTAACTCATTCATGCGTCTGTTGTTTGCACGATTTACGGGTTCACGATTATCAACAAAAATTGCGATAACTGGTTTAATCTTTTTATCATCAATGAGATTGTCGAGCACTGTACTCATGCTTCCTAATTGCGGATGCAGATATTCGTATCCATCCGTTAAATAGATGGTAGGAAGCTTACCTAATTTTTCATGCTGATAAGGGAGATAGACTGAATAAGTAACTTGATACCCAAGTGATGCACTATTTAGTAAAAAGTCATTTGATATTTTTCCTTTGGGTACTTCTGGTCTTTCGATAACAGATGGATCTTCATGCCAATCGGGCATTCTCAATTCTGAGTTAGGACTACCACCACCTACACCAGACCACTGTTGGTTTTTATTTTCAGGATCAAGTATCCAGTTGGTTTCATCAATCAAAATTTTGTAATCGAGCCGGGCATCCTTTGGGAAAGCACATTTAAGATACCAAATATTAGTGTTTGGAATTTTCTTTCCTTTATTGGCAAAATCTTTTTGATAACCCCACCCATTGAAGTCACCCATCCATTGTACCGTTTTGCCTTCGCCTTGGTAGAAGAAGTAGACGGAGTCTTCAACAATCAAAGGTATTTTTGCATCATTCTTTAATGTTGACCACCAGTTATCTAAATCAGAACTATTCAGGTTAGTCATTACTTTTCGCAAAGCGCTGTAGTCTTGACTAAAAACAGTTATACTAATTAAAAGGGAAGCTACTGTGAGTTTTACTCTCATAAATTTATTCCTAAGCAGATTGAATAACCACCTCATCGCGATCGTCAACACGCAAACTTAACAAAGCGGCAATGCCCATAGAGATGCCACCACTAACCAGAATAAAGATTGATTGACCATGGAAGAGATGAGTAAGCATAACGCCTAACAATGTTCCAGCCACTATCTGAGGAATCACAATAAAAAAGTTGAATACTCCCATGAAGTAACCCATTTTTTCAGCAGGCAGAGAGCCGGATAACATTGCATAAGGCATCGATAGAATACTTGCCCAGGCAATGCCAACACCAATCATGGAGAACCATAGCCAAAATGGATCAGAGATAAAATAAATAGACACTAATCCAATACCTCCGCAAAGCAATGCTATAAAATGAGTCATTCTTCGGCTTGAATATTTAGCTATGATTGGCAGCAATAAAGCTGCCAGAGCAGCTATTCCGTTATAAATTCCAAACAAGTTGCTTACCAGGTCTGCTCCGTCATTATATGCTTGAGATGTTGTGTCAGTTGAGTTGAAGATATGACTTGTTACTGCGCTGGTTGTATAAATCCACATGGCAAACAGAGCGAACCATGTAAAGAATTGTACGTAGGCTAATTGAATCATTGTCTTTGGCATTGTATTGAAATCCTTAACAATGTGAACAATACCTAAGTATGCCTTTCCATTTTTTATATAGAGTGCAGCTAACAGATGAACAATTCCGAAAATCATAAGACCAAACCCTAACACATAAAGTTCTTTCTCTAATTGATTTAAGAATACAATGGAGATAATTATTAGTCCGATGAATAAAAAGATTGCTGAATTCTTTAAGAATAAAGACTGATGTTTGCCTTCATTTTCAATTTTTTTATGTTCTCGATTTCTTAATTTCTCTTCACCAATATCTGTGGGCGGATATTCTTTGGTGGAAAAAACTGTCCACATCACGGTAATAAACAGCATGAATGCGCCAATGTAATAACTATAACGAATTGAATCGGGAAGAGTGCCAGCTTCAGCTACATTTGAAATGCCGAACCAATTCTTAAAAATACTAGGAAGGAAGGAGGCAACAATTGCTCCGATGCCAATGAAAAAACTCTGCATGGCAAAGCCAGCTGTGCGCTGAGCCGGAGGTAGTAGATCACCAACAAAAGCCCGGAATGGTTCCATGCTAATGTTTATAGAAGCGTCCATAATCCAAAGCACTCCAACGGCCATCCATAGTGTTGGGGAGTTTGGCATAAGACACAATGTAATTGAAGCAAGTACAGCACCCACTGCAAAGAATGGTCTTCTGCGACCCCACTTAGCATGCCATGTTCTATCGCTATAATAACCAACCAAAGGCTGAATGATTAATCCTGTGAGAGGAGCGGCAAGCCAGTATAACGCCAGACTTGCTGTATCAGCGCCAAGTGTTTCAAAGATGCGACTTGTATTGGCATTCTGTAATGCAAAGCCAAATTGGATTCCTAAAAATCCAAAACTCATGTTCCAGATTTGCCAGAAGCTAAGGTGAGGTTTATGCTGAGCCATGCAGGCGATTAGTTAGTTATATGCTTATGCAAGATAATTAGAATTTGGATACTTGATTCTTGATACTGGAAATAGGCTTCCATCCAGTATTCAGTATCTAGTGTCCCGTTCAACTCCAACTCAATTCAATCTTACCTGAAGTATATTCAGCGAAAGCTACTTTTACATGTTCCTCACCCATCGAATCGGGTTCGTTGATCGGATCATATTTTTCTAACGGAGCAAAGAATGAATGCACTTGGGTAGTCAAAGTTATATTGCTTCCGTTGAACGAAATTTTTCCAGCACTCGAACCATGAAGAACTATTTTGATTTTTTTGTAAGACGGTAAATACTCACCTTCAGCAGCTGCTATGTTCACCTTATTTTCGAAGCCATTCATTTGAATCAATCGCTTTGAACTTTCCCCTGATTGGTAATCAAATGTTTCGCCATCGTCCTGATAAAGTAGGAACTCGCTTGAGTTATTTCCACAATAGATATGAAGAACTAATTCATCCTGTTTAATACTCGTGTTTGCTGCTGCAGCTTGCATGGGCAGTACACTGCCAGCCCTAATAAACACAGGTAGTTTATGAATAGGTGATTCAACAATTGTTTCCTGATTGCCTGACCAAACCTTTCCTGTATAAACATCAAACCAATCACCTTCCGGGAAAAATATTTTGAGAAGTTCTTTATTACTTTCTACCGGTGCGACTAAAATGCTGGGACCAAACAAATATTGATTGTAATATTTACCGTCATAAACCCTGTAATCGTGTGCATGGTTAATAGCGAGTGATCGTTGCACAGGCATTCCGGTTTGTGAGGCATCATAAAAAAGAGAATAGATGTATGGCATTAATTGATAACGAAACTTAATATAGTTTCTACAAATACTTTCAACTTCTTCACCATACGACCAAGGTTCGCTATCGCGCGTGTTTATCATAGTATGGGCGCGAAAGAATGGAGATAGGGAAGCGATCGAAATCCAACGAGCGAAAAGTTTGGTATTTGCATCACCCACAAAACCACCGGCATCATATCCCGCAAAGGCAATACCAGTTAGCCCCATACTGTTCACTAAACGAACACCAAGTAACATATGTTCATCATACGAAACGTTATCTCCCGTCCATACCGCTGCATAGCGTTGGATGCCTGAAAAACCTGAACGTGTTAAATTGAAAGGACGTTTTCCTTTTAATAATTTCTTTGTCCCTTCATACGTGCTGCGCGCCATTTGAAAGCCAAACAAGTTGCGTCCTCTTCGGGTAGTAGCTTTGTTCCCTTCAAAATCAAATTCAAGATTTTCAGGAAGCGAATGACCCCATGTAGCAATTTCATTCATGTCATTCCAAAAGCCATCGATGCCTAAGTTCACATAATCTTTAAACTTAGTTGACCACCATTCGCGTGTTGTTGGATTTGTGAAATCAGGAAAGTGACACCAGCCGGGCCACACCTGACCTTGATAATTTTCGCCATCTGGATATTTAATGAATACATTTTGTTTAACACCATCATCATACGCTTCATAGCCGGGCTCTACTTTAATACCCGGATCGCACATGACTACAACGTGAAAGCCTTGTTCCCGTAAAGTAGAAATCAACTCCTTTGGATTTGGAAAATTTTTCGGATCCCACGTAAAAATTTTATACTTATCCATGTAATGGATGTCTAACACAATCACATCGGCAGGAATATCTTTTTCCTTAAATGTATTTGCCAGTGTATAAATCTCCTTATCGGGATAATAGCTGTAGCGGCATTGCTGATACCCTATACTCCATAGCGGTGGCATCTCCATTCGACCCGTTAAATGAGTATAATCTTTAATTATTTCGGCAACCGAATTTCTGTGAATGAAATAATAATTCATTTCACCTGCATCCGCTGAAAAGCTTGAGTACCGATTATTAGAAGCTCCGAAATTGAAAAATGTTTTATATGAGTTGTCGAAAAATATTCCGTATTGTAATTGACTGTGAACACCTATATAGAAAGGAGTGGAGCAGTATAAAGGATCAGTACCATTGCCGTATCCGTATGCATCGGTTGTCCAATTTTGATAGGCAGAACCTTTTCTATCAAGCCCTCCGGTTTTTTCACCAAGGCCAATAAACCGTTCGTTGGGTTGTAATTTTTTATACGTTGTTACCTGATCGCCAATCCAGGAAGTTCCAAAAGAATCGTCTTCGTTAATAACTTTTTCATCCAATGTTTGAAATGAAAATCGCACAGGATTTTTAGAGATCAAAAGCTGAGTTGTTGCTGTCTTGATCAAAATGGATTGTGCATTATCAATTATCTCAAATGCAATTTTTGTTGGCTTAGCAACTACTGCATACGAGAAATCTTCGAAGCGTTCATCGCGCGTAATGCTGACCTGAAAAATGGAATCTGAGAAGAGACTTACCTTAAATTTTCCTAACGAGGTAGAGCCTAAAACTCCAGTAGTTGTTTTCTCAAAGTTGATTAAAGTACCCAGACTTATGCTGGTGACCGAGTTAATTATAGCTGCCATTAAAAAATCAGTTGAAAAGTTAAACGGTTAAAGTAAAACTAATTCAACTGATTTTACATAGAAATAGCACTCCAAAAGAATTGGAATCGTTTGCTATTTTTTCTTTAGGTCTTTTTTAAGGGAAGAATTTCGAATTACGAGCCGGGTTTTGAGGATTTTGGTTTCAGGTTGGGGATCAAAATCTTCTTTGTCCTTCATTTCGATTTGTCTGATTAGCAGTCTGGCAGCCTCTTGACCCATCTCGAAACCTGGTTGATCAACAGTTGTGAGGGAAGGATCCATTAATTCGCCAAAAAACCAATTGCTGAAACCTACAATAGCTACATCCTGAGGGATTTTTAATCCTTTCTCTTTGATTGCCATCATAGCACCCATGGCCATCGGATCATTTCCTGCAAAAATTGCATCTGGGAGATTCTTTTGAGAAAGAAGTTTATTTGTGGCACGTTTACCTTCTTCAAAGGTACCCGATTGACAATTCACGATAAGATCTTCATTGGATTCTATCTTGTTTTCCTTTAACGCATCTGTATATCCGCGAAAGCGGTCGATACTTATTATCAAGTTGGGTGACCCATTGATGTGGGCAATTTTCTTACAGCCTTGCTCAATGAGGTGATTAACAGCCTCTTTGGCACCTGCATAATCGTCCACTATTACTTTGCTGCTGTTAGGACTATTGTACATACGATCATAAAATACGATCGGAACTCCCTTAGAGATAATGGATTCAATGTGATCAAAATTTGTTGTCTCTCTAGAGATAGAGAGCAGCATTCCATCCACGCGACTATTAAATAGCGCCTTCATGTCTGTAATTTCTCTTTGGTAGGATTCATTGGACTGAGCGAGAATAACATTGTATCCGGCCGTGTAAGCCACATCTTCAATTCCGCTAATTACGGTTGAGAAGAAGAAGTGTACAATTTCAGGAATAATTACCCCAATTGTATTAGTCTTCTTTTGACGCAGATTGAGAGCAACAATATTTGGCTGATAATTGAGCTTATCCGCAAGCTCGTTTACGGCTTTTTTGGTTGCAACACTAATGTCTGGATGATCCTTTAATGCTCTTGAAACTGTGGAAGGAGAAATGCCTAATTCGCGGGCAATATCTTTAATAGTAACCTGATTAAACTTCATAAAATAATTGATTTACTAAACAAAAGAGGCGATTTTTATTTTCCGCAAACGGTTGCGGAACCGTTTGCGCAAATTTTGTGCAACAAAACTGAGTTATATGCTTGTCAACTGCCGAAAACACCTTAGTATTGGGTTGTGGAATCATGTTTTTAATTCATTGCAATTAACAAATTGATTTCGAAAGTATACTTAATAACAACAATTAAAACCCTAAAACAATTACGTATGACCAATTTTTATCTGTTTGTTCGCAGGTATCTGGCGGTGATTCTGGTTTTTGGAACTCTTGTGAGTTTCGCCCAGCAATCCGTTTCAGGTAAGGTGACGGATGCCGGTGACGGCTCAGGAATTCCTGGTGTAAACATCCTCGAAAAAGGCACCTCCAATGGAACGGTGTCTGATTCTGACGGAAATTACCGAATCAGTGTTGGTGCTAATGCAACACTTATCTTTTCTTTTGTGGGATATGCTTCACAGGAGGTTAGTGTAGGATCTCAAGGAGTAATCAACGCCTCCATGGAATCTGATGTTACAGCATTAAGTGAAGTTGTAGTAACAGGTTATGGTTCGCAAGAGAAAAAAGAAATAACCAGTTCAGTGGTTTCACTTACTACAAAGGAATTCAATAAGGGAAATATTAACGACCCTTCTCAATTACTGGCGGGTAAAGTAGCCGGTCTGAGTGTTTATAACAGAGGAGGCGATCCTAATACTAATGCCACTATTCGCTTAAGAGGTATTTCTACAATAGGAGCAAACACGGAGCCATTAGTTGTAATCGATGGTGTTATTGGTGCTTCTTTGTCCAACGTGGATCCAAATGATATTGAATCGATCAACGTGCTAAAGGATGGTTCCGCTGCAGCTATCTATGGTAGTCGCGGTTCAAGTGGGGTAATTCTTGTTACAACCAAAAGGGGCTCAAAGAGAGGAGATGCCATGGCAGTTGAATATAATGGTTATGTTGCAGCTGCATCTCCATTCAGAATGCAACCTAATATGAGCGCGAGCGAATATGTGGCAGCAGGAGGTAACGATTTGGGTTCCGTAACTGATTGGCAGGATGAGGTGACTCAAACAGGAGTTTCAAATGTACATAACATTGCTGTTTCAGGCGGCTCAAAAAGTACCACCTTCAGGATGTCTGCTAACTTCAGGGATATCAATGGTGTTCTAAAAGAATCGGGTTTTGACCAAGTTAATACAAGAGCTAACTTAGCGCACTCAACATTGAATGATAAGTTGAAAATTGATCTGAACATGTCAATGACTAACAGAAATAGCAACTTTTCATTTAATGATGCTTTACGTTATGCAGTATTATTCAACCCGACAGCGCCAATTAAATTTCCTAATGGAGATTATTATCAGGCTATCCTGTTTGATAACTTTAATCCGGTTGCTATCCTTGAGCAGAACGTGAACAAGGGTAAAAGAAAAAACATTAACTACAATGCCAAGATTGATTATGCCATCACAGATAATTTTACAGCCACTGTTAATTTTGGTCAGCAATTTGAGAGCAATTTTAACGGAGAATATTACTCCAGAAATTCTCTATACAGAGGCTTGAACCGTGGTGGTTTGGCAAGGAGATATACAAACGATAGAGAGTTTACACTTTTTGAAGCCTATGCCACCTATGCAAAAGAATTCAACAAAATCGATCTAAGTGTAACCGGGGGTTATTCCTTCCAACAAGATCAGTTTGAAGATATGTTTGTTGAATTGGGTAACTTCCCAAGTGATGACCTTGGATACAATGCATTGGAAAATTCAGGAGACAGACTTTCTGGCCTTGGCAGTTTGACCAACATTAGTAGTAGTGCATCACCTAAAAACCAGATCACTGCACAATTTGCAAGAGTTAACTTAACTTTTGATAAGGGGATTTTCTTTAATGCTTCAGTAAGAAGAGAAGGATCAACCAAGTTAGGTAAAGATAACCAGTATGGAGTTTTCCCCGCTGCGGGTGTAGGTGTTGATATTTTGCGTTACACGAAATTAAATAGCTTCAATGCACTTAAGGTGAGATTGGGATATGGTGTTACTGGTTCTTTACCTTCTCAATCAGGTCTTGCTCAGGACTTGTATACTTATTCTTTTAGCGGAGGGGGAAACGTTACAAAATCTCAGGATGCCAATACAGAATTGAAATGGGAACAAAAGAAAGAAATCAACTTGGGTGTTGACTTTGGTATAGGCGATCATCTAACAGGTACGTTGGATGCTTATACCAGAAATATTGAAGATTTCATTCTCGAAAGAGCTGTGGATGTTGCTGTATATCCTTCCGGTAGACGTTTTGAAAATGCAGGCTCACTTAAAACCAATGGTATAGAATTGGCCTTAAATTATAATGATATCAATCTGGGTGGTGTACGTTGGACACCTGGAATTGTTTTCAGTACATATAATACCACTTTGGAATCATTTATAACTGATGAACAGGTTCGCGCTGAATTAGGTGCGCCTGGTCAAAACGGTACTTTTATGGTTCGTGTAAAAGTTGGTGAAAAAATCGGTCAGATCTGGGGACCTGTATTTGATGGTGTAGAAGGTAACGGAGCTCCTCGATTTCAGGATATTAATGGTGATGGAAACGTAGTTTCAGCACCGGGTCAGGCATTAGAGGATGATGGTGACTTTAAGGAATTGGGGCAAGGTTTACCAAAAGCTGAATTCGGATGGACTAACCAGTTAAATTACAAAAACTGGGATTTGAATGCGTTCTTTAGAGCTGCCTTTGGGCATAGTTTAGTAAACAGTTTCCGGGCATTCTATGAACCATTGGATCCTGGTGCTATTAACTCTTATAACAGAATTCAGACAGATAAGGCAGTCCCAGGATTAACTTCCGCGCAGTATAGTTCATTGTATGTGGAGAATGCTAATTTCTTTAAGTTAGATAACATTACTCTTGGATATAACTTCAAGACTTCTTCCACTGCATTTAAAAACATAAGATTGTATGCAAACGTTCAGAATGCATTTATCATTACCAATTATACTGGTGTTGATCCTGAGCCACAGTTGGCGGATCCAGGTGCAGTTGATAATGGTGGCTTTGCACCAACTTCTTCTGATGTTTTGTCTCCAGGTATCGATAGAAGACAGAGCTATTTCAATGCAAGAACCTTTACGTTTGGAATCAATATCGGTCTATAATAAAAAATAATGACGAAGAGAGATATGAAAAATTTATTTAAATCTACGTTGATAATTGCATTCACTTTTGGTGCAATATCGTGTACTGACCTTGAGGAGGAAATAGTAGATAGCTATACTAAGCAAATCACCCCTGCTAATCCGGGTGTTGGTACTAAGAATAATGTAAATAAACCAACCCCAAATGATGGGCTGGCTGGTGCATTTTCACGCTTACTTAATGGAACAGGTGGTCATGGTGGATATTTTTCTTTGCAGGAAATTCCATCGGATGAAGCTGTTGTTACCCAGAAAGGTGGTGACTGGTTTGATGGTGGAGAGTTAATCGTTTCTCACCAGCATAATTTCAGATCATCAGGTATGATTGGTCTTGAAGGGGCTTGGAATGATACATTTGGTGGTATTTTTCAGTGTAATGACTTATTAAAAGATGCTGCACTTCCAATTGAAAAACAGGCACAATTAAGAATGTTACGTGCTTACTTCTACTGGCGGTTATTAGATCTTTATGGTAATGTTAAAATAGTAACCACCCCGGGGGTTGATGTTCCACAGTCCAATCGTCTTGCTGTTTATAATTTTGTAGAGGCTGAATTGTTAGCTTCTATTCCGAATCTTCCGGATGGTAGAGGAGAATATGGCAGGGCAAGTAAAGGTGCAGCGCACGCTCTTTTATCCAGATTATACTTGAATGCAAAGGTGTATAAGGGTTTGGGAGCATTTGATAATGCTGATTTACAAAAGGCTATTGATTATGCAGATTTGGTTATTAATTCTGGTAACTGGAGTCTTGATCCTGACTTCAGGAAAGTTTTCGCACCAGATAATGTAGAGAATATGGAGCACATTATGGTTGCACCATTTGATGAGGCAACGGGTGGAGGAATGAATTTTCCGTATATGACGCTACATTATCCAAGTCAGTTGACTTTTAAATTAGCTCAACAACCTTGGAATGGATATTCTACACTCGAAGCTTTTTATAATTCTTTCGATGATGCAGATTTGAGAAAGGAAGCAAGCTTTATAGCTGGCCCTCAGTATGCTTATAATGTTGACCCTAGTGTGAAAACTCCTATCCTTGATTTGGCCTTCGACAAAGCCGATCCTGATGGAGCAGAAATTAACTACACACCTTTCATCAATGAATTATTTCCTAACGGTTCGCGTCAGGCTGGTGCTCGCCTTGGAAAGTTTAGTTTCAAGATTGGACAAAATCCTGATGCGGATAATGACTTCCCGATATTAAGATTGGGAGAAGTTATCTTGAATAAGGCAGAAGCTCAATTCCGTTTAGGTGTAGGAAACCCTGTTACTGAAATTGACAAATTACGGACACGGGCTGGCATGGGTACAATTGCTCCTTTAACTGAAGGTAAATTATTGGCGGAGCGTGGAAGGGAATTATTTCAGGAATCATTGAGACGCACAGACCTTATTCGCTTCGGTGCATGGGGAGCTGCTTGGTGGGAAAAACCTGCTCACAATGATCCTAACAAGAATTTAATGCCTATACCTAACGCGGCAATCGTAGCTACAGCAGCAACCGCTAACAAGCTTACACAAAACCCTGGTTACTAATATTTAGTTACCGTTACTTTTGTAATTTTGAAATAGCGTTCAACCCTAGGTTGAACGCTATTTTTATTTAAGGGATGAGATTACGTTTGATTTTTATACTTGGAGTTTTGTGGGGGTGTTCTCTGGATCATGATCGAACCTCATCTTTGTTTACAAACATTACCCAACAAAGTGGTGTTGACTTTCATAATGATCTTCATTTTACAGAACAACTGAACCCCTACACTTACCGAAATTTTTATAATGGGGCTGGAGTTGCCATTGGAGATATCAATAATGACGGGCTTCTCGATATTTATTTTGCAGGGAATCAGGTTGATAATAAATTATATCTGAACCAGGGCAATTTTCAATTTACAGATATTAGCGAAGCAGCAGGTGTGGCTAGTAAAGGAGTTTGGTCAACAGGAGTAACTTTTGCAGATATTAACGCAGATGGTTTGTTAGATATTTATGTTTGTAAATCGGGCAATCCAGATACGCCTAATCGTCATAACGAATTGTTCATTAATAATGGTGATCTAACCTTTTCTGAGAAATCAAAGGAGTATGGTTTAGATGTCATTGGATTGTCGGTTCAGGCAGCATTTTTTGACTTTGACAAAGACGGAGACTTGGATTGTTACCTGCTCACTAATTCATTTAAATCAGTTGGTAATTACGACCTTGTAAAAGATCAGCGTGCCATACCCGATCCACAGAACGGTGGTAATAAATTTTTTATAAATGAAAATGGAAAGTTCAGAGATTACTCTGAGAAGGCAAATATTTATAGAAGTAATATAGGATTTGGTTTAGGTATAACCTTGGGTGACTTTAATACTGATGGTTGGATCGATATTTTTGTCTCAAATGATTTTTTTGAGCGTGATTATTTATACATCAACGATCAACATGGCTCCTTTACTGAGTCTTTAACAGACTATTTTGAATCGATTAGTATGGGTTCAATGGGTGCCGATTTTGCTGACCTTGATAATGATGGTGATCCTGAATTATTTGTTACAGAAATGCTTCCGGATTCTTTGAATCGCAAAAAGTCTAAAATGGTTTATGAGAACTGGAATAAGTATGAACTTAATATTAAAAACGGGTACCATCATCAATTTGCTCGAAATGTACTTCAGAAAAAAACTGGCGATAATGATTATGTTGAGATTGGAAGATTATCCGGGATGGCAGCTTCTGAATGGAGTTGGGGCGCATTGCTTTTTGATATGAACAATGATGGCTTAAAAGATGTATTTATTGCTAATGGTATTTATAAAGATTTATTGGATCGGGATTATCTCACCTATACAGGAGCCAGGGATAATATTAGAAAAATAATAAAGGAAGAAAAAAATGCGATTGTTAAGCTCATTGATCTTATGCCGTCTTCTTCCTTTCAAAATTATGCATTCTGCAATGATGGTAATTTCATATTTAAAAATCAATCTATTGCTTGGGGTTTGAGTGAACCCATGTATTCCAGCGGAAGTGCCTATGGCGACCTAGATAATGATGGGGATTTGGATCTGGTGATCAACAACATTAATGGATCTTCAATAGTCTATAAAAATAATACAGACTCATCTGCTTTCAAGAGCATCAGCATTGCATTAAGATCCAATAGTAAAAATACGTTTGCGGTCGGATCACAAGTTGTTGCATATTGCGGAACGAAGACGTATATGGCTGATAACTTTGTTACGCGTGGCTATCAGAGTTGCATGCAACCCGATATTACCATTGGCTTAGGTGAAGAGGTAACGGTAATTGATTCGCTTTTAATAAAGTGGCCTGATAATCTTAATACAATCCTTTACAGTATCCCTGTTAACCAAAAGCTACATGTTGTAAAAGAGGATAGCAAAAACAAGAATGAAGTAGTCTCAAAAAAACCTAAAGCAGCTGGTAATTTTCGATTGACTCCGGTTCATGATGCATTGTATAAACACATTGGTAATGGATTGATTGATTTTAATAGAGATCGGTTATTGCCAACGATGTATAGCAATGAAACACCTTTTATGCTGAAAGGCGATATTGATAGTGATGGGATCGAAGAGATTTATATAGGTGGAGGAAAAAATCAATCAGGAGCGTTCATCCATTTGGCAATTGACAATCCTAATTCAGCCTCAGTAGAATACTTCAGAAATTTTGATCTTGCTGAAGAGACCAATGGAGCTCTTTTCGATGTTGACGGAGACGATGATCTTGATTTTTATATGTCTACCGGAGGAAGATTTTTTCCAAACATTTCTGAGGCTCAGGTGGATAAAATATTTTTAAATAATGGTAAAGGAGTGTTTACTGAATCACCTTATCCATTGCCATTGGCAGCCTTTTCAACTAGCGTAGCTATGCCGATTGATTTTGATAAGGATGGTGACCTTGATTTATTAGTAGGTGAGCGATTTGATCCATTTGTGTATGGTCATGGTGGAGGAGGCTTTCTATTAGAAAATGATGGTAAGGGTCTTTTTCGGAATGTTACTCAGAAATATGCACCTGATCTTATGAACATTGGGATGATTACTGATGCAACAATTGTGGATGTTGATAATGACGGATGGGAAGATATGGTGCTGGTGGGAGACTGGATGCCTATTACAATCCTGAAAAACAATAAGGGTAATTTTTCAAATGTTTCCGCTGAATTCGGGCTAACCGGTACGGAAGGATGGTGGCATGATATTGAAACTGCAGATCTTAATAATGATGGGAAACCTGATTTCGTAATTGGAAATCAGGGGCTCAATTCTTTTTTTAAATCAGGTGACAGAATGTATGTAAATGATTTTGATAATAACGGATCAAAAGAGCAAATTTTCTGTACGTTGGTGAACGACAAATATTTTCCAATTGCAGACAAGGATGAGTTTCTTTCACAGCTCCCAACGTTTAGAAAGTCCTTGCTTTATTACCGAGATTATGCAAAAAAATCGATTGACGAATTGTTTCCAAAAGACGTTCTTAATAGTTCTAAAATTTATCAAGTAAATAAATTATCATCGCTTATGTTGCTATCCAAGGTTAAGGGATACGACATAATTGAACTACCTTTGCAGGCGCAATTTTCATCAATTTACAGTCTTTTGATTGGTGATTTTGACCATGACGGAACGTATGATTTAATAGCTGGTGGAAATCAATACCTTGTTAAACCTCAATTTGGAAGACAGGATGCCTCTCATGGCTGGTTTTTTAAAGGTGCTATGAACGAGAATCAATTTACGTTTCGGCATGGTGAGAACCTTCATGTGAGTGGACAGATTAGAGATATAGAATTTATTGAAGTTAGGGGCACAAAATTTATTTTATTTACAAAGTATAATGATCAACTGGAAATTTTTAAAATACCCAATTAGTTTTGCTTGGTTGGGTTTTCTGTTAAGCGGATGCTTTCAATCTGATTATACAAAACTCGTTAAATCAGAACTAGCTAATGGTATAAGAATAGATTCACTTGTGTTTGGAATCAACTTTGGTGATACAAGAAATGAATACTTTGGTAAGTGCTTCGATTTAAATAAACAAAAATTAGTTACGCAAGGTCCGTATGGTGGCACTGTTGAATACCGTTTTACCGACTCGTTGTTTCATGATCAGCCTACTGACATGAAAATGCTTTTCATTCCGGCTTTTGACAAAGATGATATTATCATAGAGATGAACCTGGAATTTAGTTACCCCGGTTGGGCACCCTGGAATGAACAATATCAGTCGGATAAATTAAAGGAGAGAGTACTAAAAATGCTATCGTATAATTACAAGGGAAATGCCTTTGTAACTGTAACCATAAATGGAAATGAATATCCTATAAAATTAGATGGAAACCGAAGAATGATTGTGTATATCAAAGATGAGCAAAACGTGGTGGTAAAAATTCAGGATATATTACACCCTAAGTATAAACATTCTATCTAAAATAATAGATGATTAAGGGAGAAGAGATTAATAGTATTGGTTAGAATGAACGTTCAGCGTATTTTTTGTTTTGTTTGCACCTCAGTATTGCTGGCTGCCTTTAGCTGTTCAAAAAAAACTTCTGAGAAGTCCATTCGATTGTTCACTGAGCTATCGGCCGATTCTACGGGAGTGGATTTTAAGAACACTTTATTTTTCAGTCAGGAATTTAATATATATACCTATCGAAATTTTTACAATGGCGGGGGTGTTGGTTTAGGCGATGTGAACAATGATGGCTTGCTGGATATTTATCTGACGTCCAATCAGGGATCCAATAAGTTATATCTCAATAAAGGAGATTTTAAATTTGAAGATATCACTGACAAAGCTGGAGTTTCTGGAAGCAAAGCCTGGTCAACCGGAGTGAGTTTGGCAGACGTGAATGGTGATGGCTGGCTGGATATTTATGTGTGCAATTCGGGAGACATTAAAGGTGACGATAAGGAGAATGAATTGTTCATTAACAACGGAGATAATACATTCACCGAGCGAGCAAGAGAGTTTGGAATTGCAGATAAAGGTTTCACTACTCATGCTGTTTTCTTTGACTATGATCATGATAATGATTTGGATCTATATATCCTCAACAACTCTTATCAATCAATAGGAAGTTTCAATCTAATGAAAAATGAGCGCCCGAAGCGCGATCCGCTAGGAGGTGATAAGTTAATGAGAAATGACAATAATCACTTTACAGATGTAAGCGTTCAAGCTGGTATTTACGGAAGCATCATCGGATTTGGTTTGGGTGCCACTGTGGGGGACGTCAACAACGATGGATGGCTAGACATTTATGTTTCTAATGATTTTTTTGAGCGCGATTACCTCTATATAAATAATCGCAACGGAACTTTTAAGGAGTGTCTTACAGATCAAATGAAGTCGATAAGCGGAGCATCAATGGGGGCCGATGTAGCAGACATTAACAATGATGGCTATGCAGATATATTTGTTACAGAGATGTTGCCAGAAAGTAATGAGCGAATAAAAACTGTTACAACGTTTGAGAATTGGGATAGATATCAGTACAGTGTCACTAATGATTATTATCATCAGTTTACGCGCAATATGATGCAATTGAATAATGGTAATAATACATTCAGTGAGGTTGGGCGGCTTTCCGGTATGGATGCTACTGATTGGAGTTGGGGTGCTCTAATGTTTGATATGGATAATGATGGGTTAAAAGATGTGTTTGTAGCCAATGGTATTTATCAGGATTTGACAAATCAGGATTACCTACAATACGTTTCAAATGATGAAGTTGTTAAATCAATTGTAACAAATAACAAAGTTGATTATAAGAAGTTAGTTGAACTGATTCCATCTAATCCCATACCTGATTACGCATTTCAAAATCAGGGAAATTTCTCGTTTGTAAATAAGGCGGCCGAATGGGGACTTGGAAATCCTAATTTTTCAAATGGTTCTGCATATGGTGACCTTGACAACGATGGTGACCTGGATCTTGTAGTTAGTCACGTAAATGAAACTGTCTCTGTTATCAGAAACGAAAGCAATATTGTTTATCCAGAAAATCGATATTTGAAGTTTGAACTTAAGGGTACCGGAAAGAATCCATTTGGATTAGGCACAAAAATCACTATAACACATCGAGACCAAATTTTTTATGTAGAGCAAGTTCCTAACCGTGGATTTGAATCGTCAGTTGATCCGAGACCGAATTTTGGATTGGGTAAAATTGATACAGTGGATCAGATCCGTATTCAGTGGCCTGACTCTAAAGAAACAATTCTTCTTAATATAGTTACAAATCAGAAATTAATAATTGATCAAAAGGATGCTGTTGAGGTTACGCCACAACCGTTAATAGCGTTAGCTACTTTTTTTGAAAAACTAGATAAGTCATATCTTAATTATAAACACCATGAGAGTGATTTTGTAGACTTCGATAGGGATAAACTGGTTTATGAGATGCTAAGTACTCAAGGCCCTAGAATAGCAAAAGCAGATATCAATGGTGATGGCTTGGATGATCTTTATTTAGGGGGAGCAAAGGACAGTCCGGGGGCGATGTTCCTTCAGACTTCTGATGGAGGTTTTAAATCAGTAAATGAAAAACTGTTTGATGCGGATCGTATATCAGAAGACCAGGCCTGCTTGTTTTTTGATGTGGATAATGATCAGGATTTGGATTTATATGTTTGTAGTGGCAGCAGCGAGTTTACCTCAGTTTCCAATGCGCTTGCAGACCGCCTATATATTAATGATGGTAAAGGCAATTTCGTGAAATCACCTCAGGTGCTTCCTACTGCTGCTTTGGAGAATTCGTCAACGGTTCAATCAGGTGACTATGACAATGATGGAGACCTTGATCTATTTGTCGGAGTAAGAGGCCAATCATTTTTGTACGGATTACCAACTAATGGATATATCTTAAATAATAATGGGAAAGGTGAATTCACAAACGTAACAGCTACTGTTGCTCCTGGTTTAATTAAAATCGGATTGGTAACAGATGCCTCGTGGTCCGATATTGATGGTGATAAAGATATTGACCTTATTGTGGTAGGTGAATATATGGCTATTAAGGTTTTTATAAATGAAGGAGGAAAGTTTTCTGATAATACAGAGCAATCCGGACTACAATTAACAAATGGCTGGTGGAACAGAATTAAAGCAGCTGACCTTGATCAGGATGGCGATGTGGATTTTGTAGTTGCCAATCACGGTTATAACTCACGGTTCAGAGCCTCTGTAGGGAAGCCAGTAACTATGTATGTGAATGATTTTGATAAAAATGGGACCACAGAGCAAATCATTTGCAGTTTTAATGGTGACAAGAGTTATCCGATGGTGCTACGTCATGATCTGATGATGCAGATTCCATCATTAAAAAAGAAATATCTGAAGTATGAAAATTTCAAGAATCAAACAATACAAGATATTTTCACAGAAGATGAACTGAGAAGTGCAGTGAAACTAGAAGCATTTGAATTTGGCACAGGAATACTGATTAACGATGGCAAAGGAAAATTTACTTTTAAGAAACTTCCTGTAGAAGCTCAGTTCTCGGCCATGTATGGCATCGAAATTTTTGATTATGATCAGGACGGTAGTGTTGATATTGTTCTCGGTGGTAATTTGCACCGAGTCAAACCAGAGGCTGGTAGGTATGATGCCAGTTATGCAGTTTTTCTAAAAGGTAATGGCAAAGGTGAGTTTACTTCAATGTCGCCAATAAAATCCGGACTTAAGGTTGATGGTGAAATCCGAGACTTTGTTAAGTTAAAGGTGAAGGATGGAAATGTGTTGCTAGTGGCAAGGAATGATGATACCGTTTTGTTTTATAAAACAAAATAAGGTGAATCTGCTATCGATCGTATTTAGAAAGAGTAATTGGTTTCTTACAATACTGATATTTACCTTTTCATGTTCGCCTCAAAAATCTTCTGAGGTTGATTCTCTCTTTGAACTGATTTTACCATCACATTCATCAATTTCATTTACAAACCAACTAATTGAGGACGAGGAATTCAATATCATTGAATACTTATACTATTATAATGGAGGCGGAGTAGCTATTGGTGATATTAATAATGACGGCCTTTCTGATATTTATCTCTCAAGTAATCAACAACCCAATAAACTTTATCTAAATAAGGGAAATTTTAAGTTTGAGGATATTACCGATAGGGCAGGTGTAGCTGGGTTGGGAAATTGGAAAACGGGCGTGAGTATGGTAGATGTAAATGCCGATGGCCTCTTGGATATTTATTTGTGTGGGGTTGGAAACTACAAATCTTTTGATGGATATAACCAATTATTCATTAACAATGGTGACTTAACGTTTACTGAAAAAGCAGAAGAATTTGGAATTTACTTTAAAGGCTTTTCTACTCAGGCCGCATTCTTTGATTACGATCTGGATGGAGACCTGGATATGTATCTGTTAAACCATTCGGTTCACTCACAACGCGTGTATGGTAAAGTTGGTTTACGATTTGAGTCCGACTCCCTTGCCGGAGATAAGTTGTATAAAAATGAGTTTAGTCAAACCGGTAAAACTTATTTTACCGATGTAACAAAGGAAGCCGGCATCTTATCAAGCCAGATTGGCTATGGACTTAGTGTAGGGGTATCGGATTTGAATTGGGATGGATTTCCTGATATATATGTTTCGAATGATTTTAATGAGAATGATTACCTGTACGTCAATCAGCAAGATGGAACTTTTTCTCAACAAACTGAAACGAGTATTAATCATTCAAGTCGATTTAGTATGGGTAACGACCTTGCTGATTTTAATAATGATTTGTGGTCGGATATTGTAACACTGGACATGTTACCACAAGATGAATCTGTGATCAAGACTTCTGCGGGTGAAGATTCGTACGAAGTATATAATTTCAAGATAAAGCATGGCTATGGAAGGCAGGTGTCTCGCAATACCTTACAATTGAATAGGAGATTAAATTCAGGTCAACTTTTATTTACAGACATAGCACCCATTGCAGGAGTGGAGGCAACTGATTGGAGTTGGTGTCCTTTGTTAGTTGATTTTGATGGTGATGGCTGGAAAGATTTATTTATCACCAACGGAATTGAACGCAGACCAAACGATCTGGATTATATAAATTTTATTTCAGATGATTCTGTTCAACGGGTTGCTGTGAAAGATCCACTGTTTCTGGTAAAGGGAATGCCGATAGGAAAGGTGAGTAACTTTCTCTATCGGAATAAAGGTGATCTCTCTTTCGAGGACATAACTCTTACGGCTGGCCTTTCATTAAAATCAATTTCTAATGGTGCTGCCTATGGTGACTTAGATAATGATGGTGATCCGGATCTGGTAGTGAATCAGCTAAATGGAAATGCACTCGTTTATAAGAATAGCTCAGCTAAAGATAGCTTTGTAAAAGTAGACCTGAAGGGAAATACAACTTCAGGAAATCCCTTTGCAATAGGAGCAAAGGTTATCTTATCGCAAGGAGATTTTGATCAGATTCAGGAACTATCCCCCGTGCGGGGTTGGTGTTCTTCCTCTGATTACTCGCTTACATTTGGACTTAAGGAGAAGAATGAAAAATTTAAACTAACTGTTATTTGGCCTGATGGTAAGACTTCAACTCTTGAGTCAAAAGACCGGAATGTTATTTTGAGTGAGAGTGATTCACTTGAAAAATTTGATAATACTAAGCTGCACAAGTCTAACCCATTGCTTGAGAAAGTTGAAAAAATTGATTTTACGCATCGGGAAAATGAATTCAATGCCTTCAATCATGAAGGTTTAATTCCACACATGCAAAGTACAGAAGGGCCACCTTTGGCAAAAGCCGATATGAATGGCGATGGATTGGAGGATATTTTTATTGGTGGTGCGAAGGGAAAATCAGGTGCAATTTTTATTCAAACACGGGAAGGAAAATGGCTAAGAAAGAAATATTTAGATATCGAAAGGGATTCATTGGCTGAGGATGTTGCTGCTGTATTTTTTGATGTAGATAATGATGGCGATCAGGATTTGATTGTTGCCTCAGGTGGTCAGGAAGAATTGAAAAAGATGGAGCTATTATCACCCAGACTCTATGTCAATGAAGGTTCAGGTAACTTGAAAAAAAAATCAAATGCCTTTGAAAATATTTACCTGAATGCTTCATGTATTAAACCAGCAGACTATGATCAGGATGGGGATGTTGATTTATTCATTGGGGCAAGTGTGATGCCTTTTTTATATGGAATGAGCCCAGTGAGTTTCTTACTTAAAAATGATGGCAAAGGTAATTTTGTCCCTGACATGCGCTGGCTCGGAAATAGTGCGTTTGATAATCCGACAAGAGTAAGGCCTGGTATGGTTAAGGATGCAATTTGGGCTGACATCAACAAGGATGAGTTGATGGATTTAATTTTAGTAGGCGAATGGATGCCCATTACAATCTTGATTCAAAATAGGAATCATCAGTTTTCAAATTTGACTGAGTCGTTTGGCTTGCAGCAAAGTCATGGTTGGTGGAATTCAATTGCAGGCGATGATTTTGATGGAGATGGAGATGTTGATTTTGTTGTAGGAAATTTGGGATTGAATTCTAGAATAACAGCTACTGCTGAAAAACCATTAACCATGTATTTGGGAGATTTTGACTCCAATGGAAGTTCGGATCATATACTTGTATATTATAATGGTGATAATAGTTATCCATTTACATCACGTGATCAATTAGTAAAACAGTTACCAACTCTTAAAAAGAAATTTCTTCACTATAAAGATTATCGAAATGTACGCTTAGAAGATATTGTAACTCCGATGCAAAAGGGCAATTCGGCACAAATGAAAGTGAATACTTTTTCATCGGTATATTTAAAGAATTCAAATGGGAAATTTGAACTCATTCCTCTACCAAAAGAAGCCCAATTGTTTCCAATCTTTGATGTAAAGGTTTATGATGTAAATGATGATGGAAATGCAGATGTTTTGTTGGTAGGTAATCTGAATGCGGTACAGCCTGAATTTGGCGCATACGATGCAGGATTAGGTTTAATATTATTGGGTGATGGCGAAGGAAATTTCAAGCCGATCTTACCCAGCGAATCTGGATTTGTTGTTAAAGGTGAGGGGCGAAGTATTGAGATTTTCAATCAAGACAAATCGGATAAATTGCTCTATGTTGTTTCAAGAAATAATGATCGAGTAGTTTCATTCAGAAAAATGAAAGAGTAAGTTCTGCTTTATTTTAGATTATGACTATTTTTATGGTCGAAGAATTATGATATGAGAAATATTTTGAAATTATCGTTGTTACTTGCATTATTAGCTTCTTGCTCGACAGATAACACGGAATGGAAAGTAAAGTCGCAAAGCCCTCAATATTTGCATAGATCACTCAAGCAAATTACAGATGTAATCGTGCATGATATTTTTTCACCTCCGGTGGCATCTCGAATTTATGCATACTCAAGTATTGCAGCCTATGAGGCGGCAATTCATCAAAATACAGATTATCAGACTCTGGCTGGTCAGTTAACTGGTTTAGAGACTTTTCCTCAGCCCGAAGTGGGAGTTGAGTATTGCTTTCCGCTTGCCTCAGTTCAAGCTGCATTGAAGGTAGGCCGTACATTGATTTTTTCCGAAGATAAGATGGATGTTTTTTATAGCGGAATCATGAAGGAATATCAGCAGATGGGTATACCTGAAGAAGTATTTGATAAGTCAATCGAATTTGGAGATAAGATAGCGGATCATGTTTTAGCGTGGTCTTCAAAGGATAATTATAAACAATCCCGATCGTTCCCTAAGTATTCTATATTAGATGATCCCGCTACATGGAAGCCCACACCACCAGCATACATGGATGCAATTGAGCCACATTGGAATAAGATCCGACCTTTCGCGATTGATTCGGCTCAACAATTTAAACCGATTCCGCCCACTCCATTTTCAGCAGCCAAGAATAGTCAATTTTATAAGGAAGCAATTGAGGTATATGAAATTGGGAATAATCTGACAACAGAACAAAGGGAAATTGCATTCTTTTGGGATTGTAACCCTTTTATGATGAATGTAAAAGGTCATGTTATGTTTGCTACCAAGAAAATTTCACCTGGTGGGCATTGGATGAACATTACCAATGTAGTGTGTACTCAAGTTCACGCAGATTTTGTTCAAAGCGCAGAAGCGTACACCCGTGTTTCCATTGCATTAATTGACTCGTTTATCTCTTGCTGGGATGAGAAGTATAGGAGTAAACTAATTCGCCCTGAAACCTATATTAATCAATACATTGATGAGGATTGGGTGCCAGCATTGCAAACACCTCCGTTTCCGGAATATACGAGTGGCCATAGTGTTATCTCTGCAGCCTCTGCAACAACACTTACCAGTTTGTTTGGAGATAACTTTGCATTCACGGATTCTACGGAAGTTGAATTTGGATTAACAGCCCGTAGTTTCAAATCATTTTATGATGCGTCTGAAGAGGCGGCTATTAGTAGAATGTATGGTGGTATTCATTATCGTCTGGCGTGTGATGTAGGAGTAAAGGAAGGAAAGGATATTGGGAATTTTATTCTTAATAAAATAAAGACAAGGAAATTATAATCACTATTTTGTTCGAATGTATCAGGAGTGGAGAGCAGGCTAATAAAATTTGTAATATTATTCCTTTGCCTTGCTGCTACATCAGTCTCTGCGCAGAATATTCTTGAACACAAACTTGATGGCACAGAACTAGGAAAACCACTTTCCGTAATTCTTGAGAAACTCAGCACAGAAAATGGCGCAACTTTTTATTATCTACCTGAGTGGATAGCGCCAATTATTCTTCAACAGAGTTACAAGGGGCAAACTCTGGATGAGGTTTTAAGTGATATTTTTATAGGAACAGATTTGAGTTTTTTTAGCATGTATCCGAATGTGATCGTTATTATTAAAGATCCTACACAGGTATTACTGAGAAAGCGGGCAATTGAAACAGCCATTCGTCAACAGAAATCAATTGATAAGTATACTTTCGGTGAATTAGGAAGATCAAAAATTAATGAACAGGTTATCATTACGGGTAGTGTAAAGGATGCAAAAACCAAAGAAGGTTTACCACGCGTAACCATTCAAGTCAGTGATTCTAAATACAGTACTACAACGGATGAAGCAGGCAACTATAAATTGATACTTGCTCCTGGGGTGTATGTGCTTGATTTTAGTTTTGTTGACTTTGATAATAAGGTAATTGACCTATTGGCATATGAAAGTGGTGTGATTACTCTTGAGTTGGAGGAGAAGGCTATTTTACTGGATGAAGTAATCATACGCGACCAAGCCACGCGCGAATCAACAACAAGCAGAATTGGATTAACTCAATTGAGTATGCAAGAGATTAAGCGGTCACCGGTTTTATTAGGTGAAGTAGACCTGGTAAAGCAGATACAAACTTTACCAGGAGTAACAACGGTGGGGGAGTCGGCAGCTGGGTTTAATGTGCGCGGGGGTAGTGTTGATCAAAATCTTGTTTTGTATGATGGGCTTCCAGTCTTTAGTAGTTCTCATGTTTTTGGTTTCCTCTCAGCTTTTAATTCTGAAGCAATCAGGGATGTTTCCTTTTATCGCGGAGGAATTCCTGCGGAATATGGAGGACGCGTTTCGTCAGTTCTTGACATTCGGTCGAAAGATGGCACTCTTGAGAAATGGAATGGAAACGCAGGAATAGGAATGATCACAAGCAATTTCATGATTAATGGTCCATTAAAAAAGGATAAGACAACTCTGGCAGCATCGTTTCGATCTACTTATTCTGATTATCTCGTTCGAGCGATTCGCACTGACTATGCAGATTTGCGAAATAGTTCGGTATTCTTTTATGATGGTACATTAAAACTAACTCATTTAATAAACAACAACACCAAACTTTCATTCACTGGGTATTCTAGTAAGGACGCCTTTCGCCTAACAGGTGATACAACCTATAGGTGGAATAATTTGTTGGGTTCATTAAGGCTTGATCATCAATTTAGTCCCAAGTTAAGTTCTGAGTTTATTATGGGAATAAGTAACTACAAGTACAGTGTAACCAATGCTGATCCACAAACAGCATCAGAGCTTTCATTTGCAATAAGATCATTGACGATTAAAGCAGGGTTTAATTATCAGATGGGGAAGCATAGAACTAATTTTGGGTGGCAATTGACTCACTATGGACTTACTCCTGGCTCAGTAAAACCTGACACACCTGAATCTAATGTGAAGTTTCTTGCTCTTGATGATCAACATTCAATCGAAAATGCCTTCTATGTTGCTGATGGATGGGCTCTAACAGATGATTTATTTATGGAAGCTGGAATTAGGTTGCCATTATTTGTTTCGTTTGGTTCGGAATCTGTGAATATTTATAAAGAGGGTGTGCCTCGAGATGTGGCCACAATAACTGACACATTGAATTTTAGTAAAGCTGAAATCATTAAGGGATACGCTGGACTTGAACCAAGAATATCTTTTAGATGGATGGTGACCCCAACAGCTTCTTTTAAGTTAGGGTATAATAGAATGTATCAATTTCTTCATCTGGTAACTAATACTACAGCGGTTACTCCTGTTGATATCTGGCAGCCAAGTGGATATTATTTTAAACCTCAAAAGGCAGACCAAATTTCAGTTGGTTTTTTTAAAGATTTCCGCGAAAAGAAGTATACAACTTCTGCAGAAATGTTCTATAAATCCATTCACAATATACTTGACTTCAAAGATGGGGCTCAACTGCTTATGAATAATCATCTTGAAACGGATTTATTGCAAGGCAAAGGTGAATCCTATGGCATTGAAACTTCTCTTTCCAAGAATTCAGGAAGACTTTCAGGAACTCTTAATTATACCTATTCCCGTTCGTTTAGATTAATTTCCGGACCCTCGTCTATTGAATCAATTAATGATGGAAAACGATACCCATCTAATTTTGATCAGCCGCATATTTTAAATTTTTTATGGAAGTATAATCTTTCAAGAAGATTTTTCTTTACTGGGAATTTTACTCACCACACGGGTAGGCCTGTTACCATTCCGCTTTCAGCTTTTGTTTTTGAGAATACAACAGCCGCTTATTTTTCACAACGTAACCAATATCGAATCCCCGATTACCACAGGTTGGATATCGCTTTGGTTATTGAAGGAAACAATAAACGAAAAAGTAAAGTGCAGGGAACTTGGGTATTTTCTGTTTACAACGTGTATGGTCGTAAAAACCCTTATACAGTTTTTTTTAAAAGTTCGGCAAACGGAGTTCCAAAACCGTATCAACTTTCAATTGTAGGCACAATACTTCCATCCATAAGTTATAACCTTAAATTCTAAATGCAGCGCAAGGAACCTTATTGGAATGTGAAATTCAAATGGATAATTTTCTTTATCGCACTAAGCTCATGTGTTGACAGGATTGATTTTGATGTTCCAGTTGCTGAGAAGCAATTGGTAATTGAAGGAATGATTTCGGATGCTCCTGGTCCTTACACGGTTAAGATTTCGAGTGCATTAAATCTTGATTCAGATTCATCAGTCCGGATACCTGTGGAGCAAGCAAAAATTAGACTTTATGATGATGAGGGAAATGTTGAAGATTTAATAGAAACCAGTCCTGGGATTTATATAACTAACGCTCAGATACAAGGACAAGTGGGTCACTCGTATTACATTACAATCGAAACTCTAGAAGGGAAAATATTTGAGTCTGATCCTGAAATGTTAAATCCAGTTGGTGAAGTAGAAAACATTAAATATGAATTTGAAGCAAGGACAAAATTTGAACCCTTTGGAGAAGTAAAAGCTGATGTCTTTAATATTTTAGTTGATGCGAATGGAGGCGCAGGTGACGAAAATTATGTTCGTTGGCGATTTAAAGGAACGTATAAGGTTACTAATTACCCAGAACTTCATTATACCCACACACCGCCCTACACACCTTACAAAAATCCATTTCCGTGCAGCGGATATATACTTTTACCTGGCCCTCCAAATAGTGGAGGAACTCTTAAACAAATTGATGAATGTACCTGTTGCACCTGTTGGGTAAATCAATTTGAGCCTGCACCTCAACTTTCGAATACTCAACTTATTGAGGGGGGTAAATTCAAGAATGTGAAAATTGGTGAGGTGCCAATAACCAATGCCACCTTTCATGATAAATATTTGGTTGAAGTAGAACAAATGAGTCTTTCTCGAAATTCGTTTCAATTTTTTAAAATAATTCGTGATCAAAAAGAAAGTGCTTCAAGTTTATTTCAGCCGGCTTTAGGTGAAGTTAGAGGTAACATTAAACCTCAAAATAATAGCGATTTGGTAATTGGTCTTTTCTGGGCAACCTCGATTACAAAGAAGAGTTTATTCCTATACCCCGGAGATGTTCCGTACCCTCTACCACCCATAGATTACCTGACACTTCCGTGTTATGATTTTTATCCTAACTCATCTGCCATTAAACCACCGGAATGGGAATGAGTAAGCATGTAATTATATGGGGAGTATTTATTTTATTTTTTGTCAATGTGATGGCTCAGCAAAGTATTGCTGATTTGTCAAAGAAGTTTGAAGCATATCAAGCAAAGACTGAGCAGTCAAAACTTCATTTGATAGTTAATCAAACCAAATTTGTTCCGGGTGATACGGTTTGGTTTAAGGCCTATCTATTGGATCAGAATTTTAGAAAATTTGAAGGAAAGCAGTTATTAAGTGTTGACTTGGTTAATTCAAATGGCGAATCGAAGCTCCACTTTATGTTTGCTGTCAATTGGGGGATAGGATATAACCAATTTGTGATACCCGATACACTTAGTGCCGGTGTTTATCTGATTACCGCCCATAGCGATGATTTTAATATTGGTGAACGAAAATTTCTTTTCACAAAGCAAATAATTGTTGTTCGCAATAAGGAAGTCTTTTTGAGAAGTAGGCCCACTAAAGTGGGAATTGAAGGTGGAAGTTTAGTAAACGGTGTTCCAAATAAAGTAAGTGTCTTTACTGATAAGGGCAAAACTCAAATACAACTTGTCGATTCAAACGATCAAATAATCAATCAATCGATTACTGATGATACTGGTATTGCATCTTTTGTATTAAAACCGGAACAAGGACTTTCGTACCGTCTGCTAGTAACAGGAGATTCTACACATATACCTGATGCAAAAGATGTGTACAATTTGCGTGTGCTAAAAGTAGGGACTAACGGAGAACCTTTAAAGATTTTAGCAACAGCAGCAAAAAGTTCAAGACTCAGATTAGAGAAGGTTACTGTGATTATTAGTAATGAGAACAAAATTCTATATAATACCACCTTTATCCAGGGTGATGAAGAGAGCATGGAGTTGAATATACCTCTAGCAGGATTGCTAACTGGTGTACTGAATGTTTCACTCCTTGATACAAGAGGTGCGGTGTTGGCAAGTCGAGATTTTTATGTGCCCCATCATAATTCTGTGAATGCTACAATTGAAATGAATAAACACCAGTTTCAAGTTAGGGAAAAAGTAAGGTTAGAGGTTTTGCTTTCTGATAGTTTAGGAAGTCCTATTCAAGGTGAATTTACTGTTAAAGCGATTAATAAAACAGTGACCAATGAGACAAAACAAAATTCTCTTTTGGATGAATTCGATGTTAATTCAAATTTTAAAGACTATTTTGTGATAGATAGATCAGACTCTAATTGGATTGAATCTTTAGATAATTATCTTATTGTTTTCCCGGTGAGGGTTCCTTGGAAAGAGATAATAGCAGGAAAGGATAAAACATCAAAAGTTAACTTCACAAATGTAATTGCTAGACGAGGTACGGCATTTTTTGCTGACACAGGTAGACCGTTACCAGCTAACACACGAATTATGTTTTATCTCCAGCAATCGAAGGCACGTTATCAAACACTTACTGCTAAGGATGGAAAATTTGGATTTGCTATGTTGGAGGTTTTCGGTATTGACGAATTACTTTATTTCGCAGAAAAAAATGGTGAAGAAATCCGGGAGATAAAAATTGAATGGGATAATCAATCTATTAAATTTCCTCAATCTGCAGATTCTTCAGAAGGAAATAATGTTGATGGGTATGCTTACTTTGTTGAGAAGAATAAACTTATTTCTGAATCGTTTGGTTCTTTTACTTCATTGGTAAGTAATGACGTTCCAGATAAATTAGACGACTCTGAAGATATTGAAGCCGATATAACTGTTAAAGTTGATGATTATATTGCTTTCGGTACAATGGAAGAACTTATTAAGGAGGTTATTCCATCTTTGTTTTATCGCCACTATGGCCAAAATAAAATAGTGAGGGTGTCTTTAACCGAACCCTTGAAGATTGAAGCAGATCCACTTTACATAATTGATGGTATAGCGACAAAAAATACAGCATTTTTCCTTTCTTTAAAGCCTTCTGATCTTCGTTCGATTAGAATCATAAAAAATTCTCAAAAACTAATGCCTTTAGGATTAATGGGTAAGAATGGGATAGTTTATGTAAATACTAAACTAGGTAATATTCGAGAGTCCCCTGATCCGAGTAAACTGGTAATTGGACTTAATGATCCAATGGATTTCCCGCTTAACAATTATTCTCAAAAAAATAGTTCATTTAGTCCAAATTTTAGATCTACACTCTATTGGAATCCCTCAACGAAAACAGATGAAAATGGGAAAGCAACTATTGAATTTCGATGCACAGATGATATTGGTAAAATGATGATTAGGGTTGACGGATTAACAACGAATGGGAAACCATTTACTGCTCAACAGGAAATTGATGTAACTTCAGGGAAGAGGTAGGTTTTACCCACAATAGTGCTTGCAAGTTTGCCTTACTTTGTTCATCTTCCACCGGGTATTTAACTCGTTTTAATGTTCAACGGCAAGCCTCATCTTTCCTTTTGGCAGATCATCAATATGAATGTGGGTTTTTTTGGAATCCAATATAGTTTTGGTCTCCAACAAAGTGCTGTTAACCCTATCTACGACATGCTGGGCGCGCAACCCGATCAGATTCCTCTGTTAAACTTAGCAGGTCCTGTTACGGGATTAATTGTACAACCTATCATTGGTGCATTAAGTGATAAAACCTGGCATCCAAAGTTTGGCAGACGAAAGCCGTTCTTCTTTATTGGCGCCTTACTTTGCAGTGTTGCATTATTCTTTTATCCGTTTAGCAGTTCTCTGTGGATGGCCGTTGGGTTGCTTTGGATTTTGGATGTCGGGAACAATACCGCGATGGAACCTTATCGCGCATTTGTTGCCGATAAGCTAGATGAATCGCAACGACCGATGGGTTTTCAAGCGCAAAGTTTTTTTACAGGCTTTGGCCAAACCCTGGCAAATGTTTCTCTTTTCATTTTTCCGATTATCATTATCGGTAAAACTGGTTCATTGCCAAATTGGGTGTATGCTTCATTCTTCCTTGGTGCGATATGTTCCATTGGTTCAATTTTATGGAGTATGAAAACCACTTCAGAAATTCCACCCACCGAAGAAGAATTGAATGAAATGCAAAATGCTCCCAAAAGCATCTTTGGTCCCTTCATAGAAATTTCCAAAGCGATTGGAAGCATGCCAAGAGTAATGTGGCAATTGGCATTGGTTTATTTGTTTCAATGGTATGGGTTATTCTGTTATTGGCAAAACTCATCAAAGAGCATCGCGATTTCAGTTTGGGATACTACTCCGGCCAATGCGGAGCTCTATGAAAAGGCAGTGAGTTGGACAGGGCTTGTTAATGGTTGGTACAATATCATTACATTTTTAAGTGCCTTCGCGCTCGTTTGGTTTGTCCGCAAATCTTCCGCAAAGTTTGTTCATTTTGGTGCTCTAATGATGGCAGCGATTGGTTTACTTTTTTTTCCATTTATTGAAAATAAATATCTCTTGTTTCCTGCCATTACTGGTTTTGGTATTGGCTGGGCAAGTATGATGGGCATTCCATACTTAATGGTTGTCAATAACATTCCTAAAGAACGGTATGGGGTGTACATGGGAATCGTAAACATGATGATTGTGATTCCAATGATTTTACAAAACCTGACGTTTGGATATATCCTTAGAGAATTTTTGGATAATAATGCAGGTTATGCTGTAGCATTTGCAGGTGTCCTATTAATTCTTGCAGCCCTCGCCACACTACTTATTCCAACTGATAAAAAAGCAACCTCAGAAAATTTTAACTTTAATTCCCCTCATTAAAAACTTATTGATTATGAACCCCTACCTCGCAGAATTTTTAGGAACCCTGCTGCTCATCTTAATAGGAGAAGGAATAGTAGCCGGTGTATTATTGAAAGGAAGTAAAGCGGAAAATGCCGGCTGGCTAACAATATGTATAGCGTGGGGGCTAGCTGTTACCATGGCGATTTATGCGGTGGGTAATTTTAGTGGCGCGCATTTAAATCCGGCTGTCACCATTGGCCTTGCTGTCAATGGAGATTTTGAATGGAGCATGGCTGCTGGATACATAGCAGCACAGTTATCGGGTGCTTTTTCAGGAGCTGTTCTCGTCTGGCTTTATTATTATCCTCATTGGAAAATTACCTCCGATGGAGCAACAAAACTGGCTGTATTTTCTACCGCCCCTGCAATCAGAAATTCGGCATCCAATTTATTTAGCGAAGTAGTTGCTACTGCAGTGCTCATCTTTGGAATATTATTTATTGGAGCGAATGAGTTTACGCAAGGATTAAAACCTATCGTGGTAGGAGCACTTATCACTACTATTGGTTTGGGGTTGGGTGGAACAACAGGTTTTGCTATCAATCCCGCGCGCGATTTAGGGCCACGCATTGCCCATGCTATTTTGCCAATACATGGGAAAGGTAATTCAGATTGGGGTTATGCGTGGATACCGGTGCTTGGACCAGTAATAGGTGGAGTATTGGGTGCTGTGCTATACGGATTGTTATTTTAAATAGGGTATACCATCCGGGTTAATGGAAAGAGCAATAAAACTGTTTATTAGAGTTGCACTGGCTGCTGGATTTTTATCAGCAGCGGCCGATAGGTTTGGAATGTGGGGTAGTGAAGTTTCTGTTTGGGGAAATTGGAATAACTTTCTTAATTATACACAGTTGATAAATCCCTGGTTTCCGGATTCCCTTATTCCAACCATTGGAATAATAGCGACCGCTGCCGAAATACTTTTAGCAATTTTTCTTTTGTTAGGATTTAAGACTGAAATAACCGCGAAAGTAAGTGGCTTTCTTATTTTACTTTTTGGCTTGTCAATGACATTTTCTACAGGAATAAAAGGTGCGTTTGACTACTCAGTCTTTAGTGCATCTGCGGCAGCATTTGCATTAAGTCTTATGAAAGAAAAGTATTTTGAATTGGATAATTTAATCACAAAAAGATAATAATCGAATAAGTAAGCTTGAATCAAGAATCCAGTAACTAGAATCTACCATGAGCCAACCAAAATACATCATCGCACTCGATCAAGGTACTACAAGTTCAAGAGCGGTGCTCTTTAATAGTAAAGGAGAAATAGAAGGTATTGCGCAAGAAGAGTTTCAACAAATTTTTCCGAACTCAGGTTGGGTGGAACATGATCCAGAAGAAATATGGACTAGTCAATTAGGTGTGCTACAAAAAGTAATTTCAGAAAATAAAATTGATCATAAATCAATTGCCGCACTTGGCATTACGAATCAACGCGAAACTACTGTGGTTTGGGATCGCAAGACAGGAACTCCGATATATAACGCCATTGTTTGGCAAGACAAACGCACCGCACCCATCTGCGAAGAGTTGAAAGCAAAAGGATTAACAGATTATGTTCGTGAAAATACCGGACTTGTAATCGACTCGTACTTTTCTGGAACAAAAATAAAATGGATTTTAGATAAAGTAGAAGGAGCGCGGCAACGAGCAGAGGAAGGAGAGCTGGCTTTTGGAACGATTGACACCTGGTTGATCTGGAAGCTTACCAATGGAAAGTCGCATGTAACGGATTATTCCAATGCATCACGCACCATGGTTTATAATATTAGGGATTTAAAATGGGATGATATCCTGCTGAAGGAATTGCAAATCCCTAAATCTATTCTGCCGGAAGTAAAGCCATCAGCTTCTTTGTTCGGAACATGGAGCGTAAGTGGAGTAGAAATTCCTATTGCAGGGGTTGCAGGCGATCAGCAAGCTGCTTTATTTGGTCAGGCGTGCTTTGAACCGGGAATGGCAAAGAACACCTATGGCACCGGTTGCTTTATGTTGATGAATACAGGTTCAACTATTCAGCAATCAAAAAATGGATTGATCACAACCATCGCCTGGGGTCTCGATGGAAAGGTAGAGTATGCATTAGAAGGAAGTGTGTTTATTGCTGGTGCAGCGGTGCAATGGCTTCGCGATAGCTTACATTTAATAGATCATTCAAAGGACTCAGAGTATTTTGCAATGAAAGCATTAGGCTCCAATGAAGTATATGTAGTGCCAGCCTTTGCGGGATTAGGCGCACCATATTGGGATATGTATGCCCGAGGCGCCATCTTTGGCTTGACACGCGACACAGGAAAAGATCACCTCATAAAAGCAACATTGGAATCATTAGCCTATCAAACAAAAGACATTCTAAATGCGATGCAAGAAGATGCCGGTTTAAAATTAGCCAGTTTGAAAGTAGATGGCGGTGCTTGTGCGAATAACATCCTCATGCAATTTCAAGCAGATATTTTAGGAACTGAAGTGGAACGACCAGAAGTAATTGAGTCAACTGCGTTAGGTGCAGCTTACCTTGCGGGAATACAGATTGGACTTTGGAAGAAAGAGAGTATTTTAAAGAATAGAAAAATTCAAAAACAATTTATACCGAATATGAATGAAGAGACAAGGGTGCGTTTATATAAGGGCTGGCAGAAGGCAGTGCAACGCACAATGGGTTGGATAGATAACTAAACTGATCATTTTGAATCGCAATAAAAATATTGAACAACTCAAATCTCAGTCATTTGATCTCTTGATTATTGGCGGGGGCATCACGGGTGCAGGTATAGCACTTGATGCAGCTTCACGCGGATTGACTGTTGCGCTTGTTGAAAAAAACGATTTCGCTTTTGGTACCAGTAGTCGATCGACAAAATTAATTCATGGTGGTCTTCGCTACCTGAAGCAATTAGAATTTGGATTAGTGAAAGAGGTGGGGAGTGAGCGAGCTGTGGTTCATAAGTTAGCGCCTCATCTGGTGGTGCCCGAAAAAATGTTACTCCCTCTTTACGAAAAAAGAGGCTTCGGAAGTTTACTCACTTCAATAGGATTGAAATTGTATGACTGGCTGGCGGGAGTGAAGCCTGAAGATCAGCGTAGAATGCTTACTCGTAATCAAACCTTAAAACAAGAGCCTTTGCTGAAACCTGAAGATGTAAAAGGGGGGGCAATTTATGCCGAGTATAGAACAGATGATGCCCGACTTACGATCGAATTAATAAAAACGGGAGCGCAACATGGCTCGTGTGTTGCTAATTATTGTGAAGTAGAAGAATTCATCTATGAAGATAAAAAAATATCTGGAGCAAAAGTAAAAGATCATGTTGCCAACCAGTTATTTGAGATAAAAGCAAAAGTTGTAGTGAGTGCAGCAGGGCCATGGGTGGATGAGCTACGAACAATCAATCATTCTAAAAAAGGAAAGCGACTACATTTAACAAAGGGAGTTCACTTGGTCGTGTCACGGAAAAAATTTCCTGTACATCAGGCTATCTATTTTGATGTAGAAGATGGACGAATGATTTTTGCAATTCCGCGGGGAGAGATAACCTATGTTGGCACTACTGATACTAATTATCAAGGAAGCATTAATGAAGTGTATACTTCAAAAGAAGATGCGGAGTACTTAGTAAAGGCTGTCAACAGAACCTTTCCTGAAGTTAATCTCGCACTGAGCGATATTGAATCTAGCTGGGCAGGTTTACGGCCCCTCATACATGAAGAAGGAAAATCCGCCTCTGAACTTTCACGCAAGGACGAGATCTTTGAATCGGATACAGGTCTCATTTCAATAGCAGGAGGTAAGCTGACAGGTTATAGGAAAATGGCCGAACGTATTGTAGACCTTGTGATTGAAAAATATTTTGAAAACAATGAATCATCTTGTCAAACTGAGAACATTCCCTTTACAGGATCGGACTTTAAAAATTACGATCAGGTAACTAACTATATCGCTGCGATTGCTGAGCGACTAAAGGAAAAAGGATTATCTCATAGGGCAGCCTATTTGGTTCATAACTATGGTAAGCAAACTGATTTAATACTAGATCATCTGGATATAAAAAAGGAATATACCATTGAGGAATTGGCAAAGGCAGAATTATGGTTTTGTGTTGGGCGCGAGATGGTAGTTCAGCCTGCGGATTTCTTTATTCGCAGAACGGGTTTACTTTACTTTAACAGACCCTTGCTCGAGTATTTGTTAGAATCGCTTTTAGTTGAAATGAAAAACATCTTTAACTGGAAAGAAGAAGTGTTTGAGGATGAGAAGCGGAAATTGAATGTTGAGATTAAGAAATCCCACAGCTTTTAAGGATAATGATGTCATGAAAATTTTTCTGTTTTTAATTGGGATCACTTTTTTAATAGGGATAGAAATTGCACGAGTTTATTACATCATGCCTTTCCCTGGCAGTCAAAAAACAGATACTATTGAGGTTGCTTACTTCCTCAGTCAATACATCTACCTATTTCGTATTGCAGGAATTCTTCTCATTGCCTATCCTGCGTTTGGGCTTCTTACCAAAAGTAAATCCACTATTAAATGGACGGCCATCATGATCCTTTTCTTTTGGGTCATGGTTGTGTATGTATTTAACTTTCGTTTCCTGGCAGATAAAATGTTTTATCAACCTGAGAATAAAATTCTCTTAACAACGGAAAACAATAAAGTTTCCGAAAATGACCTTGTGTTGGGAGTTGTTATAAATGGAGAGGCAAGAGCCTATCCCATCGAAATTATTGGTTATCATCATCAAGTGCGCGATACGATTGCTGGCGAACAAATTATGGTTACATACTGCACAGTTTGCAGAACAGGTCGTGTGTTCAAACCCATAGTTGATGGTCAACTGGAAACATTTCGGTTAGCAGGCATGGATCATTTCAATGCTATGTTTGAAGATAGTCGCACAAAAAGTTGGTGGCGTCAAGCTAATGGTGAGGCTATTGTAGGATCAAAGAAAGGTGAAACATTACCAGAAATACCCTCCGAGCAAATGACATTAGCAGCATGGCTCAACCGCTATCCTCAGTCATTAATCCTGCAACCTGATATTAAATTTAAAGATCAATATGCTGGTCTGGATAAGTATGATGAAGGCACTATAAAAGGATCGTTGGAAGGGAGAGATTCACTTTCATGGAAAGATAAGTCGTGGGTGGTGGGTGTGCCAATCGGGTTGGAAACAAAAGCATATGATTGGAATGATCTGGTAAACGTGCGTGTGATCAATGATAATCTAAATGGTATACCGTTAGTAGTTGCACTGCAAAATGATTCAGCTTCATTTCATGTTTGGAATCGCATTGTTGGAAGTGATACATTGGATTTTTTATATGTTGATAGTTTAAAATCTTTCATAGACACGCAGACAAAGTCAGTATGGGATTGGAACGGAAAATGTGTTGAAGGAACTCATCAAAATTCAACATTATCATCCATCCAATCGTATCAGGAATTCTGGCACTCTTGGAAAACATTTCATCCAAATACTACGCAATACCATGGCGAGTAAGAATGATCGCGCATGGTGGAAGGAAGCCACAGTCTATCAAATCTATCCCCGAAGTTTTAAAGATGGCAATGGTGATGGAGTAGGTGACTTGCGTGGAGTAGTTGAAAAACTTGATTACATCCAAAGCTTAGGAGTTGATGCAGTTTGGTTGAACCCAATTTTCAAATCTCCTAATGATGATGGCGGCTATGATATTAGTGACTATTACTCTATTCAACCTGAGTTTGGTACCATGCAAGAGTTTGATGAATTGCTTGCTGGTCTTCATCAGCGTAAGCTAAAGTTGATTATGGATCTAGTGCTTAATCATTCATCAGATGAGCACGCATGGTTTCAAGAATCTAAAAAATCAAAAGACAATCCGTATCGGGATTATTACTTTTGGAAACAGGGTAATGCAGATTCACCTCCAAACAATTGGCCTTCGTTCTTTGGTGGCAGTGCCTGGCAATTGGATGAAGCAACAGGCGAATACTACCTCCATCTCTTTTCTAAAAAACAGCCAGATTTAAATTGGGAGAGTCCTGAGCTTAGAAATGAATTGCATCAGGTAATGAAGTTTTGGTTAGATAAAGGCGTTGATGGCCTTCGGTTGGATGTAATATCAGCTATCTCGAAGCAAACTGATTTTTCAGATACACCTACATCTGATTTTAATGAGACGATAAGAATCAAGTATGCCAATGGACCACGCTTAAAAGAATTTATAAAAGAGGCGAACGAAAAAGTTTGGAGTAAATATGATGTGATGACGGTGGGAGAAGGTCCGGGCATCACACCGCAAAATGCACTTGAGTATTTGCATGATCGGGAAGGACTTAATATGATTTTTCATTTTGGTCATATGTATTTGGATCAAGGACCTGGTGGTCGGTTTGATCCAGTACCATGGACACTCAAAGAATTCAAATCAATTTTTAAGACCTGGAACGAAACGTTTAAAGAACGTGGGTGGGGTAGTGTTTTTCTTGGTAATCATGATTTTGCGCGTATGGTTTCAAGATGGGGTAACGATAAAGAATATTGGAGTGAATCCTCAAAGCTTCTGTTGACCCTATTGCTTTCTATGCCAGGAACTCCATTTATTTTTATGGGCGATGAAATTGGTATGACTAATATCCAACTTAACGCTATTGATGAATCCCAAGACATTGAAACAAAAAATGGGTGGTTGGAAGCACAAAAGCGAGGTGTAACTGAGACAGAATTTATGAAAACTGTAAATTATTCTGGTCGCGATAACGCCCGAACTCCTTTTCAGTGGACTGAATCTGCCGAAGCAGGGTTTTCATCGGGTAAACCGTGGATGCAGATTAACCCCAGTCATTCTAGAATCTCAGTAAATTCTCAACAAGACGACCCAAATTCAATACTTAGTTACTTTCGAACGATGGTAAAATTTCGAAAGACGCACCCATTATTAACCTACGGAGCATATAGTCCTTTTGATACAGAGGCAGATAATCTCTTCATTTATTTTCGAGAAGGCGAACAAGAAAAAATGCTGATTCTTCTTAATTTTTCTGATGAGGTTGCTAACTTACCCGAGGAAGTAATTACGCATTTGACTACTCGGCTACTAGGCAATTACCCTGAACGAAAAATTGTTAAGGAACTGCATCCGTGGGAGGCTTGTGTTTATAAATGTTGAATTTATTGAATTTGTTAGAATGAAAAACCTTTGGGGAATTGATTTAGGCGGAACAAAAGTTGAAGGCGCAATATTAAACTCATCAGAGGATCCTAAAGTTCTTTTTAGAGACCGACTACCTACCGAAGGGCACAAAGGCTATGATCACATTCTTGGTCAGATAAAAAGTGTAGTAGATAAGATGGAAGCCGAGATGGGATACAAGCCGACTAAGATTGGTATTGCAACTCCCGGTACATTAGATCCTGGTTTGGGATTAATGAAAAACAGTAACTCTACAAGTCTTAATGGTAAGCCACTAAAGAAAGATCTTGAACAATTATTAGGGGTAGAAATGTTTATGGCAAACGATGCGAATTGTTTTGCCTTAGCGGAAGCAAACATGGGTGCGGCAAAAGAACAGTATCCCAATGCGAAGGTCGTGTTTGGTGTAATCATGGGTACCGGTGTGGGCGGAGGTATTGTAGTGAATGGGAAAGTAATTAATGGTTTACAAGGAATTGGGGGTGAATGGGGACATAATTTCCTAGATGAATCAGGTGGATCATGTTATTGTGGTAAGAGCGGTTGTGTTGAAAAAGTATTGGCGGGGCCTGCGCTCGAAAACTATTATGCCCTTATTAGTGGTCAATCTAAAAACATGAAAGAAGTTTATGAATTGTATAAAAAAGGGGAAGATCCATTTGCGAAACAAACCATGGAACGTCTTGTACATTTTTTTGGTCTCGCACTTAGCGTAATAGTAAACATTCTCGATCCAGACGTAATTGTGATTGGTGGCGGAGTAGGAAATATTGATACCATTTATTCTGAGGGCCGGGAATCATTAAAGAAGTATGTATTTAATAATAAATTGGATACGCCTGTAATTAAACCAAAGTTGGGTGATAGCGCAGGTGTGTTTGGAGCGGCATTCCTTGGAAATTAAATAAGACAGCATGAAACGAATTGCAGTTGTTGGCCCAATTCCCCGCGATCATATCGTGACACATACCGGAGATTTGATTCAAAAGTGGGGTTGTGTCACACATCCGGTTATAGCATTATCTATGCTTGGTGATAAAGAAATCGAAATTATTCCGGTCTGTCATTTACGAAATGTAGATCACGATAATGTGGAAGAAGTTTTTAAAGACTTTAAGGGAATAAATTTAAAACATCTCACCACAGAGATGGATCAAGGCGATATCATAAGTCTGCGCTTTCTTGATCAGAATAATCGGGTAGAGCGTCAAACCGGATTTATGGATCCAATCCTTCCTTCTGATATGGAGAAATTATTGAACTGTGATGTGTTTGTATTTATACCTATTAGCGATTATGAAATTTCCTTGGACACCTTGAAATTTCTAAAAGCAAAAAGCAAAGGAACAATTATTTTTGATGCACACGGCCCAACAACAGCTTGCTTAGTGAATGGTGAAAGACAGCGTAAATTTTGGATTGACCGCGATCAATGGCTTCCGTACATAGATGTATTGAAAATGAATTTAGAAGAAGCGCATGCATCATGGTTTAAAAAGGAATATGAAAGTGAGGATTTTTCATCGGAAGAACTGGAACGGAAAGAGATTAGAGCATTTGCCGAACATTGTTTAGAGATGGGAGTTAAATGCGTTTATGTAACACTTGACTCAAGAGGCTGTCTTACCTATTTTAAATCAAAAGGCAAGGTTGTTGAAGAGTTGGTAGCGTCTATTAAAGTTGATAAGGTTATCGATACAACAGGATGTGGTGATTCTTTTGCTGGGGGACTTTCTTTTGGGCTTGTAAGAGATTCAACAAACTATATTGAGGCAGCTAAATATGGCAACACCTTTGGTGCCTTACGTACTCAGGGTAAAACATTCGAAGTATTTAAATCTCTAAAAGAAATAAATAAGATTATAGCTCAAGGTCATGTTTAATATCTTTGCCAACTAAAATTTCTAAATGATTAAAGCTGTAATTTTTGACCTTGATGGAGTAATTATCGATACCGCCCATTATCACTATATCGCCTGGAAGCGATTGGCCAGCGAGTTTGGGATCACACTTACTCCGGCTCATAACGAATTATTGAAAGGAGTAAGCAGAATGCGGTCACTTGATATTATTTTGTCTCTTGGTAATATCGACCTACCTGTTGAGCAACGAGAGCAACTCGCTGAGAAGAAGAATAAATGGTTTGTGGAATACATTGAATCCATTCGTCCAGAAGAAATATTTCCGGGTGTTGTTAATTTGATCAAAAGTTTAAGAGCTAAAGATATTAAGGTGGGATTAGCTTCCAGTAGCAAAAACGCTCCGCGTGTAATTGAGTTGTTAGGCATTGCCTCTGAGTTTGATACACTCGTTGATGGAACCATGATTGTTCATACAAAACCAGATCCTGAAATATTTTTGCTTGCTGCACGGAAACTGGGAATAAGTCCTTCTGATTGTTTGGTCTTTGAAGATGCGGAAGCGGGTGTTGAAGCTGCTTTGGCAGCAGGAATGAAATGCGTGGGCGTAGGTTCGCCTGAGCAGTTAGGGAAAGCAGATTTAGTAATTAAAAATACCGGTGACTTTAATATTCAAAACCTTAATACTCTATAGTTGAAAATCGTACTTCGTACTTTTTAAATCGTAAATAATTATGAAGCAATATCTCAAACACCACGAGTGGCATATTATTGAAGAAGGTCTTAACCCTCATTATAATCAAGTTTCGGAAAGTGTATTTAGTTTGGGAAATGGCCGTATGGGGCAACGTGCCAATTTTGAAGAAGATTATTCAGGCGAAACTTTACAAGGGACTTATGTTGCTGGAGTTTATTATCCCGATAAAACTCGCGTAGGCTGGTGGAAAAACGGCTATCCTGAATACTTTGCTAAAGTATTGAATGCGCCAAGCTGGATTGAGATTAAAATAAAAATTGGTGACCAAATACTTGATCTGGCTAAATGTAAGGTAGAGAGCTTCAAAAGAGTTCTTGATATGAAGCAAGGACTGCTGCACCGCACATTTACTGCAGCCTTACCCAATGGTAAGAAAGTGAGCGTAGATGCCAAGAGATTTTGTTCTATGGCCGATGGTGAAGTAGGAGCTATTCGATATGAAATCACAGCGCTTAATTTTTCTTCATCCATTTCCCTAACGTTACCGATCAATGCAGATGTGGTAAACAAAGATTCTAACTATGATGAAAAATTTTGGGAAGAAGTTAGTAAAGAGGCAGAACCGGGGTTAGCTATTGTTAATGCACAAACTAAGAAGACAAATTTTCACGTATGCACGGGAATGCAATACGATCTTCAGAGTGGTGGTAAAAGTGTTAAAGGCAAAGTATCCACCAACGTGCGCGAGAAATATGCCGATAATGTAATTGAAACTGAATTGAAGGAGAATGTGCCATTCACGATTTATAAATATGTCGCTATCCTTTCTTCAGAAAATCATTCGAAGGATAAATTGGTTGCTAATTGTAAGTCAAAATTAAAAGAAGCACTTGCTGCTGGTTTTGAAAAATTGTTTTCCGATCACGCCAAGGTATGGGCTCATAAGTGGGAGGAATGCGATATTACAATTGATGGTGATGTGGCGGCTCAACAAGGAATTCGATTTAATATTTTTCAACTCACACAAACCTATACGGGTGAGGATGAGCGATTGAACATCGGTCCCAAGGGATTTACCGGTGAGAAGTATGGAGGTAGCACGTATTGGGATACAGAAGCTTATTGCTTGCCATTCTTTTTGAGTACGGCTGAGCCTAAAGTGGCGCGTAACCTGCTGGTGTATCGCTACAAGCATTTGGGTAAAGCCATTGAAAATGCAAAGAAGTTAGGTTTTAAGGATGGAGCTGCTTTTTACCCATTTGTTACGATGAATGGTGAGGAGTGTCACAACGAGTGGGAGATTACCTTCGAAGAAATCCATCGCACGAGTGCTATGGCCTATGCCATGCGTGACTACATTGATTATACAGGTGATAGAGATTATTTAACTGAGTACGGACTTGAAGTATTAATAGGAATCGCACGCTTTTGGAATCAACGGGTTAACTGGTCGGATAACAAAAAGAAGTATGTAATCTTGGGAGTTACTGGACCTAACGAATATGAGAACAACGTTAACAATAATTGGTACACTAATTATCTAGGGGCATGGACGCTGCGATTTGCTATGGAGTCTGCAACGTATGTAAAGGAATCTAATCCAACCCGATATAAAGAGATAAGCTCCAAACTAAATTTTAATGAAGCTGAAGAGACAGAGCGCTGGAAACATATTGCTGAAAATATGTACTATCCTTTTGATATTGATAGAAAGGTAATTCTTCAGCAGGATGGATTTTTGGATAAAGAATTAATTCCTGTAAAAGATCTTAGTCCAAGCGATCGTCCTCTAAACCAGAAATGGTCTTGGGATCGCATTCTTCGTTCTTGCTATATTAAACAAGCCGATGTACTACAAGGTATTTTCTTATTTGAAGATGATTTTGATTTGGAGACGATTCGTAGAAACTTTGATTTCTATGAACCACTCACTGTTCATGAGTCATCGCTATCACCTTGTGTGCATGTAATCCTTGCCAGCAAACTAGGTTACAAGGAGCAGGCCTATGAATTTTATTTGCGCACAGCACGTCTCGATTTAGATGATTATAATAATGACACTGAAGAAGGCTGCCATATCACTTCTATGGCGGGTACATGGATGAGTTTGGTAAAAGGTTTTGGCGGGATGCGCATTCGCAATGGGCAATTGCATTTTAATCCATTTATACCAGATCAATGGAAATCCTATTCATTTCGTTTAGAGTTTAGAGATCGGGTGATTAAAGTAAAAGTTGGTAAAGACAAAACAGATACAGTTCTTGAGCATGGTGAACCTTTGGAAGTGATTATGAATGGTAAACCCGTGATGTTAAAAAAGTAATATGTATCATATTGCTAAAGTAAGTTCATCCGAGGCGTATGCATTAATTGCAAAGGCAGTTGAACTTGCTACTAAAATTAATAAATCCATAGCCGTGGCCGTTACTGGACCTGAAGGTGAGTTGATTTCTTTTTTGCGAATGGATGGTGCCAACCCCGCTTCTGCACGCATTGCGCAAAGTAAAGCTTATACAAGTGCTATTGATTGTAAATCAACAAAAGCGCAAGGCGAATTTATGCGAGATGATCAGCGTGAGCAAGCGTATTGGACGGATAACAAGATTACAGGGTTTGGCGGTGGACTACCCATTATTCAAAGTGGAAAGGTGATTGGAGGGATTGGTATCAGTGGATTATCAGAAGCGGAAGATGAACGAATAGCCAGCGAAGCTATTATGCATGTTTATCCGAACAATTGACAAACAATTTCAAACCAAGTGATATGAAAAAAGTATTATTGACCCTAATTCTAATAGGAGGCTTGGTGTTAGCCTTTGGTCAAAAAAATAAATCAACAACTGATAAGCGGCTGGAGGGCGTTGATGCCGAACTACAAAAAGTGTTGGCTACCTGGCAGACACCTGGTTTTGCTGTGGCAGTTGTTGAGAAGAATAAGATCGTGTATGCCAAAGGATTTGGATACCGCGATTATGAAAATAAACTTCCGGTAACACCCAATACACTTTTTGCCATTGGTTCATGCACGAAAGCATTTACATCTTCTGTTCTGGGTTTGTTGAGAGAGGAGAAGAAAATAGATTTCAATGAAAGTCCACGAAAGTATTATCCCGAATTAAAATTCTTCAGTAGTGAAATGGATGAATCAATCATCATGAAAGATTTGATGAGCCATAGAACTGGATTGCCAAGGCATGATTACTCCTGGTATTTATTCCCAACGGAATCTACAGATAGTTTGATTCAACGCATTGCGTATCAGGAACCCTTCACAGGAGTTAGAGAGAAATGGTACTACAACAATTTTATGTTTTTAATGCAGGGTTCTATTGCTGAAAAAATAACAGGTAAATCATGGGCTGAGAATGTGAAGGAAAGAATTTTAGATCCATTAGGAATGACTCGCTCTAATTTCACGATTGCTGATTGGAAGAAGAGTGATGATGCCGCGTTCGGATATGAATTGGAGAAACAGACAACCATCAAGAAGGTTGATTATTACAATATTGCAGCTATGAGCCCTGCGGGAAGTATCAATAGCAGTGTTAACGAAATGTCGAATTGGGTGATCACCTGGATTAATGGCGGAAAGTTTAAAGGAAAGGCGCTGCTGCCTGCTTCGTATGTTACCGAAGCGATGAGTTCGCAAATGATAGTGTCAGCTGCACTGCCTGATAAAGAAATTTCTGACATCCATCTTTCAAATTATGGGTATGGATGGTTTTTGGCCTCTTATAAGGGACATTATCGTGTAGAGCATGGAGGTAATATTGATGGATTTTCGGCAAGCACTTCTTTTTTTCCAAGTGATAGTGTGGGCATTGTTGTGCTGGTAAACCAAAATGGATCTTCGGTGCCCAGCGTAGTGCGGAACATTCTTGCCGACCGGATGCTAAGTGTTGCGCGAACAGATTGGAATAAAGATTTGAAAGCAAAACAAGAGAAAGCACTGAAGGATCAGACGGAAGCTGAAAAAACTAAAAGTTCCAGCAAGGTAAAAGGTACCCGGCCTTCGCATAGCATGCAGGAGTTTTCCGGTAGATATGCACATCCGGCTTATGGTTCATTTGATCTTGTGGTAGAACGCGATAGTTTATTCGCTAAGTTTAAATTAACCAAGCTGTGGCTCCGTCATTATCACTACGATGTATTTGAATCCTTTGAAGCCAAGAATGGAGTAGATACTACTGGTTCGCCCATGCTCTTTAATTTTGCAACAAGCGATGGAGGCGATATCAGTTTGGTTTCACTTAAGATAGAGCCTGCTCTTGAGCCAATAGAATTTAAGCGCACCCCCATTAAAATGGATGTTGATAAAACCACCTTGGAAAAATATGTAGGTGAGTATGAATTAGCTGGAATGACTACCAAGTTTTATCTGAAATCCGCGGAGACTCTTTTTCTTACCGTGCCTGGTCAACCTGAGTATGAATTGATTGCCACAGGCAAAGACAAATTCTCAATTAAGTCACTGGATGGTTTTAAGATTGAGTTTACCGAGAATGCTGGAAAAATTTCAGAAGCTATTTTCATTCAGCCTAATGGCACATTTAAGGCGAAGAGGAAGTGATGATGTTAGAGAGTAACTGCCTTATATGCTGTTTCTTTCTCCCAATTGTTAAACCGATCAAGTTCATCGGCAGCAACTCGATATACCCAGGTGAGTACGGCTAAATCATCTGTAAGACCTATTCCTGGAATGAAGTCGGGGATAAGGTCTATCGGGTTGATAAAGTAAATTATAGCCGCTAGAAGAATTATTATCACCCGTAACGGCAATTGGTATTTGCCCTTGGCCTGTGCTTTTAGTAGTCTTCCAATCAGGTAGAATTTACTACTGATTTCAGCTCCTTTTATCCCGCTCCAATTTACCTCGCGCGACTTAGCCGTAAGCTGTACAACCAGCTTAAGAATCCTCGCTGGTTTGCCACTCAGTGTTGCTGCCTGCCTTAAGGCACGGTTAAAAAACTCGTTTTTAAGAGAAATCATGGGATTATAACGAATAGACAGAACCTATTAGTTCATTGATTTTTACTGAATGAATCGAATTAATCTTTTGCGGGCACGGAAACCTTAAAAATATCGAATATTATCATTGAATGTAGGTTGAAATAATGCGAAATTACTTTTGAAAGTTCCTCACCTAACCCCTAAGTTATGGAAAATTCTGTTTCGCTCTTCGCAACGTTGGACTCATACCTGTTGATGGGATCCTATGTTTTTTTCGGTTTAACCTTACTCATTGTTCTCTTTCATGAATTTAAAGTGTTGTCAATCGCTGATCAAAAAGATCGGTATGACTATATTAATCTTCATGAGATAAAATATTTTCGATTAGGCGTTATTGCTTTTTTAGTTGCGGTAGGTCTATATCTGGTTGCAACGATTACTCCTAGTCTTCCAGTTAGCGATTCTCTCAAATTGTTTATAAGTGCCTTCTTCCTAATTGTATTAGGTACTATTGCTTACGTTACTATTACCAGCGTGGTAAGTACCATTTATCCCCGGTTGTTAGAAGGCAGATTAAATCGAATTCGAAATAAGCCTCGCAAATCTTCGGCAGGTAATGTTATGCGAAAGCTATCTGATGAAGAAGGTTCAGTTCATTTAGAAGCCGACCAATTATCGATGCATAAAAGTGAAATCCACTCGGCAGAGTATGATGTGTGGTTGGATGATAAGACTGGAGAAAAGAGGGTTGATAAATACATGGCCTACCAGCACGCTGAGAAATGTGGTGAGTGCGGATATTATACAATGAAAATAGATGTAGAGGAAATTAAGAAACAACCCACACAACAGGAAGATGGCTTGCTCTTAGAGCATTATAAGTGCAGCTATTGTAAACATCGTGAGGCGCGTGAGGTTGTAATTTCAGCGCTCAGTAAAAATTGACGCTAAGAGTTCTTAACCATCACGTAGCGATAGTAAAACCTAGTTTCGTCTTTCAGGTTATTATAAAACTTAGAGCCTACAACACCCGCAAATTCAGAAAATAGTTTTTGCCATTTGGAAGGAATGAGACGCTTTATACGTTCCTTCTTTTTATCATCTTCCTGTTCGATAGCTTTGATAACATTGCTCGTGATATTTTCTTCCTCCAACATGGTCAGGCCGCAATTGGCTAATTGATTTTTTAATACCGCCATATCCACCGCATATCTAAAGTCGACCATCAGAAAGTGACCACCGGGTTTTAAAACGCGTTTCACCTCACTTAAGAATTTATCAACTGAACCATAAGCATGACACGATTCAACATTAATAACAACATCAACGCTCTCTGCTTCTAAAGGGATTTGCTCTGCACTCCCTTGAATGAATTTTAGATTAGGTTGCTTGTGTAACTGATTAGCAAGATCGACTGCATGATGCGCCAAATCCATTCCAGTATAATATGTTGGTTTAAAGTAATTGGCAACATGTGAGGCACCACCACCCCGGCCACTTCCAACCTCAAGAATGGTTTGGTCTGTAATAGTTGTTTTAGCTGCGAGATAGTGATACATCTGCAAAGGGTATTTTTGTAGCGGAACCGTCTCCAAATGCAACGGACCTTCTGCTTCAGTTGGATCATACCCATAATTCATAAAATGCCACTCTCCAGCAGGTATGTGTTTGGCTAATAACTCATATGTAACTTTAGCGTTAAGCCGCTTAAACCAAGCAAATTTCTTGAAAGGGTAGAGGAGAGTTTTAATCATGGTTAAGGTAATAAGGTAGACTCGAAGATAAGGTAAAAACCAGTTAATTTGTGGTTTCCCTTTGTTTAATTAGGAAGCAATTCTATGTCATGAAAAAAGCTGTGATATTTTTAATAATACTCTTACTCTATTCTGCAAGCTATTTGCTTTTCAGATTTTCTCATATGGAATTATGGGAAAGAGATAATAAAATGTATGTTATTTTTCCAAGCGAGTCTAAATTGATTTATTACTTTTTTCGACCCGCAAGTTATTTGGATAATAAAGTCACTGGCATCGGAATTCACATTGGTCCGCATTAATACATGAAACAGCAACTCGCATTAATAGCACTTGTAGTTGAAGATTATGATGATGCTATTCAGTTCTATACTCAAAAGTTGAATTTTACAGTTGTTGAAGATTCAATAGTAAGTGAAACTAAACGTTGGATAGTTATTGCACCACCTGGTGCATCGAGTGGATGTAATTTATTGTTGGCCAAAGCAGCAAATGAGGAACAACTAAGTCGCGTTGGAAATCAAACCGGAGGGCGGGTATTTCTTTTTCTTCATACGGAAGATTTTTGGCACGACTATAAATCCATGCAACAAAAAGGAGTTGAGTTTGTGCGTGAACCTGCTGAAGAAAGTTATGGAGTTGTTGCCGTCTTTAAAGATTTATACGGAAACTTATGGGACTTGATTGAACCTAATAAGAAAGCCACAGATTCAAAGATTTTTAATCAGTGAATCTGTGGCTTATTAAGCGTATTTAATTTCTTACGCAGTTGCTGGCTTCTTTTTCATCCAGAAAAACAAAATCGTAAAGAGCACAATCAAGATGGCAGGAAAGGTAACCATCGTTAGAAGTGTAGACTGACCTGCCGCTAATTCAAGTGCATCGCCTTCAAGGCCAGCAGCACTAGCTTTTTCTTTAGCACTGTCAATCCAACCACCAATAATGGGTTGCCAGATGGAAGTTGAGAACATGCCTAAGGCACCAATAACTGACATCCCAATGGCACCTGTACGCGGCATCTTTTCTGCAGCAAATCCGATCATGTTGGGCCAGAAGTAGCAAACACCCATGGCAAAAAATACAGCTGCCACATAGGCCATTGGTCCTGTTTGCGTACTGAATAAATAGATTCCTATTGTTGTGAAAACTGCGGAGCCCAATAGCACACCAGTTTGGTCAAACTTATGAACGAACTCGCCACCAAAGTATCTTCCTACTGCCATCAATCCAGTAACCAGAGCCAGGATTACCATGGGTTCAGCACCACTTTTTGCCATTATTATTCCAGTCCACTGTTGTGGGCCAAATTCAGAGATAGCTGTAAGTGTCATACAAATCCCTATGAAAACGAAAAGCGGAGTTGCCATTGCCTTCAAGTTCTCCGATAGTGAAGCGATTTCCTTTTTTGGTTCAGGGAATTCCTGTCCGTAAAAGACGTAAGCGTAAATCACTGTTGGAATAAGAATAATCCAGATCTGTGCCTCCCAACCTAAATTCATTTTGGTCATCGCAAATGAGATCAAACTTCCTAAAACAATTCCACCCGGGAACCACATATGAAAGCGATTCAGAAGAGTATTCATCTGCTTACCGCTGTAGCTGGCTGCAATCATTGGATTACACGCTGCTTCAGTACATCCGTTACCAAGTCCGATGAATAAGGTAGAGACTAACAGACCTACATACCCACCTGAGAAAATTGTTAAGATAATACCGAGCGTATGAGAAATGAAGGCGAAAATCATGATCTTCTTAGGGCCTAGACTTCCATAAAATATACCACCAAGTACCATGGAAATAGGGAAGCCCACAAACCACATCGAGTTAATAAACCCAAGTTGCTCTGCTGTAAGGTTAAAAGTTGTTCCAAGTTCAGGCAGAATTCCGGCCCTGATGCTGAAAGAGAATGCCGTTGTTATTAACGCAAAACAACTGCCGTAAAATAGTCTAACATTTGGTTGGTTGCTCATATTTAAATTTCTTTTAGAGTTGATTTTTAGGTTGTGAAATATGAAAGGAAAATCGATTTAATGCAAACGTTTGATGTAAAAAGCAAAAAAAATGTTGTTGTCATAATTCAAATGCAATTCCATCTCTTATTAAGGAATCATAAACTTGTTTGTCGAACCTGAAAAGCGCAGCTGCCCTGTGCGATACATCCTTTTGTTTTTCCTGACAGGGCTCCAGCAGTTTCATCTTCGAAAGCTTTCTCCTGAAGTTTGATTTATCCAGTTGGGTTTCCAAAATGGCTTCATACAATTCCTGAAGTCGAAGCAGTGTAAATTTTTCCGGCAGCAGATTAAATCCAATCGGCTCGTGTCGTACTTTATGTTTTAAGTGATTGAATCCAAATGTTAGAATAGCGGTGTGATCATAGGGCAACCCAGGTAAAGCATGAATGTTGAACCACTGCGCATCGGATGCGGTGAATCCTGGAATGAGTGAGTAGTGCTCTTCATTCACCAATGCAATATGAGCAATCGTGATTACCCGCTTTGTAGGGTAGCGATCAGGTTCTCCAAAGGCTTTCAGTTGTTCTAAGTAGATGTTACTGATTCCTGTAAGGGATTTTAATATGCGTTTAGCTGCAGCATCTACACTTTCGCCATAGGTAATAAATCCACCCGGCAACGCCCATTTGCCTTTGCTGATTCCGGTGGCATGTTTTACCAATAAGATGTCGAGCCGGCCATTATTAAACCCGAAAATCAGGCAGTCAATGGACAGTGCTTCAATAATTGAATCAGCACCCGGTTTAGCCATAAAAGAAATATTGGCCAATATATGGTCATTTTGACTATAAGTAAATACTTTTGGAAACAATTCAATCGTATGCAGAGATTTCTATTAGGTCTGGATATTGGAAGTTCATCCGTAAAAGCAACGCTTGTTGCTGTGGATACAGGTAAAGCAATTGCCTCAGCACAATCCCCAAAGGAGGAGATGGAAATGTTGGCGCCTCATGCCGGCTGGGCCGAACAACATCCTGAGGTTTGGTGGGAGCATGTAGTGAAGAGCATCCATTTATGTTTAAATAAATCAGGGGTTGATGCTGGACACATCAAAGCAATTGGTATAGCCTATCAGATGCATGGCTTGGTAGCGATTGATAAAGCTGGCAAACCAGTTCGACCGTCAATTATCTGGTGTGATAGCCGGGCAGTAGGCGAAGGTGAAAAAGCATTTAATCAATTAGGGGAAGAACATTGTTTAACACATTTCCTTAACTCACCAGGAAACTTTACTGCTTCTAAATTGAAGTGGATCAAAGAGAATGAGCCCGATGTTTATGCACGCATTTATAAGATTATGCTGCCCGGTGATTACATCGCTTACAAACTCTCAGGCGAAATTGTTACTACAGATACCGGGTTATCAGAAGGGATTTTTTGGGACTATAAAGAGGGCGGAATTGCGCACTCATTGCTTAAGCAATACGGAATTGATGCTTCCCTTTTGGCAGAGGTAAAACCTGTGTTTTCAGAGCAGGGCAAGGTCTCATCAAAAGTGGCAGAGGAAACTGGATTAAAAGCAGGCACTATCATTTCATATCGTGCTGGAGATCAGCCTAATAATGCCTTTTCACTTAATGTGATAAATAAAGATGAAACGGCCGCCACCGCAGGTACAAGCGGAGTGATTTACAGTGTTACGGACAGCAATTCTTATGATGTAAAATCGCGGGTAAATACCTTCATTCACGTTAGTAATAAGCCAAAAGAAAAGCGAAATGGTGTGTTACTTTGCGTGAACGGAACAGGCATCTTGAATAGTTGGTTACGCAAGAATTTACGGAGTAGTAATCAGCTATTGGATTACCAGCAAATGAATGACTATGCTGAGAAGGTACCAGTGGGTGCAGAGGGACTTTTGATGTTGCCCTTTGGTAATGGTGCGGAACGGATTCTTGAGAATAAGATCATCAATGCCTCATGGCACGGATTGGATTTCAATCAACATAATCAAGCACATATTTTGCGAGCTGCTCAGGAAGGAATTGTGTTTGCCTTGAAATATGGGTTTGAGATTTTGCAAGCGATGGGTCTTCATTCAAAAGTGATTCGTGCGGGGCAAGCCAATATGTTTTTGAGTCCGTTGTTTCGAAAAGCATTTGTAAATACCATTGGTGTGCCGTTGGAGTTATATGATACCGATGGATCGAAGGGAGCAGCCTTGGGTGCAGGAGTAGGTGCTGGTATTTATTCAACTTTCGAAGAAGCCTTTAAGGGATTAACACGACTTCACGAAGAGTCTCCAAACAAGGAATTAACAAATCAATATGATGATACCTATCAGAAATGGAAACAGATATTAATTAAACAACTAACCCAATAAACCATTTGCCACTGATTCGCTGATTTTATCAAAAAGATTTGTGCATTCGTGGCCGTAAATTTTAAATCTTAAATCTCTACTTATGAAAATCACGAAAGGAAAAAAGGAATACTTTAAAGGTATTCGTGCTATCAAGTTTGAAGGAAAAGAATCAGACAATCCGTTAGCATTTAAGTTCTACAATCCCAAGAAAAAGGTGGGTAAGAAAACGATGGAAGAACACCTTCGTTTTGCCATTTCCTATTGGCATACCTTCTGCGGAAATGGAGGCGATCCTTTCGGGGCTGGAACAAAGAACTTTCCGTGGTCAACCAGTGGTGATGCGATGCAACGAGCCTATGATAAAATGGACGCTGCATTTGAATTCATTACCAAAATTGGTGCACCCTACTATTGCTTTCATGATTACGATTTAGTTGAAGAGGCTCCTACATTAAAGGAAAGTGAAACCAGGTTAAGAAAAATTGTGGCGTATGCGAAGGAAAAGCAGAAGGCTTCAGGAGTAAAATTACTTTGGGGAACAGCCAACCTGTTTTCTAATCCGCGCTATATGAATGGTGCAGCAACCAACCCTGATTTTAACGTGGTGTGCCATGCCGGGCTTCAGGTAAAAAACGCCATAGATGCTACGATAGAATTAGGGGGTAGTGGCTATACATTTTGGGGTGGAAGAGAGGGTTACCTTTCGTTATTAAATACCAATATGAAACGTGAGCAAGAACACCTCGCTCAGTTCTTACATACGGCTCGCGATTACGCAAGAAGAAATGGTTTTAAAGGTTCATTCTATATCGAACCAAAACCAATGGAGCCAACCAAACATCAGTACGACTTTGATGCAGCTACTTGTCTTTCATTTTTACGTCAGTATGATTTGATGGACGATTTCAAATTGAACATTGAAGTGAACCACGCAACGTTAGCAAGTCATACCTTCGATCACGAGTTACAAGTTGCAGCTGATGCAGGAGTGCTAGGAAGTATTGATGCTAATAGAGGCGACAATCAAAATGGTTGGGATACAGATCAGTTTCCAAATAACGTTTATGAAATCACTGAGGCGATGTTAGTGATATTACAATCCGGTGGTTTTAAAACGGGCGGTGTAAACTTTGATGCGAAGACTCGAAGAACCTCAACTGACCTGGAAGATATTTTCTACGCACACATTGGTGGCATGGATGTATTTGCCAAAGCGTTGCTTGCCGCTCAGGCAATAATAGAGGATGGTGAATTTCTTGAAATGAGGAAAGAACGCTATGCTTCTTTTAATTCTGGAAATGGAAGAAAGTTTGAACGCGGAGGCCTTAGTTTAGATGCCTTGCGAAAACTTGCCCTTAAGAATGGCGAACCTGCTCAGATCAGCGGTAAGCAGGAGTATTTCGAAAACCTGCTTAATAAGTTCATTTAACGCCATTTAAAATTAACGCAATCGTTTCCGCTAAAGAAAATTGATTATTTTACGAGCTACATTCTAACCTTACATAACAACCCAAAAAAGCATGAACAGAAAATTACGCATGGGCATGGTTGGTGGTGGTAAAGATGCCTTCATTGGATCAATACACCGACTTGCAGCCAACATGGACGGACTCATTGAAATAGTTGCAGGAGCGCTCAGTATCAACCCAGAAGTTGCTAAAGAAAGTGGCAAGATGTTGTTCTTTCAGGAAGATCGTATCTACACTACGTTTGAAGAGATGATCGAAAAGGAGAGCAAACTTCCTGCTGACAGGCGAATTGATTTTGTAACGATCGTTACTCCAAACTTTGCACACTTTGCGCCCGCTATGCTAGCCCTCGAGAAAGGATTTCATGTGGTGATTGAAAAGCCAATTGCCTTTACCTTGGATGAAGCTCAGCAATTAAAAAAGAAAGTTAAGGAGACTGGTTTATTGCTTTTGCTTACACATACCTATTCAGGTTATCCCATGGTGCGTCAAGCGCGCACGATGGTAAAAGAAGGTGTGTTCGGAAAAATCCGCAAAATATATGTTGAATATCCTCAAGGTTGGCTCAGTAAAATGAGCGAGCGTGAAGGCAATGCACAAGCAGCATGGAGAACAGATCCTAAAAAATCGGGTAAGGCTGGTGCAATGGGAGATATAGGTACACATGCTGCACATCTTGCAGAGTTTATTACTGGCTTAAAGATCACTCATCTTTGTGCAGATCTGAATGCAATGGTTCCGGGTCGTGCGTTGGATGATGATGGCAACGTGCTTTTGAAATTTGACAATGGCGCTGCTGGTGTGCTAATGGCATCACAAGTTGCAGCTGGTGAAGAAAACGCTTTGAAGATTAGGATCTATGGAGAGAATGGTGGATTGGAATGGGCTCAGCATGAACCGAATACGCTATTAGTAAAGTGGCTTGATAAACCAACACAAATTGTAAGAGCTGGAACAAACGGATTTGTTGGTGCTGAGGCAGCGTTCAACGCACGCACGCCAGCGGGTCACCCGGAAGGATACCTGGAAGCATTTGCAAACCTCTATCGCAATTTTGCTTTAGCATTATCAGCCCGATTGGATGGAAACAAAGTTCCTGAGTTGGTAGACTTCCCTTCGGTAGATGATGGTATTCGTGGAATGGCCTTCATTGATAATGTGGTGAAGAGTGGGCAGAGTAAAGAAAAATGGACTCCATTTGAAATATAAATTATGCAGACACTAAAAGGACCCGGAATATTTTTAGCTCAGTTCATGGGCGATGAACCACCGTTCAATAACCTTAAATCAATTTGCAAGTGGGCAGCATCGCTTGGGTATGTAGGAGTTCAGATTCCTACCTGGGACAGTCGCTGCATTGACTTAAAGAAGGCAGCTGAGAGTAAAGATTACGCGCAAGAGTTAAAAGAAACAGTTGAATCGTGCGGACTGCAAATCACAGAATTATCAACGCACTTGCAAGGCCAGTTGGTGGCGGTGCATCCTGCCTATGATGTAATGTTTGATGGCTTTGCCCCTAAGTCGGTGCATAGCAAACCTAAAGAGCGCACTGCGTGGGCCGTTGATCAATTGAAGTTAGCAGCCAAGGCAAGTAAGAATTTAGGATTGAATGCACATGCAACTTTTTCTGGAGCATTGATGTGGCATACAGTTTATCCTTGGCCTCAACGTCCTGCTGGGTTAGTGGAAGATGGATTTAAAGAATTAGCAAAACGTTGGTTGCCTATTTTGAATGCCTTCGATAAAGTTGGTGTAGATGTTTGTTATGAAATCCATCCAGGTGAAGACTTGCATGATGGTATTACCTTCGAAAGATTTTGGGAAGCAACAGGTAAACATACACGAGCTAACATATTATATGATCCAAGTCACTTCGTGTTGCAACAACTTGATTATCTGCAGTACATAGACTTCTATCATTCGTTTATTAAAATGTTTCATGTGAAGGATGCTGAGTTTAATCCTACCGGAAAGAGCGGAGTGTATGGCGGATTTCAGGATTGGGTTGATCGCCCAGGTCGTTTCCGTTCCTTAGGAGATGGACAAGTTGATTTCCAATCGATCTTTTCAAAACTGGCACAATACGATTATAAAGGTTGGGCGGTGTTAGAGTGGGAGTGCTGCATTAAGCATCCTGAGCAAGGAGCGGAAGAAGGAGCTCCCTTCATTAAAGATCATATCATTCGGGTTACTGAAAAAGCGTTTGATGATTTTGCATCAACAGGAAAAAATCCAACCCTCAATAAAAAAGTATTAGGCTTAACTAAATAGAAAAATAAATACATATGAAAACGCTAAAATCAATTTGTTTGATCACTGCTTTTGCGCTTACGCTAGCTGCTTGCGGATCTAAAAAAGAAGAAGCTGCTACTGAAGATTACGGCACACCCGATGAAAGTGGACAGGCGATTGCTTCCGTAGATGTAATTACGCAAGGGGAATCGCTGGTAAAGGCGAGTGATTGTAAAACATGTCATCATGCTACCAATAAGATCATTGGCCCTTCTCATACCGAGGTGGCAAAGAAGTATGACTTCACGCAAGAAAATGTAACGTTGCTTGCGGGCAAGATCATTAATGGTGGCAGCGGAGTGTGGGGCGAGATTCCAATGAGTCCACATATTGATATCTCTCAGTCTGATGCCGAAAAAATGGCGCGTTATGTATTGTCTCTTGATGGGGAAAAAGAACATTAACATGAGGAGATATATTGTTGTATTTGCCTTGTCATTTTTTGCAGTGGCAACCTTTGGCCAAAAACAAAACACATTAACGGCTCAAGAGAAGAAAGACGGCTGGAAGTTGCTGTTCGATGGAAAGTCAACCAAAGGCTGGCGCAATTTTAATGGTGATAAGATAGGTGCTGGCTGGAAGGTGGCTGATGGAGCGCTTTATCTTGATACAGTTAAAGTTAATGGAAAACGAGTGCCAGCCGGGGACATTGTTACGGTTGATGAGTACGAAAACTATGAACTCTCTATCGATTGGAAAATTCAAGCCTGCGGCAATAGTGGAATTATTTTTAATGTTCAGGAAGGCAAAGCGTATACCACCAGCTATCAAACAGGACCAGAAATGCAGGTGTTGGATAATGTATGTCACTACGATGCAAAAATTATTAAACACCGTGCTGGTGATTTATATGATTTGATTTCGGTTTCTACCGAAACAGTGAAACCGGCTGGCGAGTGGAACCAAGCAAAACTAATTGCCAATAAAGGACACTATACATTTTGGCTCAATGGAGTTAAAACAGTTGAGTTTGACATGGGCACGCCTGAGTGGAAAGAAATGGTTGCCGGAAGCAAATTCAAATCAATGCCTGACTTTGGAAAATTCACTAAAGGTCGAATTGATTTGCAAGATCATGGCGATATGGTTTCATTTCGCAACATAAAAATCAAAGTTTTAAAATAATATTTTAGAGTACCCGAACGGGTATAACCGTATCATGAGAAAATTACTACCAGTTATTGCCGCGTTTATATTTTTAATTTCCTGCACACAGGATAAACCACGCGTTTTGGTTTTTACAGAAACCAAAGGCTACCATCATCAATCTATTAAAGCAGGAACTGAGGCTTTATTAAAGATGGGAGTGGAGAAAGGGTTTGATGTAGACACTTCTTCTGTTTCGAATGTGTTTACGGAAGAGAACTTGAAAAAATATAATGCTGTAGTATTTTTAAGCACCACTGGCGATGCATTGAATCAAGCAGAACAAAATGAGTTCATGCGTTTTGTTCAGGCGGGTGGAGGCTATTTAGGTATTCATGCTGCTGCTGATACAGAGTATGACTGGTGGTGGTATGGAAAATTGGTGGGAGCTTATTTCTTAAGTCATCCTGAACAGCAAGAAGCGAAGTTTATTAAAGTAGCCCCCTTCGGTAATGGCATGGAGTTGCCGGCTGAATGGGTTCGTTGGGATGAGTTGTATAACTACAAGAAAATCTCTCCCGACATTAATGTGCTTTATAAGCTAGATGAAACATCATATAAGGGTGGAGCCAATGGCGATAATCATCCGATTGCCTGGTATCATGATTTTGATGGCGGTCGTTCATTCTACACAGGCATGGGCCACACCGATGAATCATTTGCTGATCCCCTTTACTTAGATCATGTGTATCAAGGCCTTGTTTATGCAATGGGAAAATCTAAACCTGATTTTTCGAAAGCACGTGCCAAGAAAGTGCCTGAAACAAATCGCTTCACGAAGGTAGTGTTAGGTTATAATTTTGATGAACCTACCGAGATGACCATTCTTAGTGATGGTCGTATCATTTTTATTGAACGTAAGGGAGCAGTAAAGTTATATGATCCTAAAACAGATTCTATTAGTTTGATTAATACATTCAATGTTTGGACGAAATTTGAAGATGGGATGTTAGGTATTACCACCGATCCAGAATTCGATACCAACAAGTGGGTTTATATTTATTACTCACACCCAGAAAAGTCAGCAAACGTATTATCTCGTTTTGTGTTTGATGGAAATAAAGTAGATCAGGCTTCTGAGAAAATAATGTTGGAAGTAAATACGCAACGCGAAACATGTTGCCATACAGGAGGTTCATTAACCTTTGGACCTGGTAAGAATCTTTTCCTTTCTACGGGCGATAACACAAGTCCGTTTGAATCAGATGGATTTAGTCCAGCGGATGAAAGAGCAGGTCGTTCACCGTTCGATGCGCTTAAATCTTCCGGCAATACAAATGACTTGCGTGGAAAGATTTTACGTATCCATCCGGAAGCAGATGCAACGTACACAATCCCGGAAGGAAATCTTTTCGCGAAAGGAGAAGAGAAGACTCGGCCTGAGATTTATGTAATGGGTAATCGCAACCCATATCGTATTTCAGTAGATCAAAAGACTGGATTTCTTTATTGGGGTGAAGTGGGCCCTGATGCAGCAAACGATAGTCCCGAACGAGGCCCGCGCGGATATGATGAAGTGAATCAGGCACAGAAGGCAGGTAACTTTGGTTGGCCTTTATTTGTGGGTGGCAACTATGCCTATGGCAAACATGATTTTGAAACCAATACCACAGGTGCTAAGCATGATCCAAACAAACCAATAAACTCTTCACCTAACAATACAGGCAAAACAGAATTGCCAGCTGTTAGTGCTCCGTTTATTTGGTATCCGTATGCGGAGTCACCTGATTTCCCCTTGGTAAAAACAGGTGGTCGTAACGCGATGGCGGGTCCGGTTTATTACTCTGAAAATTATAAAGGAGTTGCCGGAGCATATCCAGATTATTTCGATGGTAAATTAATTGCCTACGATTGGATGCGGAACTGGATGCGTTTAATCACCATGAATGAAAAAGGTGCCATCATGGATATTGAACCTTTCCTGGATGGAATTCAATTCAACAATACCATTGATATGGCTTTTGGGCCAGATGGAAAATTGTACACATTGGAATATGGAACAAAATGGTTTGCAAAAAATATGGATGCGCGCTTATCGCGGATTGATTTTAATGGAGGTAATCGACCACCTGTACCTGTGTTAACAGCAAGTAAAGTTTCAGGAGCACTACCGCTTCAGGTAAACTTTTCGGCTAACGAAAGTGCAGACCCTGATGGCGATGCAGTAACCTACGGACTGGAAATAAGTGGTGCAGCGGTTACATCAACAAACACTACTGATTTTTCATATACGTTTGATAAGCCTGGTATTTATCATCCGAAATTAACGGCCACCGATGCTAATGGATCGAAGTCGACTACTGAACTTACAATCATAGCGGGTAATGAACCACCAGCCATTGACATTGCGATCACAGGTAACTCAACCTATTTCATTCCCGGTGGTTCCGTTGACTATAAGATCACAGTAAATGATAATGAAGATGGAAGTTCATCTGATGGAAAAATTCCTGCTGGCCGCGTGCTTACTACACTTGACTTCCATGCGCAAGGATATGACATGACTAAGATTGCACAAGGTCATCAACGTTCTGAACTGCCAGGAAAATTATTGATTGCCGAAAGTGATTGTAAATCATGTCACCTCATCGATCAAAAATCAGCGGGACCAAGCTATCGTGATATAGCAAAGAAATATGCAAAGGATGTTAAAGCGACAGACCTGTTGAGCGATAAAATTTTGAATGGTGGCTCAGGCGTATGGGGCGAAGTAGCGATGGCTGCGCATCCACAATTAACTAAAGCACAAACCACTGAAATGGTTGAATACATTCTTTCTTTGGCGAATGAAGAAAAAGTAAAGAGCTTACCTCTTGCAGGCAAAGCAAACTTTGCAACGGTTCCACCTCCCGGACCAACCGCAACAGCGGCTTATGTACTCACTGTAACGTATGAGGACAATGGTGCAAATGGGATGCCTTCACTTTCTACGACTAAACAATTTGTTTTCAAATCTCCGGTTATCAACATGGCTGAAGCAACAGATTTGAAAGGTGGGGTAAGAAAATCGAGTGCGGCTGGCTTTAACTTCTTGGATAATGTGAAACATAATTCATCCGCTACTCTGAAAGATGTTGATTTAACGGGAGTAACAAGACTTAATCTTACTACTACTGAAATGGGTGCCTCTAAAGGTGGTGAAATAGAAGTTTGGATTGATTCAGCGGAAGGCACTAAAATCGGTACGGTAAGTTTTGCTAACGCACCTAAAATAGAAGTGCAGAGCGGCATCTTTATGAGACCTTCCGGTATTTCTATCAAACCAGTTTCAGGTAAGCATAATCTGGTGCTCGTATTTAAAAATGAAAAAGCTGGTGATGAAAACTTATTCATCTTTGGTCAATTGTCATTAGGTAAATAATTTAAACTACAAGACTATGGATCGTAGAAAATTTATACAGACTTCAGCACTTACTACCGCAGGTCTGCTCACCTTGCCTTCCATCTTTGCTGAAGCAAAAGGTAAAAAAGACATCGGCTTGCAGTTATACACGCTGCGTGATGTGATCATGAATGATGTGAAAGGAACACTGGATGCTGTGGCATCGTGGGGGTACACACAAGTCGAAACGTATGGTTACGGTGATGGAAAATTATTTGGACTTCCCGTTGCTGAGTTTGCTGCGCATATGAAAGGATTGGGTGTAAAAGTTATGAGCGGTCATTATGGAATCGAAATGGCAGCGGGTGACAAATGGGAACAAGCTTGTGCGGATGCTCAACTCATGGGACAACGTTATATCGTGATTCCCTGGTTGGATAAGAAATATTACAGCTCGTTGGATGAAGTGAAGAAGACGTGTGACATTATTAATAAGGCTGCATTGGTTGCAAAAAAATATAAGCTTCGCACGGGCTATCACAATCATGATTTTGAATTCCAAACGGTAGAGGGCAAGGTTGTGTTTGATGTAATGTTGGAACAACTTGATTCTAAATTGGTGACTATGGAAATGGACATCTATTGGGTAGTACGCGCCAATCAAAATCCGTTTGCCTATTTCCAAAAGTATCCGAAGCGCTTTGAGTTGTGGCATATAAAGGATATGGATAAAGCGAACCGTGAAAATAATGCTGACGTAGGTACTGGCTCCATTGATTTTGTGAAATTGTTGGCCGCTGGCAAACAAGCGGGATTAAAGACTTTCTTCGTTGAACAAGAAACCTATCCTGATAACCCAATGCTAAGTGCTGAGAATTGTGCTTCCTATATGAAGACTATTCTTTAACGTATTTTAGATTTGGTTTAAAAATTTTGGAAAGTATTGATCATTATTGGTCAATACTTTTTTCTTTCCGTGCTTTGCTTATTGGTGTTGGATGTGTGTATTAAATTTTTCAATTGAATCATGAAGGTTACAATTATAATTTTTGTTCTCTCTTGTTTTATTATTTCTAGTCAAGCACAGGAGCTTACCCAAACAGTTGCTGGTAGAGTAAAAGACGCAACTATCAACTCATCATTGCCGGGTGCTAATGTTTCCATTTTTGAAAAAGATAAGTTAATATCGGGAGTATCGACAGATGAGCAGGGAAAATTTTCACTTTCCATAATTCCCGGAAGGTATAGGGTGGAGGTTTCATTTACAGGCTATCAATCCACTGAACAAGAATTATTGGTGATTGCAGGAAAATCAACCACACTGGAGTTTGTGCTTCATGAATCGCCCACAGTACTTAATGAAGTTACCGTGATACCTCCTAATGTTTCAGAACCCGGTGTTACTTCTTTATCCATAGAAAAAACATTGCGTGCACCCGCTAACTTTTTTGATCCGGTTCGCATGCTCACTTCGTATCCGGGTGTGGTAGCAACAAACGATCAGGCTAATTCAATTTCCGTAAAAGGATATTCACCTAATGGCGTGTTATGGCGATTGCAAGGATTGGATATTGTAAATCCAAATCACACTGCTAATGCAGGTACCCTAAGTGATAAACCAACGGTAAGTGGAGGTGGAGTAAGTATTCTCAGCGCGCAGTTGTTGGATAAAACAGATTTTCATTCCGGCAATTTATCACCACGCTATGGCAATGCGTTAGCCGGAGTGATGGATATGTCATTGCGGACGGGCTCTACCGAAAAGATGCAATACACAGCACAAGCAAGTTTGATAGGAATTGATCTGGCAGCCGAAGGGCCAATCAGTAAAGAGAAGCAAAGTTCTTTCTTAGTGAACTATCGCTACTCGACAATAGGGTTGCTATCGCAGATGGGTGTAGACTTTGGTGATGAAACCATCAACTTTCAAGACTTATCTTTCAATTTAAATTTCCCTTCCAAAAAAGGTGGCAATCTTTCTGTGTTTGGTTTTGCGGGTTGGAGTAAAAACTCATTCGATGCAAAACCTGAAGCCGAGTGGGAAGAAGAAAAAGATCGCTATACGATTAACTATGATGGCTCTTCCATGGGAGCAGGAATCGTGAATCACTTCAAGCCGGGTTGGGCTTCCGTTACTTTTGGAGCTTCCGTTTCGGGACAAGAACAGAACCGTACTTCACAAGGCGCAACTGTTCCTTATCCGGCAATTGAATCAGAAGAGTATCGGTCCATCCGAACTATTTATTCGTCATTTCTGAGAGGAGTTCGCAAGATTAATCGTGGTTCTATTGAGTTAGGAGTAAATGCCAGTTACATGGACCATAACCTAACAGTAGCAACCATCTCGCAAGTGCGAGTGCAGCCGTACACTCCAAACATTCGTGGTGTTGTAGATGGAATGCTGATACAACCTTATTTCGCCTGGCAACAATACATTGGCCAGTTTAATCTCAATGCAGGTGTTCGATATGTAAACTTCAGTTATAATCAAAGCGATTCGTTTGAGCCGCGCGTAAGCATCTCACGGAATTTTGCAGATAACTTATTCACGCTTTCATACGGACTCACCAGTCAGTGGCAACAAACCCAAACGTATTTGACTGCGGGAAATGATCAATTACCTTTTTCTAAGAGCAATCAGTTTACTCTGGAGTGGAGACGAAAATTCAATACCGATTTAAGCGTGGTTTCTTCTGCATACTATCATGAGCAATTTAATGTACCCATCGCCCCTGGTTTTAGTAGATATTCATTGATCAATCAATGGGAAGATTTTCCGAGATCCAACCTTGTTGCTGATGGTAAAGGCAGGAATTATGGTGTTGATGCATATTTGGAAAAACGTTTTTATGGTGAGATGTATTTTATGGTTTCTGGATCCGTCTATAAATCGGAATACAACACCCAAGTATGGGGATATGATAACTCCCGGTTTAACGGAAACTTTACCAGTAGCTTTTTAACGGGCAAAGAATGGAAATCAAAAAATAAAGCATTTGGTATTCATGCGCGTATATTGTATTCCGGTGGACTGCGACAACAAGCAATTGATCAACTATCTTCTGAGCTGGTAGGTACAACTATTTATAGCGCAACAGAAGGGTATAGTGTAAAGTATCCCAATTATTTCCGCACCGACTTACGCGTGAGCTGGCGAAAGAACAAGCCTGGGTATACGCGCACGTTATCCATCGATGTGCAGAATTTAACGGGACAATCAAACGTGGCGTATCAATATTATGATACCTTCTTAAAGCAAGTGACTACCAAATACCAATTGGGTATAATTCCAGTGATTGCATATCGCGTTGATTTTTGATTCAACCATTTTAAATAGAATTGTCCTTCCGGGCGAGTGCTGTGTTTGCCAATCTATCCGAATTTTAAACGAGACCCGGAATCTAATTTAAGTTCTAGTAGGATTGGCATAAAGAACACCAACAATGGTAAGATTTTTATCAAATTATTCTTCGTTCTTTTTGTCTTAGACACAAAAAGAACCAAAAAGGTCAAGGCAAAAAAATGCTTCCCAGCACATGCTTACACACCACCCCGCTTTTTTGCCGGGCCAACGCTCTTACGTTTGCAAACTTCAATACAGTAATCTATCGGTGAGTTGTTGAAAACTGAAATCGCTTTTTTTAATTTATCCAATTTTAATTTGGAACATTCAGCGCGCTGGCCCGAACGAAGGGCGGGGGTGTGTATGCATGCGGGCGGAAGCATCCTTCGTTCTTGATCTTTTTTCGTACTTTTTTGCATCAAGACAAAAAAGTACAAGGAAGGAAAGTATGATGCAGCTTGTTTGCTGATGAAGTGAGTTAGCATTTCAGAAGAGTTAAAGAGTGTTGGTGAAGAATACCAACACAGGCAGGAGCATAGTAATCGAGATTGCGGGTCTTCGTACCTCAGCCCGCAATCAACTCCAAAATGAAAGTCTCGTGTGCAATCGATAACACACATTTTGAAGCCTTGTATGAATGATTATTGAACTCATAATCTGACAAAAATCATCATTTCAATCGTTTGAAATCATTCTTTTTACCAAAAGCCTGTGTACTTTTGGGGCTTCAAACTACTACCCAACATGACTACCCTTGAAGATAAATCGTATGCCGTTGTGCACCCCGAATTACAAAGCTGGATCAACGAAGTAGCAGCCCTCTGCACCCCCGATCACATTCGCTGGTGCGATGGTTCCAAAGAAGAATATAACGAACTCTGCGAAGCACTCGTAGCCAAAGGCACCTTCATCAAACTCAATCCAAAAAAACGTCCTAATAGTTTTGCGTGCTTCTCCGACCCAAGTGATGTAGCCCGTGTGGAAGACCGCACCTACATCTGCTGTAAGCGAAAAGAAGATGCCGGGCCAACCAACAATTGGGTAGAGCCAAAACAGATGACTCAAACTTTGCATCCCTTGTTAAGTGGTTGCATGAAAGGTCGCACCATGTACATCATTCCGTTTAGCATGGGGCCTGTTGGTTCCGATATTTCACAAATAGGTATTGAAATCACTGATTCCGAATATGTAGTCGTAAACATGCACATCATGACGCGCGTAGGCAAGCGTGTAATCGATGCACTGGGAGCCGATGGTGAATTTGTAAAATGTTTACACACGGTAGGTGCACCACTAACTCCCGGTCAGCAGGATGCAAAGTGGCCCACCAATGCAACTACAAAATACATCGTTCATTTTCCGGAAGATCGCTCCATCATTTCATACGGCTCTGGCTATGGAGGTAATGCCTTGCTTGGTAAAAAATGTTTTGCGTTGCGCATTGCATCCGTAATGGCCAAAGATGAAAACTGGTTGGCGGAACACATGTTGTTGTTGGGAGTTGAAAGCCCTGACGGACAAAAAGATTATGTAGCCGCAGCGTTTCCAAGTGCATGTGGTAAAACAAACTTCGCTATGTTAATTCCGCCACAGTCATTCAATGGTTGGAAAGTAACAACCGTGGGCGATGACATTGCCTGGATAAAACCCGGCAAAGATGGAAAGATGTATGCCATCAATCCCGAAGCCGGCTACTTTGGTGTAGCTCCGGGCACTAACGAAAAAACAAATCCCAATGCAATGGCAACCATTGCAAGCAACACCATCTTTACCAACGTAGCCATTACCGAAGACAATGATATTTGGTGGGAGGGCATGACCAAAGAGCCACCTAAAAACTTAACCGACTGGCGCGGACAAAAGTGGGATGCATCATTAGGCAAACCTGCCGCACATCCCAACGCGCGCTTCACCGCACCCGCGTATCAATGTCCATCCATCGACTCCGAGTGGGAGAACCCTGAAGGTGTGTTGGTGAGTGCATTTATTTTTGGTGGCCGCAGAAGTACCACCATTCCATTGGTGTATCAATCCAGCAACTGGGCGTATGGCGTTTACTTAGCATCTACCATGGGTTCCGAAACAACGGCCGCTGCCTTTGGTGAAGTAGGCAAGGTGCGCAGAGATCCGTTTGCCATGTTGCCCTTCTGTGGTTATCACATGGGCGACTACTTCAATCATTGGTTGCAGTTTGGTCGCAACTTGCAAGCACCCCCGCGCGTGTTTGGTGTAAACTGGTTTCGCAAAGATGCCGAAGGCAACTTTATCTGGCCGGGCTTTAGCGACAACATGCGCATACTAAAATGGATTGTGCAAAAAATACGGGGGGAATCCAATGCGGTGGAAAGCCCGATAGGGTGGATGCCTACCTACGATGATATTGATTGGACCGGCATGGATTTTACACCCGAACAGTTTGAAGCCATTATGGATATTGACCGCGAAGAATGGAAAGCCGAGTTGCTGCAACATGCCGAGTTGTTTGAGCGCATGTATGACAAACTACCGAAGGAGTTCATCTTCATGCGCGAGTTACTGCTCTCCAGCTTATGGCGCTCACCCGCCAAGTGGCGACTGGAGCCCGAACGGTTTTAATTACACAAGCCCCTTGCGAGGGGTTTGTTTTTTAGAGTGGATTATAAGTTGAGAATATGAGCTCAAATAAAAAAAGCAGCATTATTTTAATATAGGAAAATTTTCCTACCTTTGATTATTGATTTTTTGATTCAAACCAAGTTCAAAGGAAAATTATCATATGAATAGTGATATTGACAAGTTACTAGCGGATATATTTAGTAAAGGGGATTCTCTTTCTTTGAGGGAATTATTTGAACAAAGAATAACTGAACTGAATATAACCAAGTCTCAAGCATACGATGCTTTAGAGATGGATAAGAAATCCGTGGAACCTATTTTAGATAATGAAGCTAAACAGGTAGACACCATTAAGCTTTTAAAAATTGGGGAATTCTTGAATCTTGATGTTGAAAAAACAATCCAACTCTATCTAAATCAGAATACTGCTGAAAAAACTAAAGAACTATACAAAACTAGAAAGGCCAAATTCATTTTCGAAAACTTTGATCTTGGTGGCTTAAAAAAGTTAGGATTCATAAGTGACATAAAAAGCTTGACTGAAATTGAAGAAAGAATAGTTTCATTTTTTGGACTCAAAGACATCTTTGATTACAAGGATGAAATTCTTAATAAAGTTGCATTTAGTAAATCAAAAATTTCAGCTAATGATAAATTAAGAGCATTTTGGATACGAACAGCCTTTGCACAATTTGAAACAATAAATAACCCAAATGATTTTGATAGGGATCGCCTTAAGCACTTAATGGGTCGTATAAAACCATATTCACAGAATGAAAAAGATGGTTTTTTCATTGTATGTAAAGCGCTTTATCATGCAGGTGTTACTGTGATTTTTCAAAGAAGTATTCCTAATACTCAGATTAGGGGAGCAACGTTTGTGATAAATAACAAGCCTTGTATTATTATCACGGATCTATTTAAAAGGTATGGAACGATTTGGTTTGCCTTACTTCATGAGTTGTTTCATGCATTATATCATTTAGAGGATATTAAGACACGATCATTTCACCTTACAGGTGATGTAGATTTGTGGCTTGATAATGAGAACGAGGCTGATGAATTTGCTCGAACATATTTTTTGCCAGAAGATCGATTTAAATTCATAATCCCATCAATATCTAACCACTTTGTTGTTCAGAAATATGCAAAAGAGTGGGATATTCATCCATGTTTGATATACAACTTTTATTGTTACGACAATCCAACTTATTGGCCAGCGTATAACAAGTATGATCCTGGTTTAGATGCATCTGTTCAAAAGATTAACGCAATTCCCTTTGATAAAGAAACGGTAAATGAGATAGTATTAGAAATAAAACATAATTTAGAACTGATTTAATCATGAGCAAAAAGAATAACGAAAAGGATGAGAGGAAAAAATCCGATGAGGAAAAGAAACTAGAGGATGAAAAGAGACGGAGAGAAATTGAGGAAATTCTTTCTGAAGCTAATAGTAAGACAGGTGAGCAACTAGTTCTTGATGAATTGGGAGGAGTTAAATCTCAAGATGAACTGAAAGAATTTGCATTGGGGCATATTCCAGATGATCCCGAAGAAAAGTATAATGTTTATTACAAGGGAATTGAGAAACTCTTGAAAAAATTTCTTCCAAAGGGCGATAAGTATAAATCTGCTAGAGAGGTCATCAGGGAAGAAAAGAAGATATTCTTAACTCGAGGGAAAAAACTTAATGAAAAGGGAATAAGAGGTGGTGATAGCCGAATGGCATATATTCAGGATATGGAAGATGTTATGAACCTAATCACTAAATGGGCTTTTGAGAGCAGAAATTATTTTGAGTTATATAACCTCTTAAAGGATAAGAATAATGAATTAGGATACCATAATGATTGAAGAGATAGCTTAAAACTTACCTCTTCTCCGCAGAGGTAACAGTCCCAGGGACTCTGACGGAAACAGGAGGTAATGCTAAACAACGAAAAATAACCTAACCAAGCTTGGGTGAAATTTTCTCTTCTCAGCAGAGTCACAGCCTCAGGGACTCTCCTTGCCCTTGTTTGGTGTTCTTTACTCAAGCAATAGAAAACTAACCTCACAGATATGACCCGACAGTTCTTATGTTTTACAATTATTATAGGGCTAAGTCTGCTTAGTTGCAATCAGAAAGGTGAGCAGAGCAGTGCGGCAACAATTGAATTTAATCAAGCACTTGCTGATGAATTGGAATCAATGAAAGAAGTTGACCAAGTGGCTGCCTACATTCGGCAAGGGAAATATGAAAACTGGTCGCAAGAACGATGGGACAGCTTCAAAGACAGCGTATTTACAACCCATAAAATAAGACTTGCAGAAATTTTTGATCAGTTTGGATACCCGGGATATAACTTAGTAGGAGAGGAAGGTTCAAGTAATTTTTGGTTGATGGTTCAACATGCTGACAAGGATATTGAATTTCAAAAAAGAGTGCTTGAGAAACTTAAAATTGAAGTTGAGAATAATAATGCTAGTGGAAGAAATTATGGTTTATTAACAGACAGGGTTAAAATTAACCAAGGCGAAAAACAAATTTATGGAACACAGGTAACCTATAACTCTTTAGGACAAGCATATCCAAAAAGTCTGGCCGATAGTGTTAATGTAAATAAAAGAAGGAGTGAGGTTGGCCTTGAACCACTCGAGGAGTATTTGAATCACATGACTGAAATGCATTTCGAAATGAATAAAGACTATTTAAAAAATAAGGGAATAACTGAGCCAACATTTTATAAAACGAATTAGTCCTTAGTTAGCATCCAGAGACCCACGCTACTGACAATTCACCACCTTCCCACTTGCCACTTCAAACCGAAAGCAGGGCTGGCAACCGCGCGAGCCCACAAAATCCTTCTAGCTTCCATCGCCATCCGCAGGATCTTGAGACAGACAATACCCTTTGCCCTGTTTGGCGCCCCAGGTTGCTATCTCCTGATTGTCGGCATGCAGTAGCACGCGGTCCATCCAAAAGCCATCGCTGCCAGAAGTTGTTATCTGCACAGCCACGACCTGGTTCATCAATTGTGGCGAGGTCATAGAAATAAAGGTATCGCTATCACAATTGCTGATCACTTTAGTGGTATTGCTATCCATGAGCTTGATGCCATCCGGGTTCACAAAACTCACTGTAATCTGGTCTTTGGTACCTGTATTGGTAAGCGTGGAGTAACCTCTACAGTCAATTTGAACGGTAAATGTCTTGTCTTGGTATTGCGGCTGTTGCGCTTGCGCTACCGTTTGCTGTTCTTCCTGCGCCTGCACTTCAGCTACTCTGCGTTGCTCTTCCTGCACACGCTGTTGTTCCAGTCTCGATTGTTCTGCCTGGGCATTATTCTGGTTTACTTTATTTTCTGGCGTGAAACTAAAAGCCAGCTCGGCCATGCGCCTGACACGGGCCTGCTCGGTGTTAAATTCATCTAAATTGAGTGGCCCCTTATGATTGGCCCAGCGAAATATAAATGTGGCATCCTTCTTAAATAGTTCGCTACCATCATCCTTTTGTAAATACAGATTATAGTTGGAGTGGCTAATGTAATAGCCGGGATACTTGGAGGATTCAAACGAGATCTCCCACCCATCGTTAACACCTTTCCAGTAAGGTTCTTTTTGTGTGAAGCCCTTTCTGGCGTAAAATGTAGCGTCATCAAAGAAGGCTTTTGAATCATCCGAACGTGCAACGACCAGTTTACCATTCAGGTGACGCAAGTATAATTGTTGCTCATTGAGTGGTTTGACAAAAATCAGTAGACCTTGCTTTCGATCTTCTTCTTTTTGAAACGGACTTGGGTCAAAGGCAAATTCCGTAAACTTCTTGTCCTCATCGTTTAATATGGGGCCTATGTAGGCGCCATCTTTTGAATAGTGAATGAAGTATCCAGGAAAATTAGACGCTTCAAAAGAATTAAAAGTTTCCCCCCCTTGTGCATGAATATAGTGGGTGGTACATAGGCATACGATTGCCAATGAAAGCGGAATGCGGAATAGGATTTTCATAAGTACAAAGTTAAGGTATAAAAATTAAACCATTATGAGTTTAGCAGTGCAGTTACTATTTGCAATGAGGAGCCATGTTACCCGCTGCCCGTTTAATTTGAAATATTCAAATTAAGTTTGGACAACATATATTGGGGTACAAGTATCATTGAATTTTTTTATTCTACCTGTGTCCATTGCTACCTCTTCTGGAACCTCATGTTGTGTCAGTGGGCCAATGGTGGCAAAGCCGGGCGACATCTTTCAGTATCATTATCAAATAAATTTTCCTGATGCTCACGTTTCGTGGCAAATTTTTGAAGGTGACATCTCGATTATCTCGGGGCAGGATACGCAAACGGTTACCGTCCAGTTTGGTCCTACTTTCACAAAGGGGATGGTTCATGCGGATGGCGATGGCCTCAAAAATGGATCCACGCGACTGCGATGTATGGATCACGTAACTATTACCAGCGACTAACAGGATTTGACCAATCAGTAGTAAAGGTTAACAGCAGCTAGTGCGCTTGTTGGTGTTCTTCACCTACAAGCGATAGTGATAAGTGAACTCCTTCTTAAAAATCCGTATCTTTAATTTATGATAGAGAGGTTGTTAAGAGGTTTTAAAGCGATACTCAAAGGTGAACTATTACTCTGGGTCATTCTACTGGTTCTGTCAGCCATCATCTACGTGGTAGCAGGCTTTCGTCTTTAATCCTAGATTTTAAATTAGGTTGTATATTGAGCATCAAACCTGTTGCTCTATGCGATTATTTTTCCTTGCCCTCTTCATTGCTTTTCTTTCATTCACCGGCTTCGCTCAAAATCAAAAAGCAGAACGTGAATTTGAAACTCTGATCAAAGAACTTCAGGTAGTCGGTCTTTCAGTTGTGGCGGTTAAGCACAATGAGATTGTGTATCAGCATAATTTTGGAATGCAGGATGTAGAAAAACAACTTCCACTCAACGACAAAAGTATTTTCAGGATAGCCTCCATCTCCAAATCCTTTTCGGCTACTACCATCATGCAACTGATTGAAGCAAAGAAGCTGCGGTTGGATGATGACTTTAGTAAACTAGTAGGTTTTAAAATCAGGAACCCAAATTTTCCCAACACGGTGATCACACTAAAAATGATCATGTCGCACACCTCCAGCATCAGCGACCGCAACGGCTACTTTAACCTGGATGTAATCAATCCCGATAAAAACCCGGAGTGGGCGAAGTGTTATAATAATTATGCACCCGGCACGCAGTACGAGTATTGCAATCTCAATTATAATATGATAGGTGCAGTGATTGAACGGCAAACCAAAGAGCGCTTTGATATGCGTATTCGTCATCATATTCTTGATCCGTTGGGTTTGTATGGCGGCTATAATGTGGACTCACTGGACGCGAGCCGATTTGCTACATTATACAATTACGACTCCGCGAGTAAACAATTCATGGCTTCCCCACAAGCTTATGCATCGCGCGCGGAACAGATCAGCAACTATACGATGGGCTATAGCACACCCATCTTTTCGCCTACAGGCGGAATGAAGATTGGTGCGGTTGATCTCGCCAGGTACATGATGATGCACATGAATGATGGGACGTATAAAGGCATAAAAATTATGGCGAAGAAGAGTGCTCGGCAACTGCGTGTAAAAATTTCAGAAGAAGAAGGATATGGCATGGCCATGCGCATGGCCACCGATCTTGTGCCCGGCAAAATGTTGAACGGGCATACCGGTTCAGCCTATGGGCTCTATAGTGCTATGTTCTTCCACCCCAAAGAGAAGTTTGGATTTGTGGTGATCACCAACGGCTGCCTGCCCGATCTGGAGCCTGACATTCGCACCGTGTTGAGAAGATCCATGACAATTTTATATAACAACTTTGTGAAGGAGTGATTGCTCAATATTGTAAATTCATTGTGTTGATTTCTCTAACCGATTTATTATATTTTATCATCAGCAAAAAGTATAGCTAAAATATGTATTTTCCTCTTCTCCGCAGAGTCTCCGTCCGGGGACTCTGACGGAAACAAAAATTAGGAGAAGAAACGAGTAGTGTAGAAAAAAAATAGTAAGCGCAGAGTCTTGAGGCAGAGACTCTGCGAGGAATAGAGACTCGAAAATTTAAACTTAATTTTGTGGATCAACCCTGTCTAGACGTAATACCTGGCAACAAACAAACTGAATATTGTCAACGATAGACTCATTACACAGCAACTTTAAAATTGTAAAAGAATTAGTTTATGATGCATGTGGTTTTGATTTCACAAACCTGAATCAGAGTATTGAAAGCATCGAATACGGAGCCTGTTCATTTGCGCTCAATGGAAAGAAAATTCAGTATCGGGTTTCTAAAATTACACCAACAAAAGCGGGGCAGTTTGTAACAATCTGGAAAAGGAATAAAGAGGGAATAACTCAGCCTTTTAATATTTTAGATGATTTAGATTTTATAATTATCACTTCAAAGAAGAGCGACAATATTGGGCAGTTTATTTTTCCAACGTCAATATTGGCAGACAAAAGCATTATAACCCGAAACGGCAAAGATGGAAAACGCGGAATTAGAGTTTATCCACCATGGGACACGCCTACTAACAGACAAGCCGAGAAAACACAGAGGTGGCAGCTAAAATATTTTTTAACCATTCACAAAAACAACTCAACGGACCTCAGCTTGATAAAGAAATTGTTTATGTAAATTCCATTACAATATTAGATTATGTTGGTTCTTCACCAATAGATAGAAAATAAAGAACTATGAAGCGTAGAGATTTTATTGTTAAAACTGTAGGAGTCACGGCCGCTTCTATGTCCTATTCACAATTATACTCTCACATACACAAAGAAATTGAAAGTACACCAAATGCAACCAATTACGATGTGATTGTGATTGGTGTTGGTAGCATGGGTTCTTCTGCGTGTTATCATCTTGCTAAAAAAGGATATAAAGTTCTTGGCTTAGAACAGTTCGATATTCCGCATGAACAAGGTTCGCATGCCGGGCAAAGTCGGATTATCAGAAAAGCGTATGGAGAAGCTTCAGACTATGTGCCCTTGTTGGAAAGAGCATACGAAAATTGGAAGACATTAGAATCTGAAACGGGCTCGCAAGTTTACTACAAGACGGGGTTAGTATATTTTGGCGCTGCAAATCATACCTTTTTAGAAACCGTTAAGCAGTCATCTTCTCAATATAAAATCCCGGTTAATAAACTAACTGAAAATGAATGTACCCGAAAATATCCGCAATTTAACCTTCCACATGATTTTGAAAGATTAGAAGAACCAGATGCAGGCTTGCTAACACCTGAGCGAAGTATTCTTTTATTAGTGCAGCAAGCAATAATGAAAGGTGCAGTCGTTCGAACCAAAGAACAGGTGCTTGAATGGAAGCGTGAAAATGGTACCGTCACGGTAAAAACTAATAGAGGAACTTATCAGGCAAAGAAGCTCATAATCACAGCTGGGCCATGGGCAGGGAAAATGATTCCAAATCTCGCTCCAAAATTAAAAGTAACCCGACAAGCATTAGCATGGGTGCAACCCAAAAAGTGGGACAATTTCGTTCTGGGGAAATTCCCGTGTTGGAATGTGCTCAATGGGGGTCATGATTTTTATGGATTCCCGATTCTTCCGGTTGATAAATTTGGTGGGCCGTTAGGATTGAAACTCGCATTGCATTATCCCGGAGGTGATGTTACAGACCCTGATACTGTAAACAGAAACACAAAAGAATCGGATGAAAATGTTTTGATCCAATTTTTAAATCAGTTTATGCCAGAAGGATATGAAAATACACTCACAATGAAAACGTGCCTTTATACCAATACACCGGATGAGAATTTTATTTTAGATTACCTACCGGGTTTTGATAAGGATGTTACAATCGCTGCTGGCTTTAGCGGCCATGGTTTTAAGTTTGTGAGCGTAATAGGAGAGATCCTTGCCGACCTTTCAATGAAAGGGTCAACACAAATGCCAATAAAATTTTTAAGTGCTCAACGATTTGATTGATGGAGCTAGGAAAAAATTGAAAATGAAAAATCTAATTTCAAGTGTAATCGTATTATTGATTTTCAACTCGTGCGTAAAACCCGAAGTTGATCTGGTTAAGTATGTTAACCCATTCATTGATACTCATAAGAGCAGGTGGTTTTATTTTTCTTCAGCCAGTCGTCCTTTTGGGATGGTAAACTTAAGTCCTGATACATGGACTAAAGGCACCTGGAACAGCGGGTATTTGTATGATAGTTTGCATGTTCGGGCTTTCAGTCACATTCATGCCTGGCAAATGGCAGGAATTCCGGTGATGCCAACAATGGGCAAACAAAAAAGTCATCTAGGAATGGAAGCAACAAAATCATCCTTCAAACATGATAAAGAAATTGCTCAGCCCGGCTATCATAAAATAGTGCTGGAGGATTATACTATTACAGCTGAGCTAACTTCTACAACCCGGGTAGGATTTCATAAATATACTTTTCCGAAAACAGATAGCGCTTATATCAATTTTCACACAGGAGCATTTTTAGCGCATGGAGGAGTTGATTCATCTTATGTGCGAAAAGTTAACGGCAACGAAATTGAAGGGTTCTCTTTATTAGCGGGCACATCGCGCAGGCCAAAGTCGACCTATGTTTATTTTGTTGCAACTGTTGATCATGAGTTTGAAGAATTTGGAGGCTGGGAGAATAACAAACTTCTGCATGGAGTTACAGAAGTAAATGGTAAGAATAATGGGGCTTACATGCGTTTTGAAACGGGTGATAAACCCCTCTTAATGAAAGTTGCAATATCCTATACCAATATAGAAAATGCCCGCGCTAATATGAATGCAGAACTACCGGGTTGGGATTTTGAGAAGACAGTAACAGAATCAAAAGGGGAATGGAATTCTATGCTTTCGCGTATTCAGGTTGCTGGTGGTACCGAAAAGCAAAAAGTAAAACTCTATACAGATTTATGGCATGCCTTATTGGGGCGCAGAATAGTAAGTGATGCGGATGGAAAATATTGCGACATGACGGGTGATAAACCTTCAATCAAACAAGTCGCATTGGATGGCAATGGAAAGCCAATTTTTCCACATTATAATTTCGATGCATTGTGGGGAAGTCATTGGACACTCAATGTACTTTGGTCGATGGCATACCCGGAAATCATGGATGGTTTTTGCAGCACGATGGTGGACATGTATAAAGATGGTGGCTTGATTCCCAGAGGTCCATCAGGAGGAAACTATACCTACGTAATGATTGGGGATCCTGCTGCTTCATTTTTTGCTACTGCATATAATAAGGGAATAAGGAATTATGATGTTGCTTTGGCCTATGAAGGTTTATTAAAAAATGCATATCCCGGTGGCATTAGAGATAGAGCGGGATATGAACACAATGACAATCCAACCGGTGGGGGAATGACGTATTATGTAGAGCGAGGCTATGTGCCCGAAGGTTTGGAAGGAAAAGGTGCGCACAAAGATGGTGCATCTATGACGCTAGAGTATGCCTATCAGGATTGGTGTATTGCACAAATGGCTAAGGGTATGAGTAAGGATAAAGAGTATGCGTACTTCATGAAGCGTTCTGAAAATTATCGTAATCTGTGGAACCCTGAAACCAACCTAATTCATCCGCGCAACATAGATGGTTCATGGATTGATAATTTCACTCCCATTGCAGAAACATTTAACACCATTGGCTTTTGTGAAAGCAACTCAGCAATCTACTCTAACTATGTGCCCCATGATTTGAATGGACTAATCAACTTGTTTGATGGTAACGAAAGTTATACTTCTTTTTTATCCAGCTCATTTGAAAAAGCAAACGCTAATCGTTTTGTAGCGCCTCATGGCGAACATGCTAAAAGTTGGGTGGATTATGAAAACCAACCCTCTTGCCAGATGGCACATCTATTTAATTTTAGTGGTTCACCTTGGCTGGCACAAAAGTGGGTGCGAGAGGTGAAGGAAGTTACGTTTGGAGACATAACTCCATATGGTGGATATAATGGTGATGAAGACCAAGGACAAATGGGAGCACTGGGAGTGCTGATGGCTATTGGTCTCTTTCAAATGGATGGAGGTGCCTCTATCAATTCGCAATACGAAATCACTTCACCACTATTTGATGAGGTTACAATTTCATTAAACTCAGATTATTATAAAGGCAAAAAGTTTGTAATCACAACCAAAAATAACATGGCAGAAAATATCTACATTCAATCAGCTACATTAAACGGACAAGATTGGACGAAGTGTTATTTCGAACACAATGAATTTGCAACCGGTGGGAAATTAGAACTAGTACTGGGAAGCACACCCAACAAAGAATGGGGAAAAAGATAATAAAGACGAGTTTGCTTCTATTGTGGGAGTTCTTCAATCCTTAACTGATTTATTCGTATTTTTATTATGACTAACTTAATAAATCCACTCATGATGTCATATAGCCTTAAAGATTTAGTTAAACCTACCATTTTAGCTTTCTTACTTCTCTTTGCTAAATCAACATTAGCACAAGACGGAACCATCTATCCACTCGGTAATCCACCAGAGCCAAATGCTATTCCGCTAGGTACGGGTGGAGTTAAAGATCAACCTGCAAAGGAGACATGGTTTCGACAGTGGGGCGATCCGATGGCACGTAACATCACGACTGCAACACTTACTCCATTCTTACCGGAACCTGGGAAGGCAAACGGTGCAGCTGTAATCGTAGCACCTGGGGGTGGATTTATGTGGCTTTCAATGGGTAACGAAGGTTGGGAAGTTGCAGAAGCACTTGCCAAGCAAGGTATCGCAGCTTTCGTACTTAAATATCGGTTACATCCAACAGCAGAGTCGCTGGATGACTTCAAAGCTTTTATGAGTAGCCCGCGCACACCAGCCCCACCACCAACTGCTGATGGAAGTAAAGTCGCAACACCGCCAAGACCCCCGCAACGTGATTTGTCTAATCAACTTGCAGATGCTGAAGCTGCCTACGCCATGATTGTAAATCGAGCAAAGGAGTGGGGAGTAGATACAAACAGAATTGGTATGATTGGCTTTTCGGCTGGTGCTGGCCTTACTATGCACTCAACATTAAACTCCAAGACAATGAAACTTGCTTTCATCGGTCCGATCTATGGTGGCATGGGTCCGGTAGAAGTGCCAAAGAATGCTCCGCCCATGTTTAATGTAATAGCCACCGATGATTTCCTTTTCCGAGGTCAGTTTGGCGTTATCGATTCGTGGTACAAAGCGGGTATACCGGTTGAGTTTCATCTTTACCAGAATGGAGGTCATGGTTTCGGACTGGGTAATCCTAACCGCACCAGTAATCGATGGTTCGATGCATTTACACATTGGTTAGATGTAAATAACTTTCTTAAGGCGAAGTCTGAGAAGTGAGGAGTTATTCTTGTGCTTTAGTCTTTGTTGGTGTTCTTAACCAACACACAATAGCTTCTTTGCAGTAAGGTCTTCCGACCTGACTGATTTAATGTAGGAGTTTTGCAACGGACTTTCAGGTTGAAAAACCTGACAGCAATACAAACAGTTTTTGTGATTATATTAATGTAATGGAAAGTGATATTTTATTTATAGAGCGGCAAAGGTTCACCCAATGGTGGCTTTGGTTGATTCTATTGGGTATTCTGGGATATCACTTTTATTCTATCTTTAATCTTCTAGCTGCTGAAAGAAACCTTATGACTAATCCTGGGTTATTGATTTCAACAGCAATAATTGGTTTAATCTCATTGCTGCTTTTAGGCGTTCGCCTCGAAACGCAGATTAATTCTGAAGGTATTCACGTTCGTCTATTTCCATTCCATTTATCTTTTCGTAACTATCCTTGGACTAGTATTAAGAAATCATTCGTTCGGCAATATGAACCTATTGGTGAGTTTGGTGGTTGGGGCATTCGATTTGGATTATTCCATGGTGGTCGTGCTTTTAATATGAGTGGCAATATGGGTTTGCAATTAGAATTTAATGATGGAGGTAAGTTGTTAATTGGCACTAACAAACCTGATGAACTTAAGCGAGTGATTGAAAGATTAGAGAAACTCGAATCATAATATTAAAAAAATGTCGTCACAGGTAAGTATGACGACATATCATATTTAAAATGAATTTTTCTATTCCAGATACTTTTCGAACCAGTTCATAATTCGAGGCGTAACATCAATTAACAACTTTGGTTCCTGCGGTCCATGAGGTGTGCGCGGATAAACAATCATTTCAGTATCCACACCTTTACGTTTTAATGCATTATAAAATTCTTGCCCTTGTGTAAAAGGAACCCGCAAGTCATTTGCTCCATGAATTACCTGGGTGGGAGTTTTTGCATTCTTGATCTGATAGATGGCAGAATGTTTTTCATACTCTTCGTATTCTTCCCAAAATTCTTTTCCACCGGCATGGGCAACAATGTAATCTGGAATATCGGTAGTGGTTACCATGCTTACTAAATTCGGTAAACCCGCGCCCATACTTGCCGCTTTGAAGCGATCAGTTTGTGTAACTACCCAGCTGGTCATATAACCTCCATAACTCCAGCCCATCACAAACTGTTTGTCGGCATCGGCAATGCCCATTGCCAGCACATGATCAACGCCTGTCATCAAGTCCTGATAATCACCAAAGCCCCAGTCGCGCACATTGGAATAGCGAAACTCTTTGCCATAACCAGAACTTCCGCGAGGATTTGGCCGCAACACAATAAATCCTTTTTGTGCAAAGTATTGTGTTACATAAATAGAAGGGGCACCGGTATACGTCTGCGAAAATACTCCTGCCGGGCCGCCATGAATTTGTAGTACAATCGGATACTTCTTTCCTTTTTCAAAACCAATCGGGTAGGTGAGCAGGCCTTCAATCACAAGCCCATCTTTTGATTTCCATGAAATGAGTTCTGTCTTTCCTAAAGGAGGAGGATTAAAGTCTGTATTAACATTACTGATCTTTTTATTGTTCTCACCTTTAAGACCAGCCATAAAAACTTCTTTCGGTGTATTGGCATCTTCTGATGTAAAACTCATTTTACCCGATTTGCTAATTGAAAAAGAACCGCTCGAACCTTTCAACGTAGTGATAATGGGTAGCTTCGAATCGGAATATGCCATGTAATCACCTTTAGGAATTTTAATGTTGTTACTGGATGGGAGTGCCAGGAGTACATTCGAAGTCTTGTAGCTTTCAGAAATAAAAAGATGTGATCCATCTTGTGCCCAACCAACAATGTTTGCATTGCGATCCGGAGTTTTTTGTAACTCTATTAAGTCTCCACCATTAGCAGCTACTTTATAAACATCACTTAATCCTACGCGCTCCGGTTGACCACCACTCGATTGAAAGGCAATCCACTTACCATCGGGTGAGTAGACAGGACTTACATCTACACCAGGTCTTTTTACAAGAGAGGTAACTTTACCACTGTCGGCAGGAATGGTTGAAATGTCGGACTCTAATCCGGCATCATTGATTTTTGGATTGGGAGCAAATGAAAATGCGAGGGTTGATCCATCCGGTGACCAGTCAAAATCATTTACGTGATAGGTGCCGGAAGTTAATTGCTTGGTGGCGCGCTTACCGGACTTGTCTTTCGAAACAGAAACGGTGTATAGGTGATTGTACTTGTAATTTTTATCCACCAGAATGACATCGTTTTTCTCTTTCTTCATTTTCTCTTCCTCCTTGGTGTCGGGGTCTTTCATCAGGTAAGCAATTCGGCTTCCATCTGGCGACCATTTAAAAGATGCTACTCCGGTTTTAGTTTCAGTAACTTGTTCCGGTTCACCACCCATAAGCCGCATTATAAATACTTGATTCTTATTCTCCACCCGATTGGAGAGAAATGCAAGTTGTTTTCCATCGGGAGAAAATTGAGGGGCGGTAGAAGATTTTTCACCCCGGGTATATTGTAAATCAAACGTGCCATCTGTGGCTGCAATCCAAATCTGATCATTGTATTCAGATTTTTCACCTTCCATGAAAGGTACTCTTACCACGTATGCAATATGCTTTCCATCAGAAGAAATATTAGTACCCATAATATTTTTATACTGCATTATTTTTTCTGTTGTCCATGTGTTTTGAGCAAAAGCTCCACCAAACAAAATGAGTGCAAGAAGAAGGGTTCCTAATTTTTTCATATATGGGCAGGTTAGTATTGCTTTACCTAAATTGAACTATAGAAATCGAATAATTTCTGAAAGTGTTATGATCGACTAAAATTGGTGTCGAGTGGTGCGTGTTTGCTATTCAGGTCGACCTTTTATTACCTGGTCGAATAGAATTTTATTAAACATACTCGTCTGCTCCATGTGTGGGAGGTGCCCGGCTTTTGGAATCACAAATAATTTTGCATTCGGAAGGCGGTCATTTAGGTTAGCTTTAACGTCCTCTAACTTTACAACCGTATCGTGTTCACCCCAAAAACAATAAACGGGTATTCCCGATAAGGCAATTTGCCTTTGTTCAGTTTCTAATGAAGGACTATTTTTTCGGGTGGAAATGAGTGCGCGCACAAAGCCTTTAAATTTCATCATAGTTTCATATTTTTTATCCCAGCCTGTGAACGGAGCGGAGTCATAAAAATCGCCAAGCTGACCTTGTGCCATGGTGCTGTAATTCTCACTTTGTTTAAACGCTTTTATTTCTTCTTCGGAAACCATAACCGGATACTCGACAACTTCCGTGTTTGTTTCAAATCCTGATGGGTCTACATAAATTAAATTTTGAATACGTTCGGGATATTGAAAGGCAAAGGCGCTAATGGTTCGTCCGCCATAGGAGAGACCCAACAGGTTTATTTTTTTGGTGATGGCCAATGCATCTAATAGTTCTTTAAGCTGTGATGAGTAGAGCGCAACATCATACACTACATCCGGATTATCAGAGTATCCGCGTCCGTACACATCGTAGCGTAACACACCATATCCTTTCGATAAGGCAGCATGATAAGTTGAATCCCAGATGTATGCCGGAACAGAGAATCCATGTACCATAACGAGTAAAGTATCAGCATCCTTGCTTTTATATTCATAGTAAGTATAGCCGGCACTTAGTTTTACGAACTCTCCGGAAGAGATAGTCTTTCGAAAGTCAGCATCTTTTTCAATTGTTTCAGGATCGATAAAATCAGCGGCCTTATCTTTGTTAGAACAAGAAAGAAGCAGAATAAGTGGAGTGAAAAGGAGTATGGACTTGAAAATTTTGCGCATGATAGATTGGGATTACTATTCCTAAAAGTAGACAACTTCAATCACTTCTCGTTTTAATCAGCACATATTTATGATTCAATAAGCTATCATATGAATCCTTAAGGGCTTATTCTTGCATGAATAAGTTACAATTCGTTACTTTAATGTATCTACCTGCAATGAGGAAATTAATGATACTTATTTTTCTTGTTGGAAGTGCGTTTACAGCTTCCTCACAAAACGAAACACTGCCGGATTATTCAGGAGAATGGAATGGTACTGCGCGTGTACCTGGTGGTGAAATTCAAATTTCGTATCAATTCACCCAACATGGTTTACACCTCTCGGGTTTTGCATATTCAAAAAGTTTAAACGGGCGTGACTCATCGAAAGCTATTATTCAAGGCACAGTTTCCGGGCAGGGAATAGAGTTTAAGGCAACGAAATTTGTTTATGAAGTAGGTCTTAATTGTTTATCAACTACAGAACTCACCTTTGAGAAGGAAGGAACTGAAGAATACCTTCGCGGAAAGTGGAAAGGTGACTTTAAATTAAGCACCTGTCCTCCTGGTACTGGGGGAAAGATTGAGGTGGTTAAAATACAAAAGAAGTCCATCGAAGCTATTGCTATGAAATCGGTGGAACAACAACAGGTTCAACAAGGAGACTTTGAAGGCAATGCGTTGGTACAAGAATTAAGCGAAAGGGAATACTACGCTCTTATTATTGGTATTGATCAGTATGCTGATGACAAAATCAAGTCTTTGGATAATCCCGTGAATGATGCTACCAGCTTGAGTGAAATTATGAATCGGTATTATACCTTCGAAAAAGAGAATATCAGTTTACTAACTAACCCAACACGAGCAGAAATTATTGAGAGTTTTGATGCGCTCAGTATGAAGATTGATGAAAAGGATCAGTTATTAATTTTTTATGCAGGCCATGGAATTTGGGACGAACGATTGAATCAGGGCTTTTGGCTTCCGGCCGATGCAAGACTAAGTTCAAAAGCGCAGTGGCTATCGAACAGTACCATTCGCGATTATATTGGCGGTATTAAATCAAAGCATACGTTGTTAATTACGGATGCTTGTTTTAGTGGAAGTATTTTTAAGGAACGTGCCGTGTTCACAGAAAGCAAGGCAATGCTGGAGATGTATAAGCTGCCAAGCCGAAAGGCAATGACGAGTGGGGCATTAAAAACCGTTCCTGATAAAAGTGTATTCATCACCTATCTCAATAAAAACCTCATCAATAACAATCGTCCTTTAATTTCAGCCGAAGAACTCTTCAGAGAATTTAAGACTGCTGTCATTAACAACAGTGTGAATGGTCAGGTACCCCAATATGGACCCATCGGCCAAGTGGGAGATGAAGGTGGTGATTTTATTTTCTTAAGACGGATAGAGTAAACACGAGCTAAATATCTTTTACTTGAATATTTTGAATCAACCGCTTAGCTTAGGGTATCGATAAGTATATTCCGTGATTGGTTTTTGTAAAGTAAAATGAAGAGGAGAGAATTTTCGAAGGAGATTTTGGCGGCCGTGTCAAGTTTTGCTTTAATGGATTCTCTTTATGCATTTAGTGCTATTGATAAAAGTATAAAACCTATTTTCAATCATTGGGCGGTAAGCCTAAATAGTTATTGTTCCGACTTAAAGAAAGAATCAATTTCTCAGATACACTGGCAAAAGTCAATTGAAGAGCTTTACGAACAAATTTCATTGGAGGATTTATTGAAGTTTATAGATTTCGATAGTTTAATAAAAGGTTTTGAATATCCAGAGCTGGGAGTAAACACCAGGCAAGTTAAATTCCCGAAACTTGAAGGACTTCCTGAAAGAACTGTGTTTGTAAAGAAAATATTTGGGATGAAAAAGGGCAGAGCCATTATTCCTCACGGGCATAGCAACATGGCTTCGGCTCATCTTATCTTAAAAGGTGAAATGCACCTGAGGCATTATGAAAAAATAGGAGCAGAAGGAAATAATTTAATTATTAAGCCAACAGTAGATAGAGTGGCTAGAGCCGGAGATAATTCTTCCATTTCAGATGAAAAGGATAATGTACATTGGTTCATAGCCAATTCTGAATCAGCATTTACGTTTGATGTAATCATGCTCGACCTGAATAATAAACCATACAATATCCATAACCTGGACATTGATGCACGAGTAGACTTATCAGATGGATCGATACGAGTTCCGATTTTAAATGTCGATTCAGCGTTGAATAAATATGGAAAGGAAAGCCATCATTAATGGAACCAACTGAGTCATGTTGATCCGCAAGCTTGACATGGATTGGATGACACAATCGAGTTGAATAAAATACTTATTTCATGGGAAGAATTCATTTATTCGAATTTGAAGACCAGAAATGGTTCCCTGATTTCTTGAGGAATTACGGAACTGATTTTTTACAATTCCTTTCGAACAAAACCAAAATGTATAAGCCCATCATTCCAATCCTGGAAAAAGGATTGAGGAGCAGCAGTGTTAATCAACTTGTTGATCTTGGGTCTGGTGGCGGAGGCGGGCTGGTTTGGTTAAACGCTGAGTTAAGGAAAAGCATTCCTGATTTGAAAATTATTTTAACGGATTATTATCCAAATATTGCTGCATTCAACTATACAAAAGAAGCAGCCGATAATTTCGAGTATATCGAAACACCTGTGGATGCAAGAGCTGTTCCGGCAGAATTGAATGGCCTAAGAACTCAATTTTTATCCTTTCATCATTTTAACCCTGAAGACGCGAAACGGATTTTGCAAAATTCTATTGATGCCAATAGCTCAATTGCAATTTTTGAAGCTCAGGAGAGAAGCGTGCCCAGTATAATGGCTATGTTGTTTTCTCCTTTGACTGTGCTGTTCACTACACCCTTCATTAGACCCTTTAAAATTGGTAGAATTATTTTCACGTATTTAATTCCAATCGTTCCGATGTATGTAATGCGGGATGGGGTAGTTTCAGCACTTAGAACGTATTCCGTCAAAGAGATGAATGAGCTTGTGAAAAGTTTAAATGGGGCAGCAGATTATGATTGGGAAATCAATAAAGTAAAATCAGGGCCTGGCGTTGTGTTGTATTTGCTGGGGTGTAAGAAAGACCGTTGAGAAAAAAAGTTCCAAACATTAAGACTCTTCTTGATAATATCCGTTGGTATAAATCAATACCTAAAGACAAATTCATGAAAGATATTACTAGAATTACGCGCAGGGCTGCAGTTAAAAGTTCAATCTTCGGTATGCTGGCAGTGTCCATTCCCAGCATTGGTTTTTCTAAAGAAATAGTTGAAGTTGATAATTCACTTAAAGAGGGGCTCTTTCATCGCTATCCATCCATTGATGATAAAATCGTTGCAGAAGTTGTAGGTGCCTCACATTTCAATCTTGATCGCGTTAAAGAATTAGTGAATAAAAGACCTGAGTTAGCCCGTGCCACATGGGATTGGGCGTTTGGTGATTGGGAAACGGCTCTTGGTGCTGCGTCACACGTTGGGCGGAGAGATATTGCAGAGTTCTTAATGAGTAAAGGTGCTCGACCTGATATTTTCACGTATGCGATGCTGGGATCATATGATACCGTAAAAGCAATGATTGAAACCACACCTGGCATTCAATCAATTATGGGGCCACATGGCATTACGCTATTAAGTCATGTACAGGCCGGATTGCGTTCAGAGCAAATTACAGAAAAGCAAAAAGCAGATTCTACCAAGCTCCTAAATTACCTGGAAGGATTGGGTAACGCTGATCTAAAAGTTACCAATCTGGAAATGGCAGAAGGTGACAAAGAAAAATATCTGGGCGACTATATGTATGGCGAAGGACCTGAGGATGGATTCAGCATCAAGATCAATATGAGAAAAATGCTTTCGTTAGGTAAGTTGGGAGCCTTTGGTGGCGGATTGTTCAGAAAATCTGAGAGCACATTTACATACAATGGAATTACTTCTGTGGAGATTTCATTTGAACTGGAGAAAGACAAGGTTGTTTCATTAACCGTTCACGAACCAGATCTTACTTTGATTGCAAAGAAGATTTGATCGTTAATTTCAAAACTGTCTTCATTAATTTTTAAATCAATGATGTATTTTGGCTGCTTAAGGATGTAGGAACAGTTTCTTAAAAGCGAAACATCCTAAAAAAAATCCGGAAGCTGTGACAATTCTTAAAATTATGCTACTAACGTAATAAAGGTCGCTTAAGATGGAATTGCAAAAGCAAAACTTTATTCACATCGTTAATTGCAATCAAGGGATTATCAAGAGTCTTTGCAAAGCCTACTATGCCAATGCTGATGATCAAAAGGATGCTTTTCAGGACATCATCCTGCAACTTTGGAAATCCTTTGATACGTTTCGTGGAGAGTCGGAAATCAGTACGTGGATTTATAGAGTGAGTCTTAATACTTTACTCACTAAAGTCAGGAAAGATAAAAGCAAAATCATCACAGAATCTTTAGCCTCTGACCTGATCATGCCAAATGCAATGGCTGATGGTGATAGAGAACTTCTAACCCTTGTAATCCAGTCCTTAAAAGACATGGATAAGGCAATCGTCATTTTATATTTAGAGGGATACAAGAACAAAGAAATCTCTCACATGCTAAACGTAACACCTACTAACGTAAGTACCAGATTGAATAGAGTGAGAGCGGAACTAAAAGCCAAATTTAAAAATCACTGCCATGAACTTAGATAATCTTAAACCCGCGTGGAGACAATTTAAACTTTTCAATTCCATGCAATCTGTAGATCAAAACGAAATCTTATCTATTATAGAACGGGCTGAGCGCCAGACAACAAGTAGATTGCCAATATTCGTGATAAACACAATCATGTTTATCATGCTAACAGTTTCGTGTCAAGGGGGATGATTTCTTTTATAGTTTGGGATATAGACCCAAGAGTCTTCGGTGGTGTAGAGTTTTTGAGATGGTATGGACTCTGCTGGGCAGTTGGAATGATGCTGGCGTATCAGGTCATGGTAAAAATTTTTAAGCAGGAAGGTCTATCGCTACTTGAGCTGGATAAACTTACCATCTATGTAGCATTGGGGACTATTATCGGAGCTCGCCTTGGGCACATTCTTTTTTATGATCCTATTTACTATTTCCATAATCCGATTGAGATTCTTCCTTTTCGACTTGAGCCAACATTTCAATTTATAGGATTTACGGGACTGGCAAGTCATGGGGGAGTATTAGGGGTTTTGCTTGCCTTATATCTATATACTAAAAAGCATAAAAAGGATTTCTTATGGACGTTGGATAGGTTAACCATTGCTGCACCCTTTCTCGGATTTTTTATAAGAGTAGGTAATTTGATGAATTCCGAAATCATTGGAACACCCACTCAAGTACCGTGGGCATTTGTGTTCACGCAAGTCGATCAAAATCCAAGACATCCGTCACAGCTCTATGAAGCCATATTCTACTTGTTAATCTCTTTAGGCTTGTTTCTTTTGTGGAAATCGGGGCGAGTGCAAAATTATAAAGGGTTTCTATTTGGACTTGGGTTCTCATTAATCTTCGCCCAGCGATTCCTGATGGAATTTTTAAAAGAGAACCAGGTAGCGTTTGAAGAAAACTTGTTTTTGAATATGGGACAAATCCTAAGCCTACCATTAATTGGAATTGGGATTTTGATAATGGTGTGGAGTTTCAAAAAGTTCGCTAATATAATCTAGGCTTGTCGGTGTTCTTCATCAGCAAACGAATAGATTATTTAATGTGTTGAAGAACACAAGCGCATTTACCGAACGGATTAGTTATTTGATACAATAACTGTTTGACTAATCGAATATCTCCTTTCATCACTACCAACGGCAGACAATGTAACTTTAAAGTTTCCATTACTAGGATATTTGACTTTAGGAGATGGAGTTGTTGACGTTGCTTGAATACCTGATCCATCCTTGAACCCAAAATCCCATGAATAGGAAGTAACACCAAGCGATTTATTATAGAACCGCAGATAGCCTGCATAACCAGGACTATTGTCGTATTCAAATGCGAGCATGGGTGCTCCAGTATAGGTTGGTGCCGGAGCAGAAAGGGTAGGCTCAACCGGAAAAAGTTCACAAGAGAAAAACAAAATAGGCAAGAGAAGTAATATTCTTTTCATGCTATATCGGGGTAATTAAACTAAGGTACTTAATTGTAATGACCTATTCAACAATAAAATATTTAAAAAGTGAAATGATAACCAATTCTAACTCATTTGGTTTTGCTTTTAACCTTTGTCGATTTCTTCACTCCTAAACGAAGTAGAGTTAGGATTTAAACTCCAATCCTAAGGGTAATTGCTGGCTGGATACTTCGGGTTTGATAATTGAATGATCCTCCAGGTGTGAGCTTAATAGTAGATGTGCCCGACTTGGCATTCAAGGCCGTAGTAACTTTTTTGACTCTCGAAGAACCTACTAACCGTGTTGGGATACCGATCGCGAAAGTCCCTAAGGAACTAATCATAAGCCCTACTCCTGGGGTAGGACTACCGCCTGTCTTCGATGCCTCTGACCATAATAATAAACCCACTGCACCAGCAACAGGAGCGACAATCAATTCAATGCCTCCAATTTTTCTCTGTTTTTCTGCTTTGGCCAGATAAAAATTCAACTCTTCTACAGACGCCCGATCTAAGTTTTGCTGGGAATACATTGAACTCTCCTCCTGAGCATGGCAGATAGTTGCTAACAGAATAAGCGATAAGATTGTAACGGAAATTCTTTTCATAGCAATAAGGAATTACATCCCTACATACCACGCCCAACTGCTATCACCCGTATCAACAAACTCATCAGTAACAACAATCTCTCTAGGTACTTCATAATCTTATCCTGCTTCGCCCCAGTAAAAGCGGGGATGCACCATCGTCATCTCCGATCCTGTAAACACTAAGGCGAAAAAGCTAAGCGTAATGATCCAATGAGAGACTTTTACCCAGCGACTGTGCTTTGTAGATTCAGATTTTATCGCTTGCTGACTCATGCAGGGATTATTAATGTTTTTGCTTGGAACATGAAGATACATTTTTTATACTGAAAAGAAATCGACATATTAAGACATATCAATTTAGATTCTTATGAAAAAGATACTCACACTATTAATCTGGTTGGGTTCAATGGTTGGTTATAGTCAAAATCAACAAACACAACTAGTGAATCAAACGATCATCAGGCTTACAGTTATTAAGGATGATAAAATATTAATGCGGGAGACAGAATATGGTTGGATGACACCAGCAGTGTACTTTAAAGAAAGTAAAAATATTCATGAAATACTGGATAGCTTATCTGCAGTGTATGGAATTAAAATACACGACTTAAAGCTTAATGGACTTTTTACGTATAAATATCAATTCAAGCCTACTGCTGATTTCAGGCAATTGTATACTGCCAAATATGAAAGTGGAAATTTAAATCCCTCGGTTGGAAAGGAGAAAATCTCCTGGATGCCGTTTGAAGAAGCACTTGGTAAATTAGGTTCTACGGTAAAATCTTTAGAAGATATGACCAGACAAATAATTGAACATCCTAAAGTACTTTGGGGCGGCTCTTTTATTATTGACCGAGTCGATGGAAAACTAACTTCAAAAAAGGAAGAAAAATTTTACGCCCTGAAGGAATGTGGTAGCTAATGACTTTTTATTCAAAATTCAAACAGAGTAAAACGAATTCGTTCGATTAATAAATGACCATGAAACAAACAAAATCTATACTCCGAATAGTTTTTATACTAGCAAGCATAGGCTCTTTGTATTTCGTGCCATGGATTTTGGTAAAGGCCTGGATTTTACCACTGCCTGATACCGTTCAGGAACAATTAAATGAAGCAATCGATCATGGATTTGATGGAATGATTGTTTATGTAGACCAGGCAGGCAAGCCACCGGAGTTTTATGCGGCCGGTTGGCACGATCGAAAAAACAAAATACCTGCCTACCCGCAAGCATTATTCAAGATTGCCAGTATTACCAAACTATATGTGGCTGTTGCCACTGCAAAATTGGTTAAAGCCAATCGCTTGTCTTTAGATAAAACGCTTGCTGAATACTTTCCAGAACTAGCCGGAAGAATAGAATATTCAGATAAGATAACGTTGAGAATGATGGTGCAACACAGAAGTGGCATTCCCAATTTTGTAGACCATCCTGATTATTGGACTAAACCTCCAAAGAATAAACAAGAAACTCTTGATTACGCACTGGATTTACCGGCTGACTTTAAACCGGGTGAAGACTATGGTTATTCAAATACAAATTACATGTTGATATCTGACCTCATTGATAAGGTAGTAGGGTATAGGCATCAGCAATATATCAAGGAAGAAATTTTGATACCTCTTGGGCTGAAGAATACATTCGGTTCGCTGCATGATGTGGATATAGACTCTGTGATGAGTGGCTACTATGTGGGCTATGAAGAAGATGCTAAGACCGAAGATATAGGCTTAATGCTCGCAACTGCAGAAGATGTTGGTATCTTCCTGCGGGCATTAAACGATGGGTCTGTATTCAATGAAGGAGAACAGGAAATCTATTCCTCCATTTATGAGTACAACCATACAGGTTTAATTGTGGGTTATCAGAGTATTGCAGAATACCACAAAGACATAGACACAGTTATCATTCTATTTAATAATACAACCAACTTTGATGGCTATGAGTGGAATTTAGCGGAGATCATATATAGTCGTATTGTTAAAATAGTGAGGAGTAGAAAAAGCTTATAGCACAATGGTATCGCAACAGCTTAATTCTCTTTAGGTACTTAAGCGTCCGAATCTGACATGCTTTGTTCGGTATTGAACGGGGTACTATTTATTAAAATTCGAAATTGAACCGCTTTGGAAGTTTGAGATTAGGCACGATTGTTATTTTACATACACTAAACCTATATGAATAACTTAGCCTTGATATAATGTTTAAGAATTATTTAAAAACTTCGTTCCGCAATCTACTTCGTCATAAGAGTTACACATTCATAAATGTTCTTGGCTTGACTGTGGGACTTGTCACTAGCATTTTTATTCTTCTTTGGATAGTTGACGAGTTGTCTTACGATCGCTTTCATTTAAATACTGACCGCATTTTTAAAGTAATGGTCAACAGTACATATCCCGATGGAAAAATTGAAACCTATGGCGCAACTCCGGCCAAACTGAAGGATGTAATCGTTCAAGAAATTCCTGAAGTAGAATTAGCTGCCCAGTACAGCATGGAGACGGAGTTATTGGTAAAGTATGAAACCGATGCGTATAACGAAATGGGAATTTATGCTGACCCGACACTATTCAAGATACTTAGTTTTCCTATTACAAGCGGCAGTGAGACTCAACCGCTAACAGACATTAAGTCAATTGCTATTTCTGAAAGACTCGCAGAAAAATTATTTGCAAACGAAGACCCTATCGGGAAATCGCTGAATCTTGGAGCATCTCATGAACTTATTGTTACCAGTGTGTTTGCTAACATTCCCCAACATTCAACGCTTCAGTTTGACTTTGTTGCTTCGTTCGAACTTTTCACAAAAGAAAATCCGTGGACACAACATTGGAAAAGTGGAGGCACCCGAACAACAGTGCTATTGAAATCATCGGCCCTTGTTGAAAACGCCAATCAGAAGTTTGCCGAGTTGATTAAGAAGAACTGCACTGATTGTACAACCGCACCATTTCTATTTCCCTATGCACAGTCAAGGCTAAATAGTGAATTTGAAAATGGTAGGAGCGTGGGTGGAAGAATACAACAGATTTACCTTTTTGGTGCAGTCGCCATATTAATCCTTGTGATGGCTTGCATTAATTTCACCAATCTTTCAACCGCCAGGGCAGCCAGTAGAAGCCGCGAAGTAGGAATTCGAAAATCAATAGGTGCTCAAAAAAATAGCCTCATTTTTCAATTTATTTCGGAGTCGATTCTTCTATCGTTCATTGGACTAGTATTCGCCATTGTAATTGTTCAACTGCTTCTTCCAGTGTTTAATGAAGTTACAACCAAATCTATTCGGTTGGATTTAAGCAACCCTGTTTTCGTAGCAGGCATTTTGGGTATTACATTGATTTGCGGATTGCTTGCAGGCAGTTATCCTGCTTTTATTTTATCAAGATTTAATCCTGTTAAAGTTTTGAAGGGAAATACCCAACTCGGATTAACTGGAAGTACGCTTCGTAAATCGCTGGTCGTAGTTCAATTTACGGCCTCAATAATACTAGTCGTTGGAAGCATTGCCGTTTACAAACAAATAGTTTTTATCAGTGAAAAAAATCTTGGGTTTGATAAAGACAATATTATAGTTGTTGATCAAAATGAAGGTATAGTTAAATCGTACCCGGCTATTAAAAATGAGTTGCATCAGTTAGCCTCTGTTAAAGGTGTTGCCTTTGGCGGAAATAACATATTTACCATTCCTATTACAACAACAGACCCGGTTTGGGCCGGTAAGCCAGATAACTCTTCCATTCTCTTTAAAGTATATCGATGTGATTCGGAATTCATTCCAACGATGAATATAAAAATCCAACGAGGCAGAAACTTTATTGACAGTCAAGATGCTTCAAACTATATCATTAACAGAAGGGCTGCAGAAGTGATGGGATTATCACTTGAAAATGGGGTAGGGAGTGAACTTGAAATGTGGAATGGAAAAGGAAAAATAATCGGCATAACAGATGACTTCCATAATGATAACTTGAAGTTTGGTATTGAACCTATGATATTCATGTATTCTGAAAATATTGGGTCTCACTATTTTATAAAGTTAGGTAGCGAATTACCTATAACAGCAAACATCGACCAGATTGAAAGTGTCTTCAAGAAGCACAATCCAAATTACCCGTTTGAATATATCTTTCTTGATGAGGTCTTCAACAAAGAATATCAGTCAGAAGCGGTTATTGGAAAACTATCGTTGAGTTTTACAGTCATTGCAGTACTTATCTCATGTTTGGGATTATTTGGCTTAGCTTCTTTCACGGCAGAACGAAGAACCAAAGAGTTAGGAATCCGAAAGGTGATGGGTGCCTCCGTTGGAAATCTTGTTGTTATGCTGTGTAGCGATTTTACCAATCTTGTTTTGGTAGGATTATTCATTGGCTTTCCTGTCTCCTGGTATCTTATTCGCGAATACTTGTCGGACTATGCCTTTCACGCAGAAATCAATTGGAGTATTTACGTGTTAACGTCATTTGTCATGATGCTTATTGTGCTACTTTCTGTAGGCTACCAATCTGCTAAAGCTGCAACCTCAAATCCGGTGGACTCATTACGTAATGAATAGCGAAGGCACTTGCAATCTATTTATAAACAATGAAACAATCTTATCATGAAAGCAAAAGTAATTTTAGTAGCGATTTTAGGTTTAGGGTTCATCATCACTTCTTGTGAAGAAGATGATTTAAATGTAGTTCCATCTGCAAAAGTAACAACAACCAACTTTTTGGCTTCAAACATTAGCGCGCTAGATGTATCCGATGTGTTTAAGGTTTACGTAAGTTTTTCAGAAACAGAAGAATCTGTTCAGGTGGAAACAAACGAAAACATTCATCATTTAATAGAAATGAGACAGTCGGGCAACAAATTAATTGTTGGCTTAAACAAGAATACGAATATTAGTGGAGCTCTTGTTTTAAATATTTACATTAAAACAGCGACACTTACAATGGTAAAAGCTGAACGTACCTCATCAATTGAATTTGAAAACCTCTTGAAAACATCTCAGCTCGATTTGGAAATTACTGATGCCGCTAAAGTTTCAGGAAATATTGAAGTAAATGATTTGGTTGCCAAGCTTATCGGAATAGCGAAACTGGATATCTCCGGAAACTCTGATTCCTTTGATATTGATGCGGCAGGGGTTTCTGAAATGACTGGTTTTGAATTTGTAACCAAAAACTTAAAAGCCAACCTAAATGGTAGTTGCAGTATCTCGTTAACCATTAATCAGAAGTTGGATGTCACAGCAAACGGTACTTCAAATGTTTTTTATAAGGGAAATGGTGTAGTAGAAAAACAAAACCTTAAGGACGCTTCTGAAATTCTAAAAGTCGATTAATTACCTAAGAACGTGAAGAATTATTAATTGACGATATGAACTCAAATCCAATTAATCGGGCAGTACAATTTCTACTTGAAATCTTTTCCTTGACCGTAATAGGAATTTGGAGATGGAAGCAAAGTGACAACTGGGAAAGACATGTGGCTATTGGCTTACCTGTTATCGGAGTTGTGATTTGGGAAATATTTGCCTTAGCTAATGACCCTAGCCTTTTAGGCAACGCTGCTAATCCTCCTTTTACTGAGAAGCTCAAAAGTTATGGCGGATCACCTTTTCATTTGAGAATTGGTGTTACTTACCATTTTTAGTGGGAAAGAATATCTACTAATTGTTCAAAGACTAAATTATGAGACACATATCATTTATAACAATTTTAGTTTTATTCTCTCTAGGAGAATTGATAGCGCAAAGCTATTCCGGAACTATTAATTATGAAAAATCAACTATTGACTATCAAGTGCAATTGGTAGAAAGCGAGAACCAAACCAATGCGTTTTTTACAAGTATCGATATGAATGCGTATGAAATTCCTTGTCAAAATACAATGTTGAAAAACGACACCTTGAAATTTTATGTAGTAAGCGATTACTACACCTATGAGTATCTATACATCAAACAAAACGAAAATTTTGAAGGTAACCTGAATATCTATTCCAACGAATCTGAACAGTTATTAAATACATTTGAAACTGGTTTGAATAGAAGCATTTCCGCTGTTAACAATGAGGTTGAAAAGACCGATTTCACATTCGAATCAAATGGACTTCAGCTTTATGGTACTTTGTGGCAGCCCAAAGAATCTGTGCAAAAGGGGCTATTGTTTGTCACATCATCGCAAGGAAACGACCGAAGTGGAACGAATGCGGAAGCTTATTATTTTGTCAGTTTAGGCTATACTATTTTTAATTACGATAAACGAGGAACCGGCAAATCAGAGGGCGATTGGAAATCAGCAACAATCGAAGAGCTCTGTTCTGATGATATGAATGCCCTTGATTTTTTTTCAAAAGTTTCCGGGCTCCCTTTATCCGAAATTGGCATTAAAGGAAGCAGTCAGGCAGGAATTAAAATACCTTACATCCTATCAAAACGGCCAGAACTTGGTTTTGGAATTTCTATTAGTTGTCCAGATGGTACACTTATGGAAAGCGATTTAAACCACTGGAAAAATTTAAATAGTAATCTAATAGGTAAAAAGAATATTCATAATGCCTTAAAAATGCAGGAAGCGGGATATAATTACCTCGCAGGAAATATTTCCTACGAATCTTTAGAGCAATTGAAAAATGCAAATGCTAGTGAGGGTTGGCTAAAATACATTTGGATGCCCGAACGTGATGTTCAAAAAGATTACAAAATAAACTTTAGCGGACTCCCATATTTTAAGAAAATTACTCAACCTATTTTATTGATTCAGGGATTATCCGATGAGGTAATTCCGCCCAATAGTTACAAAACTATTGAAAAGGCAATAGAAAAGTCAAAATCAACTAATTATCAGATTATCACTTTAGAAAACACTTCACATTCTATGACTTGGCTGAATGAAGACTTTCCGTATTTTCAAGTACTATCAACCGAATATCTTCCTATTGTAACGGATTGGTTAAAGAAAATAAGCAGCAATTGAATTAAAATGAACGCTGCTACATTGATGTGTATTTATCTGGGAAATTTATGTATAACTAATGGTGTTGGTTTTTATTCCAGGTAACACCCTTAGTTATTGTTGGTTGCCTGACCAAAAATATTTCCTTTAGCCTTTGTCGGCATTCTTCATCGACAAACGAGTAAATAAAAGAACGCTGGTGAAGAGCACCAACGTTGGTATGGGGTGAACTCATTGCGTAATTAATAGTAGGCAATACTAGATTCTTAGTAGATCATTTTGAAAGGATCACGATTCACCATCGGTACTCTTCTTTCAATAAACTCTATCGACTGCTTGCATTAGCAGTCTTCGCTGCCAACTTGTTTGATAAAACGATCCAGGTCTGCTTCCATGGCGGCAGCCATCTATAACCCAAAACAAGTTCATACGTACCCGGTTCAGTAGGTGTAAATGAAAAGTCTGCTGTCTCACCCACGCCATATCCTGGGCTCTCATCCATCAAAACTTGAAGGCGCTCCGGAACATCCGCTCCGTCTTTAGCAACAAATCTTATAGGCACAGGCTTGCCATTTTTAGTCATACCAACAAAAGCCTCGCTTGCCGGGGCAATATGCATGAGGCGGATGCGATGCGTTTCTCCCACCACTGCTTGTTGTATTGGAGGATCTTCCGATCTTCCATTCAATTCAATTTCATCCCGTGTCATCGGATCAGGATTTTTCCAACCAATAATATAGTAATGATCAGTAACCGGATTATAGGTATCATTTTCTCCAATAACTATTAAAGGGCCATACAGACCATCTGTAAGTTGGTTCACATCATCCAAATGACTGTGATAAATAAAAGAACCTGCACGCATGGATGACAATTTGTAAGTAAAGTCTTTTCCTGGTAGAAGTGCTGGTGACACCATTCCATTTGAGTAGCTCCAGTTTGGTACTCCATCCGCCCAACTATCAATTTCCAATCCATGCCAGTGAATACTTGTTGGGATGGACATATTATTTTGTACAGTCATGTAGGTAGTTTGATACTGCTTTAATAAAAGCAGCGGGCCAATTCTTCCCTCGGCATCCAATGGCTTTGAATATGTCTTGCTAAACGAAAATCCATGAGTATATCCTGACTCAGACTTATTTTCAACGGCATATAAATTACGCTTCGAGGGTTCCCCTTTTGAAATCAAATCGGTTGGCCCCGGAGGCACTTCAATACCTAACACCAATCCGGCCATGTGACATCCGGGATCATCCTCATCTTCTGAGCCCGGCAAGCGTATTGCAGATTCTACATGGAATGAAAGATGGCAATGGAATAACCAATTGCCAGGTCGTGTAGGCACCCATTCCATCCCCATGGTTGTTTGCGCTGGCATGAATTGAGTTACCAGATAAGGTTGGTCTTCTTTATTGTACGTACTATCCTTTATTATCGAGCCAAGAGAAGTGACATTATAAAAAAAGCCATGTAAATGCATGGGATGGCCCTCATGGGAGACGTTAATAATTCGCCATCTAAGTGTATCACCAACAGTAGGTCGTTGGCGTTCGGTGAAAGGCCATGATCGACCATTTAAAGTTAACGTGGAGAGATACCCTAACTTCTGAATAGCTGAATCAACTTGTTGGCTAAAAATATTAATTACAAAAACGCGATCAGGAGGAGAGCCTCCGATCGGATCAATAATCAACGCACCTGCCACCTGAGTCTCTTCACAAAAAAGACAAAATAATCCCACACCAATTTTTACACTATAAAAATAGTTTCCCGGATCTCCTGCTTCAAATTTTGCAGACTTCGTTTCTCCTGGTTTAATTACCAGACTATCAACAGAATTTGCAGGTCGGCTTTGCAATCCATAAACAGTAATAGTGGAATCTTTCAATGTGTTTTTAACCTGAACATTTATTATAGTACCCTTCTCAGCGCGAATAAGCGGACCGGGTACTGAAGGTGCCTTTCCAGATTCTGCAATTGCAGCAACACGAAGGCCAGTTCGGTCGATGGTTTCCACTCTAAAATCTCCCCATGTTATTTCAAGATCAAGTTGCAATACTCCGTCTACCAATTTACCGGCCGGCACGCGATTATCATTGGCAGTGATAAGGGGCAAATCAGAAAGCGCATCTAACAAACGCGGATGAATTGATGCATCGAAAGGCTTCCTTGTTTTTCCCTTAAGGAATTGAGCGTAAGGTGTACTCCCGATTCTATCTGCGGTACCACAAAGTGTTATTCCGTCATTCAGAAGTCCATCATAGGTCGTTGTGTTTTTCTTTTCTGAATCACACCCTAAAATAAAAGCGCTACAAAAAAGAAGAGGAATAGAAATCCTATTGATGCAGGTCACATGTGTGGATTAAATTTCGAAAAAGGTAGGGGAATATAAATAGGAAAGCAAGCTTCTATCCATTTACCTGTGATGATGTCTTCTAGACTTTGTTGGTGTTCATCAACTACAAGTGAATAAATAAGAGAACGTTGGTGAGAACACCCCCTAAGTTATCATTGGTCGCTGCCCAACAATCTTCATGCATAATAAAATTACCTATCACTTCTTCTCCTTCGCCCACATATCGCGCAGCGTAACGGTACGGTTAAACACAAGCTTATCTTTTGTAGAGTCTTTATCCAAACAGAAATAACCAATGCGGATAAACTGAAAGCGATCTTCCATCGTAGCGTCTTTTAATGATGGTTCTGCAAATACGGTAGTTAAAACAGTTAGCGAATTTGGATTGATATGTACTTTAAAGTCTTCATCCCCGGCACTCAAATCTTCAATGTTGAATAACCGATCGTATTGGCGAATCTCAACAGGCAACGCATGGGCAGCACTCACCCAATGAATTACTCCTTTCACGTTAATGCCAGAAACATCCGATCCACTTTTACTTTCAGGAATATAGGTGCAACGAAGTTCAATCACTTTGCCCATATTGTCCTTAATAACTTCTTCGCATTTAATAATGTAAGCACTCTTCAACCGCACCATTTGGCCGGGGGCAAGCCTGAAGTATTTCTTAGGAGCAACTTCCATAAAGTCGTCCTGCTCAATATATAACTCTCGGCTAAAAGGCATCTCGCGCGAACCTGAATCGTGATCTTCAGGATTGTTCTCACTTGTGAGAATTTCAGATTTTCCTTCAGGGTAGTTTGTGATCACCACTTTTAACGGATCAGTAACTACCATTCTGCGGGTAGCGATTTTATTTAAATGCTCACGCACACAAAACTCGAGCAATCCTATATCAATCAGGTTCTCGCGCTTGGCAATACCAATGCGGTCACAAAAGTCGCGAATACTTTCGGGTGTGTAGCCGCGCCTGCGCATCGCACTGATGGTTGGCATCCGTGGATCATCCCACCCGCTAACATGCTTTTCATTCACCAACTGAAGCAACTTGCGTTTGCTCATTACGGTGTATGTAACATTGAGTCGCGCAAACTCATACTGTTTGGAGGGATAGATCTCCAGGTTCTTGATAAACCAATCATATAATTCACGATGAGGAACAAACTCAAGTGTGCAGATGCTATGAGTAATATTCTCAATTGAATCACTTTGGCCGTGAGCAAAATCATACATCGGGTAAATGCACCAAGCATCGCCTGTGCGGTGGTGGTGCGCATGCTTCACGCGATAGATAACAGGATCGCGCATGTGCATGTTCGGACTCGCTAAGTCTACCTTAGCCCGCAACACCTTCTCGCCATCTTTATACACACCGGCTTTCATGTCGGCAAAGAGTTTCAGGTTCTCTTCAATGCTCCGGCTTCGGTATACATTGGCAGTACCTGCTTTGGTAGGAGTTCCTTTTTGTAGGGCGATGTCTTCACTCTTGCTGTCATCCACATAAGCAAGTCCTTTCTCTATTAACTTAACAGCAAAGCCATGAAGTTGCTCAAAGTAATCTGAGGCATACAATTCATTGGCCCAGGTAAATCCAAGCCACTGCACATCGTTCTTAATGCTTTCTACGTATTCGGTTTCTTCCGTTACCGGATTGGTATCATCGAACCGTAAATTGGTTTTACCTCCAAACCGAAGGGCGAGTCCGAAATTCAAGCAGATACTTTTGGCGTGGCCCAGGTGAAGGTAGCCGTTAGGTTCGGGAGGAAAGCGCGTGGTAATATTTTGATACTTACCTGCCTTCAGGTCATTATCAATAATTTCTTCCAGAAAGTTTAAACTCTTCTCTTCGGCCATAGTTCGATTGTAAAATGGTGTAAAGGTAAAAAGGCTTTGCGAATAAGTGGAGTCATTTACATGGTTATCGTAATTTTAAATGCAACTTTTCGGGGAGCCGTTAGGTTTACAAGGTGTACTTATTCAACTATGAACTCTCTATTTATAAAAAATATGGTTTGCCAGCGGTGTGTAGCTGCTGTTAAACAGGAATTTGAAAAACTTGAACTTCACCCAACCCAGGTAACGCTGGGTGAGGTAACGTTGGAATCAGAAATTGAGGACATGGTTCAGGCTCAACTTAAAAATAATCTTACCACACTTGGGTTCGAACTTATTGATGATAGAAGAAGTAGACTGATCGAGTCTATTAAAAGCCTGGTGATTCAGAAAATCCATCACACCGATCGTCTTGATCTCAAGTTTAATTGGTCGGATATTCTCAAAGACGAATTGAAGCATGATTATAACTACTTGAGTACGCTCTTTTCATCGGTGGAAGGAGTAACCCTTGAGCATTATATAATTCATCAAAAAATTGAACGCGTGAAGGAATTACTTTTCTATGATGAACTCACGCTAAGCGAGATAGCCGATCGACTTGGCTATAGCAGTGTGGCGCATCTTTCTGGTCAGTTCAAAAAGATTACAGGTCTTACACCTTCCGAACTCAAGAAATCGAGAATCACGTCCGCACGTAAGCCACTGGATTCAGTAGGCTGAAATTATGTAATACATATCAGGAATTGTGTAACCACCTTTTATTGGGTAGTCTCGTTCTTTGTATCAGCAATAAGGCAAAAGAAATACAATGAATTCAGCCAGCACAAAATTAGTAGAGCAGACCTTTCCAGTACTTGAAATGACATGCGCAGCGTGTGCGGTTAGTGTGGAATCGATGCTTAAATCAGTTAAAGGCGTAAAGTCAGCTTCGGTCAACTATCCTAATCAAACAGCCTCAGTGGAATATGATGGTAATCTTTTAAAACCACTTGATCTACAAAGCACCGTGCGATCAATTGGGTACGATTTGGTGGTGGATGAAGATAACGCTCAGGTGATTCAAGAAGAAGCACAGCGCAATCAGTATCAGGAATTAAAGAATCGAACCGTTTGGGCTTCAGTTCTTTCAATACCTGTAGTCATTATTGGAATGTTTTTTATGGACTGGTCTTATGGAAGTTATGTTTCCATGGCGTTGGCCGGACCGGTGGTATTTTATTTTGGTCGTAGTTTTTTTGTACATGCCTGGAAGCAAGCCCGCAATGGCAAAGCCAACATGGATACGCTGGTGGCACTTTCAACGGGCATTGCATATGCATTCAGTGTATTCAATACGTTCAACGCGGAGTTTTGGCATGCGCGTAATTTACATGCACATGTGTATTATGAAGCTGCCGCAGTGGTGATCGCGTTTATCTCATTGGGTAAGCTGTTGGAAGAAAAAGCAAAATCAAATACTTCCTCATCCATCAAGAAACTAATGGGCTTGCAACCAAAAACACTCACCATCATTAAAGATGGCGTGGAGTCGCAACTATCGATTTCATCTGTGATGGTTGGAAGTATTGTATTGGTAAGACCTGGTGAAAGAGTTCCTGTTGATGGCGTAATAACCAAAGGTCAATCCTTTGTTGACGAGAGTATGATCTCAGGTGAGCCGGTGGCTGTTGAAAAAACTAAAGGCACAAACGTTTTGGCAGGGACTATCAATCAAAAAGGAAGCTTTCAATTTGAAGCAACTAAAGTTGGTAGCGACACTATGTTAGCACACATCATAAAAATGGTGCAGCAGGCTCAGGGAAGTAAAGCACCCGTTCAAAAATTAGTAGATAAGGTGGCCGGAATTTTTGTTCCCATTGTAATCGGGATAGCCATCTTAACATTTATTCTTTGGATGGTATTTGGTGGCGAAAATGCGTTAACACATGCATTGCTTACTTCGATTACGGTGTTGGTCATTGCTTGTCCGTGTGCGTTGGGTTTAGCAACACCAACCGCTATTATGGTAGGCGTGGGCAGGGGGGCTCAAAACAATATTCTTATTAAAGATGCCGAAAGTTTAGAACTTGCGCACAACGTGAACGTTATTGTGTTGGATAAAACAGGAACGATTACAGAAGGAAAACCAACGGTTACTGATTTTGTTTGGTCTGAAGGTAGCCTCGATAAATACAAGAATGTACTTTACTCCATCGAGTTTCAATCGGAACATCCTTTAGCGCAAGCTGTTGTGGATAGACTAAAAGCAGAAGGTGCGACTAATCATGAACTATCAAGCTTTGAAAGTATTACTGGTAAAGGAGTTCGCGCCAGTATCAACAACGAGAATTATTTTGTTGGAAGTCACAAGCTAATGGTAGAGAAGAATGTTTTGATTTCGGATACTGCGAATGAACAAGCAACAAAATGGCAGTCAGAGGCAAAGACAGTCATCTACTTTGCAAATGAGAAAAGAGTACTGGCATCCATTGCCATTGGCGATAAAATTAAAGCCACTTCCCAGGAAGCCATTAAAGTCTTGCAACAGAAAGGGATTGAAGTGTATATGCTTACCGGAGATAATGAGCAAACGGCCAAGGCGGTTTCCGATCAGGTTGGATTAAAACATTACAAAGCAGAAATTCTACCTGCCGACAAAGCAGTATTCATCAAGCAACTACAGGATAATAAGAAAGTAGTTGCTATGGTTGGAGATGGAATCAACGATTCGAGTGCATTGGCTCAAGCCGATGTGAGCATTGCCATGGGCAGAGGTTCGGATATAGCTATGGATGTGGCTAAGATGACACTCATCACTTCTGATTTATTAAGTATTCCAAAGGCACTCAATCTTTCAAGCAAGACTGTTAAAACCATTCGTCAAAATCTATTCTGGGCATTCATCTTTAATGTCATTGGTATTCCCATTGCTGCCGGTGTGTTATATCCAATAAATGGATTCTTATTAGATCCAATGATCGCGAGTGCGGCCATGGCATTAAGTTCGGTTAGTGTTGTGACCAATAGTTTAAGATTAAAAAGTGTTAAAATTTAAATGATTGAATTATGAGTGAATTGAAATTAAAAACCAATATCAAATGCGATGCTTGTGTAGCGAAAGTAACGCCCTATTTGAATGAAGTGGCCGGTAAAGACAATTGGCAAGTTGATTTGAAGGATCAAGCCAGGATATTGACAGTCAAAACTGAAGTGCAAAGTGAACAAGTAATAGAAGCCCTGAAAAAGGCTGGTTATAAGGGCGAGACCGCGTAAAATTGAGTCAATGGCTTGATTAAATAAAAACCGTTACATTTGTATTCGTGAAAATATTCAGAACCATACTTTGCTCACTATTAGCCCTGCTGGTGCTCATTTCCTCGAGCAGCTTCACGGTGAATATGCACTTGTGTGGTGGTCATGTTCAAAGTATTTCAGTAATAGAAAAAGCAACACCGTGTGCAATGGAGCAACTGGCAAAAACACTTCCTTGCCATAAAGCAATGACTAAGAAGAAAAATTGCTGCACCGAAGATCACATCACTTTTGAAGGAAAACACTTTAAATCTCAGGAAGTAACTTCTTTACAGCTTTTACAATCTTCATGGGTTGTTGAACTTCCACTTATTTCAAGTTTGATCGTACCCGTTGCATCAGCAACTGAATCTCATCTTTCTCAATACAGTCCACCCCTGATTGACCGCGACATTACCGTGCAGGTTCAATCCTTCCTAATCTGATTTCATAACTAGTTAGTTTGGCATTTCTATACTTCTATAGATGTCATTGTCGTGTGTCTTTTTACTTGATACAATTTAGTTATGATCGAAAATTTAATTTCTTTTTCACTTCGCAATCGCTTTTTGGTGCTGCTTGTAGCGGCAGGTTTGTTTGCCTGGGGCATTCGCTCTGTGCAAACCAGCAAGGTGGATGCTATCCCGGATTTGTCAGAAAACCAGGTGATTGTTTTTACGGAATGGATGGGCCGCAGTCCTCAGATTATTGAAGACCAGATCACGTATCCATTAGTCAACAACCTGCAAGGACTTCCACAGGTAAAGTATGTGCGCGCTAACTCCATGTTTGGGATGAGTTTTGTCTACATCATTTTTGAAGATGCCACAGATATTTACTGGGCACGCGAACGAGTACTTGAACGCTTGAATTATGCAAGTCGATTATTACCTCCCGGAATCACTCCAACCTTAGGTACTGATGGAACAGGAGTAGGTCATGTGCTGTGGTACACGTTGGATGCACCCGGTATGGATTTAGGCGAGCAACGCGCCATACAAGACTGGTATGTAAAGTTTGCTTTGCAGAATGTGCAGGGGGTAAGTGAAATTGCTTCGTATGGAGGATTTCAAAAACAGTATCAGGTTACACTTAATCCCAATCGACTTAATTACTACGACTTATCAGTACCTGAAATCATTCAGGCTGTTCGGGCAAACAACAATGAAGCCGGAGGACGAAAATTCGAGATCAATGATATCGGCTACATCATAAAGACTACCGGTTATTTAAAATCCATCGAGGAGATTGAAAATATTCCAGTTAAGACAATCAACACAGTTCCCGTAAAGGTGAAAGATGTTGCTACTGTGCAAATGACGGGAGAATCCCGACTTGGTATTTTTGATTACAATGGAACAGGCGAAGTTGTAGGTGGAATTGTAGTAATGCGGTATGGTGAGAATGCAGATGAAGTTATTACCCGTGTGAAAAAGAAAATGGAAGAAGTAGCCAAAGGTTTTCCGGAAGGAATGAAGTTTAATATTGTATATGATCGAAGCACCTTGATTGAAGAATCCATTTCTTCGATTAAAACAACCTTGATTGAAGAAATGATTGTGGTGTCGCTGGTGGTAATCATTTTCTTGTTTCATTGGCGAAGTGCGGTAAGCATCATCATTCAAATTCCGATCACCATTGCAGCCAGTTTTATTTTCCTGAATGCGTTTGATATTTCTTCCAACATCATGTCGCTCACAGGTATTGCCCTGGCAATAGGAGTGATTGTCGATAACGGAATTATTATGGCCGAGAATTCCTATAAGAATTTGTCTCATCGTTTTGAAGAGCTCAACAAATAACAAGATGGCGAAAAATTATACACCCATACCCGAGCAGGAGCGCCTTGAAATCATTGAGAAATCAAGCAAGCAAGTATCGCGTGGAGTATTTTATTCCACTGTTATCATCATTACTTCTTTCCTGCCTGTGTTTATGCTTACGGGACAAGAAGGAAAGTTATTCCACCCATTAGCCTACACAAAAACTTTCATCCTGATTGTGGATGCTCTGTTGGTTGTTACACTCGCACCGGTGATCATATCATTTTTAATGAAAGGTAAATTTAGGAGTGAGCATCGCAATCCGGTTAACCGCATTCTGGAAAAAATTTATGAACCTATCATTCGCACGTGCTTACACTGGCGCAAGACAACGATTGGAATCAATATTCTGGCGTTAGTAGTCAGTGTTCCTTTGTTGATGAGTTTGGGTAGTGAGTTTATGCCACCTTTGGATGAGCAATCCATTTTGTTCATGCCCGTTACCCTGCCCGATATTTCGAACGAAGAGATCAAACGCATTTTACAGGTTCAGGATAAGATCATCAAAGATGTGCCGGAAGTGGATAAAGTATTGGGTAAAGCTGGCCGGGCAAGTACAGCTACTGACAATGCACCGATCTCAATGATTGAAACAATCATTCTGCTAAAGCCAAAGTCGCAATGGCGGGCGGGTCTTACAAAGAGTGATTTGATCAATGAGTTGGATGGCAAGTTGCAGATACCGGGTGTGGTAAATGGTTGGACTCAACCCATCATCAATCGCATCAATATGCTGGCTACGGGAATCCGCACTGATGTGGGTGTAAAAGTGTACGGACAAAATCTGGATAGTTTATACTCGGTATCGCAGCATGTCAAAAAAGTGTTAGAGGATGTTCCTGGTGTAAAGGATTTATATGTTGATCCAATTACGGGTGGTAAATATTTAACAGTTGATATAAATCGAGATGCGTTAGGACGCTATGGATTAACGGTAGATGATGTGAATATGGTGGTTGAGTCTGCTATTGGTGGTTCTCCAATCGGGCAGACCATTGAGGGGCGTCAGCGATTCAGCATCAGTGTTCGATTGGCACAAGATTATAGAAATAGTATTGAGCAACTCAAGCGAATTCCGTTAAAGACTCCAGTACTGGGTATTGTTCCGCTTTCTTCTGTTGCCAGCATTCGCTTTGAAGATGGCCCACCCATGATTACAAGTGAAAATGCCATGTTACGTGGAGCGGTGCTTTTTAATGTGCGCGATCGCGATTTAGGAACTACTGTAAGCGAAGCCATTGAAAAGCTAAATTCTGAAATGGGAGCTTTACCTAATGGCTATTATCTGGAGTGGAGTGGTCAGTATGAAAACCTTATTCGCGGAAAGCAAACACTCATGTATATTTTGCCAATCGTGCTGCTGATTATTTTTATTTCACTCTATCTCGCGTTCAAATCTATTCGTGAGGCATTCCTGAGTTTGATCACCATTCCATTTGCACTTATTGGTGGAGCGTACATGGTCTATTTCTATGGAGTTAATTTATCGGTGGCAGTGGCGGTTGGGTTTATTGCGCTCTTTGGGATTGCCGTTGAAACAGGTGTAGTGATGGTTATCTACTTGAATGATGCGATGAATCAACTGGTGAAATTGAAAGGGAATTCAAGCGAGACAATTTCAAATGCCGACTTGCGTGAGTATGTGATCGTGGGTGCCGCAAAACGGTTACGACCCAAAATCATGACGGTGTCGGTAGCGCTTTTTGGTTTGATCCCTGTGCTGTGGTCAACCGGAGTAGGAAGTGATGTTATGCAACCTATCGTATTACCCATGATTGGTGGAGTTCTTACTTCCAGCACGCATATTTTGCTGGTAACTCCACTTATCTTTTTGATTACGAAGGAATATGAATTAAGAAAATTCGGAAAACTTGAAGTACATGAAAACACTCACTAACAAATTGTCAATTGTCAATTGTCAATTGATAATTGGTGCAATGTTGATTAGCCTATCAGCTTCTGCTCAGGTGATAACACTTGACAGTGTGCTAGCTACCATTGACAGGCAAAACCCAATGCTACAACAGTATGATCATAAAGTATCGGCATTGAACACCTACACTGAAGGAGCTACCAGTTGGATGGCGCCCATGGTAGGAGCTGGACCTTATTGGTATCCATATCCCGGTCAGACGCTCATGGATGAACGAGACAAGGGAATGTTCATGTTTAACATTGAGCAAGATATTCCAAGTCCCGGCAAACAGCGTTCCCGAAAGGAATATTTCAATTCGCGGGCAGGAGTAGAAGAACAAGGACGGGTTATTCAATACAATACCTTGCGATCAGAAGCCAAAAGCTTGTACTATGATTGGATGGTACTGGAGAAAAAATTAAACGTGTTAAATGAAAATCAGCGCATTGTAGAAATGATGCTTAATCTGGCGCGGGTGCGGTATCCGTACAATCAAGGAAGTCTAGGAAACATTTATAAAGCGGAAGGAAGGTTGTATGAAGTGCAGAATATGATTCTGGAAACCAACTCTGAAATTGAAGAAAAGGGATTTCGATTGAAGGCATTAATGAATGATCACTCGGACAGAGTTCTGAAAATTGATTCAACAACTAAAGTTTTATTTGATCCAAACAAATTATTGTACGATACGGCCTCCCTTGTTGCTAACCGAAGTGATGTGCAACAGATTAACCGATCGATTCTGGTAATGCAGCAAAATCAATTGTTGCAAAAGGCACAGGCCAAACCCGACTTTCGGATTCGGTACGAACATATGCAACCGCGTGGAGACATGCCTATGCAGTTTTCATTGATGGCCATGGTCTCAATCCCGATTGTTCCGTGGGCTTCTAAAATGTATAAATCTGAATCGGCTGGAATGAATTATGAAATTGAAGCCATGAAGAAGGAGCAGGAGGGAATTTTATTGGAGAGTAAGGGTATGTTGATAGGAATGGCCACCCAATTAAAGCGTTTGCAACAACAGCTTACTAACTACCAGGATAAAATTATACCGGCACTAAGAAAGAATTATGAAACGGTGATGCTCGCCTATGAAGAAAATCGTGAACAACTTCCGATTGTTATTGATGGCTGGGAAGCGTGGAATATGGCGGAGTTAGAGTATTTGGAAAAGTTGCAGAATTACTATTCAATGATCGTACGATATGAGAAAGAAATTGAAAAATAGTCTGTTAGATCAAAGCTTAAAGTTTAAAGTTCAAAGTCCAGTCCTTTCAACTTTAAACTTTCTGCTAGTGATCATTATTGCAATCGGGTGCCAGACAAAAGAAAGTGCACACACAGAAACCTACACCTGCCCAATGCATCCAACAGTTTTGAGGGATAGACCGGGAAGTTGTCCGGTGTGCGGAATGGATTTAGTAAGGAAATCTAAAGAAGGTGATGAGGTAAAAATAACCGAAGATTTGGCGAAGCTGATTAAGTCACCCAATGAAACTGTAACGGCATCGATTAAAACAGTGAAGGGTGAATATCGATCTGCAACAATCAATAAAGAGCTGCTGGGAGTTGTAGCCTATGATACCCGAAATATTTACATGATTCCTGCACGGATTGGCGGACGTTTGGAAAAAGTTTATTTGAAGTACAATTATCAGCGCGTAACAAAAGGGATGAAGATAGCCGAGGTGTATAGCCCCGAATTATTAAATGCTCAACGCGAACTTGTTTATTTGTTGCAGAACGATTCCGATAATAAACGAATGATTGATGTAGCTACCAACAAGCTCGTACTTCTGGGAGCAACGGAAGACCAAATCACAACATTGACTTCAACGAAAGAAGTATTAAATACATTCTCAATTTTTAGTCCGTATGATGGGTATTTGATTTTAAATACGGAAGCCCCACGAGCTCCACTCAATACCTCAGCATCTGCCGACTCGAATACAGGAATGGGGATGAATGCAATTTCAAAGCAAACCGCAGAGCCTAATCCGATTTCAGCAGAGAGTAGCCTGCTGCGGGAAGGAAACTATGTGAGCAATGGTCAAACTCTTTTTAGAGTTGTTAATGCGAATTCAATTTGGATTGAATTCAACATTCCTGCTGAAGAAGCTTTTAATTTAAAAAAAGGTGCAGAAATAGAATTATCGATCAATGGAAAGGAGAGTAAGGCGAGAATAGATTTTATAGAGCCATTCACCGCTCAAACCCAGGATTTCATTCAAATACATTCTTATTATAAGGGTGATAATTTATTGATTGGCCAGTTGGTGAAGGGTACAGTGCTTTCTAAAACTAAAGTGGCGTTGTGGCTTCCTAAAACAGCGGTTATGGATTTGGGTATTAATCAGGTTGTGTTTGTAAAAGAGCGTGGACAGTTTAAGGCAATGAATGTAGAAACAGGAAGTCGTACCGATGATTTTATTGAGATTACTAAAGGACTTACATCGGGTGCTGAAGTAGCAGGTAATGCGCAGTATTTGGTAGACAGTGAAGGTTTTGTAAAAATAGCTAACTAGTATGAAAAGTATTTTAATTCTTATTTTACTAAGTCTGTTGATTGCATGCACTCAACAGAAGGAGGTGGCGATGGAGGAACATTCCATGAAACCGATGATGGTTGCCAACAGTTCATCGCTCATGTTAACTGACACACAAATCAGATTGGCTAATATCTCCACGGAAGTGGTGAAGGAAGGTGATATTGCGCAAATACTTCCTATAAATGCAAGGCTGGTGGCAAATGAAAATCTTACTGAGATAATTAGTGCTCGGGTGGCCGGCCGTATTGAAAGGTTATACTTCCGCGAAGTGGGGCGCGAAGTGATGAAAGATGAACCGCTTTATGAAGTCTATAGCGAGAACCTGTTGGTTCTTGAACGCGAATACTTGCTAGCGAAAGCGCAATATGAAAAATTGGGAAAGGCCAGTAATTACGAATCCATATTGAATGCTGCAGAAAAAAAATTATTGCTTTACGGATTAACGAAAAATCAGGTTGCCAACTTAAGTGAAACGGAGAGTTTGCATTCGCACATTACATTCTTATCACCTACATCAGGAGTTATAAAGAAGATTGGGGTAGAAGAAGGACAATATGTAAGCGAAGGCACGTTGCTGTATCAGATTGAAAACACAAGCCAGCTATGGGTGGAATCAGAATTATATCCCACAGAAGAGAGCTATGTGAAAGTAGGAGATAAGATTAACGTTCAGATCAACGGTCTGGAACGTCAACAACGTGAAGCAACGGTCAATTTTTTAAGTCCTGAGTTGCGCGCGGGCTCACAAGTAATGGTGATGCGGGCAACTATTTCCAATCCATCCTTATCCCTTAAACCCGGGCAGGCTGCACAGGTGTTGTTACAACATTCTGCGCGTCATTCTTTGGTGATACCTGTGGATGCGGTAATTCGTAATGAGATGGGAACCCATGTGTATGTTCAAACAGAACAGAATACCTTTGCACCCAGAATGGTTAAAACAGGAATCGAAAATTTTCAATCAGTAGAGATTATCAATGGTCTTAATTCGGGAGACAAAGTAGTTGCAACGGGTGCCTACTTATTATATAGCGAGCTCGTACTTAAAAAAGGAATTGATCCGCAGTCAAGTATGACTCACAAACATTAAACAAAATTTTTAAACTATAAACTCAAATACAATTATGAAGATCAAATCGTTTCTTTTAGCAATTATTTTGGTAGGATCAACCGGTGTGTTGGTTACAAGCTGTGGCGCAAAAAAAGAAGAACACACAATGGATCATGAGCCAGCTGCAGCAGTTGAAGAGCAGCCAGTTGTGCCAACAGCACCACAATTTGTAGTGGATACTAAGTTTCAACAGCAACTGGCGACTATTTTTACTTCTTATGTAGTGATGAAAGACGCTTTTGTGGCATCGAATGGTGCTGCAGTAAAACAAGAAGCTGAGAAAGTGATGAAGGCAATTGATGGCGTAGACATGACTTTATTAACGGGACCTGCACATAATGATTGGATGACGTATCAACAAGGTCTAAAGAATAACTTGAAAGGGATACAAGCCTCAACCGACATTGAAGAACAACGTACGGCCTTCAAGAATTTTTCTGAGGATTTGTATAAAAGCATTAAGGCCTATGGATTGGGAGGTACTACTGCGTACTACGAGTATTGCCCAATGGCTTTTAATAACTCAGGAGCGTATTGGCTTAGTGACAACGCTGTAATTCGGAATCCTTATTTCGGTGATAAGATGCTAACCTGTGGATCGGTAGAAGAAGAGCTACGCTAGAATGAAGACCATTTATATTTTATTCCTGATGGGTCTGTTAACCCAATGTTCTACATCTGATAAAAAATCAGATTCGAATAACTGGGATGCTATTGTGCTGACTGACCTATCAGGAAATACTTTTGACCTTGATTCGTATAAAGGAAAAACAGTCTTCATTAATTTTTGGGCAACGTGGTGCAAGCCGTGTATTCAAGAGATGCCAACACTTGCAATTGCTCAGGAAAAATTTAAGAATGAGAATATCGTTTTTCTTTACGCAAGCAATGAAGAGCCTGAACAAATTGAAAAGTTCCAAAAGAAACATCCCTACGATTTTCATTATGTGCGTGTTGAAAACCTTGAAGAGTTAAATATTCAAGCACTGCCCACTACTTATATTTTTAACGCTGACGGTAAATTGAAATTTTCCGAAGCTGGTTTACGCATCTGGGATTCAACGGAAAATATTGAATTGATTTCTAACATCATAAACAATGAAAATTAAGTTCTATTTATTAGTATTCTGTTTATGGACAGTGGCCTGTTCAGAAAAAAAGGACTTAACGGATCAAACACCTCGAATTAATTTGATCCTTTCACCGGCTGGTGAAAATAGTGCGGAACCATTTCTATTGACTGATTCAAAGGATCAGGTCTATTTATCGTGGATTGAAAAGCAGGAAGGGATTAGTCAGCTAAAATATGCAAAACTGGAAGCAGGAGCTTGGAGTGAAGCTAATTTGATCGCATCAGGCAATTCTTGGTTTGTTAATTGGGCCGACTATCCAATGATGACTACACACAATGGAAATTATGTTGCGCATTATCTTGATAAGAGTGGAGAAAGCACGTATGCATACGATGTAAAATTAGTAACATCAGCCGATGGAAAAATCTGGAACAATTCAGTAATCCTGCATGATGACATGAAACAAGCCGAACATGGCTTTGTAACCATCCTTCCTTACGGAGATAATTTTTTTGTTACGTGGCTTGATGGAAGAAACACGGTGATGGAAGGGATGGAGAACATGGAGGGAGACCACAGCGGTCATCATGCCAGCCTGCCGGGGCAGGGCGCTATGAGTTTGCGTGCCGCAGTAATTGATCCAACAGGAAAAAAAATAAACGAATGGGAATTGGACAACAAAACGTGCGACTGTTGTCAAACTACTGCTGCCATTACTGCCAATGGTCCCGTGGTTGTTTATCGCGATCGTTCGGATGAAGAAATCCGCGACATGTCAATTGTTCGGTTGTTAAATAATGAATGGACAACTCCAGTGGCAATCCATAATGATAAATGGAATATAGCAGGGTGTCCCGTTAACGGACCAAGAATTTCCAATAGTGAAAATAATGTTGTTGTTGCTTGGTTCACGGCAGCAAGTGATAGCGCTAAAGTAAATGTTGCTTTTTCAGCAAATGGTGGCGAGACGTTTGAAGATCCCATTCGGATTGATGAGGGCAAAACAATTGGCAGAGTGGATATTGTTATATTGAATGCTGACAAAGCAGTAGTAAGTTGGATGGAAGGTTCAGCGATCAAAGCCCGCATCATTCATAGAAATGGTGTAAAAGATTTGCCTTGGGAAATTGCGAATTCCTCAGGCGCACGCTCCAGTGGATTTCCTCAAATGACAAAAGCAGGTGATCAATTGCTGTTTGCCTGGACAGATGATAAGGAGAAAACAATTAAGGTAGCTAGCATGGCTATCGGCAAATAACTTTTCCAAAGTTGATTTCTTGCTTATGATAATTGGTTAATTATTAGTAATTAACCACTTGATGGAGCAACCTGATAAAGCTAAAATTGGAATCTGGACTACCACATCGTTGGTAATCGGTAACATGATTGCTTCGGGTGTGTTTATGCTGCCTGCAACGTTAGCGGTTTACGGAGGCATAAGTTTGATTGGCTGGTTGATTTCCGGAGCCGGTGCATTATGTCTTGCGCTTGTTTATAGTTGGTTGAGTAAACTTAGTCCCAATGCAACGGGTGGACCCTACGCTTATACACGAGAAGGGATGGGTGAGTTTGCTGGATTTCTCGTAGCCTGGGGTTATTGGATTTCGGTTTGGTGTACCAATGCAGCTATTGCAGTTGGTTTTGTTAGTTATTTGAGCATCTTTATTCCAGCGCTAGGTAACAATCCACTTTTATCTGTTGGTACTGGGCTTGGGGCTATTTGGTTTTTAACCTGGATCAATACAAAGGGAATTAAAGAAGCGGGTATTGTTCAGGTGGTCACCACGATTTTGAAATTAGCACCTTTATTGGTGATCACGATTGGTGGACTTTTTTATTTGAATCTCGATCACTTCGCACCATTCAACGTAAGTTCACAATCCAATCTGTCGGCCATTACAAGTGCTACTACGCTAACGCTCTTTGCTTTTTTAGGATTAGAAAGTGCTACAATTCCGTCCGGAAATATTAAAGATCCTGAAAAAACAATTCCGCGTGCTACCATCATTGGTACGTTGTTAACTACTGCTATTTATTTTTTAGGAACCGTTGCCGTGATGGGGTTGATTTCACCGGCTGAACTTCATCTTTCACAAGCACCTTTTGCCGATGCTGCTGCTTCTATTTGGGGTGAAGGGGCACGTTACTTAGTGGCAGGAGGCGCAGTGATCTCAACGTTTGGGGCGCTCAACGGTTGGATTTTAATTCAGGGTCAAATGCCATATGCAGCAGCACGCGATAAAATATTTCCTAAAATCTTTGCGAAGGAAAGTAAAAATGGAACGCCTGTTTCAGGAATTGTAATCTCAAGCATTTTGATTTCCATTTTGATGAGTATGAACTTTACACGCAGCCTTGCCGATACATTTACCTTTATGATTTTGTTGACCACGCTAACCGTATTGTTGCCTTATTTATTTTCAATAATTTCTTTGGTGATGCTTGAATACAAACGTCAAAAATTGACAAGTTTTAAACTGATTGTTTCTGTATTAGCATTTCTCTACTCTATGTGGGCAATTATTGGGTCGGGCGAAGAGATTGTTTATTGGGGATTTATTTTGCTGATGGCAGGTCTTCCGTTTTATGCATGGATTCAAATGACAAGAAAAGTTGCGCCTTGAAAACAACATCTCACTCAGAATACGGTAAACTCAAATCGGTTTTTATAAAAAAACCGGAAGCAGCTTTTGTAAACGAACAGCAAGTAAGTAATCAATGGCGAGAATTAAATTTTCTAGAGAAACCGGATTTCACGAAAGCAATTGAAGAGTATATTGAGTTTGAAAAGATTTTAAGAAGGAGTGGGGCAAGTATTTCGTATTTGCCTTTCAACTCGGATGTTACCATGGATTCCATTTATTGTCGGGATGCTTCCATTGTTACCGACTTTGGAATGATCCTTTGTAATATGGGAAAGGCACAGCGCAAAAATGAACCTGCGGCTGAGCAACATGCGTTCGAACAAAACAACATAAAGATTTTAGGTGCGATAAAATTACCAGGTACATTGGAAGGCGGTGATGTTGCCTGGATTGATTCTAAAACGTTGGCAGTAGGGCACACCTACCGCACCAATGAAAGTGGAATCAATCAACTCAAGAGTTTGTTGGAGCCGTTTGGTATTGAAGTGTTAGTCGCATCGATGCCACATTATAGAGGGCCAACAGATGTTTTTCATTTGATGTCGGTGTTGAGTCCAATTGATAAAGATCTGGCAGTAGTTTATTCACCGCTCATGCCCATCTCATTTCGAAACGCATTATTAGCGCGTGGATTTTCATTTGTCGAAGTCCCTGATTCGGAATGGGATTCAATGGGCTGCAACGTGCTGGCTATAGCACCTCGTGAAGTTGTTATCGTGAAGGGAAATCCGATTACAAGACAAAGATTAGAACAAGTGGGTTGTACTGTGTGGGAATACGAAGGAAACGAAATCAGCGTAAAGGGTGGGGGTGGACCCACGTGTCTTACCCGACCAATTGAGCGTGCTATTTGATTATTGAATTTTAAATCTGAAATTGAATAATGGAAACGTTTTTAAACTTCTTTGAAACCATGCCCACGTGGCAGCGCGCTGCATGGATATTTATTTGCTTGTTTGTTTGCTGGATATTAGAGGGCAGCTTTCCACTGTTCACCCTCAATTATAAAAAGTGGAAACATGCAGGAGTTAATTTTGTGTTTCTATCTACAACCATGATTATCAATGTAGTTTTTGGAATTGCAACCGTAGGGGTATTTGTGTGGATTGAATCTAATCAGTTCGGATTAACCTATTTGATTGATTGGCCGATATGGGCAGAGCTACTCATTACCATTCTCATCTTCGAGTTGATGGCGCAGTATCTGGTTCATTTCTTATTGCATCGAGTAAAATGGATGTGGAAGTTTCACATGATCCATCACAGCGATACACATTTAGATGCAACTTCAGGTACGCGTCACCATCCCGGTGATTTTGTAATGCGTGAAGTATTTGCGCTAGGGGCGGTGGTAGTGACAGGCGCACCGGTTGGTTATTATTTCTTCTATAGAATTTGCACAGTGTTCTTCACGTACTTCACACATGCAAATATTTATTTACCCGTTTGGATTGATAAACCATTAAGTTATATTTTCATTACCCCCAACGTTCATAAATTTCACCATCACTTTGAACGCCCTTGGACTGACACAAATTTTGGAAACATCTTTTCTATTTGGGATCGCCTCTTTGGCACATTTGTGTATGACGATCCCAGAAAGATTAAATACGGATTGGATGTGTTAGATAATTCAAGGGATGAGGATTTGAGCTATCAATTTAAATTGCCTTTTAATAAGTCTGTAAAAACTGATTATTGAATGTAGAATCTGGTTTTGTCCATCTAAGCTAAAACAGCTACCTTTGATATTGGAGAAAACTAATTTCGTTAACAAATGAGTACTGTGAGTTCTTTAAGAACGATTTTTCTAATACTTTTCTTAGTCACATTGTCACTGGCTGGATTTTCCCAACCGGAAGGATATGGATATGGAAAACAGGTCACTATAGATGCAGCGCAGGTTGCCGGTGGAAGTCCGCTAGCTAATTTTCCTGTTATGATCAGGTTTATGGGAGCCACAGCCGACCTTAATTTAAGGACGTTTGCCAATGGTGGGCATGTAGAGAATATTAATGGATATGATATAATTTTTACAGCTGATCAGGCGGGATTAACAGTATTGAATCACCAGATTGAATCTTATAATCCTGTTACAGGGGAATACGTTGCATGGGTACGAATTCCTTCTTTAAGCAATTCAGTTAATACAACTCTTTACATGTATTACGGAAATTGTACTGTTTCTGTAAATCCATCAACAACTGCAGTTTGGAATTCTGATTTTGATGCTGTGTACCAACTTCACAATAATTTTAATGATGCAACTGCTAATGGTAATAATGCAACCAATTCAGGGAGCACAAACACCTCGCCTGGTATAATTGGTGATGGACAAAATTTTGTAAATGTCGTATCACCGGGCGATCATATACAAGCACCATCTGCATCAATTTCTGCGGGTCAGGCCACATTATCAATATGGCTAAATGCGTCCAGTTTTTCGGCTAATCACCAATATATTTTTGGCCATACCACAACGCCCCCTTTTGCCAACCGGATTCAACTTTATGTGAATAACGTAACAGGTCTGTTAGATTTAGGATTAGGAAATAGTCATAATACAAATATTAATTTTTTCGACCTGAATACTGCCGAATGGTACTATGTGGCACTTACCTGGAACGGCACCAACTATGTGGTTTATGTGAATGGTGTAGCTCAGGCCTCTGGTGCGTATGCGGGGCTGAGTAGCCTTAATACATTTCTTGATATTGGTAACAACGGTAATTCAGCCACTCGAAACGAAACATGGATTGGAGATCTTGATCATGCCCGATTTTCCAATGAAGTTTTTAGTGCTGATTGGATACTGACGGAGTATAATAATCAGCGCACAGGATCTACTTTTTATACGGTTGGTTCGGAGGTTGCTACGGTACGTACTTTTTATTCCCGAGCAAGCGGTGCATGGGAATCAAATTTGAGCTGGTCATTTTCAAGTGATGGGTCAAGTGGTGCCGTACCGGTAGGTGTGCTGCCAAGACGTGCCGATAACGTTGTGATTCAAAGTGGACATACAATTACTATTAATAATACAAGTGATAATGGATCTTGTCCTGTTTCCCCCGATGGACTTGGTATGGCAAATGTGGGTCCTTTTATTTCGTCAAATGTCCCAATGTTTTATCAAGCTGGTGATATAACCATTGCAGGAACTTTGAATGTAACTGGCATTGAAATGATGGTGAGCGGGTATACGCATATTGTTCCCGCTGGTACATTTAGTTTGGCTTCATACCTTGTTAATGTTGGTTATTTTGAAGCGGATGCTGCCTCAACGCTAACCACATTAGACGATTTTGTAGTGACAGGAAACAGTACAACGATCATCAATACAAACTCAACTTCTGCCGATGATTTAATTGTAGATCACACGGATGCAATACTTTGTGGTATTGGAACTGCCACTTTACAAAATGGTGGGGGTAGTTCACTTACTTATACAAATGGGGCAACTGTCAATCAAGTGTGTACCACATTTACGATTAACTGTTCAGGCGTTGGGTGTGATCCTTCGTTTCCTGTAGTGGGAACCAATCCAATTATTATTGGAAATACAGGACCGGGGGGAGTCGGTAATCAAAATGTTAATAAGCTTTGGCTGATGGCAAACAATGGATCATTCTCCGATAATGGAGTAACGGCAGCTGTTAATAACGCAACGGTTCAACAATGGAATGATCAATCCGGAAACGGAAATAATGCTATTCAGAATACAGCTGGTAACAGACCTATCTTTAGAACCGGGCAGGATAATGGTCTTCCTGCCTTACAATTTACAGGAGATCTATTTATAGATGTACCGGCTCTTGGAATAGCAGGCACCAGTAGCGCTGCTTATTTAATTGCTTTTAGAGACACCCAAGCTGCGCTTGGAGGCTTTAATGACGGTAGTGGCGATTTTATACTCGATAGAACGACAGCAACCAATGCGTTAATGTCTTTGAAACCAGTTACAGGTAGTTTTTATGGATTCCAAAAGCGAGATGATGGTGGTGGTGGACTTGGTGGTGTAGCTTCCACAACCCCAATTAACACAAATACTAAATGGATTGAGATGGCTCACCAAAAGGGAATCAGTTATAGTTTATTCTATAATGGCTCACAAGAAAGTACAACGGGCGATGGTGATGGAAACTTAACACCCCCGAATGTTCGCATCGGGCGACATGCAACAACAACGAATGGTGGACTACGCGGATTTATACATGAGTTTATGATTTACTCGAGTGTGGTGAATAACGCTCAACGAGTATTAATCAATAATTATATCTCAGCTAAATATAATGTCACACTTTCTGTTAACGATGTTTATACCATGGACAATCCAGCCAATGGTAATTTTGATTTTGAAGTAGCTGGTATTGGCCAAGCGAGTGATGGATCCAATCACAAGGATGCTAAAGGAAGTGGTGTAGTGCGAATGTGGAACCCAAATAATTTAACAAACAGTGAATTCTTAATGTGGGGACATAATGGGTTAAACTTTTCGGGCGGTAATACTACCGATGTTGATAATGTAATTATTCAAGAAAGAATTAGTAGAGTGTGGCGAGTAAGCGAAGTAGGTGATGTGGGAACAACCTTTATCTCTGTTGATATGAGTGGAACGCTGGGAATGGCCCTGGGAAATAATTTGCGGTTATTGATTGATCGGGATGGCGATGGTTTTGCTGATAATGATGTGACTCCTATCTCAGGATCTTTTTCTGGGGGCATTGTCACGTTTTCTGGAGTTAATCTTCAGAACGGTGACAGGTTTACAATCGGTAATACCAATTTTACTTTGCCTCTTCCAATCCAATTAATAAGTTTCGAAGCAACTGCCCATCAAGCAGAAGTTAAGTTAGCTTGGAGCACTGCCTCAGAGTTAAACAACGATTTCTTTACAATACAACGATCGCAGGAAGGGGAAGTATGGCAGGATGTAGTCACTGTTAAAGGGGCAGGCACCAGAAGTTTCAGAACTGAGTATGAAACAAGCGATGGTCTTCCATTTAATGGAGTCTCATACTATAGGTTAAAACAAACTGACTTTGATAAGCAATATTCATATTCTCAGGTAAGACGCGTTGAGTTGAATAATGAGTTTCAATTAAAAGTATATCCTAATCCTTCGAATGGCACGTTTACGGTTTCAACAGGTTTTGAAATTACGCTTGATAATATCCGACTGATCAATTCAGTAGGTCAAAGTATTCCAATTCAGTTGCAATCGGATCAATCATCAGCCACGTTAACGTCTCAATCTGTTGCTCCTGGAATTTACATCGTGCAGGTAAACAAAGGCTATTGGAGGCAGTCGGTAAGGGTTGTGATCCAATAAAAAACCAGACATTTCCAGCCTCAAATCTTCATAATCACTGGTATTGTTACATTTTCTATACTTTTGTGGATATAGTGTAAGGTATGGTTTTATCTCAAAATTGCATTCGTATAGGTTTGTTGATTCTTCTGTTGACAGGGATTTCATTAAATGCTTTCTCTCAGGCTAGTATTGTAGCAGGTTCAGTTACAACCTCCAAAACGGCATATACAGTTGGGTTGGGAAACAATCGATTGATTGTAGTTGCAGTATCTCAAAAGAGAACACCTTTGGGCACAATTTCTGGAATTACCTGGGGAGGTCAGGCTCTTACATTAGCCAGAGGTCAAACGGGCGGAGGTTCACTTCGTGGAGAGATTTGGTATTTAAATGAATCTGGAATTTCTTCGGCACGTAGCGGCTGTAGCTATAATTTTGTTGTCAATTGGACTGCGGGTCCCACCGATGAGGCATTTACTGCTTTTACGTTAAAAGATGTTGATCAAACAACGCCTCTGGCGGTATCAAATAGCGGGACAGCAAATAATGTTGCTAGTCAATCCTCAGGTTTAATTGCCGCTGGTTTAAATGATATTGTAATCTATGCCTCCATTTCAGATCAGAATAGAACTCATACTGCGGCAACAGGTTATCTAGAGTTAAGTGATCAGGTAATTGGTGGCAATACAAGTCAGGCTACAGCTTACAAGCAAATATCAGTTGCTGGCAATGAAAACCCATCAGCAACCTGGGTTGGTGGAAATTCCCGGTTAATTACTATTGGTGCAGTGTTTAAAGGAATTATGGCAACTTCAACCCAAACTTTTTATTCACGTGCTACAGGAGCCTGGGATGCAAATACTTCGTGGTCATTTAGTGCAGATGGTTCAAGTGGGGCTGTACCTGTTGGAGTTTGGCCAACCAGAACAGATAATGTTGTCATTAGATCAGGACATAACATCACCGTTAATGCAACCGATGATAATAAAATATGTGGCCAATCTCCTGATGGATTAGCATTGGGTAATGTTGGCCCTTTTATTTCTTCGAATGTTTCAATGTTTTATCAGACAGGAGATATCACTATTGCCGGCACATTGACAGTTACGGGAATTGAAATGATGGTATCAGGATACACCCATGTGCTTGCTGGTGGTGCATTTAATTTAAGTTCCTATTTAGTTAATGTTGGATACCTGGAAGCAGATGCTGCATCCACCTTGAGCACGCTGGATGATTTTGTTATTACAGGAAGCAGCACGACCATCATTAACACGAATGCAACTTCAGCGGATGATATTATCATTGATCATACAAATGCAACTTTGTGTGGAACAGGTACAGCTACGTTACAAAACGGTGGTGGTAGTACAATATCCTATGCTAATTCAGCAACAGTAAATCAAATCTGTACTTCATTTACAATTAATTGCACAGGAGGTGGCTGCACAGGTTTCCCTGTAGTAGGAACAAACCCTACGATCATCGGAAATTCAGGACCGGGTGGCGTGGGCAACTCATCGAATAATCGATTATGGTTGATGGCCAATCAATCAGTTTTTACAGATGCCGGAACTACGAGCGCTAGTAATAATCAGTTGATCCAACAATGGAATGATGTATCAGGAAATGGACGCAATGGAATTGAACTCACAAACAAACCAACATTCATGACTAATATTGTTAACAGTCAACCCGTTGTGAGATTCGATAATGCAGATCGACTTTTGGCTACCGGATTAACAACAGGGAATAGTGCGAGCGTTTATGTAGTTGCTCAATATTCTTCGTTACCAAGCACGAATCCAGGACTTGTACAAGGCTCTCCTTCTGGATTAGGCTTTGATACTAATGGTAATAATAAATCTATTGGTATGTGGGTCAGTAATGCAAATAATGCATGGGGCAGAGCAGTTCAATCTGACAATACAATAGTAAATTTGCCAACTTCGTCTGCACTTTCAGCTTCAACATTTTATAGTATTGCAAACGTAATGAATGCGGGTACCACCGCACTTAATCAGTATATAGATAATACGCTCGCAGGGTCAATTGCATATAATGGAACACTTAAATCGTGGACTGATTTTGGAATTGGTAGACAGGGAGGGGAAACATGGAATGGAGATATTGCAGAGGTTATTGTTTACAATGCAGCCGTAAACGCTTCTCAACGTATAATACTAAGTAATTATTTGTCGGCTAAGTACACAACCTCACTTACTGTTGGTAACAATGTCTACACCATGGATGATGTTGGCAATGGAAATTTCGATTTCGAAGTTGCAGGAATTGGTCAAGCCAGTGATGGCTCCAGTCACAAAGATGCCAAAGGAAGTGGGGTAGTACGGATGTGGAATCCAAATGGATTAGGCAATGGTGAATTTTTATTATGGGGACATGATAATGCGACACTTAATAGCAGTACAAAGGCAGTAGGTACAGCGGTTGATGGAACAATAATTCAAGAACGGTTATCCAGGATCTGGCGCGTAAGTGAAGTTGGAGATGTTGGTAATGTTTCTATTTCTATTGACTACAGTGCATTGGGTGGAACTCCGCTAGGTTCTAATTTATGTCTTCTTATTGATCGTGATGGAGATGGATTTGCTGACAATGATATAACACCTATCGCAGGTTCAGTATTAAATAAAATTGCAATTTTCTCAAATGTAAATCTTCAAAATGGTGATCGTTTTACGTTAGGTAATACCAATGCAGCATTACCACTTCCGATTGAGTTAATAAGTTTTACCGCCACAGCCCATCAAGCAGAAGTTAAGTTAGCTTGGAGCACCGCATCAGAATTAAACAACGATTTTTTCACCATTCAACGATCGCAAGATGCAGAAGCATGGAATGATGTAATAACTATAAAAGGGGCAGGCACCAGAAGTTTCAGAACTGATTATGAAACAACAGATGGACTTCCCTTCAATGGAGTCTCATACTATCGGTTAAAACAAACTGACTTTGATAAGCAATATTCATATTCTCAAGTAAAACGCGTTGAGTTGAATAATGAGTTTCAATTAAAAGTATATCCTAATCCTTCGAATGGCACGTTTACTGTTTCAACAGGTTTTGAAATTGGTTTAGATAATATTCGATTAACAAACATGGTTGGACAAACCATTCCAATACAGTTACAAACAGATAAAACCTCAGCGACATTAACTTCCAAATCTATTGCTCCCGGCATTTACATTTTGCAAGTGAGTAAGGGATTTTGGAGACAATCAGTGCGAATTGTTATTGAGTGATTTAATTCTGATTAATTGCAATTGGTGCGCTCAGGCAAGCATCAGGAATATTAAACGCATCGGTTAGTGGCACGGCATCTTGCCGGATATCCCAACAAAGTTGATTCACTAATTTGCGGATGGCTTTGGTCTTTACACCTTCCATATAACCTTGTTCCAGGTACCAGCCTTTATTTTTTTCAATCTGCGAAAGCGCAAACAAGTCGCATAATTTTTTGAGTACAGCTTTGCAACCTGCATCGTTGGTAGCTTCTACTTGCTCTATAAACTTTTCTAAAATGATTCGCTCGATGTAAGCAAATCCAACCTGCACCAAATGTTGTTGGCAAACATTAAAAGCATCAAACGAATCCATACCACTATCGATATGTCTTTTTATTCGCTTGGCAGCGGAGGTAAGAATATCTCGCTCTCTGTATTTGAAAGCATCTAATTGAAATTCTGAATCCAATAAATGTTCATCATCCGTATTGCGAACAATAATCGGATTCATTTCGGTGATTGTAGTCTTAGCCTGATCGGTAAGATAATTTAAAATCGTAAATACGTTCATGTTACTGAACTCTTGTCTAAATTCAGTCAATCTACTCTTAGCTACTAATTGCATCAACACCGTGTTATCACCCTCGAAGGTAGTATAGACATCCGTATCATTCTTTAGTACTTCAATTCGGTTTTCTGATAGATACCCTTTACCACCGCAACATTCGCGACACTCCTGTAGCGTGGCTGTTGCATTCCAGGTAGCAAATGATTTTAATCCTGCTGCCAGCGCCTCAATTTCTTGCATGTCTTCTTCTTTTCGATTGAGGAAGCGATTGGTAAGATATTGAAGTGAAAAATGCAATGCATACGTATTGGCAAGCAAAGGCATTAACCTTCGTTGATGCGTTCTATAATTTAAGATAGGAACTTCGCTGCCACCTTCAGGTCCAAATTGTCTGCGCTTGTCTCCATATCGAATAGCAATGGTTAACCCGGACTTTGATGCAGCATTTCCAGAGCGTGGTATTCCAATTCTACCACCTACCAATGTTCCAAGCATGGTAAAGAATCTTCGATTGTCACTGGCAATAGGACTTTCAAATTTTCCTTCAGCACTTACAGAAGCAAACCGATCAAGCATGTTTTCGACAGGAACAACAACGTGATTAAAATAAATCACACCGTTGTCTACTCCATTCAATCCCATCTTACGGCCGCAGTCCTTAATTTTAATTCCTTGTAAAACTTTTCCTTTCTTATCCCGCAAGGGAACAACAAAAGCACTTACACCATAATCAGTTTCATCAATAATTAGCTTTGCAAATACAGTTGCCATTTGTCCATGCACTGCTGCATTACCTATGTATTCTTTTCGAGCTGATTCGTGCGGTGTATGAATTTTTATTGTTTTGGTTGAATGATCGTAAGTGGCAGTTGTTTCAATACCCTTTACATTCGAGCCATGATTTGTTTCTGTCATAGCAAAGCAACCCGGTAACTCCAACGTACCAATATCTTTCAAATATTTTTTATGATGTTTCTCTGTTCCCAAGAAGTAAACGCTCATACCCCATAAGCCAAACTGCACACCAAATTTTATAACCAGACTTAAATCATGATAACTCAAGGTTTCCATGATGGCAAAGTAGGCGGCCATATCGCCACTACCACCAAACTCTTTGGGATACGCCATGGAGCCAAATCCTTGATCGGCCAAAAACTTGCACCATTGCAAAACACGGGCGCGGTATACATCAAGATCACCCGGACTCACATATTGAAATTCAGGATCAGAAATCAGTGTCTTCACTTTTCGGATGATCTCAGCATGATCGCCATCTAAAATTTTCGTGAGCTCTGCTACTGAGAAGTTTTGCTGAGTAGTTTGTTCTGAGGTTATGGTTTTACGATTAGGTTGAAACGTATAACCTGCTTCCTGACTGATAACACCCAGTGCTGATTCAATTTTTTCCAGCGTGGGTCTTGCTTTGGTCAGGGTTTCAGAGGTGACTCCATTTCCATTGCTGTGAAGTTTTGATAATCGAATTCCTAATCCTACGAGTGATTCTTTTGAATTGACTTTGTCGGTCACTTCGCTAATGGCAGATCGCCAATTCATAAGTTCATCGACTGATGGGGGATTAGCTGGATTAATTTTAGAGGATAAGAATTTGCGTTCCGCTTCTGTTAACCAGGATTGACTATCGATAAGACCTTCGAGGGTTGATACCTCACTTGGTGTTAGGATGGAATCTGACCATACCGTATAAAGTATGGGCACAAATACCAATAACAGTGGATTGGCTTTCACAAAATCTGATTCTATCATATAGTTAAATGTTTGTAAATTTTTTTGGGATCGTTATGAACACTAATAGGTAGGGTACCAGTTTCTTAACCTTACTTCAATTTTTTTATTTCCATCCTGAACAATTTTTTTAAACCCTTCAACATCACTTAAACCACCCTGACCTCTATAATGAAACGGATACACGATGGTTGGTTTAAATTCCAACACCGCACTGGCAGCTTGATTGATATCCATGGTAAAGGGTAGGTTCATGCAGACAAAAGCAATGTCAATATTTTTTAGTGATCGCATTTCAGGAATGTCAGAAGTATCGCCTGAGAGATAAATTGTTTTACCACCCAGATTTACAAGATACCCATTCCCGCGACCCTTCGTATGACGCGAGTCAGCAGACTCAGGCAGATTATACATGGGAATTGCAGAAATAGAGATTCCAAGCTGCGTAGTGGAAGCACCATTGTTAAGTATTATAGCTTTTGCTTTCATGTCTTCCGGAAGTTGGTCTGCCACAGCTTGCGGAACCACCAACACAGCTTTCGATAGGTCAAGCGCTTTTAATGTTTCAACATTTAAATGATCGCCATGGATATCGGTTATTAAAATAAGATCAGGAGCAGCGATACCTTCAAACGCTTTACCGCCACCATACGGATCGGAATAAATCACTTTGTTGTTCCAGGTAAATACAACCGTACCGTGAAGAATAGGTTGAATGCTTATGTCAGTTTGTTTAGCCTTTACAACATCCGGAACAGATCGTTGTGCTTCAGATACGAATGTGATAGTGCTTAACAATATTAAAAGAAGGATAAATTTAGATTTCATGTTTGAAATAGTTAAGATAGATATACAAGTTTAACGAAATATTCCGGCACTTTTTATTTGAAATGCATTGACTTCATTCCTTGAATTCTTTGAAATGAAATGCCTTAAAAACTGCATTAAAGCCAATTTCCTTACTTCCAGTGGGGTTATGCTTTTGATTTTTTAGTGGAATGCTTATCTTTCTATACCATAAACTACCTAAAACCCCTTAACCATGAATTTTAAACCAGACATTAAAAGTAAGGAAGAGATGAATGCTGGCCAGCCTAAATACGAAACGATTGTTAAGTACATGGTTCAACAACATAATCTTGTTACTGTTCGGCCCGATCAGTTGATCAATGAGGTTATTGATATTATGATTGAAAAGAGAATTTCGGGAGCTCCCGTACTGGATGAAAATAGAAAACTGGTTGGGATTATTTCCGAACGCGATTGTTTAAGAATAATCGTTGATCAGGCATATCATAATTTACCGCATAGCGATCCTGTTGTTTCTGATTACATGACGCGTGAAGTAAAGACAATGTCTCCTAATAGTTCGGTTGTAGATGCAGCAACAGAGTTTTTAAACACAGCTATTAGAAGAATGCCTGTTGTGGAAAACGGAGTGCTAATTGGTCAGATAAGCCGTATTGATATCCTAAGAGCAGCAAAGAATATCAATCCAACAAGTTGGGGATAATTTAGGTCTTAGGTTTATCCTCAACGAGTGTAGCAGCACCTTTACTAAGTGCCATCATTTCTTGCATGGTTCGCTTCATACTATCCGTGGAGCCATCGAGAAAGATTACGTTGCCTTTACCTTCCTCCGCAAAATGCCTTAATGATTCTGTCCACATAGAGAATAATATGAAGGAAGAATCCAGATGAGCATTTTGCATTTCTTTTGCGGCTTGCGACATACCTTTTGCCACCTCTTCGCGAAACAGAGCAACACCTTGTCCTCGCATTTGAGCCGCTACTTTTTCAGCTTCAGCTGAAATCTTGATCGCATTTCCTTCAGCCTCTGCTGCTTTTGTTTTAGTAATCAATAAAGCGTGACCTTCATTCTCAGCAGCAGCTCGTAGGTTGTTGGATGCTACAACCTTGGCCATTGATTTCATAATAGTCTCGTCAAAAGCAATATCATTAAGTTGAAGATCTATGAGGTGATAGCCCCAATCTTCAAGTGTATGATCCAATTCTTTTTTTACTTCTAATACAATCTCGGTGCGCAGTGCCAGAATCTCTGACTGTTTTTTTGTTGCAACAAATCCCCGGATAGAACCTTCAATAGTTCGGGTAAGAGCCGTTGAAAAACGATCTTCATCCATAAATTTAAACGCAACATTTTTGATTGTTTCTTCCTGTTGATTTAGCACAGAGAAAAGTAACATTGCTTTAAAATTGACATTCGCCTGATCTATGGTTGTTGCTTGAAATGCCAATTCAACAGATTTGTTTTGAATGGAGATTCGGGTAAGAATTACTTCGATTAATGGAATTCTAATGTTTAACCCAGGTCGCATGATTCGCCTGTATTTTCCAAAGACTGTAACCACAGCAATAGTGCCTTGCTTTACAGTCACAAAAAGTGTAAAAAGAAGTAGAGCTCCTAAAACAAAAATCAGGATGAGGAGTGCAGGAAATATTTCCATAAGGATTAGATTGTACGCTTAAGAATGAGAGTAGAGAAATTACTATTTTTATACTTGGGTTTCGATAAAGGTAAATTGATTATGAGAAATATATTTTTAATTATTGGATTAATAACTCTTTTACTGGCCTGCAGTCCAAAAACATTTCGCAAACCTACTGAGGCGGAAGCCAGCGCGATTAAAAAATACAGCAAAGAAATCAATACAAAAGATGGTCTTTACCATATTCTAGTCATGACGGATGAGGGCGACATGGTCGTGAAACTCTACAACGAAACACCGTTGCATAGGGATAACTTTGTGAATAAGGTAAAGGCTGGATTTTACGACAGCCTGATGTTTCATCGGGTTATCAACAAGTTTATGATTCAGGGTGGAGATCCTACTAGCAAGAAAGCACAAGTGGGTCAGCAGCTCGGAAGCGGAAGTGCACCGGGCGATCGTATTCCTGCAGAGTTTAGAACCGAGCAAGGTATTTATCATAAGCGTGGTGCGTTAGCGGCAGCGCGTGACGGAAATCCTGAAAAAGCAAGTAGTAATTGTCAATTTTATATTGTTCAACGTCCTGCCTGGCGCGATTCAGAATTAGACAGTGCGGTTCTTCAACGCAGGCAATCAAACAATCCTGACTTTAAGGATATGACTCTTAATGAGGATCAGAAGAAAATCTACACAACACTCGGAGGCACCCCGCATCTTGATGGAACCTATACCGTGTATGGTGAATTGGAAAAAGGATTTGATGTGTTGGACAAAATCGCTACAACCAAAACGGGTAGAGGAGATCGACCGTTGACAGACATTAGAATGCGGATGTTTATATTAAGTGAACCGAAGAAGAAGAAATAATTACTCTTGTCTATAAGACAAATTAATCTCTTTGTAAAGAGATAAGATTAAGTTACACTGATTTGAGCCCCTCGCCTTTGGAGAGGGGTTTGGGGTGAGGTCTTACCATACACACTTTTCTAATTGATTTTATCTAATTAAAAGGCTATCATGAAGTCAAATTCTAACCCTATGACTTCCAGACTTATTTACCTGTTCATTTTTTCATCTTTCTTCGCCAGTGCACAACCCATTGCTCACGATCAATATAAAGATCTTGAATACAGATTGATTGGCCCGTTCCGTGCTGGCCGTACCGTAGCCGCAGTTGGCATTCCCACTCAGCCCAATGTGTTTTTTATGGGTGTAAATAATGGTGGCGTTTGGAAGACAGATGATTATGGCCGCACGTGGAATCCTATTTTCGATTCGGCACCAACAGGTTCTGTGGGCGATCTCGCTGTTTCTCCGTCCAATCCAGAAATAATTTATTTAGGAAGTGGTGAAGGATTGCATCGGCCAGACTTAGGTGTAGGGGATGGTATGTACAAATCTATCGATGGAGGAAAAACATGGAACCATATTGGTTTAAAAGATGTACAGCAGGTAGGTAGAGTAATTGTTCATCCCACCAATCCAAACATTGTGTTTGTTGCTGGGCTCGGTCACCCGTATGGAGCGAATGATGAGCGTGGAGTTTTCAGATCAACGGATGGTGGTAAGAACTGGGAAAAGGTTTTATATAAGAATCATAATACCGGAGCGATACAAGTAGAGTTTGATCCCACTAATCCCCAAATAATTTATGCAGATCTATGGGAACATCAGGAAGGCCCTTGGGAGAACGCCTCTTTTTCAGGACCAAACAGTGGATTGTATAAATCTACTGATGGAGGGAATACATGGAAACAACTTGTGCAAGGGTTGCCCGGTGCCAAAGAAGGGCTAGGTAGAATCGGTGTTGGAATTTCACCAAGCAATCCGCAACGATTGTATGCAACAGTAGATTCAAGAGTTAATAGTGGAGTTTATAGAAGTGATGATGGGGGTGAAAGTTGGAAACTCACAACCAATGACAGACGCATTTATGGACGGGGCAGTGACTTTGCTGAGATTCGGGTGCACCCCAAAAATCCCGATGTAGTTTATTCGGCCAACGTTGCATCGTACCGATCGGATGATGGCGGTTATACTTGGACTTCATTTAAAGGTGCGCCCGGTGGCGATGACTATCATCGCATCTGGATTAATCCGCTGCAGCCAGATATTATGTTGTTTGCTGCCGATCAGGGAGCCATTGTAACGGTTAATGGTGGCAAGACCTGGAGTACCTGGTACAATCAACCGACAGCTCAATTATATCACGTAGCAACGGATAACCAATATCCGTATTGGGTGTATGGCGGCCAGCAGGAAAGCGGTGCAATTGGTATTGCCAGCCGTGGTAATGGTGGACAAATTTCCTTTCGGGATTGGATGGGCGTGGGCGCTGATGAATATGCTTACGTAGCACCGGACCCTAAGAATCCAGATATCATTTATGGTGGGCGCGTTCTAAAGTTTAATAAGAAAACGGGGCAAACTCAAAATGTTGCACCGGAGGCAATTCGATCAGGACAGTATAGACAAGTAAGAACGTTGCCGTTGTTATTTCATCCGGCCGATGCGGATGCGTTGCTTCTTGGAACTAATGTTTTATGGAAGACTACAACAGGTGGACAAGCCTGGGAAATCATTAGCCCCGACTTAACCCGCAAGCAAAATGAAATTCCAGCTAGCGTTGGCGATTTCAAAACTGAAGAAATGAAAACGATGCGTCAGCGGGCGGTAATCTATTCTGTAGCTGGTTCAAAACTAAACAAAGATGTAATCTGGGCTGGTACCGATGATGGTCTCATTCATCTTACCAAAGATGGTGGCAAAACGTGGAAGGATGTAACACCACCCGCACTTACTTCATGGGATAAAGTATCGCAACTGGATGGAGGACATTTTGATGCGAGCACAATGTACGCAGCTATCAATGCCATCCGGAAAGACGATATGAAACCACATATTTTCAGAACGCATGATGGCGGTGCAACCTGGAAGGAAATCACCAAAGGATTAAATCCAATTTCGCCCATCAATGTTGTGCGTGAGGATCCGAAACAACCAGGATTATTATTCGCAGGCTCTGAACGGGAAGTTTATTTTTCAGACGATGATGGTGAGAACTGGCAAATATTGCGACAAAATATGCCTGCATCTTCTGTACGTGATTTAGTGATTCATGAAGATGATTTAGTCATCGGTACACATGGTCGCTCGATTTGGATTTTAGATAACATCAGTCCGCTGCGAGGTATGGCTAAGATGGATGTTAAAAAGAATACATTGTTTCAACCTGCCACCGCGACACGGGTTCGTCACAATATGTTTTCAGATACTCCTTTGCCGCCTGAAGAACCAGCAGGTCAAAATCCACCTGATGGAGCTGCGTTCGATTATTATTTGAGTAAGGCTGCTAAAGAAGTGCGATTAGAGATTACCGATGCTAAAGGCGAATTGATTGCTACGTTTTCAAATTTGGATAAACCTGAAGTTGTTGACTCTCTTTCGATGGCGCATCCAACCTATTGGGTGCGACCAGAAAAAAATATCTCCACGGAATTGGGTCATCATAGGTTTGTGTGGAATTTAAGATACGCATCACCGAAAGGTGCCCAACGTCAATATACAATTGCTGCGGTATATCACAATACTGCAAGCAGCCCGGTAGGCCCATTTGTTCATCCCGGTGAATACGTTGTAAAATTATTTGTCGATGGGGAAGTGCAAGAAAAGAAAATTACAGTAAAGCTGGATCCGCGCGTAACTATTACTGATTCTGATTTACAGCTTCAGGCAAAAAATTCAATCACCTGTTACAAAGCGTACAATCAACTTCAAAAAATAAGAGAAACGATTGATGAGAAAGTAGCAAATCCAAAAACAAAATGGGCCAAAGGCAAAAAGGAGCAAGTGGTTGCATTTAGAGGAAATGGCTCACCGGATAATCCAGACGTTTTGTATGGAAGTATTTCGGCTAGCAATTTGGAAAGTGAAACTCTGGTGAGTTTACAGGAGAAATTATTATTTCTAATGGCCGTTTTGCAAAATGCTGATGCAAAACCAACGGCTCAAGCCATGGTGGGAGTAGAAACTTTATCTAAACGTGTTGAGGAGATGGTAGCTAAATGGAATGCTTTTAAACTCTAAGGAACTATGGATTCAATTATACAACATTTGCAAAGCAGCTTAGATGATACAGTTTTATCTAAGTCAGAAAAAGTGGAACTAAAAGCGTTGGTGAATAATAGATCACTTAGTGACCAGGAATTATCATTTTTGAGAAGTAAGATTTATTCCCTGGCGTTAGAGAAAGCTACTTCAGAAAATTATTCTTTTGTAATTGAATGGGTCAGAGCCGTTAATAACGCTTTACTGTCTATCCCATCTATTGCATCATCAGATGTATTTTTCAGCCCGGGTGAGGAAAGCCGCAATGCTATTATTAAACGCATTGGCGGAGCGGTAAATCAAATTAGTATTTGTGTATTTACCATTAGCGATGATCGGATTACAGATTCTATTATCACTGCGCATAAAAAAGGAGTAAACATTAAAATCATTACTGATAACGACAAGTCGTGGGATGAAGGGTCAGACATTAAACAACTGGCCAGGGCAGGTGTTACCATAAAAATGGATTCTACACCCAATCACATGCATCATAAATTTATGGTGGTGGATAACAAATCTCTTTTAACCGGCAGCTACAATTGGACGTTGAGTGCAATGCGCTTTAATCATGAAAACATTTTAATCACCGAAGAAGCGGGAGTGGTGCGTTCATTCTTAAAAGAGTTTGAAAATTTGTGGCGCCAGATGGTGGAGTATAAGTGATGTGTTAAATTTGCATCATGTTAAAATTCTCACTCTTCTTCGCTCTTGGAATACTTATAATGGGTTGCAAAGAGCAAAAAAATAAAAACGAAGTTGATTCAATGGATACACTCGCCCATGCCCGAACTATTGGTGGAGTATTAGTTAAAGGAAAGGTGATTGACAACCAAACCCGATGTTCTCATTGGCATTCTGATCTTGATATTATTGCGCTTAAATTTAAATGCTGCGATACCTACTATCCATGTTACTCTTGCCATGCCGAAGATGTAGATCATGAAGCAACAACCTGGGAAATAGTAGAACGTGATCAGAAAGCAATATTATGTGGCGTGTGTGGTAAGGAATTAACCATCAACGAATACATGGGGAGCAATAACATTTGCCCCAATTGTCAATCACTATTCAATCCCAATTGCAAAAAGCATTATGATTTGTATTTTACGATGGATTCATTAACCACAGAGGCACAGAGAAATTCTGAGCAATGAACTCTGTGCGCGCTCAGTGGTTATTGAGCATCTCCTCGATTTGTATTTTACGATGGAATAGTTTTTTAGGCGATTTACAAGAAAAAACTAAACACATAGGCATATAGAATAATTCTATGAGAGCTATGTGTCTATGTGTTTAAAAGGCCTTTTCTCCGTGGCCTCAGTGGTTATCGAGTATGGCCTTCAGCGCTGACTCAATATTATTCTTCTCCTCGCTGTTCGGTTTTAGAATAGCTTGTTGAGATGCGTTGCCTGTCTTAGAAATCAAACCACTCATCTTGGGGCGTTCGCTCATATGAGCACTTGTATTCTGAAAAGCAGTCTCAAAAAGATTCGCTACTTCCGAAAATTGCTCGCTGGTAATAGAAACCAATTTTGGTTCACCACCACTATACATACCCGTAGAACTTTCTTCAGGCTTTACCGGAATGTATTCTAATGAAGTCTCAGTAATAACATACCGATTGGCACTGCCATCTGAATACTCGTAGTGGGTGGGTGATTTCATACACGATGTGGTTATAAGTAATACGCTGAACCAAAGTAATTTCATCTCTGAAATTAATCAATGAAATCTGAAAACTGAAATTAAGCCTTTACCGTGCGCTCGATTTCCTTCAAGTTTTCGATTTTCTTATTTCGCAGGAAGCCGTTGATATCCTCAAAATGTTCGCGCACACGCTTGTTTCCAAATTCAAACACTTTGTTAGCCAACCCATCCAGAAAATCACGATCGTGAGAAACGAGGATTAACGTGCCATCAAAAGCCAGCAACGCATCCTTTAAGATGTCTTTAGTTTTTATATCTAAGTGATTGGTAGGTTCATCCAGAATCAAAAGATTAACAGGTTGAAGCAATAACTTTAACATAGCAAGCCGTGTCTTCTCACCACCCGAAAGTACTTTTACTTTCTTATCGATATTTTCACCACTAAACATAAAGGCACCTAACATGTCTTTTATTTTGGTGCGGATGTCACCCAACGCAATCTGATCAATCGTTTCGAAAACAGTTAACTCTACATCCAATCGTGCCGCTTCATTTTGCGCGAAGTAGCCGATCATGGAGTTATGACCTAACTGCATCTTGCCATCAAAATCAATTTCACCCATAATCGCTTTAATCATGGTTGATTTTCCTTCCCCGTTCTTCCCAACAAAAGCTACTTTCTCACCACGTGCAATGGTTAAGGATGCATCTTGAAATACAATATGCTCATCATACTTCTTGGTGAGACCTTCTACAATTACCGGATAATTTCCTGAGCGTGGGGCAGGAGGGAATTTTAAATTCAAGGAAGAAGTGTCCACTTCATCTACTTGCACAATCTCAAACTTCTCCAACATCTTCACCCGTGACTGAACTTGTAGCGTTTTGGAGTACGTGCCTTTAAAACGATCGATGAACCCTTGGATGTCAGCAATCTCTTTTTGCTGATCATCAAATTGTTTTTGTTGTTGTTCGCGTCTTTCTTTTCTTAGTTGCAGGTAATGCGAGTAGTTTGTTTTGTAATCATAGATCCGACCCATCGTAATTTCAATGGTGCGATTCGTTAAATTATCGACAAACGCTTTATCGTGACTGATTACAATCACTGCTTTGGCATTGTTCTTTAAAAAATCTTCCAACCATTGCACCGATTCAATATCCAAGTGGTTTGTAGGTTCATCCAACAAGATAAGATCAGGCTTTTGTAAAAGAATTTTAACAAGTTCAATCCGCATGCGCCAGCCACCGCTAAACTCTTTTGTAGGTCTGGTGAAATCGCTACGCAAAAAGCCCAGACCCATTAGCGTCTTTTCGACTTCTGCATCAAAATTTATTTCTTCAATGGAATAATATTTCTCGCTGAGTTCCGAAACCTGTTCAATGATTTTTGAATAGGCATCGGATTCGTAATCGGTGCGGGTTTCTAATTGATGATTGAGCGCATCAATTTCTTTTTTCATATTCAATGTTTTCGAAAATGCTTTCGAAGCTTCTTCAAATACAGTGCAATCATCGTCCGTTAACAGATGTTGAGGCAAGTACGCAATAACTGCTTCTTTTGGGGCCGAGATTTTACCACGAGTTGGCTTATAGGCACCTGCCAGAATTTTCAAAAGCGTTGACTTGCCGGCTCCGTTTTTACCCATTAAGGCAATCCGATCATTTTCATTGATATTGAAGGTGATGTTGCTAAAAAGTACCGAGCCACTAAATTCTACACTTACCGAGTCAACTGAAATCATAGATTCAAAAATAAGGTCGCAAATATACGTTTAGCCCAGAATTTAAACCATACTCAAGTCAATCTTATCTTACCAGAATCAATGAAATTTCTTTATGATAGTTTAGATTGCAATTGATGACAAAAAACCAAAAACTCCTTACTGTTTCTCAGGTGAGCCGAAAACATGGCGATGATTTTTCTCTTCAAAATATTGATTTTTCACGTTCCGGAAATGGAAAAATTGCCCTTGCTGGTGAAACGGGTTCGGGTAAGAGTACACTGCTTAAAATTATTGGTGGCTTGCTTGAACCCGATGAAGGAACAGTTGTATTTCAGAATGAACGAGTACTTGGGCCGGATCATCAGTTGGTGCCCGGTCATCCAAAGATTGCTTATCTTTCGCAGCATTTTGACTTGCCTAAATTCTTACGGGTGGAGCAAGTACTTAGCTACTCGAATTACATGTCGCGTAAGCAAGCGGCAACAATTTTTTCCGTTTGCCGGATTGATCATTTGCTAACCCGCAAGACAGATCAGTTGTCGGGGGGAGAGCGCCAGCGTATTGCCATTGCACGCTTGCTGATTGCTAAACCAAAGTTATTGCTGTTGGATGAACCGTATTCGAACTTAGATCCTGTTCTTAAGAATACATTAAAGGCAGTTATTGATGAGATCAGTACAAAGCTAAAATTGAGTGTCATTCTGGTCTCACACGATTCGGCAGATACGCTTTCGTGGGCGGATGAAATAATTGTGATGAAGTCAGGCAAAGTCATTCAGCATGATGTGCCAAGTATAATTTATGAGGAACCTGCCAATGAATATGTGGCTGGACTTTTTGGAGAGTACACATTGTTAACTCCAATTTTATTAAAAAGATTGGGAGTTAAATCAAAACACAAGATGATTATCCGTCCGGAACAGATTTCAATTAAGAAGTCGAAATCAAAAGTAAATGCTGGTAAGATAGTTTCCGTTAATTATTTTGGAAGCCATTATGAAGTTGAAGTGCTCTTTCAGCGAAATGTTCTAAAGGCATTCGTTTCAAATAATTTATTTGAAATAGGGGATAGTGTGAAGATCAGTATTAAGTTGGTTTGACTTCTATTTAAAAAAAATAACCACATAGAGACATAGGCTCATAGGGATTACTCCATAACTTATTTAGTGAAGCTTACTATGTATTCTATATGCCTATGTGTTTAAAAGAATCGAAGGCTAAAAATTAGACACATAGTGAGCATAGAGTTTCTAACTCAATTATTAGATTTACTTTTCTCTGTGTTTAACTACTTTTAAGATGGCAAATGTATTCGATGTAATTGTAATTGGTGTTGGTTCTATGGGCTCGGCCACGTGTTATCAATTAGCGAGTCGTGGGGTATCGATGTTAGGACTAGAACAATTTTCAATTCCTCATGATCAGGGTTCGCATGCCGGGCAAAGCCGGATTATCCGCAAAGCATATTTCGAACATGCGGATTATGTTCCATTATTAGAAAAAGCGTACGAAAACTGGAAGCACCTTGAGGCCATTACAGGTTCCCAGGTTTATTTTCCCACCGGACTCTTATATGCAGGCAAGCCTGACGAACTATTGATTAAAGGTGTAAAATATTCCTCAGAGAAATATAATGTACCCCTTGAAGCAATTTCTAAACAGGATTTAGTAAAACGCTTTCCACAGTTTCAAATACCTGATGAGTATGAGGTATTGTTTGAACCTGATGCTGGGTTTGTAACTCCTGAACGCGCTGTTTCACTTTATGTAAGTGAAGCCATTAAAGCCGGAGTCACCATTCATTCAAATGAACGAACGCTTTCGTGGAAACAAACAGAAAGCAACATTGAAGTTATTACGGATAAGGGTTCGTATGTCTGTAACAAATTGGTAATTGCTGCCGGGGCATGGACTGATAAATTGCTTCCTGAATTATCAAATCATTTGCGTGTAACGCGACAAGTAATTGCGTGGTTAAATCCAAAGAATCAGAAACAGTTTGAATTTGGAAATTTCCCTTGCTGGTTAATTGATGATCATACCCAACATGGCATGTATTATGGGTTCCCTGTTTTGCCGACTGAAAAATTTGGTGCCCCCGCAGGCTTAAAAGTCGCGCATCATTATCCGGGTTCGCCAACTCACGCTGATTCAGTAGATAGAAACGTAACGCAAGAAGATGAACAGGTCTTAATTAAGTCTGTCTCTAAGTTTTTGCCTGATGGATATGAATCAATGAGTGTTTTAAAAACTTGTTTGTACACAAACACTCCAGATGAAAACTTTATCATTGATTTCGTACCTGATTCAAATAAGAATGTAATTATAGCTGCAGGTTTTAGTGGGCATGGCTTTAAGTTTGTTTCAGTAGTAGGAGAGATTGTCGCTGATTTTGCTGCTGAAGGAAGAACTTCTTTAGCTATTGGTTTTTTAAATGTGCAACGTCTTTTAATTGATTAACTGATGTTATGCCAAGGCAAAATTTACCTGCTGCTGAGCTCCTAGTTGCCTGACCTCAAAGTTGTCTTGACATCTAGCTTTTGAGTAAGTTTAGTAATTAATTAGAATTTATTTTTATTCAATGGAATCGTATTTCTTGACAGTTCTTTAAAAAGTTGGTTTTTCACTTTTTTATAGTAATTTTCATTTAACCTTTTAGAAAGGGATAAGCACATGCGGAAAGACCTAAGGAATACTAAACGATTGTTTGACTACTTCCGAGTCACCAATGAAACCAGAAGGCAAGAGATTGAGGATGCTCTGACTTTTTTTGATACTATACCCAATTCTTTTTCGGCAGTATGTAGCTTTGAGACCAATCAGTTTATTTTCATTTCTCCACAAGTTGAAAAATTATTAGCTTATCCACTTAGTAATTTTTTAGATCAAGGCTATCAATTTTTATTTCAACTTATTCCTGATGTAGTAGTAGCTAAACTGATGGCCTGGCAATCTGAATTTGCTAAGATGATTTCGGACCCTGACTTTGACTATACTTCTCTAATTTTGATTGAATTTAGTGGCGAGTTAAGACATGCCGATAAATCATTTTTGGAAACCTATCAGAAGGGTATTATTCTTGAATTTGAGCCCGGTGGTGATACCCGCACTTTTTTTTCGCTTTGGATTCAAAATTCAAATAATGGCAGTTTGAAATTACCCATTAGTAAAGTAGTACTTCAACGTAAATTAAAAGAGTTTCATCAATTGCTGTTAGGACCTTCTACAAATGGAAAGAAGAGTGTCGGAAGAAGTAACTTAATTAAAATAAAGGCACCTCATTTTCAGGAACCAAAACTTACTAAAAAAGAAAAAGAATTACTGCTGCTTTTATCGCAAGGATTGGAACTTAAAGCAATCGCCAAGAAAATGAAAGTAAGTTATTTTACTTCAGAAAGTCATCGAAAACATCTGTTTGAGAAATTTGGAGTTCGTAATGTGGCCGAGCTAATTCAAAAGGCATCTAAAGTGTATTGGCTGGAATAATCAACTATGAAGGAAAATACAAAAAGGCATCCCATCTCTGATATAATGGCCATTTGTAATTATTTTCGGATTTCCAATCCTGTAAGAATAAATGAGATTAAAACACTGATCAACAACTTTGAAGAGATAGAAAATTCGTATAGCTCTTTGTGTACTTTTCAGAACAGGTCTTTTATTTATGTGTCTCCAACCTTTCAATCCATCACTGGCTATCCAATGGAAAAGATAGCGATTAAAGGGTATGATTTTTTTATGAGCATTACTGCTAAAGAAAGCATTCCTTACATTATGATGCGACAGGCACAATACATTAAACAGATTAACACTCCAAATTTCAAATACCTAAAACCCAATGCTGTTGAATTCGATGCTTCCTTTATTCATCGTGATAATGAATTAGTACCTGTAAGCCAGGTAAGTGTGATGCTTAACTACGAGCCAGGAGGAGATATTAATACGTTTTTTGCTATTTGGATCTGTATAAATGGATTGTCAAAATCTGAGTTGAGAGAAAAGAAAAGCCTCCTCTGGAAAATGTTAACGGATTTACATCGATTGATTTTTTCACCACGCTCGCTGCCACGCGAAAAAAAAATGGATTCGGATTTTCTTATCAGCCTTAAAACACCACTCATAAATGTTCCTAAATTGAGTAATCGCGAACGCGAATTATTGGTGATGTTATCGAAAGGCAAAGCCCTTAAAGAAGCGGCCAGCGTAATGAAGATTAACTATACCACTGCGGAGACTTATCGCAAAAACCTTTTTAAGAAATTTGAAACAAAAAGCGTAGCGGCACTCATCAGAAAAGCCTCCAAAGTTTACTGGCTTGAGTAATGAAGGTTACCGGAAAACATTCAATCTCTGAAGCAAAAGTTATTTGTGATTATTTTAGAATTACGCGTCCCGAACGAATTGGGGAAATAGAATCCCTGATTGACCAACTGGAAAAGAAGGGTGATTGCTTCTGTTCAATCATCAGTTTCTATACCAGATCCCTTGCGTATGTGTCTTCATCGTTTGAGCAAATCACAGGCTATAAAATCGAGAACACCACACCCAATGGCTTTGATTTCCTTTTGAGTATCATCGAAAAGTCCTTCTATCCGTATATCATGATGAAGCAGACGGAGTACATCAAGGAGATAAATAATCCAAAATTTGAGTACCGAAAACCCAGCGCAATGGAATTTGGTTTTGATCTTATGCATAAGAGCGGCAATGTTTTTCCAGTGAGGTTGATTATTGTCATTCTGGAATATGAACCTGGTGGTGATATGAGAACCATATTTGTAGTTTGGATACCTACCAATGAATTATCTAAAGAAGCATGGAGTGATAAGAAGGCATTGGTTTGGAATGAGTTAACGGATTTGCATCGGTTACTCTTTTCGCCCGGCTCGTTGCCAAAGCAGAAGAGAGATGTAAGTAACCCATTAACAAGGGGTAAGAAACCTATTCTAAATCCGCCAAAACTTAGTTTCCGCGAGCAGCAATTATTGCTCTTATTAGCTAAAGGTCAATCACTAAAAGAAGGAGCAAAGTCGATGAAGATTGGCTATACCACTGCCGAGACCTATCGTAAAAACCTATTCAAAAAATTTGAATCGAAGAGCGCAGCGGAGCTGATCAGAAAAGCTTCCAAAGTTTACTGGTTAGAGTAATGAAGGTTACCGGAAAATAAATCTTAGTTACCCATCAACACAGTACATTCCCCTTGTCACATTTTGGCATTCGCACAATGTGAAAAGACACCCCTTTAAAAAGGGATTGTGATACTTGGGTTATCTACTCTCCTTTGACGGAAGAGAAGGTAATGATTTTCAATTTGCCCTCTGAGTATCATAAAAAGGAGCTTTTGTTATGGTTATGTATCAAATAGACTAAAGATTGTATCAAAATGAACAATCTCTGGTAAGACTGTTTGCAAACTTTGCCATTATAAAAAGGTTCAAATTTTTATAAATGATCTTGATCACAAACACACATAAATCGGTGGAAACAAAAACATTTAAGTTGGTCTTTAGTCAAAAATAAGCGGGTACGAAACTTCATATAAATCAAAAAATCATGAAAACTCTCAGACACTATTTTATTTTCATTGCTGGATTAATCCTTTTAGGAATTCAAAGTTGTAGTAACGATAATCCTTCAAAGGCAGAGAAGAACGCTGAAAACTATTCTTCCGAAGTGGTTGTGAAGTGGCTTAATCTACAACTGAAAATGTTGAGGGTACCGCTTGCAGCAGGTGCCGGCACACAGGCATCGGAAAGAGCACAAGCTTATTGTGGCATTGCTTTGTATGAATCTATCGTCTCAGGAATGCCAACTCACAAATCACTTCAGGGAAAATTAACAGACTTTCCTGCGATGCCAGTAGTAGAAGAAGGAAAGGATTACCATTGGGAAGCGGTTGCAAATGCCTCGTTGGCGGAGATGAACAGAAAATTATTTCCAACGGCATCAGCTGCAAACAAAAGTAGTCTGGATAGTTTGGAAAGTACTTTGTTAAATAGCTACAATGCAGAAGCAGATGCCAATGCAGAAACGATAACACGTTCTGTCGCTTTTGGAAAAGCAGTATCATCGGCAGTATACACATGGGCCGCAACAGATGGTTCGGCAAATGTCAATCCACCTTATGTTCCTTCGGGTGCGCCAGGAACCTGGGTGAGCACACCACCTAATAACCCAGCAGCCGTTCTTCCCTATACAAGTCAGCGGAGGTTATTGGTTGAGGGCAGCAATGCTGGTATTACAGTAGTGCCACCACCAGCTTACTCAAGCGATGCGGGATCACCTTTTTATGCTATGGTAAAAGATGTATACGATAAATCACTGGTGCTAACAGCAGACCAAAAGGCCATGGCCATTTATCATAGAGATGCTCCGGGTTATCCGGGAGGTGGTCAATTTATAGCCGTGTTGTCGCACGTGTTGACGAAGGCATCACCTAAACTTGATGTTGCAGCTGTGGCATATGCGAAAAGTGGAATAGCGCAGAGCGATGCTACCATAATTTGCTTTAGATATAAGTATTCAATCAATCTGGTAAGACCCATTACCTACATTCGAAATGAAATGGAACAACCCACATGGAATGCCTTGTTCAATACACCTGGGCATCCTGAATTTCCAGCAGCACATGCTGTAAATAGTGCTGCGGTAGCTGAGGCTCTTACCAATGTATTCGGTGACAATTTTCAATTCACCTTATCTTCGTATGACTATCTGGGTTTGCCCGCAAGAAATTATAATTCTTTTAAAGAAATGTCTAAAGAGATGGCCGATAGTCGCGTGTTTGGTGGCATACATTACCAGGCTTCATGCGACAAAGGAAGAACGCTGGGAGAACAGGTAGCTAAAAATATTTTGAGCAAAGTTGATTTTTAAAAATAGGGTTGAAGTTGAGTGAATTGCTATCCCTAAAAAGGATAGCGATTCTTTTCAAACTAATCTATTTAACATACGATAGAGGTGATAGAATTTTAATCTATGTTTTTATTGACTGACTTCTTTTTCATTACTCCAACTCTCATCATTATGATTAACCAAACCAACCAAATGCAATGAGCTTGAAAGCGCAAAAAAAATCTTGCTGTGCACTCATTTCTGTTTCTGAAGTAGAACAGAAATTAGGCGAAACGGATTTTTTCACTTTTGATTGTACTTCTTATTATTCATACTTACGCCAACACATACCAGGAGCGAAGAACATCAGTATTTCCAGTCTGCCGGAAAATCCCGAATCCACGCTGGTATTTTATTCAAAGAATCCCCAATGTAAAGCGGCAACACTAGCAGCTAACAATGCACTGCGGGCAGGATACCGAAATATTTTTGTGATGCGCGCAGGTCTATCGGGCTGGGCTTCATTGAATAAAGTGACTACGGGAAGTAGTAGGCAGATGGTACAGCGTGCGACCTCCCTTAAAAAAGGGATTGTGCAGTAGTTATTAACTTCCCTTATTTAGCACTAATGGTTAATATGTTGTAGGCGAAGTTTTTTTGATAAAGACCAATACATCTTTATTTATAAGGTATTCGGAATTGAATTTTAAAGATTAATTATGATAAATAAAATTTCATTAAGTTTCTTGTTACTAGGTCTGCTGCTGAAAACTGCTAGCGCACAAGTACCCGGCACACTTTCGTATCAAGGTATACTGGTGCAAACTGATGGCTCTGCCATTGCAGATGGTACTCATTCCATTGGGTTCAACTTTTACACAGTCCCAACGGGTGGAACTGCCACTCTTACCCGCACTATTTCTGTCACTACTTCAAAAGGACTTTATACGTGCATCATTGGAGACGGTACTGCGGGAAACCTAGCATTGCCTGCTTCTGTAGGTACTCAACAGCTTTATATTGGAATAAAAGTGGATGGAGGAGCTGAGCTTTTGCCTAGGGCACAACTTACTACCAGCCCTTATTCTTTTCAGGCTCAGAGTGCTTATTCAATTTCCGACAACAGTGTTACTAGCGCTAAAATAGTCGATGGTACGATTGTGAGTGCTGATATTGCTACGGGCACGATTGACAACACAAAACTTGCCTCCGGAATTGACGCTTCAAAAATTACTACAGGTACAGTTACTGTTGCCAATGGCGGTACCGCTGCATCGACCGCGGCTGCAGCAAGAACCAATCTTGGACTAGGATCTCTATCTACCTTGAGTATAGTATCAGGAACTGAAATTGCTAATGGCACAATAACTAATGCTGACATTAGCGCAAGTGCGGCAATTGACGGCTCTAAAATAACTCCCAATTTTGGTGCTCTTACCGTATCAATACCTTCACAAGTCGCTGGCTATTTCTTTAGCAATAACAATTATGGGATTTATGCATCCAGCAATCTTACAGATGCCGGATATTTTGCGGGTGGTGTGACTGTGAGTAACGGTTTGTACGTCACGGGTCTTGCTGTAGGAGGCACTGGAACGCTCGGCATTGCAGCGAGGGGTTATTTCTCCGCCACTTCTCCTGGAACTGCTATTGTAAAAGACAATACCACAACTAGTGGCATAGCTATTCGAGCTGATGGTAATATTTTAGCATTTTCAGGAGCATTTATTGCAACCTCCGATAGACGAATTAAAGAAATAATTGCCACAACTGACAACAAAAAGGACTTAAGTGATTTATTGGAGATTGAGATAACAGACTATAAGTTTATTGATAAGATAACTAATGGTGACAGATTGCATAAAAAGGTAATCGCACAACAGCTACAAAGCATTTACCCTGTTGCTGTGAATATAACAGAAGGAATTCTACCTGATGTTTTTGATGAAGCTAAAACAGCAGAGATAAAGGGAAACAAAACCTATATCCAAACTAATAAACCGCACCAATTTGTTTCAGGCGATGAAATAAAACTTATTCTTGAAAAGCAGGGTGAAAAAAAATATACTGTTAATGTGATCAATGAAAATGAATTTACGGTGGATGAACCTATTCATGAAAATGTATTTGTTTATGGGAAAAAGGTCAAGGACTTATTGACAGTGGATTATGATGCCCTTACAACATTAAACATCTCAGCTACTCAACAACTTCATAAAGAGATTGAAATACTAAAGGCAAAACTTTTAATCCAGGAGGAGAACAATAAAAATCTAGCGCAGCGCCTTCAATCGATAGAGGCCTTTCTTGGTAAGCTGCCAGATGAATCGAGAGAAATAACTTCGAGCATAAAGACAGACAAGCAATAGACAAACAATGAAGACCCTATTTGTTTGTTGCGGTATTATGATAACACATTTCATAAATGTGAATGCTCAACTGCAAACTAAATTTCAGTCGGTTAGTAGTGCTGGAACATCCAATGGTCAGGCCACAAACGGAACCTTAAAAAGCTCTGGGTCTTTTGGGCAAATTGTTGCGTTTGGTTCAGGTCAATCAAACCGGGCTGGTTTTTTTGTTGGCGTTACCGAACTGGCTCCGTCCACTCAAGCCACTGGTATTACTTTTTCGAATTTTGGTAGTAATCAACTTACTGTCTCATGGACGAGTGGAAATGGCAACAGAAGAATTGTGCTTGCTCGCGCAACTTCTGCCGTAAATGCAACACCGGCAAATGGTGTTGCCTATACGGGTAATGCTACATTAGGCTTGGGTACTCAGGTAGGTACAGGCAATTATACTGTGTATGATGGTGTGGGTAGTTCCGTAACGGTAACAGGCTTATCACCAGCAGTCATTTATCATTTTCAGGTTTTTGAATACAATGGGGCAGCACTTACTACAATTTATAAAGTAACAACCGCTACCGCCAATCCGGCAAGCCAAACAACACTTGCATCAAATGCAAGCACACAGGCAAATTCACTTTTGTTTAGTGCCCTTACCAATACCGGAGTTACTCTATCATGGACAAGTGGAAATGGTGCCAGACGAATTGTATTAGCCCGCCAAGGTTCTGCTGTAAACACGCTGCCTGTGAGTGGCCAATCCTATACTGCAAACGCAGGATTTGGATCAGGTACTCAAGTAACTGCCGGCAACTATGTTGTGTATGATGGCTCTGGGAGCAGCGTGGCAGTAAATAGCCTTGCGCCAAATACAACGTATCACTTTCAAGTATTTGAATACAATGGGAGTGGAGCAACCAGTAATTATTTAACTACGGGAGCAAGTAACACCGCTCAAAAATTAACACTAACTAATGCATCGGTTGCGTCAGCAGCCACCTCAATAACACAAACTACCGCAGTGGCAAATTGGTCAGCCGTTACAGGTGCTACTTCTTATTCTATTGACGTATCAACGGATTCATTTGCCACCTTTTTAACGGGATATAATAATAAATCAGTGGTTGGGATTTTAACTACGATAACTGGATTAGCGGAAGGAACAAGCTATCAGTATCGGGTGCGTTCCAATAATGCTTCAGGAACATCTGCAAATTCAAACTCAATTTCTGTTCTTACTATCCCGGCCACGCCAATAGCTTCGGCAGCAAGCCCTACAGCAGCCATAAGCTTCACGGCTAATTGGAATGCAGTGACGGGAGCTGATACGTATTTTATCGATGTTGCGAGCGATAATGGATTTGTTTCAATGCTAACAGGTTACAATAATCTTTTAGTAGCCACCAATTCTTTAGTAGTAACAGGCCTTACTGCAGGAACCACCTATTATTATCGGGTTCGCTCTTCCAACGTTTCCGGCACTTCACCAGTATCCAATGTTGTCTCTCAGGTTACAATACCAACTGCGCCTACTGGACTTGCTGCTTCAAGTGTTGGGTCAAGACAATTTGTGGTGAGTTGGACTGAGTCTATTGGAGCAACCTCGTATGAGATAGAAGTATCTAAGGAAAGTAGTTTTACTTTGCTCTTGCCCGGTTATGATCCCTTAGTTTCAACAGACAATACAGGTACAACTATTTCGGGATTATTGCCAAGCACTGTATATCGCTATCGGATAAGAGCAGTAAATGCTGGTGGAAAATCTGCTGCAACAATAGGGTCGCCAGCAGTAGGTACATTGGACGATACAGGTAACTCAAATGATTTGAGTATAGATTATGCAGCTACTCCGCAATCTCCTACCTCCATTGCCTTGGTGAACGGAACGGCAAAAATTACTGCAGAAAAGAAAGGTGGCTTTGGTCCTATAACTGTAAGTTTTCATCACCGTAAAATTACAGAAACAACATTTACACAGGAAGGCTCAACCTTAGTGGCAGGTAAGCATGAATTTAATATCACATCAGCTATGGCCGATGAACTTGGTGTTGAATTTTATTTTGTTGCCACTGATGAGGTAGGTCCAGTTGAAACTATACATAAGTATGTTTATAACTCTTACGATGCGTCCTCAATTCAAGCAATTCCTTTTGCCCCGGGGTTTAATGGTACAACAGCTACCTACCAAATGTTTTCGATACCTTATGTACTAGCAGATAAGAATGTTGCTAGTGTATTTGTTGCTATGGGTGCACCTAATAAAAAACTATGGCGTCTCTTTCATTATCAAGGTGGAAAGAATATTGAATACCCTGATAATGTTACTACCATTGAAGTAGGAAAAGGATATTGGTTTAACACCAAACAATCAACCGAAATTATTCCCGGTATTGGCACTGTGGTGCAGGCTAATCAGGCGCAACCTTATTCGTTGCCCCTCCAAAAAGGATGGACCCAAATAGGAAATCCTTTTCCTTTCAGTATTAGTTGGCAAGCTGTGCAAACGGCTAACCCAGGTCTTGGTTTAGGATCGGCATTCGTTTATGGTGGCAGTGGCTATACAAAAGCCGAAGGGTTTAAGCCGTGGGCTGGTGCTTTTGTTTTTAGTGAGACCGGAGGCACATTAACGATTCCTGTAACAACAAAATGCACCGGGTGTAGAATTCAAAAATCAGAATTTACATCTGATCTGGATTCAGACACCTGGCAAATGCCAATTACATTGAAGTTAAACGATTTGATTCATGAGAGCAACATTGGAATGCACCCTGAAGCAAAAGAATCCAAAGACAAGTTTGATGAGATCACCGTACCCAGATTTGCGAATTACCTGGAGATGTACACCGATCATGAAGAATTTTTTGCTCCTTATTTTTCAACGGATATCATGCCTACAAAAAATAATCACGCCTGGGAGTTTACACTTTCATCAAACCAAATGGGAACAGCCACTATAGTGTGGGATCAACAAGCGCTGCTGAATGTTAATGCAAATTTGGTTTTAGTGGATGGTACTGCCAATCGATTTATTAGTATGAAAGAGACAGGCGAATATAGTTTTGAATGGAGCGAAGGACGACAGATTAAAATAATTTTTGATAGAGATAAGGATATAGTGCCTGAGATGAGTGGGTTAGGGGATTCGTATCCTAATCCATTTAATTCAACGGTAATCATACCCGTACTTTTACATTCCGATCAACCTAACATTCAAATTCACATCTTTGATTTAACCGGTCGTAAAGTAAAAACTCTTACGAAAGAGCATGCAAAAGCCGGGGTTGTTAAGTTTGAGTGGAATGGAGTTAATGAACAAGGAAGTCCACTTGATAATGGCTTATACCTATATCAATTGTATGGAGTGTGCAACACAAATACCACCAAGAAATTGATAAAGCAATAAATTATGAGCCGCAAACTGATTATTGTTTTCCTGATAACGTGTAGTTCGTTTTTATCCACAGCGCAAGAATTTGCGATAAAAAAAATAGAGATAACAAGTGAGAGTGTAATTCTTCATTATGATTTAATTGACACCCTTCAATCAAGAACCTACACAATTAATATTTATTCATCGAATGATAACTACCTGGCTCCACTTCTTAAAATAAAAGGGGATGCCGGCCTTGAAGTGAAGCCGGGTGTAAATAAAAAAATAACCTGGAGCTCAAGAGAAGAATTAGGCACTTCATTTCAAGGCGATATTGAATTGGAGATCCGAGGCCGGGTATACATTCCTTTTGTGAAGTTTGATGGCTTTCAGGATAAGCAAGTGATTAAGAGAGGAAAGCCCAAGACCATTACTTGGTCGGGTAGTACGGGAAAAAATATTTTGAACTTCACGTTGTACAAAGACGATAACTATGTTGAGGTAATTCCAAATGTTGCCAACTCGGGCAGCTATGACCTGACTATTCCACTTTCAGTAAAGCCGGGTAAAGGATATTATTTTCTTGTCTCAGATTCCAAAAACAAAGATCAAATGGTGAAGACGAACACGTTTGAGGTAAGGCGAAAAGTGCCACTAGGCTTGAAACTCTTACCCATTGTTGTGATAGGCGCTGCCATACCTTTACTATTGCCTGAGGCTGGAGAGCCTGATGTTGAACCACCACCTGGTGAACCGCTAACCAAAAACTAAGATGAAGCTAAGAATAATTTCACTTCCAATAATTTGTTTTTGTTTTGGATTACTAAACGGACAAAGTTTTTCAAATAAGACTAATGCCATCGGGTTGGATTATACAAAACCAATTTTGGCCACTTCACTACCTGAAATTATCTGGACAACTCCCCGAAGTGAATCTTCAGTGAGTGCGGATGAATCGATTGTTATTGAAGTTCAGATTAAATCAGACGTCCCATTAAAAGAAGTGAAATTAGTAATAACCCATGGCGGGGAAAGCAGAGACAGAATAATGAAAGTAAATGAAGGTGAATTTGGATTACTCATTAAACAACCAATAAGTTTTTTGCATGGCGACAATGTGATAAAGATTGTGGCGATTAATTTAAATGGGGGTAAAGTGAGTAGCGCACGAAATGTGTTAGTAGGCAAAGATGAGTTAGCGGATGCCGTGGATGCCAATCGCAAGGATCATGCTTTGATTTTTGCAACGGATAATTATGAAATGTGGAGTGATCTTGTAAATCCTATTGATGACGCCCGAACAATCGAAAAATTATTGAAAGAAAAATACGGATTTAGTACCGAGGTTGTTCTTAACGCAAGCTTGGAGGAGATTACATCCAAGCTGTATGATTACAATACCAAAAAATTTAATCCTCAAGATCAACTATTTGTATTTTTTGCCGGGCATGGCTATTACGATGAGGTACTTGGCGAAGGATATATTGTTGCTAGCAATTCGCTGTTGAATGATAAAGGAAAAAATAGCTATCTGGCTCATAGCATTTTGCGACAGCGCTTAGAAAACATTAAGTGTGAACATATTTTTTTAACGATGGACGTTTGTTTTGGAGGAACGTTTGATCCTGTGTTAGCGAAGGCGCGTGCTGGCGAAGCTATGGATGAAGCCACAGACAAACAATACCTGGTTCGCAAACTCACAAAGCGTACCCGCAAATACTTAACAAGTGGAAGCAAACAATATGTTTCGGATGGAATACCCGGAAAGCATTCGCCTTTTGCTGCTAAGTTTATTCAAGCATTAAGAGAAATAGGAGGGAGTGGAGGAAGAATGCTGACTTTATTTGAACTAAATACTTATTTTCAAAAGTTACCCACCGAACCAAGATATGGTAGTTTTGGAACAGATGATAACGCCAGCGATTTCGTCTTTGTAACTCGACAAAATTGAGTGTCTGTTTTTTGTTTAAGGACTCATTGTTTATGAGCATTTGCCATTAAATGCAAGTGGCCTTTCAGTAGCTAGAAAACCAAACTAGACATTATCCCCACCAATTTCTAAGCACTACGCTTTAAGTTTGGGTATTCCCCGTTGTCACAACCTCTAAACAAATTGGTTGGGGTAAAAATATTTGATTTTGTTACCTAAATTTACACAATACGTGTGTTCAGCATCGTTACAATAGCATTTAACATTCATCTTTACGAACATGATCTCTAAACCAATAGACTCTTTCTTTAGGTACATCAGTATCATCGCAGTCATACTGATTAGTATAGAAATGACTCGCGCACAAACTACCATAGACGCGCAAGATGGTTCTGATCCTGTTTCCATGAAAAGCAGGGTTGTAGCCGATGCCGATGCGTACTTATTTGTAGGCGAAGCCCGACACTATGCCATGCGGCTTGGGTACGAGTATGGTCTTCAAAGTGGCAAACATCTTTTTGGAATGTCATTACCATTAGTGCATACCATATATAATGCCGATTTCGGTGGCTATGAAAACACAACCGGGGTAGGTGATTTAAAAATGCATTACATGTTTGTGCCATTTCTTCAAACGGATGCTGCAGGCTTGCAGCGTGTAACAACGTATCTGGAAGTATCGGCACCCACCGGTAATTCAGACTTGGGAAGAGGAGCGGGTACCTGGTTGTATAAACCGGGAGCAGTTTTTACCTTCCGTCCAAATCCCTATGTTTCTTTATATCCCGAAATGAAATTTCAATTTTCGGGGGGTGAAGGAAATAGTTTGGGTGGCGATGGTGCCCCGGATGCCAATGATCCTGAAAAAGACGGAAAGATTCAGAACCTGAGTTTTTCGCTGCCGGTGGTTTTGTTAGTAAAAAACTGGGATGGTTGGTTCTCCCTCAATGCTATTTACATTCGCTCGCTCTCTGAAAAAGCAGATTATGTTTTTCTTCGTACTGATTTTGGTAGAATGATTGGCGAGAAAACATCAGCCGCATTAAATATTTCAAAATTTATTTTCGGTCAGCCCCAACTCAATGTTATTGTTCAAGCGCGATTTCAGTTTTTTCTTCGGTAGCGAATTTAAAGAACGATAAAATGAAAAAGTTATTCTCCAGTTTACCCCTTATGCCTGAGCAAGGCCTGGCCCTTGTGCGGATTATTTTTGGAGCCCTGATGGTGTATCATGGCAAAGAAGTATTTGAGCCCGAACTCATGAAAGAGTATGCCAACTGGGATTCCATTTCAGGATCGAGTGGGTTGTTAATGGTTTACCTGGGCAAAGGCTCGGAGTTTGTGGCCGGACTTTTACTTTTATTCGGTCTCTTTACACGGTTAGCTTCTCTGATGACGATGGGTACTATGTTGTACATCACTTTTTTTGTAGGTGGTGGAAGGTTTTGGTACGAAGATCAACACCCCTTTATGTTTGCACTCTTTGGTTTATTATTTCTATTTACCGGGCCGGGTGCGTTTAACCTTCAGGAAGTTATTTTTAAAGATCGAAGGTGAATGAAGGCTTGGTATTGACTTTGTGTGGTTAGCAAATGTGATGACTATCTAAGTACAATTTTTTCAATCTTCTTATCATACTTATAATTTAAAATCTGTTCTCTTAGTATCAGGTTAATTGCCTTTTCTATTTCTTCAAATGGAACTACAAACCATTCTCTCGGGGTGATTCGTTTTCCTTTAATGATTTCAATGTCAACATTTAGGCATGCTTCTGCAAAAAATCTATGAAGTAGTTGTTCGAGTTTGTCTGCATTCCTGTTGTAGCAAGCGTAACTTGAAACTTTAATTACATCTGCATATAAATAGGTGGCTTCATTTTTTGCGTTTTTAATTCTTTCTTCAAGCGGAGTAGTAGAGAAACCTATTTTATAGAGGTCTTTCATTTTTGATATTTCAGGATGAAGTGATTTTGATTTTAGTATATATATCCATCCGGTCTGGATATCTTCTTCCTTTACCATTCCTGCATTTACATAGAGTTCCGCGTTTATTCCCTCGTGTGTATTCGTAATTAATTTACCATTCTTTTGTATTTGCTTTCCGAGCGAACGGAAAAGCATATTACTATAAGTACTATTTTCAAAAATTGTAAAAGTACGTCCTTCAACTCGCTCACGGTTTCCAGATTTTTGCTCCCACACTGTTTTTTCAAGATTAGCTTCTTTAAGATAGAGCATTATTCCGTCAATCAGATAAAAGTCGCCAACATGTAGGTTTTTTTCAATGTTTTTGAAGGGAAGAATCTTTCTTTTTCCCTCTTTGATTTCCTGATGAACCTTTTGAAACATTGCTTCATAAGGTTTAAACTCAGCTTCTTTCAACGGTTTTCGTTGAGCAATAAAATCTGCCTTTTCTCTTTCGTCTTCTTTTGAAATGTGTTTGTATTTGAAAATTGATAAATCGTTATCAGTTTCCAATAAACCAAATTCGTCATCATCTAAAATATCATCAATTGTGGTTTTAGGAATCTCTACTTCACCTAAAAGATTATGTCTATCGAATGGTTTTAAGGAAATCTTTTGTTGCTCATTTTCCCTAATGTTTTTCAAACGGGCAAAAAGCCCGTATTCAGACATGCTAGATGTTTTGGGTTCTCTATTATTCTTACCCACGAAGGCATTAATTTCTTCAAATGAATCTATTAACCGTTGGTCAGCGGTTTTTGCGTTTGATGTTTTAGCAATTGAATCCAACAAGCCAAACTCATCATCGCTAAAGATGTCATCTAATGATATTTTTTTCTTACTGCTGCTCATTCAATGCTCTTTGTCTTTTTAGTTCACGCAAAAATATCACCGCTTCGGCCATTCGTTTTTCTTTTGGGTCATACGCTTGCACGTTTGGGGCTTCGCCTGTTCGTCCAATCCATTCCTTTATTTTGGGCCACAATAGCACAGCTTCATCTTCCGTCATTTCAATTTTTATAGACTGGATATGTTCGTCAATCAATTTTAATACTTGCGTGGTTACCGATTTTGATAAAATCTCAAATGCTTTTTGAAACGGATTTACTTGGTCTATCAAATCAATATGAATGTCATCAATATTCACAAAGCTGTTTGCCATGCGCACAAATTTCTTACCGCCTTGTTCTTCAATTACGCTGTTCTTGATAACTGAATCGACCACAACATGTTGACGAACGGCTTCTACATCCTCTGCACTCAAATCAGGGTAAACTTCCCGAATGATTTTTGGAATTAATATGGTGTTGATGACTTCAGGTTCAACGTTGCCCGGCATGGCCTTCAGCATTTTGTCGTCCTGCAAAATCCGGGCTTTCAAGTCATTCAAGTCGCTTTCAATAATGTCTTTGGCTCGCTGTGAAGTAGGTAGTTTAAAGCCTCTGATTCTTATTGTGTTTTTATCATCATTTTTCTCATCCTCAACATTGTCATCTTCCTTCAATTTGAATTTAAAGTTGGGCGCCAATACTTGTTCCATTAAAAGCGATGCAGTAATCGCTTTCAGCATATTGTTTACAGCCACCTTCACTTCGTCTGATTCGGCCTCTGGTTGTGCAATCAAATTGGTGAATTGAGCATGTGATTTATTATTACTGTCGCGTGTTGCACGACCTATTATTTGAATAATTTCGGTTAAGGAACCTCTGTAACCTATCGTTAAAGCATGTTCGCAAAAGGGCCAGTCAAAACCTTCCTTTGCCATGCCTAATGCAATAATAATGTCAATCGCATCCGGAGAGTTACTATCTCGTAAATAAGCAGAAATTTTGTCTCGCTCTTTTTGATTGTCATTGACCAGATCGGCAACTTTCAAAAGTTTGTTGGTGCGTTTACTTTTTACATACAATACTCCTGTTTTTTCATCCTGCGATTCCAAATCACCTAACGCATCTATAATGTGCCCGACTTCTTCATATTTTTCGCGCGATGACTCCGCAGAGTTTACGCTGGGTATGTGAATGATGGTTTTTTTGTTCTCATTTAAAATTTCTTCTAATGCCGACATTTCTTTGTCGGGTTGTTTTTTGAAGTAACGACCTGTATAGAAATGGTAACCGATACCCAACGATTTCAGAAATTCATAACCGTTCAACTGTTCGTAATAGTTGTAGGTAACTTTTGTAAACTTCGCTTCATCTTCGGGTAGCAAAACCGGAATATTGTCGCCCCGGAAATAGGAGCCTGTCATGGCAACTACATGGGCATTTGACTTTGCCATCACGTTTTTCATTACTTCACCCAACCGGTTATCGCCATCGGCCGAAACGTGGTGAAATTCATCAATGGCAATTAGTGTATCGTTTAATTTCTTTTCGTCCAAACCATCAAAGGCAAAACGCAAGGTGGCATGTGTGCAAATCAAAATTTGTTCGTTGCTATCTAAAAATTCAAGAAACGTTTTTACTTTACTCTTGTCTAAACCAGCCGTACATAAATTGTATTTAGGATTTACTGTCCAGTCGGTAAAAAAACCTTGCTCACTCAGTTTGGTTGAACTAAAGGATGCTCCGATCGATTTTTCAGGAACGGCTACAATTGCTTTTTTAATTCCTTGATGCTTTAATTTATCTAGCGCAATAAACATCAAGGCTCTTGATTTGCCCGATGCCGGAGGGGCTTTTATCAAAAGGTATTGAGCCGTGCGGGCAGCAAAGGCGCGTTCCTGCATTTCGCGCATACCTAATGCGTTGGTCTTTTTGCTTGCACCTGTTTGGCCGTATTCTACTTTTATTAAATCGGGCATAGGTTATTTCTTTTGGCTACCTGGGGACAATTTGTCCCTATGGAGCCGTTTTATTTTTTCTTCAGGTTCTTAATGTCCTGCTCCAATTCTTTCAAACTCTGTTCTTTCTCAGCGGCTTTTTGTGCAATCTTATATTTTTCCAATTCTTTTTCTGATTTCTCAAGAGCCATTTCGTGACTTATTTTTCCTGCATGGGTTAACAACTCCCGTCCGTTCAATTGCAAGATGCTGTCTAATCGCTGTATCCAATCATTCATGTACATAGGCGTTTGCTGTTGTGCCATGGTTTCGGCAAAGGCAAGATATTGTTCTACTAAAAGCCCGAGCAAACGTATCTCATCTTCGTTCAAATAATTTTTGGCAATGCTTACGTCTGCTTTTTTAATGTTCGTATTTTTTTTGTCGAATGACTGCATGCCCATTAATGGCAACGTAGCATCTACTCTGCGATACACCAATTCGGGTGCAGTATTACTACTAATCGCCCAGAGCAATTTGTTTTGTACGGTTTTAAAAAATACTAAAGTCTTTTCGTCTTTGGGTTCATAATCTATACTGGTGGTGTAGATGTCTTTTATTTTTTGGTAGAAGAACCTTTCCGACAAGCGAATCTCCCGGATGCGTTCCTGCAACTCGGTAAAATAGTTCATCGAGTTGCCTGTTTTAAAACGTTCATCGTTCAGGGCAAAGCCTTTTACAATGTATTCTTTGAGACGTTGTGTGGCCCAGATTCTAAATTGAGTTCCTTGAACTGATTTGACGCGATAACCTACCGAAATGATTACATCCAGATTGTAGTAATTAGGAGCCTTTTGCTGAAATTCGGAATTCCCGAATTTCTTCAGCGTAGCAGATTCTTCCAGTTCTTGTTCCTCGTAAATGTTTTTAATGTGCTCGTTGATGGTAGACTTCGCTTTACCAAATAAAGTGGCCATTTGCTCTTGCGTAAGCCAAACGGTTTCTTCTTCCAGGCGTACGTCAATGGCAATGTTGCCTTCTTTGTTTTGGTATATCAGTATGTCACTTTTCATCATTTTTTGGCTGCAACTTTCCTCGGTTTCTTCTGCTTCTCGAACAGCGTTCCTGCTTTGCTCATCTCCTCATACATTTTAAAAAGATACTCCAAGCGCTCTGTGTCTGATGTAAAAGGCTGCAGGCGGTAGCATTGCTCTACGGCACGATCCAGTTCTTCATGCGCTTGCTTTAAACCTTTGGGCATTTTATCAGGGTCGTAGAGTTGTGCCATGGTTTTTTCGGGGTGTTTGGCACGTTCATCTAAAATGGCAAACACATACAGGTTTAAGTTTTCTTTTTGTTTAAGGGTGATGTCAGGAAATGGAAAAGTGTTGTAGCAAATTGAAGAAGAATAACTATAGTCAGTTTTCATCCTACCTCCAACATTTTTTACCCAAACCATGTGCATTCTACTTGATACTATTCCAAATAAATATGGTTCGGCATTATAAATAGGGAATGCCTTATCCATAACAATTATGTCCTTAAAATAACCGATTGGTAAATACTCTCGTCTTTCAGAAGAAACTTTAGGGATCAGTAATACATCGCCCCTTACAAATCTCGGTTCACCAAATCTAAACGGAGTTTTTGCAGCATCAATAGTAGGTTTTCTTTTACTATTTAATCTAAACTTCCTCACTTCTTCGAATCTTCTTTTTAGAGGTTCGATTTCATTAACTTTTTCAAATTCTCCTTCAGTTACCCAAATGCCCCATCGTTCAATGTCTTTTATCAATTCCTGAGATCCCATGAGTCTAAATAAATATTTTTCCGTCAAAGGGAATTCTCTACACAGCTTTTCCTTCTCGTGTTTTGAAAAAATCAAATGTCCTCCATCTAAAGCTGAACTGCCATAACCTATTTGATAAATTTTAGAAATGGGTTTATTACGTCCAACAACAAAATGGTTCTGCGAATCCGTTAAGTATGGACTGATATTCTTAACTGCCTTCTTTACATCCAAATCGAAGAGAAATTTTTCTCGGTTATTAACGTTACCAATTCCGATAATTACCACAGAAACACCTGCGTTTCCTTTCGCATTGTTTGTCCATTTGAAAGATTTATATGCAAAATAGATTTCCTGATTCTTGCCAAAAATGAGTGGCCAAAGTAATGCCACTTGTTCTCCTTGGGTAATAGAATTTGTAGTTACAAATGCATATCTCGCAAGTGTATTCTGGATAAATAGTGTGGCTTTATAAAACCAACATGAGATATAATCTAAACTCTTATAATCGTTGATGCCATTGAAAACAATTGCCATGTCTTTTTTTTGTTCTTCATCCTGCCTTGAATAGCCCAAATAAGGTGGATTTCCAATGATGTAAACTTCTTCATCTTTCTTAATAGGGCAAACACTTTTCCAATCTCTGCGTGCAGCATTATCACATACTATTTGCCCCGCTTGTTTTAGTGGCAAAATGGGTTTGCTCTTACCATAATCAAAGAGCGCTTCTTCAAACACTTTGTTCATTTGGTGTTCGGCCAGCCACAAGGAAAGAATTGCCATTTCGTGGGCAAAGTCGTCCAGCTCTATTCCATAAAATTGTGAAAGCTGTATTTGAGTGTAGTGTGTTTCAACCTGGGGTAAAGAAAGCTCGATAATGCGCTGTATGATTTTTATTTCCAGCAGCCGTATTTCCTTGTAGGTAATGATCAGGAAATTTCCGCTACCACAGGCAGGGTCAAAAAATTTGATTTTCGCCATGCGGTTGATGAGTTTTCTCAGTTTAGGCACTGAGCCTGCCGAAGCCTCAAATTCTTCATACAACGTATCTAGAAACAAAGGTTTGATAAGTTTCTGAATGTTGGGTACACTGGTGTAGTGCATTCCCAAGTCGCTACGGTATTCAGGAATCACCACTGCCTGAATCATGGAACCAAAAATATCAGGATTGATATCGCGCCAATTCAGTTCGCCCAATTCAATTAATATTTTTCGGGCTTTTGCTGTAAAAACAGGTGAAGCAATGGCATCGCGAAACAACCCACCGTTTACATACGGGAAATGAGAAAAATGTGCCGGATACCCTTTTGCACTTTCTGTATTCAATCGTTTAAAAAGCCTATCCAGAAATTCGTGTGTATCTTTTCCGTTCTCGTTGGTATGCTGATGCAAGGTGTTTGTGAAAATACTGTCGCCTTCAAAAATTTCAGTATCCTCCGCAAAAAAGCAAAACAACAAACGTGAAAGAAACAGGTTTAGGTTATGAATGCTTTCTTTTGAATTGTAGATGTTCTGATTTTTTGTAACCAGCTCATCATACAAGGTCGCCATTTTGTAGGCAGCATTACGGTCTGCTTCATTGTCGTTGGTGGAGTGATATACTTCGCTACCTGCAAGTGGCAAAAAGAAGGCATAATGGCTTGGCAAATCTTTAATGGCAATGTCTAAGTTCTTGCCCAATTTCAAGTCTTTTGCTACTAAGCTTTTATAGTCAGTAAGAATTGCAAAACGAGGAGAATGCTTTAAAACACGTTCTTCCTTTCCAATGCTTTCAATGGCACTTAGTAGTTTGTCAGCTTTTTCTTCTTTGAAGAATACTTTCTTTTTGAAAAGTATTTCACCTTCCATTTTAGAAAGGTTGTAATCCCCACTTTTTAATCGGGTTATAGAAGTTTTCGAAATACCGTAAGCCAATAATAAGTTATAGAGAAATTCTTCTTTTGAGAAGTTTTCATTGATGCGTTTTACATTTAGTTCTATTTCGTGACTGTTCATTTCTTAGAGGCTCAACTATAATTTGTGAATATCGGGATTTTATTTGAGGGTTGGCAAAAATTAGCTCTTTGGATTTTATCGAAGGATTGGTTTGTGCAGTATGAAAAATAACACCCATTTACACAGTATCAAATGGGGGGTATAAATTATATCTTTGGCTTATTAAAAATAACCTTCTTTGTTACTATTGCAGCTCATAAGCAAAGTGATGAAATTGAACCCGGTACATTAAACAGTATTTTTAAGCAGGCACAAATAGATAGAAAATGAGAAAATATTTAGTAGTCTTCGAAAAATCAAAAACAGGTTATTCTGCTTATGCCCCGGATTTACCCGGTGTAATTGCTACGGGAAAAATCAAGTCGATTGTTGAGAAGAATATTTTTGAAGCTATTCAATTTCATTTGGAGGGCTTAAAGGAAGAACATTACCCAATTCCTAAAGCACATGCCGAAAGTGAAATGTTTGTGTTCGCATTATAAAATGCTATCAGCAATTGAACTCTTAACTACTTAAAGAGCGCCTCTAGTTTTTGAATGACACTTTCACGATAGTTTCCCCCAATGGGTATTGACTTACCCGATATTTCAATGGCTGTGGCATTAAAGGCTTTTATCTTTTCAATGGCCACAATAAAGGATCGGTGAACCCGAAGGAATTTTTCAGGATTTAGCTCTTCCTCGATTTTGCTAAGGGCATACTTGCTAACGTGTTTTCCACTTGTTGTTTCGATACTGATATATTCTTTCTGACTTTCTATAAACAGAATTTCAGTTAAGGGAATAATTACGGTCTTTTTATCACTGTGAATGGAAATGGTTTCCTTTCTTGGTTGAGCGGGTGTCTTTACTTTGTTTACGGCTTCTAAAAAGCGTTTAAACTCAATAGGCTTCAGTAAGTAATCCACCACATTCAGTTCATACCCTTGAAGCGCATAGTCATGATAGGCTGTTGTGATGATAACAGCCGGAGGATTCTTCAAGGTCTTTAGAAAATCTAATCCTTTCAATCCGGGTAAATGAATATCAAGAAAAATAAGGTCGATAGATTTTTCCTGAAGTACTTCTAATGCTTGAATCGCATCGGTGCAAACACGTATCACTTCCAGATATGAAACCTGACGTGCATAGTCCAACAGCACATCCGCAGCTAGCGGTTCATCTTCTACAATCAGGCAGGTAATCATTTCTGTAAAGGGATTATCAAATCTACAATAAATGTATCTGCATTATTTTGAATGCTCAGTTGATGATTGGGATAAATCAACTCCAACTGGCGTTTAATATTCTCCATACCAATGGGTTTAGTTTCGCTTGATGGGAGCGGAGTGTCTTTTGAGTTTGAGATGCTTGCTATCAAGATTCCATTATTTAATGAAATATCAATTTCAATGTATGAATCAAACCGAGATTCACTGGCGCCATGCTTAAAAGCATTTTCAACAAAGTGAATTAAGATTAAAGGCGCCACCCGTTGCTGCGGATTGTCGATGGATTGGTTATACGAAATCTTAAGCCGATCAGAATACCGTAATTTTTCGAGCTCAATATAATCACTTATAAGTTTGAGTTCATCTGCGAGTAAAATGGTATGATGCCCGGACTCGTATAGCATGAACCGCATCAGCTTGGAGAGCTTTAGAATGGCCTCTGAAGTTTGCGGATCATTTTTCAGCGCAAGCGAGTAAATGTTGTTAAGAGTATTGAATAAAAAATGGGGATTGATTTGCCCTTTCAAATATTTTAGTTCCGATTCTGTTTTCTCTTTCTTTAATTCTGCTTCGCGAAGCGTGGAGCGATGTTGTCTGCGCAGCAGCCGGATGGTGCACGCAATACCGGCCACAAAGGCAAGGGTGAAGAAATGATACAGCAAACTATTGATCGCAAATAAGCTGGCCGTTATACCAGTGTATTTGAAAATAATTGGAAGAATGATTTGGTGATTGAGTAGTGTCATTAAAATAACGGCCACTAAAAATGTTGCTGCAAATGAGGTAATGGTTCGTGTCAAACTCCAGTGATTGATCAGATAGCCATCCAACAAATAGAAGCAGAGGTAAACCAACGGAACTTTGATCGTAAGGATAGCTAGTTGACTGTAAAATAGATTTCGGTAAAGTTCCCAGTCATAGTTGCCACCTGATAGCATGGCCGCGGTGTCTGCTGAGATGTTTAAATAAGTTTTAAAAGCAACGTATAAAAGCCAAAAGAGAAAATGATTTCTAAACCTATGCATAGTGAGTTTCGTACACTCAAAGTAACATAATGACATTTGAATTTAATAGTAAGCGATCGTCTCTTATTTTGGTTGATAGAATTAGTCAATCTAAAGATGGTTTGGGCAATTTGGTTTACAGTAATTGAAATTATGATTAGAAAAATCCCAACTTCAATTATGAGCAGATGGATAAAAGCAATGAGTATCACACTAGGGATGCTTTTGTGTTCCCAGGTATATGGTCAACTTTTATCAAGAGAACAGATTAGGAATATTAGGAAAACATCAAAAGTCATTTATTCTGATGCTAAATCAACGCAACCAAATTGGCAGCCTCTTTCGCCATACCTAAAAAACAAAAGATTAATCCTCCTGGGTGAATTTAATCATGGTTCGAAGGAAGTGTTTGAATTACATAATTCCTTAATTAAATTCTTGCATGAAAGTAAAGGAATTGATGTCATACTATTCGAGTCAGGCATTGGCGAATTAATAACCCCCGATTTAGATAGAGATCAGATGACGGCCTCACAAATGACCAATGGGTTCTTTGGAAATTGGCGAACTCAGGAATTTATAGAACTTATGAGCTATGTTAAATCTCAAAATATTTCAATAGCAGGATTTGATATTCAAAGAACTGGCGGTTCCTTTAGTTCTTTGTTAGAAAGTATTTTAAAGAAGCATAATATACATAATATAGATAGTATTCAATATTCCAAGTTAGAATCAAGATATGGTAGCTGTGCAAGTGAACTATCACAGAAGAATGCTGTCTATGAAAGCTTAAAAGGCAAGGTAACATACCTAATCGCAGACTATCAGAAACTATTTAAGCAATTGGAGTTGAAGGACTCAGCAAATCCATCCGTAGAACTAAAGTTTGCATGTGTAACTATTAAGAATAGAATTGAATGCCTGACATACATGTTACAATTCCTTAATGACCAGGACTGGAGTAAAAGATGGGCTGCCCGTGATTCCGCTATGGCTCGTAATGTGCAATGGTTAATTGATAGTGTTTATAAGGATCAATCCGTAATAATTATTGGACATAATTATCATATCGGAAGATACAATAAGAACGAAGTGGTTATGGGGGAAATTCTTAAGGATAAGTTTAAGGATGAAATGTATTCAATTGGTTTTTTTGCAGGTTCCGGAACGTATCTGAACAATTCTGGGCATGAAGTTAAAATGCTACCTCCTGATTCAACAGCTTTAGATATAAAGCACGTTGTGGCTACCCTTACTGGTATTGTAAATTTTATCAATGTTTCTAACCAACCGGTAAAAGGTTTAGAATGGATGAATCAAGTAATAACAGTGAATGATACGTTTGTTGATTTAAGAAACAGTAATAAAATGAATCTTTCCAAAACCTTTGATGGATTGATCCTTTTAAATCAAGTCTCGCCAGCAAAGAAGAATTAAGAGGCTTCTTAGTGCAACTTGATTCCTGTTCATGATTATTTATTCACTTCAGAATTCCTTTCGTTGATATTTAGGCTCAATTAATTGAACCTAAAGCTGTTTCTGCTGACAAGCTATTTTTTTTCTTAATTAACAACCGTTATTGTACCTATGAAATCTATTTTTTCGTTCGCATTTGTTTTGATGGCTACGTTGTCTATCGCACAGAAAAATGTGTTGCCAGCATTTAACTCGCCACCTAAAGAAGTCACTCTTTTTGGTGAAGACTTTATTTCGACTCATTTGAACGAACGCGATTTTGCCATTTCGCCCGATGGTTCGGAAATCTATTTCACGATCTCGACCCCTAAATCGACTTTCCAAACAATTGTGTTTACAAAAAGGAATAAGCAAGGTTGGTCTGCGCCAGAGATCGTTTCCTTTGCCGGTGAGTTCAGTGATTTGGAACCCGTTTTTTCAGGTGACGGTCAAACGCTTTATTTTGCATCCAACCGTCCGACTACCGGATCAACAACAAAAGATTTTGACATCTGGAAAGTGAAAAGAATCGGAGCGGAGTGGGGCACGCCTGAAAATTTAGGTTCAGTTATTAATACGGAGGGAGATGAGTTCTATCCAGCTATTACTAAAAGTGGCAATCTTTATTTTACGGCTGCTTATAAAGGTGGACCAGGTCGGGAAGATATTTATGTTTCTGAATTTCGGAATGGAGAATTTGGAAAGCCTAGTGCATTAGACAGTGCCGTTAATACCAAATTTTATGAATTCAATGCCTTTGTTGATCAGGATGAAAAGTATATTCTGTTTACTTCCTATGGTAGGAAGGATGACACGGGAGGTGGAGATTTATATCTGAGTGTAAAAGACACACAAGGTAAATGGCAACCTGCCAAAAATCTAAAGGCCATTAACTCAAAGCAGATTGACTATTGCCCATATCTGACTACCGATGGACGAGCACTTTTCTTTACAAGTGAGCGTCATCGATTACCAACTGCATTCACATCCAAGAAAGCAACTTATAAGAATGTGTTGGATTCAAACTCGAATCCCGTCAATGGAACCGGAAATATTTATTGGATTGATTTTCGGAAAGTATTAGAAACCTATAAATAATTAGAATTGCTAAGATTCACACTGATCATTCTATGCCTTTGCTTTTTATCGGGTCGATGCCAGGATAAGAATGAGGTTGCACCAACAAAGCCGGTTCCCATTAATCCCCCGAATAATGGTGTAACGTCAACAAAGCACATTCTATTTGTGGGCAATAGCCTTACTTATAACAATGATCTTCCAAAACTAGTCGCTCAATATGGAGCTTCAAAAGGCAAGCAGATTGTTACCCAAACTCTTGCCCATGGTGGCTATGCATTAGAAGACCATTGGAATGATGGTGAACTTCAACAGCTAATTACCAAAGGCAGTTTTGATTTTGTAGTGGTGCAACAAGGTCCTTCTTCCCAAGCGGAAGGAAGAGAAATGTTGTTTGACTATGGCGAACGAATTTCAGCACTCTGTGAAGTACGTGGTGCTAAACTCGCATTCTTTATGGTATGGCCTGCAAAAATAAACTATCACACATTTGATGGGGTGATTAAAAATTACACCGATGCTGCTGAACGATCTGGATCTTTGCTCTGTCCGGTAGGTACCATTTGGAAAGATCATTTCGACAGCACAAATGATTTTTCTTATTACGGACCTGATCAATTTCATCCATCCCTTGAAGGAAGTAAAGTGGCTGCCCAAATTATTTATGAGACGTTGATTAAATAGAACTTTAATCGCTCGAAAAATGCAACCATTTCCAACTTGTGAGGTATTTAGTTTGATAATTCTTGTCTTATGAATATTCTAAAAAATTATTTTAAAGTAGCCTTTAGAAACATACTTCGTCAGCGTGCGCACAGTATCATTAACATTCTAGGGCTTTCAACGGGACTTTGCTTCAGCCTTCTGATCTGCTTGTATGTGCTGTTTGAGATGAGCTTTGATAATTTTCATGAAAAGGGAAGTAGAATTTACTTGCTTCCCATGACCTGGCATTTTAATGGAACCGATTTGCCAACTGGGGCAAACTGTAGCGTAGGCGGACCATTTATGAAGCAAGAGTTTCCTGAAGTGGAAGAAACCGTGCGCATTAAAAATTCCTCCTTATCGGTAAAGAAGGGTGATGAAACAATAAATGAGGCTAATGTCTATTTTGCTGACTCCGCTTTTTTTAAAGTTTTTACATTTCCATTTATTCAAGGTGATCCAAATAGCTCATTGGTTGAACCAAACTCAATTGTACTAACGGAACGAATGGCCATTAAATATTTTGGAGCGGATTGGAAGGAAGCAAATCTTCAGGATCAAGCCATGATTGCCAGTGATAAAAAGCTGTATAAGATCCAGGGAGTAATTGAGGATGTTCCGTTAAATTCTCACCTTCAATTTGATTTTGTTGTTTCATTTACCTCGTTGCCCATAGCCCACCAACAGCCAAACTGGGATAACAGCGAATTTTATACGTATGTGCTTTTGAACCCCAATGCGTCCGCCAATACTGTGCGTAGTGAAATTCCCACACGAATGGTTAGCGTATTTGGTGATTGGATTAAGGAAGGAGTTGAACTGGATCTCGTTCCACTCAAGAGCGTTTATCTCGACAATATAAAGTATAAGGTTCCTAATACGAGCAATATTTTATACGTCAATATTTTTATCTCCATTGCCATTCTAATTCTGGTAGTGGCCACATTCAACTACATTAATCTTTCTACTGCCCGATCCATGGAACGCGCTTTGGAAGTAGGCGTAAGAAAAGTAATGGGTGCCTACCGGACTCAACTCTTTTATCAGTTTATGAGCGAATCGATTGTGGTTACAACCATCTCATTGGTGATAGCGATTGGTCTTACCATACTGGCACTGCCGATGTTTAATTATGTTATTGGAAGATCACTTGATCTTAGTATTCTGGCCACAGTAAGCAATTTTATTTTGGTAGGTGTATGTTGCCTTCTTATCAGTTTGATGGCAGGCGTTTATCCGGCACTTGTGCTGTCAAATTATCAACCGGCTAAAGTGCTTAAAGGAAAGCTTAAGGATTCGATAGCCGGAATAAATCTTAGAAGGAGGTTGGTTATTATTCAGTTTAGTATTTCAATAGCGCTAATTATCTCAGCGCTTACTATCTCGAGTCAATTGAATTTTATGCGCCTTAAAGATTCTGGATATGATCGCGATCAGATTGTATCGCTTTCGCTGGATAGTTTATCCCGAACTAAAATTGAAGCACTGAAAGCAACAGCTTCTGGTCAACCATGGATCGTATCTATGTCTGCATCTACTCAATTGCCAGTGAATTTCACGTTTGAGACGGCTATTAATATTGTTGGGTCAGAGGAACGAAAATTGATTCGCGTGGCACCTGTTGATGCAGATTTTCTTACAACGATGGGGATTGAACCCATAACCGGAGCAAACTTTAGCAAACAGGCAAGCACGAAAGAAGGGTGGGAAATTATTCTAAATGAATCGGCATTAGACTTTTATGGCTGGACAAGTGAAGAAGCCCTGGGAAAAGAATTTGATGTTTGGCAAGCTAAAGGAGTTGTGAAAGGAATTGTAAAAGATTTTCACTTTGCTTCGTTACACAAATCAATTGCTCCTTTATTAATCTTTACGGGTTCGGGATTAAGAACTTCCAACTTACTCGTAAAAGTAGATGCGGGATATACAGGAAATTTAAATGAAGAATTAAAAAAACTCTGGAATCAGGTAAATCCTGATTCACCTTTTCTTCTGACGTACTTAAATGAGCGCTATGAATTGCTATACAAATCGGAAAGCATGATGAGTAACATTGTTAATCTGTTTGCACTGCTGGCCGCTTTCATTTCAGGGTTGGGACTTTTTGGATTAGCGTCTTATTCCATTCTGCAACGGACTAAAGAACTTGGCATCAGGAAAGTGTTAGGGGCTTCTGTAAATCAAATTGTTATGATGGTATCAGGCAGCTTTGTAAGATAAGTTGTTGTAGCATTTATACTGGCTGCACCTGTTAGTTACTATTTGATGAGCGAATGGCTTACCAACTTTAATTATCGGATTAGTTTTAACTGGATGATCGTTGTTCTATCAGGATTGATTGCGATAGCAATTGCATTAATTACAGTTTCCTATCACTCCATTCGGGTGGCGCGAAACAATCCGGTTGATTCGTTAAGAACCGAGTAACTAGTTAGGGTTTTTTATCTGATTTATTAGCTGGCTGCTGTTCAAAATAAAACACTCCGTTTTTGTTTCCGATCACAAAGTCAAGCAGTCCATCTTTATTCATGTCTTCCGCTTCAAACTGAATGGCTACCCCCGAGTTATCATCGATCAAATGTTTTACCCACACCGGCTTTCCTTTGCCATCTTTCAATAATTCAAACCAATAAATAACGGCAGGCTCCATGCCTCCGGGGCCACCGCCTTGATGTGCGAAAAAACGTTTGCCTGTTATTAAATCCGGCAACCCATCGTTGTTCACATCTTTAAGCACAAGGCTATGCGATTCTGAAAACGTACTGTCAATCAAATGCCGAACGAATGAGATTTCATTGTTCGTGCCTTTTATTTGTTCATGCCACCACAAACCATAGTTATGTGCCGAAGAAGAGACAACATCGGCATCTCCATCTTTGTCAAAATCATACGTTAGCATTTGAGCGCACGGATAGCCTAAGTTCGCCTCGTGAAATTTCCAGGGTGATGTTTTGAAATCTTTTGGAGCTTCCCACCAGCCACCAATAATCATCACATCTTTCAGTCCATCGCCATTGATATCGCCCCAACCAAGTCCGTGCGAAAACATGCCGACACCTTTTGCATTGGGTTGCGAAATTGGGGTGCGTTTCCAGGTAACATTTTTTCCTTTTACTGATGAACTAGTCCAGGCCATTTGACCAAGCTTTTCATTTCCAAAAACAAGATCCATTTTTCCGTTGCCATCAATGTCCACCATCATGGGCGATTCATTGGAAGCAATTGAATCTATCAGATATCGCTTCCATAGAATTTCGCTACCTACAGGATTTTCATACCAATACACTTCCTTGCCGGGAAAATCAAAACAGATTAAATCGACCCAGCCATCTTCATTTACATCGGTGGCATAATTAAGAAATGAGTCACTATACCCCTTTGTGTAATCAAACTTCTTATGTTTCCAGATATCGTGCGCTTTCCAATCGGGTGCTTCAAACCATCGCGCACCAGCAATAATATCGAGCTTCCCATCTTTGTTCACATCCGCAATGGTTGATGCTTCAGTATAGAATTCATCCCACAAATGAAATTTCCTGAATGAAACTTTATCACCAGCAGTTTGAGCTGTGCATGAAATTGCGATGAGCGATGCACATGCGATCAGATAATTTATAGTTCTATTTTTCATGAGTTTACCAGGTCAATAAGTAAGTGATCAACACATTAAATTCCTGTTGGGATAGGGTAGTGCCAAAGTGATCGGGCATAATGGTGTAACGCGATGGCGTTTGTTCAACAATGTCTTTCTTGGGTATCGAAAATTCTTTTCCAGTAAGATCACCAAATACAATTACCGCTCCCTGATCTCTTCGATACAATCCGGTCAGCACTTTACCATCTTTTAACGTGATGGTATAGTTTCGGAAAGCTTCTGAAATATTTCGATTAGGATCAATAATCTTTTCAGCGATTGCTTCAGCGCCACGTTTACCAATACCATGCAACTGAGGACCAATACCAGACATAGTAAGCTTGCGATGACACACACCACAATTGTTGTTAAATACCATAGCTCCAGAATCCAATTGAATAGTGGATGCTCTAAATGTTTTGAAGGCTTTTATACGTTCATCAATCAGTGCTTGCCTTTCTGTGCTGATGGGCTCAATGTTAGCAGTAAGATCGTTGTATTCTTTTTGCTGCTTAGGTGAGATCTTTTGCAACATCCGTTCTTCTACACGCGGATCAATGAGTGTTCGTGTTAGAAATGATCCATTACGAACCTGATCAAGCACGATTTGTTTTCCTTCCGGTGAATTTGCCAAAGCACTAGCAATCGCTGCTTCCAAATCGGCTGGTGCTTTCTTTACTTCCATTAACAAGGCATTAGTTGCTTGTCCGGGTGACTCACCTAAAATACTGACAACATTTTTCTTAAGATAGATAGGAGTATTGTCATTTAGCAATAAATCCTTTGCCAGTTCAAAGGAACTATTGTCACTTGACATCTTAAGCAAAGAGCGTAGCGCTGATGTCTTTAAATCATTATTGGGATTCTTTGCCAAGAAGACTTTTAAATCAGGCTCAAGAGTTCGTACTTTATAATCTCCTGCCAGCTGAATCGCATAGCTTTGCTGCGATGTGATTTCATCGGAAGAAAGGGTATCTAATGAAGGATTCTTTTTAAGAAGCCCAACAGCTATTTCAGATCCCCAGGGAGTAAGTTGTTTTGCGTGTCCAACATCACCTCGTTGAGCCAATCCTTCTTTTACTCCTCTGAATATTTTTGCTTTCAACTCAATATCACCTTGTTTATCGCGCGCATTTTTGATTGTCGCTTCAATTTGTTTCTGAGGAATGAATCTGAGAATCTGTTGATACGCCAACTGTGTTTTGCCTTTAGGCATGGAGTTGCCAGTAACATAGTTAGCTAGGAACAATGCTGCATCTTCTGAATTGACATCGACTAACGTGCCCGCTATAAACCCAGCATCTTCTGTGCTCCATTCTTTTGCTACTACTTGTTTCATTAAGCTATTATCACGGAGTAAATTCCGAAGAGCAAGTCGCGAGGTGTAGATTAAATGTGTATCGAAAGCAGGAGCAGTATGCAACACGGAAAGTGCCGCTTCAACCGAACTCATGTCTTGATAGTCCTTCAATAGTTCAACAGAAGCGCGTTGCACATGTGGATCGCTATCTTTTAATGCATTTAAAATGATCGGTTGGAATTCTGCCAGACGTGATTTTGATTCGCGTAAAATCCGAAGCGTATGCAATCGCACAAGGGGTGAAGTATGAGCAAGTGATTTCTTTAGGATGTCATTATCCAATGCATTGAGTCGGTGTAACACCCAGAGGGCATGAACATATTTTTGTGGACTTGCACTGACTTCCTGTTCATTCAACACTACTTTTAATGCTTCCACGGCTGGCTCACCAACACGATCTGCCAATTGATCGGCAGCAGCCATGCGGGTTGTAATGTTGTTAACATCTAAAGCAGTCAACAATTCACTCAACGAAGCAGTAGTTAAATCTTGAGTATCGTTGTGTTCACCTTTGTACGTGATTCGCCAAATTCTTCCGCGTTGTTTATCTCTTTTTGGATGGCCAAGTGGAACTTCGTAATGACCAATGATTGCATTATAAAAATCTGCAATGTAAAGCGCACCATCAGGACCGAGTTTAATATTTACTGGCCGAAACCAGGGATCAGCACTTTTAACAAGATCTACTTCTGATTTTCCGACAGGAGAAGAGCCTTTGTTTTCCCAAGAGTAACGGTGTACTCGAGAACTCACTGCATCACCAATAAAGAAGTTGCCCTGAAATTCTTTCGGGAATTTTGTATCGCCATAATAAGCAATGCCACACAATGCAGTAGCTTCTTCTTCAAATGATTTCATATCCGGCCCAAAAGCCATGATCTCTTGTTTTGCAAAGTGCGGATAATCGCCACCACGAATTAATTGATAGAGTGGAGAACTGTGACTGTCTGTTGAATAGACATATCCATTTTCGTCATAGGCAAGTCCAAAAGGATTTACTTGCCCAAACGTCATTTGCTCAACCCGACTGCCATCAAGTTTAAAGCGAAATGTATTTCCTGAAATCATTTTTATAGAATCGCCATCGGCACCGGCAATTGCAGAAAGGTTGGTGAATCCATGGCATGCATAAACCCAACCATCATAACCCCTAACAAAATTACTAACCATACCATGCGTATCGGTAAAACCAAAAGGTCCAAACATTTTTTTCTTGCTTTCAGGTTTTCCATCGGCATTGGTATCGGTAAATTTGTAAACGTTCGGTACACTAAAGGCAACCACTCCATCGATTACAGGCAACACGCCAACAGGAATGTTCAATGTATCTGCTACTTCTGTAAACCGATCCGCTTTGCCATCGTGATCTGTATCCTCAAGAATAGTAAGTCGGTCAGTACTTTTTGCGCCCGGTGATGAGGGAAAAGGATATTCAAAAGATTGTGTTACCCACATACGACCTTTCGCATCGAAGGTCATGTTAATAGGTTTATCAATGTCAGGTTCTGAAGCGAATAATTGAATTTCAAACCCGGGTGGAAGTTTGAAGCCCAACCGTTCTTGCTCAGCAGTCTGGGGATCGGTGGAACGGATGTTTTCGTTGAAGAGATCTCCGCTATAGCGCGAATCATCTGTTGCTTCTTCATTTTTGCAGTTGCCAAAGAGGAGTGCCAATCCAAAAAAAACAATCAAGACCCGGCTGATCCGAATAATTGTGTTCATAGGAGGGTAATTAGGGTGTCCTTAAAAGTAGGGTTTATTTAAAGGGAAATGAAGGGCAATCAGTGATTTTGTTGGGTTTTAAAACTGATTCATTTTTTGAGAAGTATGAAACGGCTGCATGACGAAATTTGAATTGGGAGCTGGAATTATAGATAAAAAAACTCTGCTGCAATCCAGAGCGATTTGGATGAATTGTAAAATTGGTAACAAATAGAATCAATAAGTTGTGTACTCTTCATCACAAAACTGACTTTGAGCGAAGTATCCCCTCACGATAAGGAGATCCTTCGCTCGTGTTTGTTTTCACAGTGAAAGTAAGCTTCTGTATCGCTCAGGATTGCTGGTATTATTTTTTTGAGTGTTGGTTCCCTACAAAACTCCTGCTGCGGCAAAAGAAATCCAATGCTGGTTGTAACCGGATTAAAATTTCGGATTGCTAACTAAGTTAATCTGCTTGTTTGTTACCGGATGAAAGAAAGTAAGCTGGCACGCATGAAGTGCAATGGCGTTGGGATGATAGGGCAGAGTTGACCCATACAAACTGTCGCCAAGAATAGGACAACCGGCATCCGATAATTGCGCACGGATCTGATGATACTTTCCTGTATGGAGTTCGATGTTCCACAGAAATTTAGCAGCACTTAATTCTGTTACTTCATAGTTCAAAATTGCTTTTTCAGAGTACTGAATTTCCTCCTTATAGAGCATCGCCTTTTTCTTTTCCTTGCGATGCCAATGTTCCAATATTCCAGTTCTTATTTCCGGGGCAAGATGAGTAAGAGCCTGATAGTGCTTTTTCACTTTTCGTTCGGCAAACTGTTCGCTTAGATTTTTCAATACTGACCGTTGCTTGGCAAATAGTACAATTCCACTGACAGGACGGTCAAGCCGATGGATATGTTGTGCGTAAAGTTCCTGATCAGCAGGTAATTTTGCCTTGAGATGCTTCTTCACCTCATGCAGCAGGTTTGGATGTCCATTTCGGTCGGGTTCAACCATTAACCCAGCGGGTTTGTCGACTACCAAAACTGCATCGTCTTCTAACAAAATAGAATTTGAAATATGAATAAACTTTATGTCCAGATTTTGCGTTGTCATTATTTATTTGTATACTGTATAAGATGAAAAAGCTCTTTTAAGCGTTATATGCATGTTTCTTCGCTCTTCTAAAGGAAAGTGGCGTTTGCAAACGTTTGATATACATGCTTAAAAGAATACTCTTTTTATTATTGATCACAAAAACCCAATTAACAACATGCGCGCATTAAAAATAACTCAAAAAATTACCAATCGTGAATCCCAATCATTCGATAAATATTTAAGTGAAATTGCCAAAATTGACCTCATTACAGCCGAGGAAGAAGTAAATCTTGCCAAGCGAATTCGTGAAGGAGATCAAGTGGCCTTGCAAAAATTGGTGAATGCGAACCTGCGTTTTGTGGTTTCTGTTGCTAAGCAATATCAGCAAGGTGGAATGACCTTGAGCGATTTGGTAAATGAAGGCAATTTGGGGCTTATAAAAGCAGCTTCCCGCTTTGATGAGAAGCGTGGATTTAAGTTTATCTCGTATGCGGTGTGGTGGATTCGTCAGTCCATTTTACAGGCGCTTTCTGAGCAGTCTCGAATTGTTAGGTTGCCGTTGAATCGGATTGGTACACTTAACAAGATGAATCAAACCTTTGCTACCCTGGAACAAAAATTTCAGCGTGAGCCAACAATCGAAGAGTTGGCGGATGTGATGGAGACTACTTCTGAAGAAATACAGAAAATATCGAACCACCGTGCGCGCAAAGTATCGATGGATGCCCCTCTAGGCAATGATGGCGACAGCGGTACCTTAATGGATGTGATGGGCGACAATGATGCGGTTCAACCAGACTCAGATCTGATGAATACTTCTTTGAAAAAGGAAATTGAATATTCTTTATCACAACTCTCTTCAAGAGAGGCGGATGTACTTTCACTGTATTATGGTCTTTCTGGGGGACATGCTTTATCGTTACATGACATCAGTGAGAAATTTGATTTGAGCACAGAACGCGTAAGACAGATAAAGGAAAAAGCTACACGCAAACTTCGTAAGACAACACGACTCGATGTCTTGAAATCATATCTTGGATAATTAGTATCCAAAAATCTAACGGAGGCTGATTCAATTTATTGAATCAGCCTTTTCCTTTTTTAGGAAACTCAATCATGCCAAAAATCTTCTATCCATGCTATTTCATCCTTCATTATGCATGTGCACAGAGAATGCATTTATTCTTACTATTTTTTGAATAAGATTTGATCAATCATTTCAGAACAATTATGGCTGCGCAACTCCCTGATCTTATTTGGCTTGAGGGTAAAAAAATGGATTTGTATTCCAATCCGTTAGAACTTTATTGGGATCAACATACCAAACCTGATTTTGTTACTTCACCAGAGTGCAAACGAGGTTATATAGCTAAATGGGAAATACGAAATGACGTGTTGATGTTAAATCGCATTGAAGGAAAAGTTAAAAAGAGTTATTTTCTATTCTGGAAAAAAATTGTTCCTTATTCGTTGAACAAACTTTTTAAGAAAGCAGGCGATCGATCCGTTACCGCTACGTGGGTTACAGGCAAACTCAGAATCCCGCAAGGCAACAGAACTTTTTATGTTCATGAAGGGTATGAATCCCGGTTTGAACGCGAAACACTTATTACGATTGATAAAGCTAAAGTGATAAAGACGGTTGTGTTGGATTATACTAAGCAAGAGTTATTGGTTGGGTGAGGCCCTCACCCAAAACGTCACAAATATTTAATGCCAACTAAATCCACCCTCTCCCCAGGGAGAGGGAAAATGAGTGTTTTAATTTTTCTTGAAAGTTATTGGGGTGAGGGGTTTGACCACCTTATTCACCTTCCACAATTTCTCCATAGTCAAGAAATAATTCCTCTCCATTTTTAATATCTCGCGTGGCTTCAAAATAATTTCCTTCTTCTACCGATCTGAGATTCGGGGTATCCGAATGATTCAGGAAGAGCGAAACATCTATTTTCTTGAAGCCATAATCCGGAACAAAATAGCTCTCCTCATCATACAGACAATAATTATAAATTAAATGCTGTGCATGATCTGGTAGCGACTCAACTTCTTTTTTGGAAATTGTAATCCATTGATCATTTTTGTCGGGCTTACTAAACATAGCCCGGCAACCTTTTTCAATATCGCGAATAGCAAATACTCCAATGCCGGCAACAGACGAGGGCTTGAGGATAACAAAGGTGTTGTTTATTAATTCATTCAGTAGTTGCTCCTTCATGTGTTTTAACTATTAATGCTCCCGCTGATTTCGCAGATTACATAGATAAATTTCTATGAATCACGTCAGCGTAATCACCGAGATCTGCGGGAATGAATTTGAAATTATTTCCTAAAAATAGCTCAAATACAATCTTGTTTAGCAATCGTACCCGTATCTTTATTCTACTTCTCAACTATTCTACAGCCATGAATCGAATCAAGATTGCATTTCTCTTTCTACTTCTATCAGCCGGACTTTTCGCCCAAAGTTCATTACCTCGCAGCACACCCGAAGCAGAAGGAGTTTCGTCACAACACATTCTCAATTTTTTAGATGCAGCAGCAGCTAGCGATCATGAGTTTCATAGCCTGATGATTCTGAGACATGGAAAAGTAGTAGCCGAAGGTTGGTGGAATCCATACCGCCCCGAATTACCCCATACCATGTATTCTGTGAGTAAAAGCTTTACCGCTACGGCTGTTGGCTTTGCAGTAGCGGAGAAGAAACTATCAGTCGATGATAAAGTGGTTTCGTTTTTTCCGAATGAAGTACCAAACTATAATGATGCAAATCTTTCTGCCCTTCGTATTAAAGATTTATTAAGCATGTCGGCAGGGCAGAAGCCTGACCCAACTGGTCCGGTAGTAATTAGTGATAATTGGGCACGTACTTTTTTAAGCACACCTATTCTTCATCAGCCGGGTTCCGAGTTTCTATATAATAGTGCAGCCACCTATATGCTTAGCGCGATTGTGCAACAAGTGACCGGACAAAAAGTAATTGATTATTTGAAGCCGCGTTTATTTCAACCTCTCGGCATAGAAGGCATTGATTGGGAAGTGAGTCCGCAAGGTGTGAACACAGGCGGGTGGGGGCTACGACTAAAAACGGAAGACATGGCAAAATTTGGTCAGCTGTTTTTAAAAAAAGGAGTGTGGAAAGGAAAACAAATTTTACCGGCTTCATGGATTGAAGAAGCTTCTACCATGAAGATCATGCAAAATCCCAAAGCTTCACAAGCCGAAAAAGATTCCAGTGATTGGTTGCAGGGGTATGGTTATCAGATGTGGCGGAGCCGTAATAATTCATATCGAGGAGATGGTGCTTTTGGACAATACATTTTAGTGTTGCCCGAGAAAGATGCGGTGATCATCATCACTTCAGAAACCGCCAACATGCAAACTGAATTGAATCTGGTTTGGAAGTATTTGTTACCGGCCTTTCAGGATAAGAAATTAGCGAGTAATTCAAAATTGAATAAGCAATTGAAGTCGCGCCTGACTACACTGGCTTTGCCCATTCCAGTTAATGCGGCTAACACAGCCTTGGAAAACAAACTTGCAGGTAAAGCATTTGCTACGACTAGTCCTGATCGTGAATTAGAAAGTTTTACATTGAATTTCACCAATGGAGTTTGTCGGGTAACGTTGAATACAGATTCAATTCCTCATCAAATTGATTTCGGTTCGGGCAAATGGGTACAAGGAACTACTACCAAGTTTGGACCCTATCTGGTTGCTGCTGCGCAAACCAATCGTAAAGGATTGCCACCCTTCAAAACTGAAACAAGTTATCGTTGGGCGGATGACAAAACGTTAGATCTTACCCTGCGCTATATTGAAAGTCCACATACAGAAACAATCACGATTACATTTGAAGGTGATAACGCTACACTTTCATTCGCAAATTCTTTCAACAAATCCGTCCGCACATATAAAGCAATTCCAAAAGCGGAGCGCGCCAATGCACCGCGTTTAATTGTGCGTGGCGATGATATGGGTTACTCACATTCAGGTAATCTTGCAATCATTCAATCCTATCAACAAGGTATTGAAACATCTATTGAAGTAATCGTGCCTTCACCTTGGTTCCCGGAAACGGTGAAGATGCTAAAACAAAACCCACGGGTGGATGTAGGCTTGCACTTTGCCATCACCAGTGAGTGGGACAATGTAAAGTGGCGACCACTTTCCGATTGCCCGAGTTTAAAAAATGAAGACGGATATTTTTATCCCATGCTTTTCAAAAACAAATTCTATCCCGGGCAGGCCATTATGGATCATACCTATAAACTAGATGACATTGAAAAAGAAATGCGGGCGCAAATTGAGTTAGCGGTAAAATACATTCCACGATTAAGCCACATCTCAGGCCACATGGGCAGTTTGGCGTTTACACCCGAAGTTAAAGCACTAACTCTTAAGCTAGGAGCAGAATACAACTTACCTGTGGTAGATGCACAATCAACTTCTATTTCGTACACAGGTTTTGATTTCAGAAACAAGACTACCGAGCAACGCATTGATGGTTTTATTGCCATGCTTGATAAACTGGAAGATGGCAAGACGTATGTGTTTGTTGAACACCCTGGACTTGATGATGCTGAATTGCGTGCAGTGTCACACATTGGCTACGAAGATGTAGCGCAAGGCCGACAAGATGTTACTACTATTTTCACCAGTGAGAAAGTAAAGGCTGCCATTATAAAGAAAGGGGTGAAGTTGGTGAGTTATAAGGAGGCGTTGAGGTAATCAATTATTTAATCCTTTTAAGATATTCAGTGATTGTTTCTATTTTGGTTGATCCAAATGCTTTTAACTCAAGAAGATCTTTATCGCCAGTAATTAAGTGATTTGCATGAGAGTCCTTTGCGAGGGCAAGTAAAAAATTATCTTTTTTATCTCTGCAAAGCTCAACATTGGTTTTGACTTCAATCATTTCACCATAAACATCGAACAGGTCAACTAATTCTTCAATGTCAGATTTTTCAAAGTACTTCCTGAATTTTGGCCTATTAACTACAGTAAGAAACTCTTCAATTAATTCAAGGCTAAAAATAACTCTGACTGATTTGGTCTTTATCTTTTCGTCTAACTTTTTAAAATCCTTGGTAATTAAAAAGCTAATCCAAAGATTGGTGTCAACAATAATTCTGTCAACCTTTTTTGCCATATCTTTTTGTTCTCACAAGCTCGACTTCTTTTGTGATTTCCTCCAAGGAGACAGTTTTAGTCTTAGTTCTTAGTTTTAAGAGGATTTTTTGAAAGGATTTAATAGGATCTTTATCGCGGATAGAAATTAAATTTAGATCGGCCAATTCATTAATGATTTTCTTGGCTTTAGGGTTTACTATATCGATTCGCAGCGTTTCCATAATTCAAATATACTAATTTTAAATTTCCTTGATTGTGACGATTGCCTAACCTAACTCAGTCATGAATACCAATCACTTACTCCATTTCAAATACACATCTGCTGCGGAAGGATGCCTTCTTTTTTAACATGATTGAAAGCGAGCAGGTTGGTAGGGTTTTACCACATCCCTGATTATTTTTTTACGGGTGTTAAATGTGTCAGCACACAAAGCCATGTATCATTTTCCTTCTTATAAATATCTGTAATCCATTCGTCCGCTTCCATAGGTTGCCCTTGCCAGGTTCCGGTATTTTGACCACGACCCGTTACTAATGCGATGTCGCCATACAATTTAACCCTTAAAATTTTCTTGGTCATGGTTGAATGGGAGAGTAGACCTTGTTCAAGTACTTTAAAAAATCCTTCTTGTGGAATAATTCCTCCCTGACTATCAACCAGAACCCAGTCGCTTGTTATACATTTTTTAATTTCATCTGCCCGGTTAGAGATTACAGCTTCATTAAAGTTGTCTTCAATTTTCTGAAACTGCTCTAGTAATTGTTCTTCTCTCATGGTTTTTTGATTAGATATTGCTAGGGTTGGTTGTCAAACAAAGTAAAGCTTATTTTTCATGTAATCAATCGCAGAGGTCGAGACTCTGCAGGGAAGAGAAGTCACCCAGCCATTGCAAATAGCTGCTGTTGTGTGCAGTTTTTATCTCTCAGCTCTTTTGACTTTCGGTATGTTAACAATCCCGCACCCGTCAACTAACCAATTTCCATTTTCTTCAATTATTTTCATGGTCAGCTTGAATTCTGGCCAGTCTTTTCCCCTTACTGTCAGATAATTTGTTTTCTCGTCAAATGTTTCAAGTTCAAAACCTTTGTCTGGATTGTCTTGTGCGTCAAGTATTGGGTCAAAGTCAAGTCCAACTTCAGGTTCCTTCTCATATGCTTCATTTATTATTCTTTTAAATTCGGCCCTGAAGTTCTCAGTTGTCAAAGAGTTTGAATTGACCCAGTCAATTTTGTCAGCCATCTTATTTGCTTTGTTGGAATTTTCAACGTACCCATTAATGAATTGTATCGCAATATCTGTGTCTATGATAGGATTCTCTTTTTTAGAATTGTCGGCCTTTGAAGTAATTAATTCAGAATTGTTTTTTAATTCATTCTCTTTGTTGGTAGCTGTTTCTCCGTAGACAACAAAAAATATAATCGTTGCTATTCCATAGATTAAACTTGATTTTCCTCTTGTCTGATTTGATTTTGTCCAAAATAGACTTGTCTTTGGGCTAAACAAACCAAGTATTAACAGAAAGAAGCTAACAAGTAATAAAATAAAGAAAAGGTTTTCCATGTCTTATCGTGGTAATCTATTTGTCTTTTAAAAATTGCACACAACGTAGTGCAAGCCATATGGCCTACCTCTTTTCGCAAACCAAGGTAAATTTAATTTTCAATTGAGTCCTAACCTCCTGATAATTATCAAGTTCTTACCATATCCCTTTAACATTTCATGCAAGCAAATAACCTTTTCAAAGTCTTTCCGTATATTAACTGCAATTACGAATAATATCAGTTAACTATGAAGAAAACCAAGCTAGGGGAGTTTGAGGAGCTGGTGCTGCTTACTGTAGCCGCTTTGCAGCAAGAGGCTTATGGTGTTGAGATTAAGCGTGAACTGGAAGCGCGTTTAAAGGAAAAGTTAAGCGTGGGTTCCATCCAATCGGCACTTAAACGCATGGAAGAGAAAGGATTTCTAACCTCTGAGTTTGGTGAGGCCACGCTAAAACGGGGTGGCAAACGCAAGCGCATTTATGCTACCACTTCGTATGCGCATAAAGTACTGGATGAAATGAAAGAAATCCGCGCAAGCCTGTGGAGTTCAATTCCACAATTTACTCCTCAACTAAAAGCAATCTAATGGAGATTCATCCACCAGGCTGGCCAGTCAAACTCTTACGGTTCTTTTTAAAGAAAGAATACGTAGAAGAGATTGAAGGCGACATGGAGGAAATCTTTTACGATAATGCAGAAACACTATCGCTATCAAAAGCAAAACGATTGTATACCTGGGAGATGCTCAAACTCCTGCGCCCAACTCTCTTAAAAAACTTTAATCAATCAGCCACTTATAACCCCTACGGTATGTACAAAAATTATATAAAAATCGCGTGGAGAAACCTGATCAAGAAGAAAGCGTATTCTTTCATAAACATCTTTGGTCTTGGTTTGGGTATTGCGTGTTGCTTTTTGATTTTCATGTATGTGCAAGACGAATTATCGTACGACAATTATCATGACAAAGGAGATCGCATTTATCGAGTACTCAATGGATGGGAAGCCGACCCTAAAGCAAAAGCTCCGATAGATTCTTATTGGGTGTGGGGCAATGCGCCAGTCGGCCCGGCACTTCAAAATGATTTTCCGGAAATCGAAAAAGTGGTTCAGTTTTCCGGTCGTGCCGATATCTTATTAAGTGTTGAAGATAAATTGTATCAGGAAGATGGAATCTTCTTTATGGATTCTACCGTCTTTGATGTGTTCAGTTGGGAGTTGGTTGCGGGTAATCCTAAAACTGCTTTGATTGCTCCCTATAGTATTGTACTCACAGAAGCCACCGCCCGAAAATATTTTGGTGATGAAGAGGCATTGGGCAAAACATTGAAAGGGAGTGATGCACCCGGCAGGGCTAGTCCGGGTGACTACACCGTAACCGGTATTATGAAAGAGCTGCCCTCCAATTCACATTTTAAGTTTAATGCGCTCCTTTCTTTGAGTACGTTTAAAAAAACACGGCCGCAAATTTTTGAAAATTGGGGGTATGTAGATACCTACACCTATTTTCTTGTCAACGATCAATTTGATGAAGCGAAATTCAATGCAAAAATTCCAGCCTTTCTGGAAAGACATAGAGATTATCCGGATTCAAAATACAGCATTGCTATTGAACCATTAAAAGATGTTTACCTGAGAACTGTGGCACAACGCCAACCCGGTGAAACAGGAAGTCTCGCAAACATTTACGTGTTCTCTGTAATTGGTTTATTCATATTGGTAATAGCCATCATCAACTTTATGAACCTGAGCACTGCGCGGTCGCTGGAGCGGAGTAAAGAAGTAGGCATCCGGAAATCGATTGGTGCCGATCGTAGCAGTTTGGTCTCACAATTTTTGGGCGAGTCGTTTATCATCACGTTTCTCTCGGTGATTGTAGCGGCAGGCATTGTTATTATGGCCTTGCCCAGCATGGTTAATTTTACCGGAAAGGAACTAGTCATCCAAAACTTCATCAACTGGCAAACCATTCCATACATTATGATAGGTGTGTTAGTAATCGGTTTGGTGGCGGGTTCGTATCCGGCTCTGGTGTTGTCACGCTTTAGTCCGGTTGCAGTGTTGAAAGGAATCACTACTTCAAATCGGGGTGGGGTAAGTCTCAGGCGCGTGCTGGTAGTTTTTCAATTCAGTCTTTCCATTGCCCTGATTGCCGGAACAATTATCGTGTACACACAAATGAATCATATACTCGATAAAGATTTGGGCTTTGATAAAGAACGAATGTTGATTCTCGATTATAATTATGATGGCGATGTTAATGCTATATCTGAAGCAATGAAGATTGAGATGGAAGCAATCCCAGCTGTGCTCTCAGTAGCATTCTCACGAAGTGTTCCTGGAAGTCATTTCCCTAATGCGGGTACTGAGATACAAACCCCGGAGGGAGAAATGAAAATGATCGCACAACCCATTTTTCAAGTCGGGCTTGATTTTGTAGATCATTTTGGAATTGAATTAGTAGCAGGTCGTTCGTATTCACGCGAGTTTCCCTCTGATTCAACCAAAGCACTTGTTATCAATGAAGCAGCGGCCAAACAATATGGGTATGCCAATCCTGCAGATATCATCGGTAAAAAGTTTGATCAATGGGGCAGGGCTGGGGAAGTGATTGGCGTGGTGAAAGATTTCAATTACATCTCATTACATCAAACCATAGAACCACTTACATTACCGTTCGCAGCTTACGATAGCAGATACGCATCACTAAAAATAAAATCTGAAAACATTCCGGAAACAATTAGTGAGGTTGAAAAAATCTGGAAACGGTTAGCACCGCATCGCCCGTTCATGTATAGTTTTTTGGATGATGACTTTAACCGTCAATATCGTAGCGACTTTATTTTCAGAAGATTGTTTACCACGTTCTCGTGTCTTGCAATTTTGATTGCCTGTCTTGGATTATTAGGATTGGCCACGTACACCGCAGAACAGCGCACCAAAGAAATCGGAATCAGAAAAGTGCTAGGTGCCGATGTTCAAACCATTGTGATGTTGTTGAGCAACGACTTCATTAAACTGGTACTTATCGCGATTATTATAGCTACTCCAGTTTCATGGTATGCCATGAACAAATGGTTGGATGGCTTCGCTTATAAAATGGAAATCCAGGCCTGGATGTTTGTGTTGGCCGGAGTGATTGCGCTTTCCATTGCAATGTTTACAATTAGTTATCAGTCCATCAAATCAGCATTGATAAATCCAGTAAACTCGCTGAGGAGTGAGTAAAGGGGTGATTTGGCGTTGAATCCCTTGCTTCTATTTATTTCCTCTTGATTCTTTTATAACTTATGTCATCATTCATGATGATTAGTTATGAGACTTCATGCCTTTCGATTTGTGCTCGCGATTTCAACTCTGATTTTACTTGCGTGCGAAAGTAATCTCAGTGAAGAGAAGCCGGAGAAGTCTATTAAGAAAATCATGGAAACCATTCACGATGCCTATGACAACGAAGGCACCCTGGAATTTGCATCAGAAACTTCCATGCATTCAGCCATTACCCGAACCTATTTTGATAGACAAGGGAATGTGTCTACTATTCAAATCTTTGATTACAAAGGAGCTCCGCAATGGCGACTTATTTACAAACATGATTCCAGAGGTAATACGATTGAAGAGCACGTGTATCAATACAGCGAAGTGCTTTTAAGAAAACACATAAATAAATTTAATGAGTCAAATAAATTGATTGAAAGTTCGGTGTTGGATGGCAATGGCCAGGTATCAACTAAAATAGTTATTCAGCCGGAGGTGGATGGTGGCCAATTTGTAACAACATTTACTACGGCCCAAGGTCGCTTTGTTAAAACGATGGAATGTATTCTAAATAAAGCAGGGGATACATTGGAATATGTACAGTTCAATAATCGATCCCTAATCAGGAAAGTGAGTCACCAGTATGATAATACCAACCGGGTGGAAACTACGGAAGACAAGCCGATCGAAAAGGAGAGACGGATCACGCACTATAAGTATGATGATCGCAATAATGTAAGCGAACGAGTGGAGTTGGATGGCAGTTTACTCATCCTTTCCAAAGAAACATTTACGTATGACGAGAAAAACAATCTGGCTGAAATCCGAACCTATGGGATTATGGGCAGTCTGGTGGATTTGGTTAGTTACTCTTACGAGTACGACAAAGAATCCAATTGGACTAAACGAATCACCTATCAAAACAGAAATCCTGTTACCGTAACCGTGCGCCAGCTTGAATACTACTGACAATTAATAATTCAACTCTTTGGACTTACCAGCACGGTTCTGCTATTTTCGTAACGCTAACCGATACTGATGAAAATATTTCAATGTGGTCATTGTCATCACCCCTTGTTTTTTGAAAACACGGTGTGTGAAAATTGTGGGCACTTATCGGGTTATCGGGATAGTGATGCTAAAATGCTCACGTTTGATCCCCGTAGTTTTTCTTTAGTTTCTGATCGTGAGAAAATCGAGTACAAGTATTGCACAAATAACCAGCATGGAGTGTGCAATTGGTTGTTGGAGAAAAATGATCCTAACTTTTTGTGTAGTGCTTGCCAACTCAATCGAACCATACCTGATTTATCCGACACCAGTAATTTTGAGAAATGGCAAAATTTAGAAGTGGCCAAACATCGATTGATTTATCAGCTTCAGAAGCTTGGATTTACTTTACAAAACAAAATGATCAATCAGGAGGGATTGTGTTTTGACTTTATAGCTAAGCAAAATGATCCCAAGATTATGATGGGTCATGAAAATGGCGTGATTACCATTCTTTTGAGTGAGGCTGATTCTGTGCATCGGGAGAAAATGAGAAAGCAACTATTAGAACCTTACCGCACATTAATCGGCCATTTAAGACATGAAGTCGGTCACTATTTTTGGGATCGTTTAGTAGTTACTAATCAGAACATGCTAAATGAGTTTAGAATGATATTTGGAAATGAACAGGAAAACTATGCGGATGCCTTGCAACGGTATTATCAAAATGGCGCGCCTGCAAATTGGCAAGATTCATTCATTAGCAAGTATGCCACATCGCATCCCTGGGAGGATTGGGCCGAAACGTGGGCGCATTACCTGCACATCATGGATATGGTGGAGACTGCTCACTTTTTTGGTTTGAATGTAGATCCTGCCGAAGGCCTGGAAAGCATGAAGACAAAAGTCTCCTTCGATCCCTTCACGATGCGCGATTTCAAAGTAATCATTCAAACGTGCATACCTTTATCTTTTGCTGTGAATAGTATTAACCGGGCAATGGGTGTGCCTGACGTTTATCCATTTGTAATTACGCCTGCTGTGGCAGACAAAATGAAATTCATTCACAAGATGCTGTTATTAAAACGTCAGGAATAATATATAATTGATTGCCGATAGCCATAGAATTATTGTAATTCTACATCAACTTTTTCAAGCAAAAACAAAGTTCTAGGTAACGCGGAATAGATTAGGCTGTTACGATAGATGATCATCTCTTTCTGAAGCCTTACCAGATACAATTGCGCTGACTCATCATTACGAAACCTGTCAATAATCTTTTCATGCGATTGATTTTGAGAATGGATAAATTCATCATAATTAAATTGATCCATGAAAGTCCTATTATATGAAATATAGGGGATAGAACTTTGCTGAATCGATATTAGTTTATTTAAGTAAGTATAGTGTGTGATAATAGCGTTCCTCAATTCACGATTTCTAATAATCCTGCTATTTCCCGTGGATTTCAAATCTTCATACGTTGCTGTGTTGTAGGCCGGATCGATCAGCATTAAAATAGATTGGGTTGCCTCTTCAAAATTTTCATTTGATATTGAGTCGCGGTTCTCAATTAACTCAATGAATTTGACGGCTGCTTTTTGTTTGAAATAGCAACGTTCCAATTCTGTATTGATCGTGGCAGTATCCAATTTCAATGCATCCCTAAACGCTACGAGATATTCTTTCTCTCGATTGTTTTCAACCATCGATTCTCTAAAATTATCAACCGCCAGTGCAGATAATACGCCCACAAAGGTCAGTAGTAGATCAATCAGGACGTAAGAAAACTTTCTTTGCAGAAAATGCTTTTGCACCATACTAAGTTTTCCAATACTTTATTGGTTGTATTCGATAATCTGAGCTTTGGAAATGGTTTGCCCACTATTTATAACCGTGTGGGTCTCTGCTTCGCTCCAGAAAGTAGTTCCTGCTGGCAACTTCTGTGTCATGGTCTTTCCATTAGGAAGGCTTACGGTAACGGTAGCCTCAGTTAACAAAACTGTAAGGTGCGCAGGATGAGAATGTGTTCCTAAACCACATACGTCCTTTCCTGGAAGACTTTCAAACTCTGTAACTTTTACCTTTCCATTGTCAACTAAAATTTTACTAGTCGTGTTGCTAAGTTTTTTTTCTTGCGCTTGGCTAGTCACAGAAAAAAATACCAGGAATAATACTGCAATTGCTTTCATAGTTTTTTAAGATTTGATTATGATGCAAGTACAATAGATAAATAGAACAGAGCCATCCTGTGGCGTTCAATTACGTTTCTGTGAAGATCAGTTTAAACCGTATGGAGTTGGTTTCGTGAGTTGGACGGGCTATGCCCGAATTTTATCTTAAACAACCGGCTAAAGTGGGAAGCATTCTCAAAGCCACTTTCAAAAGTGATTTCTGCTATACTCTTTGTCGAAGTAGATAAAAGCATTTTGGCATAATCAAGTCTTTTTTGAATGAGCCATTTGCCTGGGGTTGTGTTATAAATTTCTTGAAATTCGCGTTTAAAAGAAGCCAGGCTTCTACTAGAAATTTTCGCATAGTCTGTCAACGACAGATTGTATGTGTAATTGGCCTCCATGACAGATTGAATAGGCAGTTTACCACTGTCGGCAATAGTGTAAAGCCAAGATAAAAGATTTTGATTTCCAGAGTTGATTAAAAGATTAAACAGCAATTCTTTAAATTTTAATTCTATTAAACCTTCAGGTATGGGTGGGTGTTGATCGAAATATGGAATCATTGATTGAAAGAAACTCCTTGTTGAAATGTTCACTTCAAGATTAAAAATTTGACAATTATTAACTTGTTCTTTTGACACCGAAGGAAGATTGGGACGACTTTCATTAATGAAATGCTTCAGGTAAGCATCAGGAATAAAAAAAACAAGAACGCACCAGCCCGCTCCAAGTTCTTTTTCCGCAATCCATCCTCCCTTTTTTACAAAAACACATTTTCCTTCCGTCATGGCATGAATTTCACCAGGCAAATAGAAAATACGCTTACCACTGACTACATAGGCTATATAATTATGCTGACTGAATAAATCTTGCTTGGCTTTTTCTTGTGGACAGTCATATTGTGTAAAAAGAAGTTCCTTACATTTCAATTGTTTGAAATGTTCTGGATACTGCTCAATTGTATTAAAAAGATCAATCATAACTCGCTTATCAATAAGATAAATATAAACAATTAATCTTCCTCGTTTTGTTCTCAGGCTTTGCGATCAAACAAGCTTGTTTATGTTAACCCTAAGACTGCAATGAAAATTTTGGTGAGTTAATCGCATAATCCGAAGTGAGACTCTGCGTGGAAATGACCTACCCTGGGTCGATCACTCAAGAAAACGCTTAATCATAGGCACAACAAAGTCAGAATCTTTGTAGCCTGGTTTTAATGTGGTTATCTCGCCAAGATAAGCACCGTGCCCACCCGGAATAATGGCAAGCTTGCAATCCGGAATTAGTTTCGACATAGCCACAACATGTTCGGAAGTAGCCACATCGGCATCGCCATTGATGAGCAGGACAGGGGCTTTTATGGATTTAATCTGTTCGTCCGGGAAGTCTTTTAAATGGCTCATTCGATTCGCACACTTCTGATACATGGTCATGAGTTTGGTGCTATCGGGATTGACGTTTATAAAGGCATCTTTGTATTCCTGCGGCATCTGTTCATACGTACCAGTATTCATAAACTCCCAAAACTGAGGAAGTGCACCCTCGCGTTTTAGTAATGGAGACGCTGCCACAACCTTGTTGCAAAGGTGTGGATGCCGGATGGCAATTTGTAATGCTGTATTGCCGCCATTACTAAAACCAAGGAGATCGGCTTTTGGGATGTTGAGCTTTTTTAACAGCGCTGCCACATCATCGGCATCCTGCTCAAAGGAAAGTTCTGAGGCTCTATCGCCCGTGTGACCATGCGCTTGCAGTTCAACACAAATCAGTTGTCTGTCTTTGGAGAGCAAGGGGATAACCCGGCCAAACGAAGTTTGAATGGTGGAACCGCCTCCATGAATAAGCACCAAAGGTTTTCCCTTACCATAGATTTCATAATACATGTTAATTCCATTCACTTTGGAATAGCCACTGGTAGAAGACAAACTGTCGGTGTTCATAGTATTACTAACTGTTTCTGGTTTGTTGTTGAGGCATGAAGTTAACATCCAAAGTGCGAATAGGGAAAATAATATGGGTTGTCTCATCTCTTCTGTTGTCTGGTCTTACGACCTGCCATACTTGTATGTAAACGCTAAGATATTAAAATCTTTAAATCAGGCAGGTAGCAAAACCTGACTGCATGGAAGTCCGAAAGCGAAACTCCGCTTGGTATCAAAGTATAGTTAAAATTTTTTAATTAATCGCGCTATTACTATTCGATGATTTCGTTGAAGAACAACTGGATAAAAATTGAAAATGATATTCATTGGTTGAATCCATATAAAAAGAGCCTTGTGTCCTTCAACTAGTAGGATTAAAGAAAGAATAAAAATTGAAGCGAATGCAAGAAGGTGTCCAAATTCAGATTGCTTTGTGTTGTAATCAAAAAGTAAAATGCCTGATTTTGTACCGTTAAAATATTTTTTGTTATCGTCTTTTCGGTAAAACGTAATTAATAGCAAGTACTTAAAAAAATTTACACCAAGCCATTTATAATAAATAGTAAGCCTTTCAGGGTTTTTTATTTGATAGTAGGAATTGGGTAAGAGCTTGCTTGTGGGGTATATAAAACCAAGGAACGCAAAAGCCCCGGTTATCAATAGATTAAATGCAATGGCTGATGCAATAATGGCAAGTAAAGAAAATTCACCAGGGGATAGTTTAAAGAAAACAGTAATCAATTTATAGGTATTGTAAATGAGTACCAACGACAAAATTGTAAGAACTATTTTTTTGAGCATCTTGAGTTGGTTGGTCTTACAACTTGAAAGCTTATTTAGGTTCGCTAAGATATTAAAAATCCTTAATCAGTCAGGTCGGAAGACCTGACTGCAAGGGAGACTGCAAAGTGGCCACCAGTATTTTCATTGTTTCTCGTCACCTATTAATGAAATGCCAGTCAAATTCGCGTGGTTGTTTTTTAAAAACGCATAGGTTATACTGTCGACCTTACAATTAATAAACTCGACTTTTTTAAATCTGTCATTGTACTTAAAAAAGGAGTTTAAAATAGTAGCATTCTCAAATTTAACCTTATAAAAGCTACAGTGTTCAAAATGACAGTCTTCTAAGATTCCCTCGAAAACAACATTACTTATATTTGTTTTATTAAACATGGTAAATTTCCAGACAACATCTTTTATCACACTATTCTCAAAATTTACTCCCGAAATTTCTGCTCCCGAAAAATCGGCTCCAGTGAAATTACATTTCTCAATATTATTTTTGAAAAACACGGCATCAATAAAAGAGCAATTTTTAAACTGATTGTTTGAGAGATTGGAAGATTGAATTTTACTGTCTCTTAGGGTAGAAGATGAAAAATCACACAATTCTATATTGTTGCTTCCAAGAATAAGTCCCGACAAATCGGAATTCATAAACGTGCAGTTTTTCATATTGCTGCTACTGAACTTTTCTTTCAAGTTTTTTAACCCCGAAAAGTCAGCATCTGCCCAGTTGCCTCTCGACATATCCCAATTCCAGTCAAATCTTTTTCGTTGCTTGGGTGTTGGGTCTTCCACCGGTTGCTTCTCTACCTTGTCATAAGTGGCAGTTGCTTCCTCAGTCTGAAAACTGTCAGAAAAAAAGTTTAGGTCAACTCCGAAAATCCCTGCAAGTCGATTGAGGGTGGTTATGTCGGGCATAGACTCGCCACGTTCCCATTTGCCCACCGCTTGCGGACTGATTGATACTTGCTGGGCAAGTTCTGCTTGAGAAAGATTAATCTTCTTTCTTGCTTCGGCAATTTTATTGCCAATTGATTTTGAATGTAGCATCATAACTTTATTTTTTTTTTGATGCCGCAAAAGTATTTTGTCTCATGGGTATTGCTCAAATAGAACCGCTACTTACAGTTGTAAATACACTACGTTCAGTTGTTTTTCTACAACTAAGTGTGGTTTTGCTGATTTTTAGAGCGTGTAGTGCCATAACGTAGTCAGACATGGTTGCCAAACGAATACGTAAAATGTGTTGCTTGCAATTCGCTACTGATGTCGGTTGTTCTATAAAAATTCACCGCTTGTTCGTCATCCGTCTCAGCCTGAACAAACACTTCGCCAAATTCGTGTTGTCGGCAATAATCATTCACGGCCATTATTAAAGACTTACCAATCCCTTGCCGTTGGTATTCTGCCAACACGGCCAGGTCATAAATATAAGCGGATGGCTTTTCTGTTTCACAACTGTCTAAAATATGCACCGTCAATCCACCCACTAGTTTATTGTTTAGCCGTGCAACAAATACAAGAAACGTTGGGTTGTTAAGAACTTTTTGTAAATGAGTTTTTGTGGGAACCGAACTCCACTCAAACTCTTTTTTAAATACGTTGATTAAATCCGTGAAGGGATCAATGTCGGTATGCGTAAGGTATGCAATTTTTACATCCATCATCTCTTTGCTCTGTTACAATCCATACTCATCATAAATTCTTCCAATCTTAAATCCTTTGCTTAAAACATTCTTGGCCTCGTCACTAGTTAAGTCAAGTAATGGATTTGTATGATTGAAATGAATAAAGATTATTTTACTTCTATCGTTTGCATCAAATTCGCTAAACCTTTCAAGACTTTCAATAATAAAGGGGTGAGGGATTTGAGAAATATCGCGATTACCTAGCTCTGCTCCGCTATAAAACGTGGCGTCTAAAAAGGCATAATCTACTTTCCTTATTTCTTCAATAATGTTTTTATTCCACTTGTCCCATTTATCAACATCAGGTATAAACAAGGCAGTTTTGTTGGGTCCTTTAATTCTATAACCCACAGTTTCAGAGTATTCATCGCGATGCGGCACACTAAAAGGCGTGACTTCTATACTTGGCGTAAGCGAAATAGATTGTTCATTTTCAAGTTGAGTCAAGACTATATTGTTGTTAGTGACAAGCTGACTCCAGGGACCATTGGCTTCTAAAAACTTATTCATTTTAGGCATGACAAACACAGGTACTCCTTTTGCATCGGTGGCTTCTTTACCCAGATACATGAGCCCCGTATAATGACCAATGTGGGCGTGGGTTAAAAAGATTCCATCCACCAGTTCGTTGGTGCTTTGAATTTCAGCCCGCATCAGAGCCTTCATTTGGGTTGACATATCAGGCGTGGCTTCAAATAAATATTTCTTTCCGTGCTCATTATCAATTAAGCCTAAAGATACAACCTGCCTATCCTTGTCGGGATTTTTGAATAATTCTCTGCAACACTCTTTTGTACAGGCTATGTGTGGAGAGCCAGCATCTTGAATCGTTCCGAGGATAATTATGGAGGTGGCGTTTTTAGATAGTACTGGCACCGCTTTTTTATCTTCTCTAGCGGATTGTTTAACTGAACAGGAGAAGAGTAGAATCACTAATGAAAAGGCGAAGTATTTTTTCATTATAATATCTGTGGTTTGTTTGCGATTGTTTGATGTCGGATCTTACTCATTGGTTTGTTGTCAGGTCTTACGACCTGACAAGCTTATTCAGCTTAAAGCTAAGTTATTTAAATTCCAGATCATTCAAGTCGAAATGCTTGACTGCAATGGTATACTTAAATTTTTGTTGTTGAAGAAGACCACCAAGGGCAGAGAATTATTTCTGAAGTACTTTACTTTTAAAATCATGAAAAATTTGACCATCATAACGATATGCGCCCTCAGAGCCCAACCAAATACTTCCATCATAAGATTCTAAAATCGTGAAAAGTGGCCCAAGTTCTGGCTTTATTATCGTTACAGTTGGCTCGTGGTTATCAATTGAATTCGCCTCATAACGGGATAGAACCCAATTCTTTTCTGAAGGACTAGGTGACGAAGTTGTCCAAATATTGCCATTTCTATCTTCGTAGACACAAAGAATTGAACTGTTGGTGAGATTAGTAAATGCATTACCGTCATAACGAGTGCCACCCAGCCATATATTACCTTTTCTGTCTTCGATAATGTTAAAAACATTTTTGAAGGGCTTGCCATTATCAGTGAAAAGCGAAAATGTTTTGCCATCATAAATGAATGTATTAACAGTTGTGCCAAACCAGAAAATACCTTTTTTGTCTTGAAGAATAGAACTAACTGATGAAGGCTGGCGCTCTGAAAAAGATTTGCCTGTTATATCTTCATTCATAGTCATTCCATCTATTACATAATTCCTAAAATACTTACCATCATAGCGACTTGCTCCGCCACTTCCACCAAACCAGATATTTCCAGATTTATCTTCATAGATGCATCCAATCTCATTGCTAATAAGCCCTTCCTTTGTTGTGAAATTTACAAGAGCATGCCCATCGTAGTAGAAAACCCCTGAACCAATCGAGCCAAACCAAAAATTGCCGTTTCTATCTTCTAAAAGTGAAAAGAACGGAGCTGTGGTGACATTACTCGTGATATTGGTAAAAGATTTTCCGTCATACCTAAAAACCCCCTCCCAGGAGGTAATCCAAATGTTACCCTTTTTATCTTGCTTGATTGTTCGTACAACACTGTTAGGTCCGTAGGAGATGATAGCCTCTTTAGTCACGGGCTTGGCATTGCTTTCCGCCATGTCAGGTTTATTTTGCTGTTCGCAGGAAGCGCTAAAAATAAAAATGAGGAGCAAACCAAATATGTGTTTCATAATTTTATTATGTATCGAGAAGGCCAATAAAGTTATAAGCCTTTGTACTCTACTTTGGTAAAGAATTTGATTTGTTGTCAGGTCTTACAACCAGACAAGCTTGTTGAACTTAAGCTAAGTTATTAAAATTTCTTAGATCAGTAAGCTTGGAAAGCCTGAGTATAGTAGTGACCTATTTTTTTTACTTTCTATAATAGCCTTAAGCTTAATCCTCTCAATGATGATGAATCCAATACTGGTTTGTTGCCGGGCCTTGCGATCTGGCAAGCTTGTTTAGGAAAGCTAAGTCATTAAATCCTGAGTTGGTTGTTTACTCTCGCACTGCCTCGTAGCAGAGCACGATTGAACCTGAATCAAAGGTTTTTGACTTTGAAAGCTTAAAGATTGTGCGGTCTTTTATTTTGTCAAACAAGGGCAACCCTTTTCCTTCCAGCATAGGGTGGATACAAATCTGAAACTCATCAACCAAATTAAGATTTAGTAGCTGAATAATTAAACTCCGACTGCCCACTAAAATATCTTTGGTTGATTCTGATTGTTTGAGTTCTAAAACTTCCTGTTCAAGTTCTTTCGTGGCAAGTTTTGCACTGTCCCAGTCGGTGCTTTTCAAGGTGCGTGAAAAAACAATTTTTGGGATTTTGTCAATGGCCACAGCAAAGTCGTTCATTGATTTTTTATCTGAAGGATCTTTTAGCAACGTTTGCCAAAATTGCATGAGTTGGTACGTGGTGCGTCCATATAATATAACTCCTCCATTGTTTAAGAGTTCGGTATAATGGTTATGTAACTCTTCACTTGGTATGCCCTCAGTATGGTCGCAAATCCCATCAAGTGTCATGTTCATTGCTGCAATTACTTTTCTCATAGTTTGATTTGTTGATCTGTTGCCTAAGTTATTAAAATTTCAGATCACAGTAAGTTCGAAAAGAGGCTGGGTATTTATTCGTCATATTCTCTCTTGGGTAAATTACTGTCATCTATCTTAATAACTTGAGACATAGTAGGTTTTGAACCTCCAAAATGATGTTTAGCAAGTCCAAGTTTTACTAAATATTTAATGCTTTTTAATTCTTCTGGATTTACAAAGTCATAACGGTATTTTGTTCTTAATGCATTTACTGTGCCGTATAAATAATAAGAATTTTTGTTTATAGATGTTATATAATTTTCAATTTGCGTTTTCCAACCATTTGGTCTTTTGAATATAATTAACAGTGCTTGATGGTGTTTCATAAGCTCATTTTTCTCGTCATTAAAACAGTCATAAAACAATGGTCCAATTTTAGGAGAATATAAGTCATCTTGAAAATAGCCTACTACATTTGTCGGTAATACTTGAACAATCGTATTTAACCGCTCCTCAAATGTTTCACCAAAATTACCATCTAACTCAAAAGCGGCACCTTGGAATGTGGCTTTTCCTTTTATTGCCATAATTGGAGAAAGTGCAAACATTACTTTTGCCAATTGTTTCCATGAACTATAAATTTCAATCAGTAATTGCTTCTTTAAAGCTGGATTAGAATAATCACTATTTCTTAATGCCGTGGATGATGCTTTAATTTGTTGCATTAAATTAACAAGTGAATAATCTTCGAATATTTTTTGGATAGATTGATTGTAGGGACGAATTTGATTATAAGATTTATCTAAAAATTGATCTTTTACAGAATCTGGTAAGTTCGAAGTCAGAACATTTTCTCCTATTTCATTCTTAATTTTTTCAATTTCACTTTCTGAAGGTTTCCATTTAGCATTATTCAAAGGATTAATTTCACCCTTTATTCCAAGTTTTTCCTCAACAACTATTCTAGTAGACGCAATATCCCCTAATAGAATTGTCAATGCATCATCTCTGTTCCTATCAATTCCTGTGTAAAATTCAATTATTTCTGGATAAGAGGAATATTTCTTTGAACTCAAAATATATTTTCTAAAATCTTCATCAATATGCATTCGCTTTGCACCGAAGTAATAAATCCAAAAAGTTGATTTAAACCTATACCTATCATAATCTAATATGATAATATTGTTATTGCTTAATATTTCAAATACAACTTCAACATCCAAGTCGATATATTTTTCTTTACAGAATTTCTTTAGCTCTAAAATAAATTCATCCTTTTTAAACGTATAAATTTCATTCTTCAACATTATTTCACAATATCTACCTAAGACGTACTCACAGTCTTTTAGGTCAGGCATAGTTTTATATCTAGGAATTTCTCCTAAATCAAATAAGACAAATAAAATCATTTCAATCATTTTAGTCCTATTCACAGGACTGTCATCGAAGTATTTTTCCGAAACTTTAAGAATTGTAATAATGTTATACGGAGTTCGATGTAGATTCAAACATTCTAGTTCCTTTGTAATTTTATTTAAGACTACATTTTCATCACCTATATTCTTTTCTAAATTATACTGTTTAACAATGCTTCTAATCTGATTCCTTGGAAGTGCAATTAAATGCAGAACATCAAACTCTTTGTCAATAAGTATTTCCTTTTCATCTATACTTTCATTTTCTTTTTTATTGATATATAATTTCTCATCAATCGTGTTTAGAACTATTATTTTGAGATTCGGATTAGCATCAATTAACCCTTTTAGTTTTTTGTAAGATACTTTGTCCGTACTTAAGAATGAGTCAAAAATTATACATTTTACATCTTCAATTTTTTGGTCTAATGAGTTTGCCTCATTTATAACTGACTTGTGAATTGTATGCGGTTTGGCAGAAGAATTATCTAGGTAAATCCAAAGTTCATCATTTTCCCAAGCTTCGCTTATAAGATGGTGGCCTAAAGTTGTTAATCCAAATTGTGCTGGAGCATTTATAAAATAGGATTTTTCTGAAAGTAAGATTTCTTCGATTAATACTCTATGGCTAAAATTCTCATCAGGGTTTTGTGAAAGTGCATCTGTTCGACTTAGAATTGGTTCTATCCAAATTTGAGGTTGTTCATCAAAACCTTTAAGAGAATCATTAAACCGTTTTTTAAATACTTTCCTTAAAGCCTCTTTGTTTATTAGTTTTTGTGCGTTTTGAGGTGTGGTACTTTCTTTTTTATACTCTTCAATAAAATATCGTGAAATGTGTTTCCTAAGCTTTTCTTCAAAATCGGAAACACCATTATAGTAACCATAAATTCCTTTAGGCTGCAATTTTTTTCTAAATTCTTCTATTTTTAATAATTCTGAAGCATTTATTTCACTCATTGATTGCGGAGGCTCCTCATTGAAATAAAAAATTAATTCCAAATCTTGTTTTTCCTTAAACCTTTTAAATGCTTCATTGAATTCTTCCTCAGTACCTGAACCTGCTCTTGGTGTTGGTGAGCCAAATTTCTTATTCATAATACCAATAAAGATTTCAAATTTGTCCCCTATTTGGTCAAATATTATTGACTGGCCATCTTTGTCTTTAATTGTCGGTCTTACATCTTTTTCCCATCTCAAACTTTCAATTCTGAATTTATAGATTTCCCCTAAACCCGAATTTATTTCGTCAAATATTTTGTCACAAAGAATTCTTTCTCTACTTGTATCACTTGGTGAGGCAATAAATGCTTTATAAATTTTTATTTCCATAGTTTATATTGTCTAAGTGTTGTGTTTACATTACTGCTAACTAGATAATATATATACACCTTGGTGAATATATCTATTTAAATAAGGCGCATATACCCCAACAAATTTGACTGGCTATATGCACCTTTGTTATTGCACCACTAATTCGGAACCTTAAACCCCTTCGCCTCAATATCTTTCTTTGTCATCTTAATCACATTTACATCCAGCTTAATTTTATTAAACGGTTCATCGAGTGAGTCTTTAGGCACCATAACCATCGCATCAATTACATCCATGCCTTCAAATACTTGTCCGTACACAGTATAATTATTATCGAGGCGGTGTAACCCTTTTTTATTTTGTACTATATAAAACTGACATCCGGCAGAAAGCATTTCGGGGTTGTTGTCGCGGCCTGCAGCAAACGCACCATACACGTGCGTGAGAGAATCGTTGAATTCTGGTTTCAATAAATACGGGGAGTCAGCAAAGCCTTCGGGTGTATCGGGGCAACCGCCTTGCGCTACAAAATTATTGATCACGCGATTGAACGTGAGTGAATCCCAATAGCCGGTATTTGCAAGTTTTATAAAGCTTGCTTTGTGGTTGGGGGTTTCATCATACAACCAAATGAGTAAGTCGCCTTTTTCTGTTTTGATTTGTCCAACATCATAACGGAGTTCGGAGGAGCAGGAAGTGAGTAAGATGAGAGAGGTTATAAGCAATCCAATGTTTTTTAACCGCAAAGTCCTGCCTGCGCTTAGCAAAAGTGATATGTAATTAGTTGCTGATTGTAAAGCTTCGGCAAAGGCAGGCGCAGGGGCGCAAGGTGACTGAAATTCTATCTTCATGCTTTGCGAGATGATTAATGCATTTTTAAGCAGGACAATTTACACATATTATGATTGGTTTTAATGCGAGGTTATTGAAGTTTAATATGTCGCCCCGCTGGGGCTTTGGTTTCTCCTTTTGACTTGTTACCGATATTTCGCCCCGCTGGGGCTGAGTTAATTGGTTTAAATTATTAAGGAATCGTTGGACTTCGCTTATAGCATGAGAGAGTGAAATTTTTGAGAAGGTTTTTTTAAATGGGATTCTCAAATATGTCGACTTGCCAGGACGCTTACATAAATCATTTGAAAATAATTGCTATCGAGTCCCGTTAGGGACGATATATCGGTAAAACAGGAACGAAAACTATAAGGCAAGTCCCGTAGGGACGGCATATAATTTTATGATAACAAATGACATGAATTAATTTCTCGTCTAGGAAGTTGTTCGTGTTATCTTTGCATCTTTTTGCAGATGATAAATACAACTGAAAAGGACGAGCGGGAGTACCTGGAGCAGATAAAGGAGACTCTGTTGTTGGCCATCAGGCGCGCGGATGACAATGTGAAGGATGTTTCGGAGGAGCTGCGCCACAATAAGCAATACATTCACGAACACCAGTCGGGCATGGATGAGGCCGATATGGTGGCGGCCGGGCAGTCGATAAACCGCATGGCGTTTACAGGCGAAGGCGCAGTAGCCCGCAAGCGTAAACTGATGAAGCTGATTGACTCGCCTTATTTTGGGCGCATTGATTTTATAACAGGCGAGGAGCGGAGCGCGATTTACATTGGCATCTATACCTTCTTCGATGAAATGCTGAAGACCAACCTGGTGTATGACTGGCGTGCCCCGGTGTCGTCTATGTTTTATGATTTTGAATTGGGCGCTGCCCACTACGAACCACCGTCCGGTAAAATTGAAGGCGAGATTGCGTTGAAGCGTCAATATAAAATCCGCGATGGCAGGATGGAGTTCATGATTGAGAATGGTGTGAACATTCATGATGAAGTGCTACAGCAGGAGTTGAGCAAATCGGCAGACGACAAAATGAAAAATATTGTCGCCACCATTCAGCGTGATCAGAATGCCGTGATCAGAAATGAAGAAGCGCGCGTGATGATCATTCAAGGTGTGGCAGGTTCGGGTAAGACTTCTATTGCGTTGCATCGCCTTGCATTTTTATTGTATCGCTTTCGCGATGAGATTCGCTCGAAAGATTTGTTGATCCTTTCGCCCAACAAAGTATTTTCAGATTACATCAGCAATGTGTTGCCAGAGTTAGGGGAGGAGAACATTCCTGAAATGGGGATTGAAGATTTGGCCAACGAGTTGTTGGAACACAAGGTTTTGTTTCAAACCTTCTTTGAGCAAGTTGAATTGCTACTTGAAAATCCTGATCCGAAATTTATTGAGCGCATTCAATTCAAAGCATCGTTTGATTTTTTAAAACAACTCAACAAGTATCTTATTTATGTTGAGAATAATTATTTCAACCTGAATGAGATCAGGTTGGGTAAAATGGTTGTACCGGGCCCGTATATTGAAGAACGGTTTAAAGCGTATCATCGCATTCCGCTGCTCAAGCGTTTTCATGAAGTAGCAAAAGATGTACAAAACTATGTTCGCAATGAAGTGAAGCGAAAACTAACGGGTGGCGAGAAATCAAAAATCTGGGAAGCGATGCCGCGCATGTTTAAGATCAACAATGTGTTTGATCTGTACCAGGATTTTTATCGATGGCTCGAAAAAAAGGAAATGTTTCAAACACTGTCCGAAGGCAAACTGGAATATGCCGATGTGTTTCCGTTGATTTATTTTAAGATGCGACTGGAAGGGTATGAGCCGCATCATCATGTAAAGCATTTGCTGGTGGATGAAATGCAGGATTATACTCCGGTGCAATATGCAGTGCTGTCCAGATTGTTTACATGCAAGAAAACAATCCTGGGTGATGTTAGTCAAACCGTAAATCCGTTCAGTGCTTCATCGGCTGAAGCGATTGAACAGGTTTTCCCGCAAGGGGATATTGTAAAACTGTTTAGAAGTTATCGCTCAACGTTTGAGATCACGACTTTTGCGCAACAACTCTCACCCAACTCGCAGGTAATTGCTATGGAACGTCATGGAGCGCAACCGGCATTAATAGGTTTCGAGAACAATACAGAAGAGTTGGAAGCCATGAAAGGATTGCTTGATCAGTTTAAAGAAACAAATCATCAATCGTTGGGCATCATTTGTAAAACGAGTGACCAGGCGGAGCTTACCTATGAATTTCTAAAACAAACTCATAGCGTTCATTTACTACGGGCAGACAGTACTTCGTTTTATGAAGGAGTAATTATTACTACTGCACACCTTGCCAAAGGATTGGAGTTTGATGAAGTGATTATTCCGTTTGCTTCGGCACGTAACTATCACACGGAAGTGGACAAGCGCATGCTATACATTGCGTGTACACGTGCCATGCATAAACTCACGCTGACGTATTCGAATGGAAGGACAGAGTTAGTTAACTCTTTGTGAAACTTAGTGCCTCTGTGTCTCAGTGGTTTAAAAATTATTAACCACGAAGGCACTGAGGCACGAAGAAATACACGAAGTTACATACTAGTGGCACCCGTATCCTTCCAACTTTTTGATTTTGCTGAATCGATTACGGCTTCACACACCTTTTGGGTTTGAAGCGCATCCTTAAACGTGGGAGCACAGGGTTCACCGGTTTCCAAACTTTTTAAGAAATCTGCAGCCTGATGAACGAAGGTATGTTCGTACCCAATGATTAATCCGGGTACCCACCATTTATTCATGTACGGTTGATCACCATCTGTTACCAAGATGGAACGCCAACCTCTTACAATAGAATCATCACGATGATCAAAATATTCAAGTCGGTTGAGGTCATGCAAATCCCAGCGAATGGAAGCATGCTCGCCATTAATCTCGAATGTATATAATGCTTTATGACCACGGGCATAACGCGTTGATTCAAATAAACCCAACGATCCATTATCAAAGTGACAATGAAAAATACATGCATCATCAATACCAACCTTTTGTACTTTACCACTGGCCTGATGCACACGCTCTTTAATAAATGTTTCGGTCATGGCCGATACATCTTTGATAGCACCATTAAGCCACATAGCTGTGTCAATGCAATGCGCCAGTAAATCACCGGTTACTCCGGAGCCCGCAGCATCCACATCCAATCGCCAAAGGCCTTCGCCCCCTTGTGGTAATTCTGGTGAGATTGTCCAGTCTTGTAAAAAGTTAGCGCGGTAATGAAAGATCTTACCCAATTTTCCCGAATCGATAATCTGTTTCGCAAGTGTAACTGCGGGTACACGTCTGTAATTATACCATACTGTATTTTTCACACCACTCTTTTCAATGGCATCGACCATTTTTTGACCTTCAGCCAGCGTGCGTGAGAGAGGCTTCTCACACAAAATCATTTTTCCTTTTGCTGCTGCCGCGATAGCAATCTCAGCATGAAAATCATTGGGCGTACATATATCGACTGCATCAATATCATCACGCGCAATCAACGCTTTCCAATCTGTTTCGGTGGATTCATAACCCCATTGCTCGGCAAATGCTTTTACCTTATCGGCACTCCGTGCACAAACTGCTTTTAATACAGGTTCATAAGTAAGTTCTGGAAAAAAGTTTCCTACGCGTTTATATCCATTAGAATGCGTGCGCCCCATGAAGCCACAGCCGATTAGTCCGATTCTTAATTCTTTCTTGCTCATCTTGATGTATTTTAAATTATATCATGATACTTAACGTTGACAATGGACAAAAGGCAGTTGACAAGGCTGGATCCAAATTGTCAATTGAACATTGTTCATTGTCAATTTCTATTCAACCCATCCATGCAACTCTCTCACCTTAATCATCTTGGCGAGAACATCGTTCCAGGTTTTTTGCTTTAGCATTACTTCATTGGGGAACATACATCCATCCCAACAAATATGTTTGAATGCTTTAGTGAGTTGACCTTTTTCATCGCGCAACCAGAACCCAGCATCATTAGCAATGTCAAGTTTTCCATTAGGATCCGTTGCCAAACAATGACGACCCGTTTTATCGTGTGAGCCAGAACCAAATACACTACCATCGTTTTGTGCTACGTGAAAGTCAAGTGTCCATGGACGTAGTGCTTTCGTAACGGTTTTAAGTCCTTCCGTTAAGGCTTTGCGATCACCCCACTGAAAATCTTTAGGTAAGATTCTGTCCTCAGGACGATTATCGCTTAACAGATATAATAATGTGTGTGCCATGTCGGCCTGAAACCCGATATTAGGTCGATCCACCGCTTCCAACGTTTCTACCATTGTTTTCCAACTGTGCATGCCACCCCAACAGATTTCACCTTCAGCTGCTAATTTTTCACCGAAGTCTGCGGCCACATCACACGCTTCGCGAAAAGTTTGTGCAATCAATTTTGTGTTACCAACAGGATCAACGGCCCAGTTGGTTGGTGAACTGGCCGAATCGATGCGAACAATTCCAGAAGGACGCACACCCAACTCACGCATACGCTTTCCGAAATGACACGCCTTGCGAACCATTTCAACAAACACCGCGCGATCTTCTTTGCTGCCCATGGCGGGGCCACCCCAGATAGGAGCAACAAGACTTCCTACATTCAACTTAAGCTTGGAAAGTTTATCAGCTAATTTTTTAATGTCGTCATCCGTATACGTTTCAAGATCAATGTGTGGACCAAACAAACCAAGATCAACACCATCAAACTTTACTCCGTCAACTTCCGCAGCAGCGGTCAATTCAAGCAGCGTATCAAAAGGAATAACAGGTTCTGAGTCGGGACCTTTACCTACAATACCAGGCCATGTGGCATTGTGTAGTTTGGGATAATTATTTTCTGGCATATGCAATAGATTTTAGTAGTTAGACGCTAGTAGTTAGATGTTTGAAATTAAAGTTTTAGGTCTGGGTTTTCCGGACCAAAATGTTTGAGCATAACGATGGGATCAGTTGTTGATGCGTTTGTAATCTTCACGCCTTCACGCGCTGTTTTCTCAGTAATGAAAAATTCATCATTCGTTAATTGTCCGTAGCGAATCAAAGCCGGAGTTTCAACATTCCAAACTCCCATGGTGCCATGACCTTGCATCATGATAATTCCATACGCTGCGCTGTCTTTGATGGTAACTGTTGCACCCGGCAACACAGTAAGTTCTTTTGCACTGAAGGCGTCTGATTTATAACATACCCAGGTTTCGCGGTAGCCTGCTGCTTTCATTTCTGCTTCAGACTTTACTGCTATAGGATTCATGAACCGAGTTTGAAGAATGTTTGGATCAACATTTAATTCCCAATCCAATACTTCAATCAATTCATCGAAGTCACCAATCTTATCTTTCGGTGTTCCATTCCACAATAACTCTTCAGGAATGATCGCTTCATTTACTAAAGACTGATACATTGCGAAAACATCCGATGCTTTTTGTGGTTCATACGTGCACATACTTCCCGGTGCATGTAACATACCCGGAGGAACATCCCAACCCGTGCCGGGTTCTAACCGAAATGCAGAGGAGTAATTGGTTATTTTATTATCGCCCTTCGTAAAGTTGACAAGACACTCCCGGATTTGCGCTTTGGTTGTGCCCGGTGAAATGCCAAAGAACGTATATGGAAAATCACCGCCATGATTATTTAACTGGGGTGGAAAGTAATATGCTTCCGGTTTACCAAACTGTCCAATGAGTGCAGCCTTCTCATCATTGTGATGTACGTGATGTGGGAGAGGCCCCATGTTATCAAAGAACTTAGAATACATCGGCCAGCTTTTATGTTTGTTCCATAATCGATCTCCAATGATCTCACCTTTCAGTTCATCAATTACATCCTTTAATAAAATTTGTTCTTCTTTCGAGCCATCTTTAACCACCACAGGACTTAGCCCTTCATTAATTCCCGTCAACGGGCCATTCTTCGCAGGCGTAGTAGAGGATAACCAACGTTCATCAATGCCCCCGCGATTACCGCCTAACACATAATAGTCATCGGGATGTAACTTAATCCTTCGACCGGGTACACAAAACGATCGTGGAACCCAAGTGGGAGCGAGTCGTAAAATTCCGTTGCCCTGCTCTAATACTTTTTTTGCTAAACTCATTTGGTAGTATTTTAAAGTGTTGAGGTGTGATCTTTTGAACTTAGTATTATATTTTTAGTAGTTCGACCCCGAAGGGGTCGCACGTTTATAGTAAAATTCTTTTATAAACATACGACTCCGTAGGAGTCGCACATAAAGAGTATTGACTATAGCAATCTTCATATTCACAGCGTTGTATTTTTTATCAATTTATCGATCTCAATTTTATCTTCCAACACTTCGAGCTCAAGATCGTAGCTACGACTTTCTCCAGGTGCTAATTGTATAAGTTGATTTTCAGCGCGTGCCTTCGCCTGCCCAATAGGAGGGTTGGTGCCGGGTTCAATTCCGGTAACGTATTCATCCTTACCCCAATGTTGCCAGTTGGTTAACCATGGCAATTGCTTTTTCTGGAATCGAATGGCTAAGGCAATTCCTATTTTAGTATTGTGTAATCCGCAAACGCAATTTCCTTCACCATCAGCAGTTACATCGATCGCTACAACGGCTTCACCGGTTCCATTATGATTTGTAATTGGTGCCGGACATTTTTTGAAATTTTTTCCTTCAGCAAATATTTTATCTGCTTTGTCACCTTCCATCGATTGCCAGTTGCCTTTCCAAAGAAGATCCGTTCCCTCATCCACCAATGGCCATCCAAAATTAAAATGATAGAGCAGCATGTGTGGAGCCTGAGTATTGGCTCGGTTTATTACTTCATCATGAATACGAATAGTAGGTTGACCAAGTGTCGCAGATATCGTTCTTTTAAGTTCAAGGCTTGGGCCGAATATTTTTGTTTCTTTCATGAGTCCGGTAATACTCATCGCCATGTCACCGGTTAATAGATCAGGTTGTTTGATGGATATGATCTCGGCAGGGGTGTTGCTGATCAATCCATGAATACCACGTTCGCCAAATGAATCCGTTTCGGGACCACCCACATGCGACAAGCCACAGGTTGTTAGCAGACCACCACCAAAAGTCCGGAGCCAATCCATTCCATGAGCAAGTGGTTGTGGTGCGGTGAAGCCTGTGTGACTGATCCATGCAAGACTATGATGATTATAAAAAGCATCAGCAATATCCATCGCGCGATCGATGACAACTTTATAACGCAATCCCGTTCCTGTATTGACCCACGCGATGCGGGTTCCTCGTCCGGCTCCATTATCAATCACGCTGGTTTCTATTCCACCTAATTGATTGTGATTAGAGATTTTTCCTTTCCAACCTTGAAGCATAGCTTTGATTCTGGTTACTGGATTCTTGATACTGGAACTTGAAGACTCGAATCTATCTAGTACTCTAGCATCAAGTATCAATGTTTACAATTCTTTTAGCCGGATATTCCGGTATTCCACTTTCATAGGTGGGCCTACATGAACCTGCACGCCAAGCAAGCCACCCATTTTCCGATTCACTTTATCATTATCAGTAACATCACTCATCAACACCCCATTTACATAATGCTGAAGGCGATTACCTTTTATGATCAGATGAACTTCATTCCAGTCATCCGTTTTAATAAAAGACTGCAATGAATCTTTATCCATCGATTTTTTTATCTCCACATTAGTCCAGGCATTGTTCTTTACAAAATCCCTTACCGCTGCTTTTGGATCTTTCGTTCCGCTGATGATTGTTTTCTGGCCACGATATGCTAACGTTGTTCTTTTACGCTCTTCATAGTTTTGTCCGGTGTATCGATTCTTTCCATCGATGTCAGCTTGGTATCCTTTCAGCGCATGAGGTACATCAGTGAGTTGCTCACTGCGATAGTTGATACCACTGTTCCCATCGGTGGTTATTTTGTATTCCAATTTGAGTTCGAAGTTTTTAGGTTGGCCACCTTTCCAGATTATAAATGTATTGGTCTTGAGTAATTTATCAGCAGTTATTTCGCCCACAATGGCACCATCTTCAACCCGCCAGTAAACAGGATCGCCTTCCCAACCCGTTAATGTCTTACCATCAAAGATGGGTTTGAAGTCTTTCTTCTTCTGTGCGATTGCCGAGACAGAACAGAAACATGCAATTAGAATGAGAGAGAGCGTTCTTATTTTCAGTTTCATAAGATTTCTTTAAACGATTTACTTATACACTTCATGATCAGGATTGCCACCCGCTACCATGTAAGCAATCAGATCTTTGAGTTCTTCATCATTCAGTCTGTTTGTTAATCCCGGTAACATGAGCGAAACTTGAGAATGACCTACCGAAACCACATCAACCTTTGGAATATCGCGCAACGTTTGTGGTGAAAATGGATTTTGGGAAACAACGTACTTACCATCATCTTCATTGATTAACCGACCAAGAATAGAACTGCCATCTTTCATTTTAAAAATAGTAGCGGCATACTGATCAGAAATCTCTTTGTTAGGATCAAGCGTGTGTTCCAGAATATCCTTTGCAGAAAAGCGTGTACCTACTTGTGTTAAGTCTGGTCCAATGTTACTGCCTTCTCCACGCATCGTGTGACAAGAGCTACATAATGTGGCGGCAAACATATTCTTACCTTGTTCAAAGTCGCGATGGGCAAGCGGCTGCTCCAACAACGTTGCAACGTCTTCCATCTTTCTTCTTTTACCGGGACCTTTTGGTTGCGGAAGATCAGCAATGTCATTACCTGATGCAGTTAAAAGCTTAGCTCCTGAAAGTGTATCATAATAATTCATTTTATCTTTTGGTGCGTGCGCTAATGCCTTCTTTCTGGCTTTATCAATAAACCCAACATAACTCACACCACCTTTGTAAGTGAATGCATTTGCAAACCACTTGAAGTATTGTTCCTGTAGTTCGGGTGTCCAGCCTGAACTCGCCTCAGAAAGTACAATCGATAGATAAGTTTGTTGTGCAGGCGGTACTTTTGAAAGCATCTTAGCAATGTCCAATCCATACTGAGGATTTCGCATAATAAGATCCTGAGAAGAACTTACTGTTTTTTCAGCAGGTTCATCCTTGGCATTCGCCAGCAAAGTCAATGTTTTCTCAACAGAGCCCGGAGCATCGATGTGTACTAATACTTTACTCAACACCCGATTTAATTCATTGCCTTGCGCGGGATAATGTGCATCCAGATAAGTGGCTACCTGGTTCTTTACTACTCCTTCGGGTTTACCCATTCTAAAAATAACCACCTCAAAGGCACGCACTAAATCGATTTGTTGGGATGGAGAAAGTTTATCAAAATCAATTGTTGTGAGTGCTTGCAACATGGCATCCTTACTCGCTGACTTACCTTGATGCGCTAACGCTATCATGGCTTGCGTAAGTGTTTGCGGATCAGTTTCTTTCAAGGCGCGTGATTGCCACGAACTTACAGGTTGATGTTCTACCGCAACACGTGCAGCATAGCGAACAAAACGATCTTCATGTTTAAGGTTAGGCCAGGCTGCTTCAATAGCATCTTTATTTGGCTCGTGATACTTTTCCAGACTTCTTCGAAGTTGGTTTACTTCGTTTGGTGTAACAGACGCAGCTGCAGTAGTGCTTTGATTTTCTGTTGCAGAAATCCGATACAGATCAGACTCTAATCTTCTTCCACCCGTAAGAAAATACATGGCACCATCAGGACCAATTACTCCATCTGTTAATGAAAGTGGTGATCCTGAAATAAATTCTTCTACTTCAGCAGAATAAGAAGCACCTTTTGGTTCGAGATGAATGGCATAGATAATACCAAAACTCCAGTCGAATGCATACAATGCTTTTTTATATCGCTCCGGAAATTTAGCAGTACTTCCACTGATCATACTGGTGGGTGAACCCTGACCAATGTTAATAACAGGAGGAAGGTTATCCGGATAGGAGGGTGACCACTTTCCATTTCCTGTACGCCATCCAAATTCAGCGCCACTGGTTACATGGCAAATCCTGGTTGGACGATACCAAGGCATTCCAAAATCCCATTCCATATCAGAATCATAGGTAAACAAATCACCGGCTTCATTGAACGCGATGTCAAACTCATTCCGAAATCCCGCAGCAATTAATTCCCAATGGTTGCCAAGTGAATCCATGTGTGCAATCCAGCCACCAGGTGCCTGACGACTGTTGGCATGACCGCGAGGATCTTTGATCTGAGGAAATAAATTATCATCCTTCCATACGGGAGGTAATCGGTACGTTTCAAATTCAGGAACATTCACATGATTACCCGCAGTGATATAAATTGATTTTTTATCGGGCGATAAAATCATACTGTGCGGTCCGTGTTCACCAGGTTCTCCGGCAAGTGATTTAATTAATGTGATCTTATCAAATTGATCATCTCCATTGGTATCCTGAAGACGATACATTCCTGTGTTCTTATCAAAGTTTTTGTCGCTGTTGTGATTTACCATCACGTACAAACTATTGAAAGCATATAATAAACCTTGCGCAAAACCCATCCCGATTTTGAGGGTAGTTGTATCTGTACTTCTGTCTGCTTCCGATCCAATAATTAACTTTTCTATTTTGGCTTTAGACGTGTCACCAATGGCAGGCAACTCAAGGCGATACAATGCACCATACTGATCAGCCGTAATCATCCGGCCTTTGTTATCAAAAGTCATGGCTACCCACGAACCCTGATCATTATCTCCGGGACTATATAAATGCTCGGCCTTAAACCCAACCGGCAACTTTAGTTTATCAATTTTGGGATTACTCGAGGTGACTGTTTCTTTTTGCTGACACGCAGCTGCGAGTCCAATGATAAAAAGAGTCAGTAGAAATTTTGAAGATTTGTTGTAGGGTGAGTTCATGGTTGAGTTTTAACGTTTTCCTGGTTGACTTCTTCAGCGGAATGAAAAATCAAGTTAACTTAATTCAATCATCATATTAAAATTTAAGTGATAAGTGGCAAGCCATTTCGTTTCAATTAAGCAAACAGTTCCAGTTCGGCTTTTCCTTTGCCATCAGGGGTGGTATAGAACGGCCTTTTCTCAATTACATAATGCGTGTCTTCAGGAATGCCGAGCGCGTGATAGATTGTTTGATGGACTTGCGCAATCTTGATTGGTTTTTCAATGGTTTTGCAAGGACGCTCATCTGCAGTTTTTCCGTACACAAATCCTTTCTTGACTCCACCACCAAATAATAACATGGAACATCCATCCGTAAAGTGACGGTGCATACCGTAATGTTTTATATCATCAATTACATCAGGTTGTGCCACTTGTTCTTTTACAGTTGCTCCGGGGCGGCCTTCGGTCATCATATCGCGACTAAACTCACTCGCTAGTATGACGAGTGTGCGATCCAAATGCCCTGACTTTTTCAAATCCAAAATTAATTGAGCAATAGGCGCATCAATTTGTTTTTTCATTTCGATCAGTCGCGTGTATCCATTCTCGTGCGTATCCCACCCTTTAAAGGGTTCATACTCAGTAGTCACACTGATGAACCGAGCACCTTGTTCTGTTAACCTGCGGGCGAGCAAACACCCTAGCCCAAAACGTCCAGTATTGTATTTATCATAACTTTCTTTTCGCTCTTGACTCAGATCAAATGCTTTTGACTCTGGAGACTTTAGTAACATGTACGCTTGTTCCATCGAACGCTGCAATGATTCCTTTTGATAATCACTTCCAAATTCACCAACAGGGCTTGTACTAATGAGCTCTTTATAAAGTTGGTTCCTTCTTTCAAATCGTTCGTAACTCATGCCTACTGGTGGCTTCACACTTTCCAATCCTGCAGAAGGGTCAGGAATAAAAAATGGTCCGAATTCATTACCAAGAAAACCAGCTGTATGAAATGCTTTCAGTTCTTCGGCTTCACCCACGGTAAAGCGCTGGCCGATATCAATGAAAGGAGGGATCACTGGATTCTTTGAACCTAACTGGCTGGCAATCCAAGAACCCATGTGCGGAGCAGCAACTGTTTGTGGGGGTTCATAACATGTATGCCAATTGTATTGATGTCGTGAGTGTAAAATGAAGCCGAGATCGGCAGCAACATATGATCGAATCAGGGCTCCTTCATTCATTACATTACCGATGGATTGAAGTCCTTCTGAAAAATGAATTCCATCTAATGAAGTGGGAACAGATTTAAAAGTACTAAGCACACTATTCGCCTGCATTCCTTTTGTGTAAGGAGTATATTTTTTTGGATCGAAGGTATCAGTATGTGCCATGCCACCCGCCATCCAAAGAAGAATCACTGTGTCTGCTTTTGAAGCAATACCTGGCGATGAACAAGAACTAAGAATGGAAGAAGGTAAGCTATAAGTCATCGCACCAAGCGTGGCAGCACTTGCTCTTTGTAAAAATTCTCTACGGTTCCAGCCTTTGTTCATTTAACTATCAATTTAATAAATCAATTGAAACTCCGGTAGTAAAACAATCGCCCACATTAAGTCCTGAATGTTTTCAGTATTAGGCGATGACCCCAATAATTTATTAGCAGCCGTTAGCTCTGACTTTTCGGGATAGCGGCCCAAAGACGTTTTATATAATTCATTAATAATTTCTTCATTTGTCTCAAATTTCTCTTTCCATTTTCTAGAACCTGATTCAAGGGTATTATTAAACTTATTTCCATTGGTAAGTTCTAATGCTTGCAAGAGATTTGCCTGAGACGATCTGCTCGTAGAAACATTTTCGCGATTGGGTCTGCCCAATGCCGTCAGGAAAGCATCATTCTTTACTAACGAAGCTCGTGAATAAGTCAACTCAGATTTTTTTGAGTCTTTATACGGATCATAAACCTTGAGTGTATCCGAATAAACCGGATCGATAATACTACTCACAGCATCAACAAACTGTTCTGCTGATAAGCGTCTGCGGTGCATACCCTTGAAGACGTAATCAGCATTGACAATATCATTCTCATTTTTGATTCCAACAGAAGGTAATTGATACGTCTTTGAAGTAGCTATCTTAAAGATCAAATCTTTCAGATTGTTTTTGTTTTCATAAAAGTCAGATGCAAGCCAGTCCAACAAATCCTGGCTCCAGGGTTCGTTGTCCATCAGATCAACAGGCTCCACAATTCCTCTTCCCATTAGTTGAGCCCACACACGATTAACAATCGTTCTGTACAACCGACCATTTTTAGGAGCAGTGAGATAGTCAGCCAATTGTTTTAGTTTTTCATCCACTGTAAGCGTGCTATCAACGGAGCCTAACTCCTCAAAAATGATTTTAGTCCCTGCAAACTTGCCGGTAGGTTTATCGCAACGATTAATCTCAAGTGTGGAATCAGAAAAAATGTTCGCAAAAGCATAAGCATCAAACAATTTCACATCACTGATAAAACTATCATGACACGAGGCGCACTTAAGATTTAATCCTAGAAATACTTGTGAGATATTTTGGGCTGCTTGCATTTCAACGCGCTGACTTGCATTGATTGTACCCCGCCATTTTATTCCACGAATAAAACCTTCTGATTTTTTATCCGGACTGACTAACTCCTTAACAAACAGGTCATATGGCTTATTGCTCTTTAGCGATTCATACAACCAATCAGTAATAGCAAAACGTCCACCCGTAATGTAACCCGTGCCTGTGTAATCATTTCTCAACGCATCATTCCAGAAGCTTAACCAATGTTGTGCATAATCATCATTCTGATCAAGGAGTTCCTTCACCAACAATTCACGCTTGTCGGGATGATTGTCGCTGGCGAATGTATTTATTTTTTCAGGTGTTGGAACTAATCCAATGATGTCCAGAAAAACTCTTCGAATGAAAATCCTATCATCGACTACATTCGGCCACGAAATATTTTTGTCATCAAAGTAAACGTTCACGAATTTATCTATGGGATTTTTGAGATCAGAACTACCTGCAGGCATTGTTGGCTTTCGCGGAGCTAATTCAGCAACCCTGTAAACACTTTTTTCAGTTGGATTGTCAGGCCAGGGAGCGCCAACTTTAATCCATAACTCCAGTGTAGCAATTTCTTTTTCACTAAGCGTCTTTCCTTTCGGAGGCATCGATTCTTTGTCTGCTCTTGGTAAATGAAGCCTTCGGATCATTTCACTTTGATCAGGATTACCAACATTAATGATTTCACCTGACTTACCACCGCGCATAACGAAATCCTTTCGGTCTAACCGTAATTCACCTTTTGATTTTTCTGCGCTATGACATTTATAACAATTATGTGCAAAGATTGAACGCACCTCAATATTTAATGCTGCCACTTGACTTTCATCAAGTGTGTTGGTGGCGTTTGCGAAGCTTGCCAAGCTAAAGTTAGGATCACTTAATATTTTATTCTCATTGCCCCATGGCAAGACTTCCGTTAGATAATCAGCACCGTGTGTAAGTGATGCACCCATGTGACCGGCTATACTTACTCCAGCAACCGATAATAGTAAAAATGATCTGTAAACCCTGAGCAGTCTTGCATTACTCCCAGATCGTTTAAATAAGTATAGAGTTAGAATTGCAAGTGCCGCAGTAGCGATGCCTGTCCATTGATGGATTGTAAGTGTGTCACTATTATAATCATCCTGACTTTTCAGTAAAAGTCCGAAGAGGCAGGAGAGTACCGCACTCACCACACCGATGATTAAGACAACATAAATTCCAGAACGAAAACTTTTATCTTTCTTTCGCCATGAAACGAGTTCAAGAATGAGTGCTACAATTAACAATCCGATTGGAAAGTGAACCATCATGGGATGCAACCTTCCCAAAAATTGCCATAACCAGAAATCAGTGATTGAAAGGAGATTAATCATAACTATTCCTTACTCAAACCCTTTCTAATTTTATGGGATACGTCTTTCCGGCATTCCATTGGCATACATAAATGTTCTTATCCTCATCGATGCATACATCATGGCAATGTTTGAATAAAGGAGTTTCCTGAACCATAAGTTGTAACTCTCCATTAATAAACTTAGGGGCTGTTCCACCCGGATTAGAAACAACTTTGTCATTTTTGTCAAGGATAGTAACAAACCCCGAATTATCAGTTTGATTTAAGTACCGCAGTCGCGACCAGCAAACTCCTGCATAGATATTTTCACCATCGAATACAGGTCGGCACACAAAAGCTCCGGGAAGAAAAATGGTAGAGAGATACTTTCCATCTAAGGTGAATCTCTTAAATGAATTATGTCCCCTGGATGTTATAAGAAGGGTTGGATTCTTTTTATCCCTTAAATCAATAGCAACTCCATGCGCGGTATCAAACTCTTCGTCTTTACTTCCGCGACCACCAAAGTGACGGATATATTCACCTTTTTGATTGTACTGAATAATAAACTGCGATCCATAACCATCCGCCACATAAATATCACCATTAGGTGCTACTGCCGATTCGGTTGGCTTATAAGTCATTGCCTCTGCATAAATACCAAGTTTTTTAGGACTTTCTAATTCGAGTAGAACTTTTCCATCCACTGTAGTTTTTGTAACCGTACTTAGCGTTGTATCGCAAATGAAAAGAAAATCCTCACCACCTTCCTTTGCTAGTGTTAAGCCATGACCACCCAGAAAACCAGTACCCCATGTTGTTATTAGCTTGCCAGATTTGTCGTACACAATAATATTATTCTTCGTTTCATCCGTAATCATGATGAGACGACCTTTTGAATCCATCACCATTTCATGGCAATTGTTGACCGGAGTCTTGGCGCTATCTAAAATTCCCCATTCTGGATGAGCGCGATACCGAAAATCGCCATGACCAATAATTTTATCATCGCCTTTTGGTTTCGGTTTTAAAATCGAAAAGGCAATTGAGGGAGTTGTTGCTGCTGCCATAGTGGTAAGGAGTGAGGCTTTGATAAAGTTTCTTCGGTTGTTCATACATCCAATCGGTAATAGTTAGATTATAGACCGTGCTTCTTACAATTCTGTTTGATAAATGCTAAACCTTTTTCTGCCATGTCCCAGGTTTCAGAATATTCGCGCCATACGTTGATCGAGTTAGCAAAGCCTGGATCATTACGCGTGAAGGCTTCAATCGTGAGCCAACCTTTATACTTAATTTCCGCCAAGGTAGAAAAGGTTTCATCCCAAGAGACATGTCCATCACCCGGAGTGCCTCTGTCGTTCTCACTGATATGAACGTGTGCAAGGATGGGTGCAATTTTCTTTATGGCAGTTGATAATTTTTTCTCTTCGATGTTGGCATGATGCGTATCAAACATTGCCTTTACATTGGGATGCGCTACTTTGCCAATAAGCATTGACAGGTGATCCATTGTATTGCAAAGATAACATTCGAATCGATTGAGCGCTTCTGGTGTTAATGTAATTCCCGCTTGGGCTGCATAATCTCCAGCTGCATGAAGTACTTCAGCACTCCATTCATATTCATTTGCTTCAGGAGGTCGGCCAGCAAAAGTTGCGAATGCAGAATGAAATGGTCCGCAAATAATTTTTGAGTTTAATGCATGCGCGCAATCAATCGCATTCTTAAGTCGATCCAATGCTTTGTTCCGGATCAGTCGAGAATCACTTGCCGGATTTTCGTCTGGTCCTAAACCAAGTACGCATGTTGCTTCTAACCCGATACTTTGCAAAAACTTTCCAAACTTCTTATAAACCTCTGGGCTTTGTTCAGCCATGAAACATTCAATGCCATCATAGCCAATTTTTTTAAGTCGTTCTGAAATAGGATAGATATCTTCTCCAATTCCAGCAGACCACGCTAATAAATTAAATCCAATCTTATTCATCTCGTATATACTTATCGTTACTTCTCCATAGGATGTTGCTTGAGCAATTCATCCGGAGAATAAAAACCAGTTTTGTCTTTTATTGCTTCACGCACAGCTTTCACCTTGTCTGGTGAAATTGCAGACGCTTTATTTCCAAAAGAATTACGTACATAGGTGAGTACAGCAGCCACTTCCTCGTCATTGAGCATTCCTTCAAAAGGAGTCATAGGCACCTGACCCGCATACTTAGTTCCATTCACTTCAATAGGTCCCATCATACCTTTCAATGCGATTTTAATCATACGCTCCTCATTACCCGATGTCCATGGCGTACCAACAAGTCCTGGAAAACCAGAAGCAGAAAGTCCACCGCCATCAGGCTGATGGCAGGTACCACAATATCCATCCTTGGCATAAATTATTTTTCCTTTGATGAACAACTCACGATCATTTCCTTTTAAGTCCGTGATCACTTCTTCCTCTTTTTTCTCTTTTAATGACATTCCATTCAAGTGAGCGAGTGCCGTTGCATGCGCTTCAACCATCCATTCGTCCAACGGTTTTTTACCTGCTTCCATTACAATCGGTAAACCCATTTCTTTAGGAAGCCACGAGGCAGCTACAATGGCCTCCAAACGAACGCGACCGTTTTCATCTTGAGCGGCTTTCATCAGCAACTCTTGTTGATTTTTAATTTGATGACCACTATACCGTATTACACGCACAGCAGCTGCGCGTGCATGAAAATCTTTTGATTGAAGAACCTGATACAATAGATTTTCATCCACCTTATCTAAACCCCAGGTTACCCATAATGCTTCCAAAAGATGATGTGCGTAGCGTTCGTCTTCTACATTTAATTTACTTACCCATGACTTAATATGCTGAAGGACTTCCTCTTTGTTTCTTCCTCTTAGCTCACGCTTGGTGCGGTAGCGTGTTCTGAATTCAGGGAGTTTTAAATTGTCCAAAAGCTCATCAATAGTTGCGCCTGCAACTTTAGCAGGGGTAATCAATGGCCGCGAAGGATAGGTGATTCTATAAATACGACCATGAACATGATCGCGCAAGGGATCGCGTGCATTGTGTTGCATGTGACCGATCAAAATGTTGTGCCAGTCAACCAAATACAGAGAACCATCAGGAGCGAACTCCATATCAACCGGTCTGAAATTCCGATCAGTAGATTTTACGAGATCCAACACATGATGACTCTTATAACCAGTGCCGTCATCTTCAAGTGTGTGTGACTTCGTTCCTAAAAACCCAATCGTGTTATTGATGAAAAAATTTCCCTGAACGTCATCAGGAAAATGTCTGCTGGAAACAAACTCAAGTCCGGAAGTAGGACGCACCCTGTGTTCTTCCTGGATAAGGTTAAATGATTTATGGGTTGCAACTCCATAGCGTGGCTTCACTTCACCAGGCAACATCCAGCGCACATCAGGCCCTGAAGTTTCTGCAAAAATTTCTTCACCCCATTCATCAAATGCGATGCCCCAGGGATTAGGAATTGAAAGTTGAGCAACACGTTCAAGATAATGCCGCTGCGGACTATACCGGTAGAAGCCACCATTAGTCGCACGCACCGGACCATACGATGTTTCGACATTCGTATGCAGAAATACACCTTCGCCCATAAATATTGCACCGGATGGATCGGCTGCATACGCACTATGTGCATGATGAGTGTCATGATCATCAAAGCCACTTAGAATAATTTCCTTCTTATCCGCTTTGTCATCTCCATCGGTATCGGTAAATAACATTAAATTGGTTCCTTGAGAAATATAAACACCTTCAGGCGCGAACTCAAATCCAACAGGCACATGCAATCCATCCACAAAAATGGTTTGCTTATCAGCCTTTCCATCGCCATCTGTATCTTCTAAGATGATAAGCTTATCATTAGGTTTGCTATCACCGGGTTTGTAATGTGGATAGCTTGGCATGGTGGCAACCCAAAGGCGACCTTTGTTATCAAAGGACATTTGAACTGGATTCGCTAAATCAGCAAACTCTGTCTCAGATGCGAAGAGATCAATTTTGTATCCCTGTGGAACTTTTAATTTACTCAGGGCATCTTTTCCGTACAGATATTCGAGACTTCCATTTTGTTCGGGATTAAAATTAGTTTCAACTGGTGGAAGTTGTGATGTATGTTGATCTGCGGAAGCGAGATCCATCTTTTCACCTTTAGCAGCTAACCAGATCGCGCTGTCGCGGATCACCGTAAGCTCACGAATTTTTGCAAGTTCGAATGGATAGTTATCCGGACCAAAAGGATCGTATCTTCTACCAAACACATGAACTCCATTAGGTATCTTATAATCATTATGCCACATCCAGTTTTTTTCAAGAACGGCAGCATGAACAAGTTCACGGTGAGACTCAGCTTTAGGCCTACTATCACCAAACGCTTTATCGACAAGAAGTTTTGAAAATTTTGTATACCCGGCATCATTCAGTTGTGAGCCGTCAATGGTTAGCGGTGCCTTACTTTCTTCATACCATTTGGTGGTGGGATTGAACGCATCGATGTAAAGAATGTTATTGATTGTTGCTACTTCTTTCATCGCCTTTGCATAGAGCGAAAGATTTACATTTTCCTTTTTTCCATTGGGAACATCTAATGAATCTGTTAAATCTTCGAAAGCAATAGGGGAGACAAGAGCTAGCTGTGGAGCTGATTTTCCATTATAGGTCTGAGATAAGGTATGTTTAATAAATGCATCCAGTTCGTCTTTGTAATTTTCTAGTCCTTGCTCACCTTGAAAGGATTCATTGTATCCAAAGAATGCAATAATGATATCTGCTTTTAATCGTGTGATCCATTGGTCAGGTGATTCAAAATGTCCTTCACTTCCAGATTTTGTGGCAAGTTCTGTTTGAAACTTTTCAGCACCCGGAAATGCCCAAGGAGACACGCGACCTGAGTGTGGTCTGAAGCCCGGTGTATCGCCACCATCACACATGTTACGAATAAATAGCAAGCTATCCGGATAACGAAGTTGTAATTCAGTTTCGAAGTAACCATAGTTCATCATGCGGGAACCCAGGTTATTACCAATTAAAACGATGTGGGCATTCTTTTTAATTTTTAAAGTATACGAGTCTGGTGAGGAACATTGAGAAATGATTAATCCAATTAAGAATACTACAAGTGTTTTGAACAATTTACTTCTATGTGTCTTTAAGAACATGTGTCTATTAATTAGATTACTTTAAAGATGAAACACTAAGTTGTTTATCAAGCCAATGCTTATCGTCTCTAAAAGCATAAGCACTGGGCTGGTAGTCGCCCACCAAATCGACATTTGCTTTTTCAGGTACTTCTAAATCAAGCGACCAGAACACACTGTTGATAAACATTCTTCGGGTTCCTTCAGTTAGCAGATCAGTAGCGGCTCCCATGGTGCTCATAAATACTTTGCCCTTTTGTCCGCCCGGAATCTGATAACTCTTTATCCACGCAACCGGCATCATAGGATCGTTTCGATTTATTGTAGTTTCTTTTCCTTCTTTGTCTTTCTCCACTTCAGTTCCTGCAACCTCATTATCGGTAACCCGCATTCCATACAAATTATCATTTTCATCGTATTCGGCAGCTCGATTAACAACCTGACCTAATACAATAGGTTGTGAGTCACCGGGAAGTGGAAGTGGAAGTCTTACTCCATACACATCGGTGGGTCCCCAAATCTCACTCGGGGAAATTCCATTCAGAATAGGATGTTGTTCCTGACCCGGTGCTGCCACACCTCGCGTGCTTTGATGTTTGTGTTTCCCGTGATGAGAAATCCAATTTTCTCCCAGCACCAATCTTCCAAATCCATCTTTCCATTCATCATCACCTGAATAATAGTTACCGTACTGTTTCCAGTTAGATGTTGAATCATTTTTTGTAAAGTTGAATGCATGGGTAGCGGTTCTGATTCCAATCACTGGCTTACCACTTTTTAAGTAATCGTCAATGTGCTGCATCTGTTCATCTGGTAATGCACGGAACCGTGTAAAGATTACCATGAGGTCAGCCGTTTTTAAACTCTCCAATCCCGGTATGTTCCGAACATAGTTTGGATTGACGATTCCGGGATGATCAGGATCTTGGGCAAACAACACAGTACAATTAAATCCGTGTGTAATGGATAGAATTTTTGCCAATTGAGGCAGCGCTTCTTCTGATCGGTATTCTTCATCGCCCGATACCAACACAATTTTTGGCATGTTGGGTTTACCTTCAAAAGTCAGCCATTGTTCAGGTGAATCAGCTTCAGTTTCTGCTTTTTGATTGCATCCTGCGAAAGCAAAAAAGAATAGAAAAATAACCAGGTAGGGTTTTTTCATTGTCAAGATTTAAAACTCCGAGTTAGGGCAGTTATTAAGGTATGAACTTAAATTTAAATTTTATCAAAACAAAACAATCAGCAGGCAAACATTACCTGTGTGGATATTCAGATACATGGTCGGTTGTTTGGAAGACTATGCGTATCCATGGCTTACTTTTCTAAAATAAGATGATTAAGTTTGACTAACTCAACGAATCATGAAAAGCATAAAACAACTTTTGATCGTACTTGCTGTCTTAGGCACGAGTGCGATTGCTCGCAGTCAGGAAGACAACATGCTCTGTGTTGGCAAGTACTGGACTGAAGAGGAAGCAAAAGTAAAGATGGATAACTTTGCGAAGGAGTGGAGCGATCTGGATTCGTGGAAGAAACGAGCCGATCAAATCCGAGCCGGGATCATCAAAGGAATGCAGTTGGAAAAAATGCCAACCATCAAAGGGCACTTTAATCCGGTTGTTACAGGGAAGCAACAGTTAGACGGCTATCGTGTTGAAAATATAATTCTTGAAAGCTTTCCAGGGTTTTACATCACGGGGAACCTTTACGTCCCAACTCAAAAGAAAGGAAAATTTGTAGCCATTCTTAATCCCCATGGTCATGGGGAAGGTCAACGGTTTAGAGAAGAGACTCAAATTCGGGATGCTATGCTTGCGCGCATGGGTGCGATTGTTTTTACGTATGATATGATTGGCACCGGTGAGAGTTTACAGACAACGCATAAAATGCCCATCGCCTTGCTGCTTCAAACCTGGAACAGTAGACGCGTGCTTGAGTATTTACTCTCAAGACCTGATGTAGATGCTAAGAGAATAGGAATGACAGGTTACTCAGGTGGTGGCACGCAGACATTTATTCTGTCAGCCATTGATGATCGTATTAAGGTGTCTGTTCCTGTAACACAAGTCTCTGCTCATTTCTTTGGAGGTTGCATGTGCGAGAGTGGAATGCCTATTCACCGTACTGCCAAGTTTCAAACTAATAATGTTGAGATAGCTTCTCTCTTTGCACCCAAGCCCATGTTGATAGTTTCGGATGGGGGAGATTGGACATCGAATACACCTCAGGTTGAGTTTCCCTATATTCAAAAAGTGTACGCTACTTATCATGCAGAAGACAAGGTAAAAAACGCTCACTTTCTAACCGAAGGCCATGATTACGGATATTCAAAAAGACTCGCTGCTTATAAATTCTTTACACAGTATTTTAAGTTAGATAGCAAGGATGCAACGCAGGATGGATACAATGAATCGGTTGTAACCATTTTACCCGCTGAAAAATTATATGTCTATTCTGAAAAACACACCCTTCCCAAAAATGCTCTTCAAGGCGATGAAGCTGTGATGAATTATCTTGGTATTAGAAATTAAGGGCATTTCTAATACCTTATTCGTCATTCAGAGCCTGCCTGCACGTAGCCGCTTCGGCAAAGGCAGGCGTGAGCGAAGAATCTCACTAAAAAGATTCTTCGGTCGTACCTCCCTCTGAATGACCGTTATGTTTTAGGTTTTTAGAGATACCATAATAGTTAGCGATAGTACACAACCTGGCAATCAGGATGTACTAGTTTAAAATTCTCAATCTCACGAGTTGAGATCTTTGTATTGTAGCATGTTAACGTCTTTAGCGGAAGATTATCCAGTGGATCAAGTTTTCTAACAGCCGTATTTGAGCAGTCGAGGAATTCAAGATTTTGCAATCCTTCCAAGTAATCCAACCTCTTCACTTGCGTTCCCGCACAGTTTAAGGTTTTAAGTTTACTCAAATTCCGAAGTACTTTGATGTCTTCTAAAGGTGTATTGGAAATGTCGAGGTCTTCCAGTTCAGTCAGCAATTCAAGCGCCTCAATTTGCTGAAGGGGTCCATTTGTAGCGTGTAACGACTTTAATGATTTTATATTTTCGAGCGGTGGAATTGTGAGAATTGAAGTTCCGGAAAAATGTAAATCCCTAAGTCGAACAAATTCACTTAATGCACTCAGGTTGCTAACGGGTGCATCTTTAATAATCAATGACTCTTGCTCAACAAGTTGATGAAAATTCTCTCGGGTAAGATCCCCTTTGGATTTCATTTGGGCTTTAAACACCTCTTTCCAGTTTTCGGATAATTCATTCCACCACCTGTCAATGTGAATGGTCTTATAGATTAACAAGCATTTTGGATTTCGTTTCAAAAATTCCTTAGCAATGATGTCATGCACCGGAGTATTGTCGGCATAAAGAACTTCAAGGCTTGGAAACGAATATCGATCTATGTTTTCAATTAAACTCTTATCGGCTCGCAATACCTTGAGTTTGGTAAGTTGCTGTAATGCGGAAATGTCTTTAATGTTTGTTTCGCTGATGTCGAGGTAGCTGATTTCAGTGAGTGTTTTTAAAGGCGATAGATCGGTAATAGCTGTTTGACTAGCAATGATGATTTGTAACTTTTGAAGTTTGCGAAGCGGTTCAAGACTATTCATTTGCGCGCCACCACTTATATTGATCGAATCCAGCGTTGGAACTCTAGCTAACTCCTCTTTTGAGGGAACCAGATTGATTTCTGCAGACTTACTAATAACAGCTTGCCATTCTGGTGTTAGCCCATCCCACCAGGATTTTAACTCCTCTGAATCAAAAATGACTTGAACCTTACGATTCACAGCAATAAAACTATTGGCAGTCTCTCTATTAATAGCCGTATAATCAGCATAAATCTTTTCGAGATGGGTTAGTTTTTGAAGCGGTAGCAAACTTGTTATGGCTGTATAATTAGCGCGTAACACAACAAGGTTTTCAAGATTTGCCAGTACATCAAGATTATTAATGCGTGTGCTATCAATATCAAGCTCTTTTAGGTTTTTAAGATTCTTTAGTTGACTCAACTCACGAATGGGAGTTCCTGAAATATCTAACCCTGTTAATGTAGTTATGTCCTCAATAGGAGCGAGAGTATAAAATTTAGTACCGGAAAGGTTGACTGTTTCAAGGGAAGTAAGGTAGGATAATGATGAAAAGTCAGTCACAGCTATTCCATTCATACTCAAGGTTTTTAGCTTAGGCATTTTCTCAAGTACTGAGATGTCATTGACCAGTGTGTAGCTAAGATCCAATTCCTCCAACTTATTTGAATACTTCAAGGGAGTTAAATCAACAACCTTAGTGTTTGAAAGGTCGAGGGTTTTTAATTCTGCCAGATTGCGAATGGGAGTAAGGTCACTGATTTGGGTGCCTGAAATATTTAGGGACGTGAGATTTAAAAGTCTGCCCAGTGGTTCAATGTTTTGGATGTAAGTATTGCCACTTAAATCAAGTTCAGCTATTGAAATTATTTTCTTTATGTCCCCAATCTCAATACTATCAGCAAGATTATTGATTGTTACATTTTTCTTAAGAATGGACTTCCACTCAAACGAAAGTTCTTTCCACCAACTGGCTAATGCTCCTTCTTCATTGTACTCATTGGTATAGATGCTTACAATTTTAAGATCCTGCGAATCCAAATTGTAATTTATCTCGATAAACCTGGGAATTGTGTTCGTGATTTTTTTACCATCCGATGTAGTTCCTGTAAGCACTCGTCTTGCCGATACTTTGTAAAACAATTCGCCACTGGGCAATGTGCTGCTCTTAATTTCTTCAATGGTAAATTCAAACTTTACATCCTTGAAAAAGAAATCAACATCTTTCAGGTAGGGAACAATGTCCTTATTGGTTATTACTAATCTCGATTCAGCGAGGTCATCTTCAATTTGAACTTTGTTGTCTCTGAAAATTTTAGAATAGCTTTCGGTGATCAACACTTCTTTATCGCGCGCAGACGTAGCATCGCTTCCTAATGTATTTAATAAGTATTGAAGGAAGGCAATAATATCCTTAACGCGTTTCTCGTCTTCAGCTATGTTTACAGGTTTTTCTTTGGGTTCTTCTTTTTTAACAGGCTTAGTTTCGGTTTTCTTTTTTGCTTGCGCAGAAACCAAAGCAGGCAGGCCAATGAGTACTACAAAGCAAATGATCCAAAGGAGATAATTTTTAGAGCGATACTTCATTAAATCAAATTACTGATAGAGATAGGCCAATAAAAGTTTCTTGTCAGCATCGGTGTTCAGCTTTACCAGGTTGGAAATTAACCAACCTGTATTATAACCAGGCCGGTTAAATTGAGATAACTCAAAATACCAACCACCCAATTGAAAGAAATGAAATTTCACCTGTTCTACAGATTTAAATTTCAAATTTCCCCTTTTAACCTCATAAAGAAAAACAGAAAGATGATCGGGTGTAAAACGCTTTGATGCAAACTGACTTACACTATCAGGTTTTTCGAAAGCTTTTCTCAAATTCATAAAGTCAAGTTCATGACTGAGTGGGTGAAGAAAGCGGCCTACCTTTGTTGTGTCTCTTTTAAAGTAGGGATTAAACATGTCGGCATGCACTTTGGTGATCACCCATTTATACCCAAGATGATCTTTTTCCAGTTCCATATACAACGTAACAGGTTGTGTAACCCCATTCATTGTAAAATTGGCTTTCACTTCTGAGAACCAATTGCCACCATGGAAATTTAAAATAGAAGATTCACCTTTATCCAATACATCTTTTACAAACTCGGTTTTTAATGCCGAGCTCATACCATTGCTGCTATTGTCAAACAGAATCCCTAGATAATTTTTCCTTAGCTTGTTGCCTTGATATTGCCGATCGCCCGGGTAATAACGTTTTCCCTTTTCATCTTCTTCGCCATTAAACCTTCTGAAAAACTGGTTAACCTGTTTGGACTGCGCATATAGTTTACTCTCATCCTCGAGATCGCTAACAATCTGCGCCATAAGCGGAGAAGTCAGCGCCATGAGCGCTATTACAATAAAGGATTTTAACACAAATTATTTGGTTGTTTCTGTAACACGAATATCGCCTAACAACACATCCCAAAATTCAATGATTCTTCCGGATACTTGTGTTTTCTTGCGATCAACATAAATGGTAATATCCTTTTTAGTTGTGTCCTTGTATTTCAGGCCATCATCTGATTCGCCTTCAAAACGTTGATAGATTGTAACTACACCTACATAGCGTCCATCAGGTTGTCTTTCCAGGTCACTGATATAGTGAATGTCGTACCATTGTATGGTAACACGATCATAGTTTAGAGCCATCAAGTGTTCAAAATACTTACGCACTTTATAATACTTTACTTCTTTGCTATTTAAAGATGAAACACCCATTTCGCTTTCGGGTGAAAAAAGTTCTTCTGCTCTGTCCATTACACGGGTGGCTTCCGAGAATGCAGTTTGCTTGTTGCCAATAATGCTAATGTATTTACTGAGATCCCTAACTTTTTCCAGTGCAAGCGAATCGATCGCTTGTTTTCTTTGTGGACTAATGTCAGCGGATTGAGCAAAGACAGCACCCGTTAATAAACTGAAGAATAATAATAAACTGATTTTATAAGTGTTGTTAAACATACAATGGTATTTATAAGTTAATTCAAAAAAAACTATTACGCTAACCTTAGAAACTAATTCTTCCTTAATTCCAACTCGGTTATTTTTCCCTCTCCGTTGGTCTTAATATCGGCTATCGCATTAGGGTTCTTTTTCTGGTCTTTCAAATAATTGAGATACTGTTTTATCGTAGTGGGTTTGTCATAATCCTTCATCCCACCTGACTCACTAATTACAATCAAGACCGGAGTTTCAGGAGAAGCAAATAAAGTTAATGCTTCATTAATGCTGGCGTTGGCAGAAGAAACATTACCGGTATTAGCAATTGCTCCAAAATATTGATTCAGTTTAGTTGCCGGAGTTGACTCTCGGCTTTCATTCGCTCTGCGCTCAGCATCAAGTCTTGCTTGTTCTTCAGCCGCCTTTCTTGCTTGTTCTTCGGCCAGTAATTTACGGTCGGTTGCTTCTTGTTCCATTTTAGCTTTTTCGGCCGCAGCATTTTTGGCCTGCATTGCTTTCTTTTTACTCTGACAGCCAAATGCAGTAATTAAAACCAGGGTGAGTATGATAAGTTTTGAAGAATTTCGAATGGGTAGCATCATATTATTATTTTGATTAATACAGGTTTTTAAGAAAAGATTGTGCCATGATTTGATAGTTAGAATTGAGTTTCAGGTACTCATTTTTGCGTTCTACTTTTTCTAAGATAACGGAAAACCTCGAGCATGAGTCTACAAGGTGGGGTATTTTTTCTACACAAATACAATCATTTCGACTCGTAGACATTAGAGACGGTAATGATGAGTTAAGGAGGTTTACTCAATGTAATGCAAGACCTGAAGCATAAAATTTTAGATATGGATTCTCACCTGAAATAGAACCTAAACCAAATCCCATTTCTTCCTATACTTTCGCGCCAGCAATGCTGCCGCTTCTTTATCCCCGATAACTTTCTCGTTATCAGAATCCCAGGTGAGTTTTCGGCCTACGCGCCATGATGCCAAAGCCAAATGCATGGGCAGTGTCATATCACGGGCATATGCCAGATTCGATTCTGGTTGCGTGCGTGATTTTACCGAGTCAATAAAATTTTGTTGATGTCCGGGTGACCGAACAATGGTTTTTGGAATTTCAGGAATATCAGATACTGTCTCACCATTTATGGTAATAGACATAGTATCATAATCACAAATCAAAGTTCCTTTATCGCCTTCAAAGTAAGCCCCGATATTGCGCTCAGCTGCTCCGGGAACATTCGGTGCTTTAGTTGTCCAGAAAATTTTTAATCCATCGAATTCAAAATCTGCATCCAACCACTTTGGAGCATCGGTCTGACCATCAGTTTTCTCACCGCGAGCAACAACACTCTTAAGTCCCTTTGGTTGAACTGCCCACCAAGCGACATCGGCAATGTGACACCAGAAGTCAGCAAACACACCGCCAGAATAATCAAGAAAATACCGATAGGTAAAATGCGAACGTTCGGGAACGTATTCAGTAAAAGGAGCAGGACCCAACCACATATCCCAATTTAATGCAGGTGGTGGTGATTGCACTTTTGCTTCGCCTAAGCTCGGTGAGTAGCCATCTTTCCAAAGGCGAACGGTGTGCACTTTACCAATCGCACCGCTACGAATAATTTCAACTACACGATGGTAATTATCCCCCGCATGGATTTGTGTTCCTAATTGAAAAATGCGATTGTGTTTGTTCAGGTTCTTCAACATCATTTGCCCTTCTCTCACATCATAAGAAAGTGGCTTCTCCCCATATACATCCTTGCCCGCTTGAAAAGCAAGGGTAGCAATTTGTGCATGCCAATGATCGGGTGTGGCGATAGTAATGGCATCAATATCTTTCCGATCTAGGATGTGACGAAAATCTTCGTAGGTTTTTGTTTGCGTATCAGGCTGCAATCCTTTTAGCGTTTGAAGGGTGCTGCCCAGATGATCTTTATCTACATCACACAACGCTACGATCTCCGCATCGGGTAAGGCTGCAAACCAACTCATATGTTGATTACCCATACCTCCTAATCCAATGTGTGCAATCCGCAGTCGGTCGCTGGCGGCAGTGCGTGATAAAAAAGATGGAAGCAGTGTGAGACCCAGTGCGCCAAGAGCACCGGTCTTTAGAAAATCTCGCCTGTTGATATACTTGTTCATAGTATGATGTTCAGTAATCGAAACTATTAAAAAGGATTTGATATTCCTTGTCATTCTTTTAGCCAGAGAAAATTAGATTCTCGATTTCATTCCCTATTTTTATTAAACATGATTTTGAATTAGCATGAATCCACTTGATGCATTAAAGAAATACTCAGGCACTGAAAGTATTAGACAAGCGACTGTTAGAGGTTTGGGTGAAATTATCTTAGTGGTGTTAAGTATCCTGATTGCATTTCAAATAGACAATTGGAAAGAAGACCGAAAAACTCAGAAAGAAGAAATTCTTATCCTTAAAGAAATAAAATCAAATCTTGAGTTAGATCTTGAACGATTAAATAGAAATCTCAAGAATCTTGTAGAAAATCTGAATGCTATTAGCATCATTAAAAAACATTTCGAGCAAGATTTGCCATTCAACGATTCACTCAAAACTTCCTTTGCGCTAATTATTCGTTACGGCCATTTTCCACCCAACACAAGTGGTTACGAACTGCTTAAATCGAAAGGACTAGAGACTATATCAAACATTGAATTGCGAAGGGAGATTTCTGTCCTGTACGATCGCTATTACACCTACATTCATACGCTTGAAGAAGAACGCTACCGCTACAATTACACAACGGTAATTACACAACTACAAAATAAGTTTCACGACAATGAAATTTTTGTTTCCAGTACACCCAACGACTTCGAGAAGCTAAAGAAAGATTCGGAATTTAAAGAGATTTTGAATTTTACCTATGGTATTAACTCGTATGTCTATAAGAACGATTATACCAGGACGCATGATTTGGTAGCAGCTCTTATCCTAAGCATTGATCAGGAGTTAACTAAACGAATTCGTTGATACATGTGGGGCATTCAACCAAATTCTTACCGACAGTCAAGTTTTTGGTTTATGGATTACTGCTTATTACTATATTTATCGACATAGAACGATCTATTAAATTCAAAAACCTTAACTAGTATCTATGAAATTTTTTGCTTCTCTATTGTCATTCCTTTTCCTGCTGTCAGGCTTAGTGCTTGCGCAGAAAAAATCTGCGACTCCAGTAATCTCACCAAATAAAAAATTAGTCTCCAATCGGTCGATAAGCATGCTGCTGATATGATTGAGATCAGTGATAAGATCTGGGCGGCAGAAGAAACTGCTTTTAACGAAGTTGAATCTTCAAAGCTACTGGCTGATTATGCCGAAGCGAACGGATTTAAAGTTGAACGAGGTGTAGCCGAAATACCAACAGCGTTCGTGGCTACGTATGGAAGTGGAAGTCCGGTGATTGGTATCTTGGGAGAGTTTGATGCATTGCCAGGCTTATCTCAAAATAAAGTCCCAACAAAAAATCCATTGCATGAAGGCCAGCCCGGCCATGGTTGCGGACACAATCTTTTTGGCACCGCCAGTTTAGGTGCAGCCATCTCAATCAAAGAAATGATTGAACAAGGAAAACTGAAAGGCACCATAAAATTTTATGGAACACCAGCAGAAGAGAAATACTTCGGTAAGTTATGGATGATCCGTGCAGGTTTATTTAAAGGTGTGGATGTAGTGATGGATTGGCATCCGGGTGCCGAAACAAAAGCTGCAGTTCAAACAGGTTTAGCACTAGTAGATTTTATTGTTGAGTTCAATGGTCAGGCGGCTCACGCTTCCGCAGATCCTTGGAATGGAAGGAGCGCTTCGGATGCACTCGAACTTTATACTACGGGTATTAATTACTTGCGTGAACACATTAAGCCGAGTGTGCGAATTCATTATCATATACAAGATGGGGGACAGGTTGTAAATGTAGTACCCGATTATTCACGCTTGTGGGTGCGTGTGCGCGACACTAAGCGCGAAGGCATGGAAGAAGTTTATAAACGTGTGATGAAAATGGCCGAAGGTGCAGCTATCATGGGTAATGTGGATTATAAAATTTCTTTAGTGTCTGGAATTTATGAAGTACTTGTAAACCGCACGGGTGGCGATTTGATTACAAAAAATCTTGGTTTGCTTGGCCCAATGAGTTACACTCCTGAGGAAGTTTCCTTCGCAAAGAAAATTCAAGAGAGCACAGGTAAACCTCAAGTAGGGTTGCACACAAAAGTTGAACCGTTGGAAGATACCGATCCTAATGCAGGCGGTGGATCAACGGATGTAGGTGATGTGAGTTGGGTAGTGCCAACCATTCGGTTGAGCGTTGCCACTGCACCAATAGGAACGCCTTGGCATTCGTGGGCTGTAGTGGCTTGTGGTGGTATGTCGATCGGGCATAAGGGAATGTTGCATGCATCCAAAACATTGGCCATGACGATGATTGACTTATTTGATGATCCTAAGAAATTAGAAGCAGTGAAAGCAGAGTACAAACAAACCCGAGGGGATGCACCTTATAAAGCTATGATCCCAGATGGCCCACCACCCTTGGAGAAAAAATAGAGGTCGTTTCAAAAGTCAAAGAAAATTTGAAATGTCATTCCGGGCTTGACCCGGAATCTCACTTAGTCTTAGTAGGCGAGATCGCGGCTCAATGGCCGCGATGACAGAGTGACTTTTGAAACGACCCAAAATTTACTGTTACAACTCAATCTCTTCCTCTTTTTTTGTCAGCTGGTTTATTTCCACCACCACTGCTTCCTGATCGTTGCACATTTGGACTTGACGTCTGCATCCGTTCCATTTGCGGTGCAGGTCTTTGTGAGCTTCGCGCATCAGGTGTAGGACGCACCTCTCTTTGTTTTACAACAGGTGCCTGATTCGAGCGCTCTCTTGTATCTTGTCGCTGCACTTCACGTGTGTTTTGATACGACACTTTTGGCTCTCGTTTAGCCTCCTGCATTGATCTGCTTCTTACTACTGACTCCTCGCGGGCAACTGTAGTACTTCTCCGGTTGTCATCACTTGATCTATTCCAATCATTTGAGTTACTTTTTTTACTTTCAGTTCTTTGCCAATCGTTAGCGGATGATCTGCTATTGTCACGCTTGTCAGATACTGACCTTCCTCTTTCATTGTTAGTAATTCGGTTTGCACTATTGCTTTGACGACCCGAACGATCATCATATCTATTTCGATCATCATATCTGTTTCTTCCATCAGCTCGTGTTGAACGATAATGTGAAATTTGAGTGCGATGTCTATTATATACTACCAACGATGTGTTGCGGTAAGGTCTGTAGATGTTTTGAGCATACACAATCCGATGCGTGTGACATATTGAGTAGTAAGGACGGTACGAAACCCAATATGGATAATAATCAACATACGCAATAGGTCTCCAAGGGCTCCACCAGATTGGTCGATAGCTCCATCTCCAAGGCGACACCCATCCGCCATAATAAGGGCCATAAACATATTGCACAGAAGGCCATGCCCACACGTTCACTACAGCTTGCGTAGTAGTGGTTCCTGCATTAACCCGTACTTCCTGGGTAGGCTCGATAATGGTTTCAATCCCATAGATATCAGCATCACCTGTAATTTGAAGCACTGCTTTTCCATTGGCAAGTTTTTCCAATTCAATTACAGCAATATCCTGACTCTCTCTCTCAGAAATGATAGCCGAAAGAATAAAGGCATGAACATTACCTTCATTGCGATCCACTACACGGATATAATCAATATCCCCATCGCCATTAAGGTCAAGGTTGTTTACTTTTTCTTTTGGCGAATTCAATAACCGTTCGAATTCTTCCGGTGAAGCTGACTTCTTAAAAAGTTCAAGCGCACCTTCCAAACTAAATTGGTCACCTGGTACCTCTGGTTGATATTGTCCATACGCTGTTGCTCCCCCAACCATCATGAAAAACAACGTTGCTATTCGATTCACTCGTAACGTTTTCATAAGCATTTGTTTTTATAAGTATACGAGTATGATTGCAAAGGGTAGGCCAGAAGATGATTATTGGCATAACTACCCTAATTGCTAGCGTGGTTTGGTCCAGAATAGAGGATTTACAAGATGAAACTGCTTTAGTTTAGATAAGTTACTTTGCATTGAACAAAGATTACCTAAAGTAGCGCGTTATGATCAGAAGAAAATTTTTAAAAGGATTTCTACTTTAAACGGGAGCGGGATTAAATTCGATACGTGTTAAACAATTTTTCCTAAATCAATTGGAAGTTTTCTAATACGCTTGCCGGTAAGATCGAAGATAGCATTCGCAAGTGCGGGGGCAACGGTAGGTAAACCTGCTTCACCTGCACCTTCCGGTGCCTCGTCACTGTCCAGTATGAACGTCTCTATTTCAGGGCACTGATTAAGTTTTAATATTGGATAGGTATTAAAGTTTTGCTCAACGATGGCACCATTTTTCACAGTTAATCCTGCATAGACAGCACCAAGTCCCATTACAATTGAACCTTCAGCCTGCGCACGCACAGTATCTGGATTTATACAAATACCTAAATCAATTACCGTTGTGATTTTAATAGGAACAATTTTTTTTCCTTGCTGCTCCACATCAACCACCATAGCAAAATAAGCTCCTGATCTTTCAACCGCTGCCACGCCACGCCCAATTCCCTTTTTCTTACCAGCGAACCAGTTTGTTTTATCAGCTACACCTTTAAGAACACCCAGGTATCGTGGATGGTCAAGCATATCTAATCGATATTGAAGCGGATCCTTTTTGGCTTTACGGGCAAGCTCATCAATGAAACATTCATGTGCGAAAGGATTAGTGGAGTGATAAACAGCACGCCAATAGGAAATAGGAATGTGTCTTTTTTTAAGCACCCCTTTAACTGCAAGATTTGGAATTAGAAAATCCGTATTAATACCACCCATCAGTTGCCGCCCTGCTTTCATATCAGGACCTGTTTGGTTCTGAATTTCTTGTGCTATCACTTTATGTTCAAGTGCAACTATTTTTCCTTGATCGTCTTGCACCGCTTTGCATACATTTAGGCTGCATGCACGAAAGGGTCCTTGTGTCTGATCATCTTCACGCGTCCATATAACTTTAACAGGTTTTCCTGATTTTTTAGATAAGTCGGCTGCTTCTTCGGCAACATCAGTCATTGATCTGCGGCCAAAGCCACCGCCCATAAAGGTGTAGTTAATTTTTACTTTATCCTCAGGTAAATTATAAGTCTTTGCGAGGAAGGATTTGATGCCATTTGGATTTTGTGTGGATCCCCAAAACTCAGCCCCTTCATCGGTTACATGAGCAATGGCATTCATCGGTTCCATTGGAACATGAGCTTGATACGGTGTTTCATAGGTAGCTTCAAACACCTCTTTAGAATTATTAAATACAGAACTTACATCTCCTTTGTTAAAAAGTTCATCCCCATTGTTTTTTACTGAAGCATATGAATCAGCCAAGATGCTTTCACCCGAAATCTTTTCAAGATTCTGTGTATCCCATTCAACTTTCAAATTTTTTCTTCCCTGCATCGCATGCCAATAGGAATCTGCAAGGACAGCAACACCTTCTCTTGTTTGCCCGTACACGTTGCGCGAAGTTTGCAGCACATGCTTAACCCCTGGCATTTTTAAAACTTCTTCTTTGTTAAAGTTTTTCACCTTGCCAAGAAAAAGAGGTGACCGCTCCACAGAGGCATAAAGCATATTTGGAATGGAGATATCGATTCCAAAAATTGCTTCACCATTTGTTTTTAAGGGTATGTCTTGCCTGGCCGTGCTTGAACCAATGATTGTAAATTCAGATCGTTTTTTTAACGTTGGGTTATCAGAAGGTTTTAGTTTAGAAGCAATCTCAACTAATTCAGCATATGAAAGCTTGCCACCAGATTTATTAGAAACAGTTCCATTACTTGCAGTACATTGATCAATTGATATGTTCCATTTAGAAGCGGCTGCTTGTACTAACATCTCGCGAGCAGCAGCACCGATTTTCCGTAGCTTATCAAACTCTGATCTGATACTGGAGCTACCCACAACCATTTGACTTCCGTACAAAGTTCGATTTGCTGTTGATGGACGAATCTCAACTTTCTCTATGGCAACGCACAATTCTTCCGCTATGATCATAGGAATGGATTGGAATGTACCTTGCCCCATTTCTGGGCGATGATTGAATAAAATTAAACTTCCATCGCTACCAATAGAGATGAATTGATTTAAATCTACTTTCGTTGGGTCTGATGTAAGCTGCGAAATTAATTTTTCATTCCCAGCAGCATCAGGTATGCATCCTAGTGTTAGAAATACCCCAGATACTGAAGTTAGTTGGATGAATTTTCTTCTGGTAAGTGTATTCATAATACTAGTGGGTTGACAATGTCTTAATGGCTTTTTTAATTCTGGGATAAGTACCACATCGACATAATACACCATTCATCGCTGTGTCAATTTCTGCATCGGTTGGGTTGGGCTTTCTTTTTAGGAGCGCTGCTGCAGTCATGATTTGTCCGGATTGGCAATAGCCACATTGAGGAACTTGTGCATTGATCCAGGCTATTTGCACAGGGTGATCATTATTTTGAGAGAGACCTTCAATAGTAGTAATTTCTTTATTGACGGCCGCTGAAGTAGGTACCACGCATGATTTAACTGGCAATCCATCGATGTGAAGTGTACAAACTCCGCATTGCGCAATACCGCAGCCAAATTTGGTTCCGGTGAGTCCTAAAAAATCCCGGATAGCCCAAAGCAAAGGCATTTGTGGGTCTACATCTACTTCTTTAGATTGTCCGTTTACACGAAGAGTTAATGTGGCCATAAAATAAAGTGAGCTAGTGAATATTTTAATTTAATAAATTCTAGATGCACATCCTATCTAATGTGTTTAAACAAGTAAGAATATGGTTTGTTCATGATTAGATAAACAAACAATATTATTGTACTATTTTATCTTTGTCGGATCAATCACCACATGCTTAATTGATTTTCTTAAATAGGTATAACTAATGTGTACCATGCCATCACTGGTTTGAATAACAGCAGGGTAGGAGTATTCACCTTCTGAACGTTCAAGGGTTAGAATTACTTTCCATTCAACTCCATCATGCGAAGTAGCAACGTTCAACATATTTCTGCCGCTCGGAAAATCTCCTTTTCTTTTGGTGTGATTATAAACAATCAATTGACGACCATCTTTTAAGGTAACTGCATCAGTACCCGCATTGGGATTGGGTAACGAAGAAGCTTTCAATTTACTCCATGTTTTTCCATTGTCGGTTGACCACGTTTCACCAACAGTTCCTTCCTGTGTCCGGCAAAGCAATTGCATTTTACTGTTGCCATAAGTAAGTATACTGGGTTGAATTGCATTGAACTCAATACCATCATTCAAGGGCCCAATTACTTCCCATGTCTTTCCAAAATCTTTAGTTAGTTCTAAGTGTAATCGCCATTGATCCTTGTCATTAATTTCTACTTCTCTGCTCGAAGGACACATGATAGTTCCATCACCTAACTCAATCGGTTTATTCTTTACAGGTCCTAATAGATCATTAATGGCAGCATGTTTACCTAATCGTTTTCCATCCGACCATGTTTTGCCTTCATCATCCGAAGTCATTAGCATTCCCCACCAATCGCTGGGGGTTGGGCCAACTTTATAAAATAACATCAACGGACCTTTTGTGGGTTTGAATAGAACGGGATTCCAACAGGGATAGCGAACAGAATCATTTTCAAATCCATTAGCTACTTGTATTGGGTGCGACCACGAATCATTTTTATTCATTGCCACCCAAATTCCAACATCTGCATTGCGCTCGTGCGTGCCACCAAACCATGCTGCCATTAATCCATCTGACAATTCTACCATAGTTGAGGCATGGCACTCAGGGGTTTGTTTGTGATCGAGGGAGTAAATCAGTTCACTACTTACAAAACCCGGGTCCCCAGTTTTTATTAAGGCTGGAATTTTTTGTGATGAGGGTTGACAGCTTACAGCCAGCGCAGGCAGCATGAAGACAATTATAATCCAGGGTTGAGTTTTCGTTAGATTCATTATCCGGCAGTACAATACTATTTCAACTTCGCATTAAAGAAATCAATGGTGCGTTGCCATGCTAATTCAGCTGCTGGTTTATCATACCGTGGTGTTGTGTCATTATGAAACCCATGATTCACTTCTGGGTAGATATAAGCAGTATATTCTTTCTTATTCTCTTTCAATGCTTTTTCATAGGCAGGCCAACCTTCATTTACGCGAGTGTCTAACCCTGCATAGTGTAACAGTAATGGAGCTTTAATTTTAGGAACATCTTCAGTAGGAGCTTGTCCACCATAAAAAGGAACGGATGCTTTAAGATCGGGAACGCGCACAGCCATCTGATTACAAATTCCACCCCCAAAACAAAAACCAACAACACCCACTTTACCTGTGCAATCAGGATGAGACTTTAACGTTTCGAAAGCAGCAATAAAGTCTTCCAACATTTCGCCACGGTCGCGCTTACTTTGCATCGTGCGTCCTTCATCATCGTTACCGGGATAACCACCTAACGGAGTAAGTGCATCGGGAGCCAGTGAAATAAATCCTGCTAGGGCAGCTCTGCGACCAACATCTTCTATATAAGGATTAAGACCTCTATTTTCATGAACCACAATCACACCGGGTAACTTCCCTTTTGCATCGGTTGGTTTTGAAAGCAAGCCTTTAATAGAACCACCGCCTTTGGGTGAATCATAATTTATATAATCAGACTTGAGTCGCGGATCGTTATACTTCACCTGAACAGTATTGTAATTGGGACTGATAAAACTTAGCAGTGAAGCAACAGTAATTCCACCCACAGCATAGGTACTTAGTTTTTCAAGAAATTCTCTTCTTTCAAGGCGGTTGTGTGCATAATCATCATAGAGATCAAATACTTCCTGTTTGATGTCTTCCTTTTTAAGCTCTTTCATAGTCTTTTATTATTGATTTCGAGATTGATTCGTGTTTTCGAATATACACAAGGGTTGCGAAAACCGGGGCACCGCTGGTATAAATGGCTGGATTAAATCCTAATTACCATTTATATCAAAATACTGATTTTGCTTTTTTTCAAGAGAAACCTGAATTAGGTTTAAACCCAAATTAAATAACGCCATGACCTTGAAACAGGAGAAGAGCAAAGTAACGAGCCTGCTATTACTATTTGTTACTATCGCAATTAGCTCAATTGCACAGGATCGGTTAAAGCAAATGCCAGGGTACGATCAGTATAAAAAGATAGCTCCGGAAATAAGAACCTCTATCAAGTCGGGTGAATTGTCAGTAACGTGGAGCGAAGACGGTTCCACGTTTGATTATATTCAGGAAGGAAAGAAGTTTCAGTATAACGTCCAGCAAAAGAAAGTAATTGAACAAGGTGCTGCTCCCGCTGCAGAGCGAAGACAGTTCCGGGGTCCCGAACGTGGCCGTCAGTATTCATTTGCCAACTCGCCTGATGGAAAGCTAAAAGCTTTTACGAAAGAGAGAAATATGTGGGTGAGCAATGTTGATGGAAGCAATGCAATTGCAATCACCACGGATGGAAATGATGAAAATCAACTTAAGTATGGTATTGCCACCTGGGTGTATGGTGAAGAACTTGGTCAGAACACGGCTATGTGGTGGTCGCCCGATGGAAAAAAAATTGCCTTCTATCGCTTTGATGAAAAAGTCTCCAAGAAATATTATGTGATTTATAATCAAACTCAACTTCAGGATTCACTAGAGATTGAAGCCTACCCAAAAGTAGGCGCTGCAAATCTTCCGGTAGATTTGTTGGTGTATGATTTAGATAGCAAGAAAACTACTTTGCTGGACGTGCGGGATGGTAAACCATTTAGTGATAATTATGTGGGCACTTATTTGTATGGCATTAGTTGGTCGCCAGCAGGTGACGAATTGCTATTCCATCGCACTAACCGCAAGCAAGACATCATGGAGTATGCGGCCGGTGATCCTGTTACCGGAAAAACAAGAGTAGTAGTGCGTGAAGAGTGGTTGGCAAGTTTTACAAAGAACACCCCTGAGATTAGCATTTTGAAAGATGGCAAGCGATTTATCTGGGCTTCAGAACGCAGTGGATTTAATAACTATTACCTCTATGATTTCAGTGGTAAGTTGATTAATGCAATTACAAACCATCCGTTTGAAGTAAGCAGAATTGTTAAAGTAGATGAGAAGGAAGGGATGCTTTATTACATGGCGCGTAGTGGCGACAATCACATGAAGTTTCAACTTCATCGGGTAAAATTAGATGGCACAAAAGATTTGCGTTTAACAGATCCAGCCTTCACGCATACTGTTTCAGTATCTCCTGATGGAAATTATTTTGTTGATGTTGCTCAAACGCATGACACACCTCCATTCACCAATCTGGTGGATCGCAAAGGAAAAATAGTTGCTTCGTTGGCAAAAAGTGATATGACGAAGTTCAATGAACTGGGATTGAAAAAAGTGGAAGTATTTACATTTACTTCTGCCGATGGAAAAACAAAGTTGCATGGCATGTTACACTTCCCTTCCAATTTTGATCCCTCTAAGAAGTATCCATTGATCTTGAGCAATTATGGAGGCCCTGCAACAAATGCCTTTCGTGAAACATTTACGTATCCGGATGCATTAGCGGAATACGGATTTTTGGTTGCCAATATTGATGGACGCAATACCGGTGGGCGAGGAAAGAAGTTTTTGGATGCACTCTATGGAAATCTAGGCATTGTAGAAATGGACGACTTTGCTGCAGGCATTAAGTCTTTATATGAACTTCCTTACTTTGACAAAACACGAGTAGGAGTGTATGGTACTTCGTATGGAGGAACAACGGCTGCCACCAGTTTACTTCGCCATCCCGATGTATTTCAGGTGGCGGTGGCCAACTCGGCTGTTACCGATTGGAGAAATTATGATAATATTTATACTGAGCGTTACATGAATTTGCTGGAAAATAACATAGCCGGGTATGAAGCCAGCAGCCTGATGAAGTATGCGCCTGAGTTAAAAGGCCGGCTTATGATTTACTATGGCACCAACGATAATAATGTGCATCCATCCAACTCTCTTCAATTAATACAGTCGTTGCAAAAAGCAGGTAAGAGTTTTGAAGTTCAGGTGGGCCCTGATAAAGGTCACACGGCTATGGATCGCGACCGGATGATGGAGTTCTTTATTGAGAACCTTGTGTTGAGCAAGAATGAGGAGATGAATACAAAAATTAAGATGGAAGGGAATAAGAAGTAGGAGTGGATGAGTTGAGACTTCTTCAGAAACATTCTACTGAACTCATCAGTTAACAAAAAATGATTTTAAAGTTATTTGAGTCCATATTATCTATTAAGACATCTGACTCTTCAAATAAACATGAAACGTTGTTCCTTCAAGGAGTGTGCTTGTTACTTCAATCATACCTCCATTTTCTCTCACCATTTCAAAACACAAGTGCAGCCCTAAGCCGGTACCTTGTTCACCTTGTGTGCCCCTCGTGTTCGATGTATTGTTTAAGGTAAACAATTGTTTTAATTGAGTTTCAGACATCCCAATGCCCGTATCGGCCACATGTATTACTGTAAAGCTTTCCTTTTGTTTTGTGCTAATGGTTACTGATCCACCCAGATTGGTAAACTTAATGGCATTATGGATCAGGTTTCTAAAAATGAGTTCTATCTGGTTCTTATCTCCGGCTATGTTTTCATCAGGGCCTACGGTATTAATGATTGTAATCTTCTTTTCATGTGCCATCTCGAAAAAAAGTGCTGTACATTTCTCTAAGAGTAAGTGAAGATTGATAATGGTTATGGATGATACCCAACCTTTCTGTTGTGATTGAGACCACCTCAATAAATTTTCAAGGGTTTCGGTAATGCTTGTTACTTGTTGGTTAAGTTTAGGTGCAAAATTCATAAACTCTTCACTAGAAAGTTGCTTACGCACTACTAAATCGAGCATGCCCTTTAAACTTGCCAGCGGGCTGCGCATATCGTGGCCCAGGATCGAAAAAAGTTTGTCCTTGGTGGCGTTAACCCGAACCAACACTTCATTTTGTTCAGCAATTTGCTCATTCTTTCCATGCAACATCAAGTTCGTGCGCGCACGTTGCCTGTTGTTTCTCATGATAAGCAAAATTACAGTTACTAAAAATGCAAGAGCAGTTACAAACAGCAAGGTGTATATAAGCTGATCTTTTTTAGCACGTTCATTTGAGTTTTGCAGTTCTTTGATTTTTGCTTTGTTCTTCGTCTCTTCAAATTCTAATTCACTGAGAAGAGCAGTTTGGGTGATCTCAGCATTTAGTAAGGAATCTTGTAACTGATTAAATAACGTACTGTACTTGTATGCCAGCGGATAGTTGTTGGTGGCAGCATAACCTTTAGCGAGGCCGTCATAACTGTTTTTCATTACTTCACGTAAGTTTATCGCGCGACTTTCTGCTAATGCAGCATGAAATAAGTCTAAGGCCTTTTGAGTGTTATTTTGTTCGAGGTAAATAGATGCTTTTAGTCGTTTATTAAAAGCAGTTACTGCATTGTCGTTGTTTTCCTGTGCGAAGTCAATTGATAAGTCCAGATACTTTAAAGCGGAATCCAGTTTATGTTCCTGCATGTAGATCATGCCCTTGGAGTTATAATTATAACTAAGAAACTTCGTGTTATTCAAAGAGTCTGAAAGGTGAATTCCCAAGTCAGCCAATCGATGCGCTTCCTCTAAGTGCTGATTGGTGGTGGCGTAAATCCAGGTGATGCTACCGCAGATGGAGGCCATCTTTTCATAATCTTTGCGATGCTTATGTATTTTGAAAGCTTTGAGTTGGTATACCAACGCTGAGTCGTATCGTTTAAGACCAAAGTTGTTCGTATTACCCAGCACCCGATAAGCCATGGCCATCAACGTTGAATCATTTATTGCTTCTGCCTGACGTAATGATTTGCTGGCTAACTGAATTGCTTGTGCATAATTGCCTTGTCGAAATTCATAATCGCTGAGATGGCTGAGTGCTAAAATTTCTCCTTTCTCATAATCTGTTTCTATGGATAAGCTTAGTGCTTCTTCTGCATAATGTTTTGCTTTTGATGGCTGATAGGCCAGATAGTGGTCGGCCAGTTTGCATAAAATGTCAATCTTTTGAATAGTTGATTGCGCCTTTGCTAGTGTAGACTCAAGGCTATTAATTTTATTTTTCTGAGCGACTGCGCTTAAACCCAGAATAGAAAGAATTACAAAAAATATAAACCGTTTCCCCATTATCCTTATAGCGGTTACAAATTAAGATATTTAGCTATAGGATGGCTATTATAGATTAACGGATATTTACATCTGTAACTTTCATAAATATTTAAGCATTTTATTGTAGAGATAGAATGTGCTATTGCGGTTCTAAAAACGAAGGCGATGCCCGATAGAAGCATACTATGCCCGAATGATCTTTTAAAATAATCTTTTCGTCTTAAAGGTTAACATAAACACGAGAAAACCAATAAAGATCAAAAGATGCTTTCCTAAGAAAAAATAGTTGATGAATGGAAGCGAATTTCTGGTCTTCAGTAAGGAGAAAAGAGCCAAGGGAACAGCCTGCTGTAACAACCTCAATGCTTAAAAAAAAACCAATTTTTTTATCTGAATTACTCATGGTGTAAAAAAAAGATTTAGAAACGAAGATTCATACGGCTTTAAAAGCAGTCTACTTTAAAGTAATGCGCGGCACAAGAGAAGATATCCTACCTCCAGCTAGTCTTCAAATAATAGTTAACAACATCCCCAAAAGCACAAAAACAATAGCAAGGTGAACGACTAGCCACACACGCTGATAGAGTGGACGATTATTCCAACGTACTTTCTGATCAAAGGGATCAAAGATTAGCGCTAATCCAAAATTTGACATAGCGCTCGATAAGTCATGATTAGTCAGTAAGAAATATAGACCTAGTGCAACAAAACCGCCATAAAAAATACGGTTGATTTTTCCAGTATCTCTAACCTTGGTAGAATTTTCTTTAGTAATTATCATATTGTGTGGTTTTGTTGTTACAAGAATCCTTTTGGTTTTCTGCATTCGTGCTTACCAACGGAACAAGAATTGATATCGATAAGGCTATTATAAGAGCCAGGTCTGTAGTTTCTAATCCAACGTTCGAAATACCAAGTATGCCTAACAAGCATACAAATCCTGCAACTATGCCCACTGTGGCTGCCCACATACCTTTTGATGGCTTCTTTTTCATTTCTAATTATTTCCCAGTTAGTCGCAGAGGCTAAGCTATAATTACAGAGGATCATACTTTTTTTTGGAGAGCTATAGTATTATGGGTGACAAAATAAAATGCAAGGCCTTGTAATTCTGCTCGGGCACGTGCTACTAATGGAGTACTATTTTAAGTATGAAAGTCGAGATTTAGAATTGTTAAGTGTTGTAAACCCAGGGTATAAACTTTGTTTGAAAATCACGGTTATAGAACAAAACCTATTCAAAAATGCAAACTATCTGATGGGGCAAATGCTTGAGAAAGAATTTACTGCTTTGATTGATCAGAATAGAGGAATTATTTATAAAGTGATTCGCCTCTATGTAAATCATGAAGAAGATGAGGAAGATCTTTTTCAGGAGATACTTTTTCAAGCCTGGCGATCGTACTCTAAGTTTAAAGGCAACTCAAAATTCTCGACCTGGTTGTATCGGGTTGGGCTCAATACAGTACTTACTTTCAAAAGAAAACCACAGGTGGTGGTTCCTCATGAAGATCTTAGCCGATTGAAAGTGTCCACTGCTGAAAATCAGAGCGAGATAGTGGAAGCCCTTTACATTGCTATCCGTGAGCTAACAGAAATAGATCGTTTGATTATCACGCTCCATTTGGATGGGTACGAGAATGAAGAAATCGCTGAAATTTCCGGACTCACTAAAAACAATGTGGCCGTAAAATTATTCCGCATCAAAGAAACGTTAAATAAGAAACTTAAGGCTTATTAATTATGGACTTGTTAGAGGTCTGGAAAAAATTGGAAACCGAAAAACTGAAACAACCTGTAAAGGGTTCGGTTATTCCGCCAAAAAGATCAAAGCACCCGGTGCAAAAATTAAAGTCGGCTTATCTGCAAACAACAGGTTTTGCCGCTGTCTTTTTGCTCATGTTTATCTATCTCTTTTTTCAATTTGATGAACCGCTGGTAAAAGGAGGGTTGGTACTCGTAATCTTGTCATACATCTTTTTCTTTATTATAAATTATTCGATGTATCGAAAAGTCAATATCGAATTACCTGTTGACAAAAATTTGAAAACCGCGCTTCAGCATACCTATCACTTTATCACCGACAATATAAAATTTCAGGAACGTGTCGCACTATTCATTTACCCGATAGCCGCTACCTCAGGGTTTTTAATGGGCGGAGCCTTAGGAAGTAAGAACATAAATTCGATGATGCAAGAGAAGGCGGTAATCATTTTGTTGATTGTTACACTAATCATACTAACCCCTCTTTGTTTTTACATTACACGATGGCTATACAAAGTTTCGTATGGAAAGTGTTTAAGAGAGTTGAAAGAAAAGATTGATGAGTTAGAAAGGTCTGAATAATATTTCACCAATAAGATGTTTTTACAAACTATCAATCTTAGTAAGAAAGGAAAAGCGGGTATTCATGCAATCCTACTTTTCATATTGCTCTTTCTTTCGATAACTCAGTTTGGTCATGCGCAGGTTGTTTTAACGGGAAATGTCTTTCAGGATAATAATCAACCGGTTGCTTTTGCTCATATTCTTATTGAGAATTCATTTCGTGGCACTGTCACTAATGCAGAAGGTAACTTTCAACTCTATATTTATCCGAAGGATAGCCTTATAACCATATCCTGCATAGGATATAAAACCAAGTTGGTTCCCATTGCAATGAACAAAACTCACTATGTGATACGCCTGGAGGAAGACGCAAGAACACTTGGAGGTGTAGTTGTATATGCCAAGGATTATGCAAAAGAGCTTGTAATAAATGCTGTTAGGAATATCGATTTCAACTATCCTCAACAGAAAGAGTTGATTACAGGATTTCTTCGGGAGCGATTCTCAAAGGATACCTTAGGCCGTGAGTATTATCACATCATTGAATCCGAGTTGGAAGTATTAAAAGATTCATATCAGACTAAAACCAAAACTGGGCAAGTTAGATTAGTGAATGCTATTAACGTGACAGAAAGTGAAGTTCCACCGCGTTTTCAAATCTATGCCGGTGGACATTTAGCACATCGATTTGATTTCGTTATTCGGAGGGAAGGGCCACTCGACAGTACCCGGATCGATGCATTCATTTTCGATATTATGGATACCACTACATACGAAGGTGCCAACCTATTTGAAGTTAGTTATCACGACAAGAATTTAACCACGCATGGTAAAATATTCATTCTTGATCATTCTTTTGCCATTGTTAAAATGGAAGAGTTTCAAGATCTAAAACGAAATAGTTTCCAACGACTATTAAATTCGGATGGACGCCAATTTATTAAGGTGACCACAGAATATTTTTTCAGAGATTCTAATTGGCGACTTGCATATGTTAACTATGAAACAAAATTTGGAAAGGATAGCTCTTTCTACCTGAACAGTATTTATTCATCTCACGACTATAAAACACAAGCCGAACAAATTCCGTATCATCAAAGACTTCAATTCGGTCAATATGTATTGGAGGAGGCAAAAGCCATTACGCCAACTAGCTGGCAAGGTGTGAATATGACCCTTAATGAAAATAAAAACACATCTGCTAAAGGGTCCAGTACAAATAAATCTAGCAGATCAATGAAAAACTTTACAAGAAATGTAGAGTATGGAGCTGGTATTTTTTATTCTCATTATTCCCAAGCAGCACATTCCATAGAATTTCAAAATAATAGTCTTTCAATAAGTAAAGATGTAGCTGCTACAACCGATAACTTGTTTGGACTATCGTTACAATATAATTATCGAATAAAAAGGAATTTCATACTTCAGTTTAGTACTGCAGGAAATTTTGGTAAATCAACAAGATATCGCGAGACAGGAGTTGGAGTAGGATACAGTATTCGTATGGAAAGCATTTCCAGATTTTATGTGGTGCCGCAAGTAAACTACTATTGGATCAACCTTACTTCCAGGAATGGAGTAGTCAACTCTCAAGATGATTTCACAATTAAGAAAGTTAAGTTTGATGCCCCTCAAATTGAACTGTTTTCAGGCTCTAAGTATCAGGCATTAGCGGCTGGGTTAGAATTGAATTATGAGATTACCTTTCGATGGAGATATAAGCTAGGAGCAACCTACTTCTACACAACAAAGTATACCAATGGGATTTTCTTAAAAGAAGACGCGAATTGGTTTACAGATACTCAGGCTTTTATAAAAGAAGGTACGGAAGGGCTTAAACCTCTTAGTTCAAATGGAATTATCATGAAACGGGATTTGAATTTTTATACAGGATTTATTTATAGGTTATAAATTATCACTACAACTAGATTTGGCACTATCTATTTATAGGGCTAAATTCATTATCACCCAGTATTAAAATGATAGAAGTTTTACGCAACCATATTACCAAAAGGCTGGGAACAGACCTTGACAATTTAGATAAAGTTCTACCTCGCCCTTGTTGGTGTTGTGCGTAAAAACTGCGCGAAGGTTCACCAACAAATGATTCATACTGTTGCAAACTATTTGCACTTGGTCTAGCATGGTCTCTCGCAGAGGACGATTCGCTCAAAAGCCAGAGACCATACGCTGCAAGACCGCACCAATCCAATTCAGGTAAGCACTGGTTTGATTCAGGTACGCATCAGACAAAGTAAGGTATGCACTGGCTAATGTCAGGTGCGCTTCAAACAAAGTAAGGTACGCACCGGTTTAAGTCAGGTACGCTCCAAACAAAGTAAGGTACGCATCAATCTCCCGCCATTGTTGGTGTTGTGCGAAAGAGACTGCGCGAAGGTTCACCAACAAGCGATACATTTGATGAACCATAACGAGTGATTTCATTAATTTTAATGTTAATGAATGAAAAAGTGATTTTCACAAAAGAACATCCCGAGTTTTTAACCGTTACATGTCTGGATTGGAAACTTATACTAGCCGGGAACAGATTCAAAGATATTATTATCGATAGCCTCGCATTTCTTGTTAAGTCCAAACGTATTTACATCTATGGTTTCGTCATCATGGATAACCATTTTCATGTGATCTGGCAAATGGTAGGAGACCATCAACGCAGCGATGTTCAACGCGACTTTTTAAAATTCACAGGTCAACAGATTCTGAAGATTTTGCAAAAAGAGAAATCAGAAATGTTGAACGAGTTGATCGTAAATGCCAAAGACCGAAAATACCAGGTATGGGAAAGAAATTCATTGGGCATTCCGTTGTGGACGCCACAGGTGTTTGCACAAAAGTTAGACTACATCCACAATAATCCTGTACAGGCAGGGCTCTGCAAGTGGCCGGAAGATTATAAATATTCAAGTGCGAAATTTTATCAAAAGAACGAGAAGGATTGGATATTTTTAACTCACTATCAAGGGTGAAAGGGTAAGGCTTGTTGGTGAAGCCACGCAGCTTGCTTTCGCACAACACCAACAAGGGCGAGGGAGCAATGGGCCATGAATTAGGAACAGAAAATATGACGGCTGATTTAGCGAGAGAAAAGGAACTTGAAATGGTTAACTTTTTCCGAAACATTATGGTGAGTGGAGCGCTTTTAGCTTTTGCTAAATTCGTGGCTAAGGATAAAAGGGTGATGAGGTAACCAATATGTTTGCAGCTATTATGCAAAGTAACATACCGTGCCGAAAATATCGGGAAATGGTGCACGTGCATCCTACGGTGTAGGAGTTTATGCCTTATGTATTGGATCGTTTGAAAGAAGTTGATTAAGGCAGTGGGAGCAAAAGAGAAGTTTTGTTTCTTTTAAGTCTTAAAAGTAATCTTCCATAGTAAGCGCTTTAACGCGAAAGGTTCTAGGCCAAATTCGGTTTATCAATTTTTTAAAGTGCCTGGTGATCGAAATTCTGGGCGGAATAATAACCGGATGTGCAATACTTTTTTTACAAATTTTAATCAGGTAGTTAGCAGTCCGTTTCCAAATACCGGGTTTCACAGTTTTCAATAACCCAATTGCTTCTTTGAACTTGTTCAAATTTCTTAGCAACTCTGCTTTATTAATCTTTTCCGTATCTGCTTCAACCGGAAGGTACGGTAACAATTCATCGAGCCTATAAAACTCAGGAGTTGGTGGCCATGCCGCATGGGCATCGTTAAACGAATATTCTATTTCATGCTTACTTAGAAAACTGCCCCAAAAATGGTTAAGCACCATTATGCGCTGTTCTTGTGCTAGCGTTTGATCGGTTGATAATAGTAAGAGTTCTTCATTATTTAGGATGTCAGGTCGTTTTGCTTTTTTGAGTGCTGCACTAGCTGTTTCCCAATTAAGCATCTTTTTACAATATGTATTTACTCCTTCCTCAGCCCATATAATTGACTTACACTGTGTACATCTGCTGATACTCGATACTGGAATGGTGGAATCGTCTTCATCTGGATTATACGGAAGCACATTTGATGATCATAAAATAACATCATCTTCCCCCGGTATTATTCCACTTCCATCCGTTGTGTAACAATACTCTTGCTTGCAATGAGAGCAGGTTAAGAAGCGAAATCGAAAGGCGGCAAGATTATAATCTGTCATTGATTACCCTTGATTTAGCAATGCTGAAAAAGCACCAGCGCGTAGTTGGTAATCGAACGAACTAATACAGGAATCAATTCTATGTAGCTTGCTCTCAATCGCTGCATGCGATTTACCAAGTTCTTTATAGTAGTCAAGCCACAGGGGTTCAGAAGCATTTAGTCCATTGTGCTTGCACCATTGCAAATAATCAGTCGCCTCCTGATAATCTTCCAGCGCACTTAATACAAGATAAATACAAAGCAATTGTTTCGACACATCAAAGTACTTATACTCATCATCAATGTAAACTTCCCATGCTTCCTCTTTGATGATAAATCTGACTTTAAAAAATGTTGAGTTATCAGAAGGGGTGAGGTGTTCTACCCTAAGCTGAAAATCCTTTTGCAATTGTATTAATTTATTGAGTTCGGGGTACTCCATCTTACTTGGTGTTCATCTGATCCACCCAGCCAACAAATCTTCTATTGACTCCGGCCGACCATTCGTATCTTGATTTGGGAGCATCAGCGATAACTTCGGTGATAATCAAATACCATTCTTTTCCATTTACCGATTTCTGTTCAAGTATACTTACTTGAGTGCGGCCTGCGAGGTTGATTAATTTGATGGGGTGTTTAGCTCGCAATGAATCGGTTGCCGCTTTGGTCTGCGCTCCAAAATAAGGGGACATACCATTGAAATCACTTTGCGATGCAAATAAGTCAGCGTCTTTTATCCAACCCGATCGTAGCCCTTTAAAATCCGGCATGGCTTTTAATCGATTCAATCCTATGATTGAAATGGATTCCTTGAATGAACCTTGATTTGACTTTGAGAAAAGGGTCTTTTCTATTCGCGTAGTATATGAATCACAACAGGGAATCCATTGGGTATAGATTTCGTAACTGTTTTTTGCTTTATGAATGTCTAAAATCGCGCCATTTAGTATCTCAAGAAATTGATAACGATTATTTTCACTCAAATAAACTTTAGTATCCATCAAGGTTTGCCAGCCGGAAGATCCACTGTAGACTAAATCAAGATCACCATCAAAGTCTAGATCCAGAAAGTGAAGGCCTGCCAGATTTAATGGAAAATACTTGCTGTCGTTTGTCGTATTAAGCGAGTCGTAATAAGGAAGTTCAAATTGTACTGAATCACCAACTGGAAGCAAAGAAAGTCTTTCTAATTTTTGTTTATCGGTAAGCTTAGTAGTTTGCCATTTGCCACTCCATTTTTCTTTGGGCAGTTTGGTAAATATTTTTGCCATCTGCCCATTCGTTGTTGATACAAATAGACAACATACGCAAATGGTTAAAATTCGATTTTGAATCGGTAGCAAGGATCGTTCTATTAGTTTTATTAAATTAAAGTCATTATTTAATAAAATGGTAAATTTTTTAAAATTCTTTTTATCAACGTTTTTGTTTTTATGCGTTCACGCTGCGCTTGCGCAGATTCCGTTAACGTATCAATTGTTAATTGCTGAAAATGTTAGTATGGGAACGCATCGATTAAATCAATTCGATACGGTTTTACCAGGAGATACTCTACAGATTAAAAGCACCGGATATCTCGCTTTGATTAGTAATTATTTTCACGCAATTGAAGCTAAAGATACCGTGTTGGTTGTACCCGATCTAGGTTTGGAAAGATTAGGCAAAGAACATGAACGACCTGATTTAAGGAAACTATTTTCCGATAAGCCTATCTTCATTGGTGGATCTGTGGATCATGCAACTTACTATTTCAAATTATTTTATCCTAAACGAATTCATGTGCTTTCTACGGGAATGACAAATACAATTCCGATTGCATGGAATGATTACAGAAGCAAAGGCGATAGAGTGAACCCTCGCATTCAGATTAAAAGCATATTTGATGATGAGGTAGAAGAATTTGAAATTGAAGGAGATTCGATTTGTTTGAATCTTAACGATCACCCAGAAGCAATAGAACAATTGAATGAGGACAAGGTATTAGTGATTAGTTTGTCTCAGCCTCACATGCATGGAGATTCGTTTGCTGTAGAACTACCAACTTCTGCAAACTGGACTCAACCATTTTCATCCTGTAAAATTACAGATGCCTCTGCGGCAGTATCATTTGCTATGTTTTTAGAGTATAATCATGGTGCATTCAGTGAAGGCATTGAAGAGTACTATCAGCTTGCAACACAACTTTCTTCAAAAGATGTTTATAGATCCATTTATCTAAATTACCTGAACCGAAAAAATTGAATTGTTATTGATTGATTGAAGAGTCTAATATTTTTTTATAAACTTTATAATCAGCTAGAGCTATCTAGTTTGCAATAACTCCTGATTGATAGCAATGAATGATTTGTTTGGTATTATTAGTTGGTTGTTCATCTGCATAAATTAAAATTCCGTTTAGGATTATTTAGTTGGTTTCACTAACATTAAAGCCCCTATGAAACCTAAAAACCTAACCCTGGCCATTTGGCTTGCCATGGCTAGTGTGTTCTCATTACATGCTAATCCAGAAATAGACAAACCCGCAGCAGATATAAAGAGTTCGCTCGAAACTGCTCTCGGAAGTTTTTTAAGGAAGAAAGATTTTAGTTTTCAATCCTTTCATGTATCCGGAAATTCTGCGGAAGGAACAGCGCAATTCTTTGATTCACCAGCTTCCTTTTCATTAACATATTCGGACGAAAGTCATTTCACAACACTTACTATAAATTTCAATTCTCCAAAAGATTTCGATCGTGCCGATTCAAAACGATTAGCAGGAAGTAATCTTTCGGATTGGTGGCCGAAAGGTACACCCGAGCCTAGAGGAACAGCAATCATCTGCGAGTTTTCAAATTCTCTTTCTATCAATGAATTGAAAATGATTATGCAAAGCAGTAATTGGTCGCCTATTAATGGTAGCCCTTTGCAAGTGAATAGCCCTTCGTTTACAGTGTCTGTGCGTAATCCGTCTTCCAAGCGACCATCAGTTGCAATTAGTATTACAGGTCAGGCAAATTTTGGCGGGACTAATGTATTAATAGCCGCATCGATTACATCTTCCGGTCAAGATTGGACTTTTGGTGCAAAGGTTCCGTCAATTGTTTTAGGCACCATATTAAAATCAGACATCAATGATCCAATACTCAACGAAATCCCAAATGAAATAAGTTCGTTGTCCTTATCAGATATTGAATTCTCAGTACAACCGAATAGCCAACGCTTTTCAGCGAGTGGCACAACCGATGTTGGTAATGTAGAGTTTGAAGTTAAGCCTGGACCTAATAAAGGACCTCTTAGTTTGCTTTTAGGATTTCGATTACCTGTAGGGTTTCAACTTTCAAAGATTGCATCTGGCTTACAGCCCCTCGATAACCTGGGATTGCAGAACACACAATTTGTTCTTTCATCAGTGCAGCAAGCAGCTACGCTTAAAAGTTTACAAGGTGGAAAAGAAGTGAATAGAGGATTAACGATGAGGGCTTCTTATGATCTTACTTCCTTGTCACCCGAGTTTGCATCCTGGGTCGGACAAACCAATTTGAATGTAGAGACTGCTGTTAGTAACCGCGCGAGTGATGCGTACCTTTCAGCGTATATCTCAACCAACGTTCCCTTCGACAAATCCGGGAACGTAACCATGAAGGAAATAAATTTAACCATTAGACCTGCGCCAGCATTAAAAGTTGACATGGCAGGACGGATTGATATTAAAACTTCCAATGGCACTATTTTGCAATTTAAGTCAGCCATAGAAGTGGATATTCCAAATCTGGCAATAGGTGTAAAGGGACAACTTAATGGTGTTTGGAATAATCCATTTGGCATTTCGAATGGGTTAACGATTTCGGATTTGGGACTTGGTATTAGCGCAAGCATTAAAGCTGGCGGAATTCCACTTCCTGCTATTGCCCTAATGGGAACAATGAAGGCGGGCAATGGAAATCCACCCATCTTTAGTGGAGGCATAACAGTAGGACTCAATACATACGACCCAATAAATTCAATGATTGATGCGCACTTCGATCGATTAAATCTTGGTCAGATTGCAAAAGCATTTGCTGCTAATGTGCCCATTCCCAATGAAGTTACAAACACCTTATCAAATGCTTCGTTGAGTAATGTTCAATTAACAGCGGTTCCCAACCCAAATGGGATTGTCATTTTTGATAAACATTATGAGCCAGGTTTTCTATTGAAGGGAGATGCGAATATTCAAGATTTCAAAATGAGTTTACTAGTGCGAGTAGCGACTGATGGGATGGAGGCACGAGCAGCAATAGATGCAATTCGCCATGAGCCATTCTTCGCCCTTACCAGCGCAGATGGAAGAGCTGGACCATCAATGGAATTTCTGGTAAAGCCCGGAAATTTTAAAATGGCATTTACAGGATCTGCTACGCTATTGGGTATTACTCAAACCGCAGAAATGAAATTACAAGATACTGGATTCGAACTTATGACATCGGGAAAAATATTGAACATGTTTAATGCCTCGCTTCGTGTTTATGGAAGTTCGGTAAAAGATGGTGGCTCCTTTGGTGTTAATGCTAAACTGCAAAATGATTTATGGCAATACATCAATGAAAATGCTTCGAAAGAAATAGACAAAGCAACGAAGGATACTCAGAATGGAATCAATAGTGCAAAGAAAACAATCACACAAGAGCAGAATAAGTTAAATTCTTTAAATGCAGACATTGATCAACAGCGAAGAATTGTTCAGGGTGAACGAGATCGTGATTGCAAACGCTTAGCGGATGCTAAAGCAGATGTAGAAAGTAAGAGACAAGGTGTTCAATCCATACAAAATGACATTGATGCACAACATAGAATTATAGCCCAAATCGATAAACGAATTTCTGATAAAAATAAATGGGTAGACAGCGCTCCTAATTTTATCGAAAAAGGAGCACGGGGTACAGCATCCGTTCCTTTCTATACTGAACAAGCAGCGTTGCGCTCCGCTGCGATGGCTCAGATAGCTTTGTTTGAAACTGGGAAAGCAACGGCTAATGCCACCTTGTTGGCTACTCGTGAAATTGTTGGAACCATGGGAGATTTATGTAAGCAAACACCAATCGATGCAGACCCACGCGTAGCTGGGCTAATTGCTGCTAAAGAAACCGCTCAAGGGTCTATGGAAGCAGCAAAACAAGTTTTGGAAGGAGCAAAGATTGTAACCGTGGGTTCTTTTCAGGCAGGTAAATGGATTGTTGAAAATGGTTCACCTATGGGTGTTATCAATATTACATCGGCCGAATTTGATGGCAAATTAAGTATGGTTAATGGAGGTAGGGTTTCATTGAAAGTAGTAGGCAGCTTTGCTGGAAATCCATTAAATACTTCTTTTAGTTTTGATTTTAAAAATCCCATTGAAACTATAAATGCATTTGCGAATTCTTTGCTTAAATAATTTGAGTACGCATAGTGTGGAGAACTGATACTGGATTCTAATTTTCACTTCCACTTGAACGCAAAATAAGAGCACGGAGTATCATTTGCATTGCGAATTCCATGCAGCGTTTGAGAATTCATAACATAAAAATCTCCAGAGCTGGCCTTGTACTCTTTTCCCATCAATCCCCCTCGCCCATGTTGGTGTAGTGTGAAGGAGTTGTGCGTATGCTCACGATGCTGTTGGCATGGTATGGTATTAATAGTTGGCTGAATAGTTTTGCCTTTAGTGTCGGGTTGCAATGGGATTTGTTTGTGTTGCCGCTGGTGTTGTTTTTACTGATTGCATTGGTTACGGTAAGTGTGCAGGTGTTGCAAGGGGCAGTGAGTAATCCTGCGAAGGTGTTGAGATCGGAGTGATGTCGAGATCGTCTTGCAAAGGACGATGCGCTTTCAATTTAATTAATGTAAGTACTTTATTAACCTTGAAATTATTTGTCACGAAGAACCCATCTCGCGTCTTCCCTTGCGGATAATTTTTTTGCTTTCCCGGCCTTTCACTATACCTTCACCATCCAGCCACACAATTGCTCCAGTAGGGCATCGCTCTATAGGTACTTTTGTGTTATGATTTTTTGTATAATCAATAACGGGCAGATTGTGAATCATAGTAATGAGATTACCGGGTGCATCCATTGCACATTTGCCGCACGCAGTACAACCAACCTGACATTCATCCAACACGCCATCACCAGCTTCAAGACTTTTGCATTGTACCCATAACTTTCGACTGATGGGTTGCAATGAAAATAAATCTTTGGGGCACACTTCGACACAATCACCGCAGGCTGTGCATTTGGCTGCATCCACTACCGGAATAGAATGTTCATTCATTGTGATAGCATCAAAGTCACAAACTACTTCGCAATCACCATGGCCGAGGCATCCCCAAAAGCAACCTTTACCACCACCGGAAACAAGCGTTGCGGCCTGGCAGCTATTGATTCCTTTATACTGAGCACGGTTTATCGCTACGTTGGTGCCACCTGCACAGGCTAGTCGTGCAACTTGCTTTTCTTCTGAACCTAATGCAACGCCTAAGAAGTTAGCTATCGCTAACCGTCCTTGATCAGTGCTCACGGTACATTTACCCGGTAGTACTTTTCCTGAAACGAGTGCTTCAGCAAACGGCCGACAACCGGGATAACTACAGGCACCACAATTTGCATGGGGCAACATTTCCTCTACCATGTCAATGCGTGGATCTTCATATACATACAATTTCTTATTAGCCACTATCAGTATTACCGCTAACAGTAAGGTTAGTCCACCAAGGGCTATGAGGGCAATAAGAATGGTCATGTGACGGTCGCTATTTTAATAAATCACTTCGGCCCATTTTTTACCGGCAATCAATTCGGCTTTGCGTGTAAGCCATTTTTCTTTTGATCCTAAAATATTAGAAAATGCCTTGTCTAAATTTTCATTGATCTTTTCGTGGCCCGCTACAAAAATGTAGGTGTTGGATTGCTTCAGCAGTTCTAAAATTTCTTCGGTGCGTCCTTCAATAAGTGAATCAAGCGCAATCGGATCGGACCATTGGGGGCGCGGGCTTATTGCATGAAACGCTTCAAAAGTTTCTTCATCATAATAATTAGTGAGGTCACCATCTTTGTCGTTGAGGTATAACAACTCTAGCCCACTGCGTGCACCATAGAATAACCTTATTTTTCCTTTCCATTCTTTCACTTCTTTGTAGATGTGCTTTATAAATGCGCGAAAGGGAGCAATGCCGGTACCCATGCCAATGAGAATCATGTTGGCTGTTTTGTCCTCAGGAGCAACGAAGGGTAAGGGAAACGGACCGGTGATCGTAACTTCGTCACCTATCTTGCGATCGCATAAATAGTTGGAGCCTACACCCAGATACACCTCGCCATTAAACTCATCAACATAAGAGCAACGCTTTACCAGCATGGTGATATTTGTTTTGCCTGCACTCTTTGCTGGTAAATCCGCCACGCTATACAAACGATGATGATAGGGATTTCCAAATTCACTTTTAACATCTACCAAAACGCCAAAGCTTTGGTCTACCTGACAATTAAATTCCTTGTCTTGTACTTCCAATTCGATTTCTCGAACCTCTTCTGTATCAGTAGGAGTAAGGCGCTCGGATTTTTGAACGATAGCCTTGTACTTTTTTTCGGTGGTGTAATCAGCTAGATGTGCCATAACAATTTATTTATTGAGTTGATTCTGTTTTAATTTTTCGAGACTTATTTTCACAAACGGTTTTGCAACCACAGTTTCCGCAGGTAGTTCTCTCGGCCATGGCGTCTTCATCGGATACATGTTCCGAGAATACTTTTCGCCACATCGCTTGTATAGCAATCCATCCCACCATTAGGAAGATGATGCCTGCTATGCCGATGATATAAGCTGTAAATTTTTCCATGTCAAATTCCTAATCCTGAAAAACCCATAAATGCCAATGATAAAATACCTGCGAGCAGTAATGTAATCACTGTTCCCTTTACCACTTTGGGTACTTCTGCAAACTCAAGCTGTTCGCGCAACCCTGCAATCAACACCAATGCCAAAGTAAAACCGGCTCCGGCTCCTAATGCATAAACAAAACTTTCTAGTAATCCATAACCCTTGTTGGTTTGGAAAAGGGCTAGTCCTAAAATGGCACAGTTGGTCGTGATCAATGGAAGAAAAATACCTAACGCTCTGAAGAGGGCAGGGCTCATTTTCTTCACAAACATTTCTACCAGTTGCACAGTACCTGCTATCACAACAATGTAACTGATCAATTGTAGGAACGGTGCGTTGATGGCAACCAAAAATGCATGAATGCCATAGGCGCACATGGAACTGATGATCATAACAAACGTAACAGCTCCACCCATTTTGGTGGCGGTATCCATTTTTCCGGAGACACCAAGAAACGGACAGATCCCCAGAAAGTATGCCAGTACAAAGTTGTTGATGAGACTGGCGTTAATAAAAATCATCCAAAGCGATTCTGTTTTCATGCGGATTTCTTTTGTTTAGCCAGATTAAAAATGAACAGCCATAAAGCGAGTGTAAAAAAACCACCGGCAGGAAGAATCATAATGATCCACTCCTGAAAAGAGTCCGCAAAGATGGAGTACCCAAAGATGGATCCGTTGCCCATGAGCTCACGCACTGAACCGAGGCAGAGTAATCCAAACACAAATCCAAATCCCATGCCCAAACCATCCAACATGGATTTACCAATCGTATTTTTTGATGCATACGCTTCTGCTCTGCTTAAGATCAAACAGTTTACCACAATGAGGGAAATGAACGCACCCAAACTTTTGTGTAGTGGAACGCTAATCGCTTGAATCGCATAATCAGTCATCGTGACGAACGTAGCAATGATCAAAATATAGGACGCAATGCGCACTTGCTTAGGAATAAAATTCCGTAATGATGAAATCAACACATTCGACATTACCAATACAAAGGCAGTGGCAAGCCCCATAGCTAATGCATTAATGGCACTATTGGAAACAGCCAATGTTGGGCACATGCCAATTATCTGAACGAATACAGGATTATCGCGCCACAGCCCTTTGATGAACACATCAGTTGACGGACTTTCCTTTAGCGAGGAAAAGAAACCGGTGTTTGCTTTATGGTGCGATGGACTGTTCATTTCTTTGTTTCGCTTTTATTAATCTCAAAAGATTGCTTGTGCTGGTAAAGAAGTGGTACAAGATCATTCGTGCTGGAACTAATCAGCGCGCCAATTGCACGCGAAGAAATAGTTGCACCTGTTATGCCATCTATTTCCCAGGCATTTGTTTTAGCTCCTTGTTTTACGGCCGCTACTTTATTTTTGATTTTTGATTTATCTAATGAAACATCCAATGCGCTAAAGTTGTCAAGGAAGCTTTGATCCTTTTCAATCTTATCGCCCAGGCCTGGAGTCTCTTTACTCTCCAACACATAGAAGCCAATGATTTTTTCTGTTTCAGGATTGTATCCGTACAGCACACGAATGATATCTGCATATCCTTGTCCTGCAGCCTCTACGGCTATACCCATGAATTCATCTTTGTCATTGTAACCGGCATAAACAATTTGTTTGGTCTTATTGACACGAGTTATTTCAGTAAATGTGTTATCCTCATTTCGCTGGAATTTTTTCGTTTTGGTAATACCGGGGATAACTTTAAAGATGGCTTGTTCTAACGCTTCTGCACGCAAGCGTTCTATCCGGGGAAGTGTTTGTTCGTACGTTACCACAATGAGTAAGGCGCAGATTACGCCAATGCCTACCATGGCACGAAGCATTTTTCCGCTACCAGTTTGGGATTGCTCGGTTGTGGTATTCACTTCACTCATGATGATTTCTTTTTAGAAGTTCCATACACACGCGGACGAATGGCTTTATCTATTTGTGGCGAAATTGCATTCGCCAGCAGGATGGCATACATCACCCCTTCAGGAAGTCCACCCCAAATACGAATCACAACAACCAGAATTCCGATGAAAGCACCATAGATGATAACCCCCAATGAAGTAATGGGAGAGCCCACCATATCAGTTGCCATAAAGAATGCACCAAGCATTAATCCGCCAGAGAAAAGCAAAAACATAGGAGATGGGTAGACCTGACTATCGTACAGATATAATGTACCGCCAAACACAAATACACTTCCTAAAATCGCAACGGGTATGCGCCAGTTCATCATCTTTCGAATGATGAGATACAGGCCACCTAGAATAATTATTATCGCACACGTTTCGCCTGCAGATCCACTAACTAAGCCAAGTGCTAAGTCTGTAGTATTAGTAGTAACATGATCAAATTTAAAAGCGGAGAGAGGAGTTGCGCCAGACATTCCATCCACAACCGGTTCCATAAAAGGAAGTGCCAATGTAGATGAAGAGAAAGAAGTGAAACGATTTTCCAAGAATGCTGGCGTCCAGGTGGTAATAGCAACTGGAAAGGCAGCTTGTAAAAATGCGCGTCCTACCAGGGCCGGATTAAAAACATTATAGCCAAGACCACCAAAAACAAACTTGCCTAATGCGATACCAATCACACCACCCATAAAAGCCATCCATAATGGAAAGGAGGGTGGAAGAGTTAATCCCAAGAGTAATCCGGTGATCACCGCTGACCAATCAAAAACAGTAGTGTCTTTGTTTGCGAGTCTACACAAAACGTGCTCGGTAATTACGCAAGCAATTACGGATGTAATCAATAGGAGCAGTGCGCTCATGCCAAATGAATAAACTGCAAAAATTGCAATGGGTGTTAATGCGTATACCACATTTTTCATAATGGTATCCGTACTTACATTTTTTGTAATGTGTGGTGAGGTGCTAATATGGAGTGCCTTACTTAGCATGTACAGCAGTTTGTTGTGTCTTACGTTTTCTTATAATTGATTTCGACAATCTGAAATATTGCACGAGTGGAATATTAGAAGGACAGACATACGAACATGATCCACATTCGAAACAATCCATTAAATTGTAGTTTGTCGCCATCTCATCATACGCCTCAAACTTGGCAAGTATTCCTAAACGGGATGGATTGAGTGAAATTGGACACGCATCTACACACGCACCACATTTAATACACGGATAGATTTTCTGTTCTCCTTTTACATCACGCTCGGTGAAGACAACAATCCCGGAAGTTCCTTTTACGATAGAGATATCCAAATTAGAGACAGCAACTCCCATCATGGGTCCACCCATATATACTTCACTAATTTTTTCGTCCACGCCTACTTGCTCCAGCACATAGCGTAGTGGTGTGCCGATCGGGATGAGATAATTTCCTTTCTTCTTCACGCCTGGCCCGGTGATAGTAACAACCCGTTCTTGTATGCTACGACCGTGTGGTAAAAGCCTACCGATCTCTGCTGCTGTAGCAATGTTTACCACTACTGCATGGACATCGATTGGTAATCCACCAGAAGGAACTTCAACGCCCATCACTGACGTGATCAACATCTTCTCGGAGCCTTGCGGGTATTTGACAGGTACTACTTCGATAGTTACGGGTAAGTCTTTCGGTATTTTACTTTTTAATAGATCAGCGGCATCTTGTTTGTTCGCTTCAATGCCAATAATACACTTTGAGGCACTTGTTACTTTCAACAAATAGCGAATACCCATAAAAATATCGTCAGGTTGCTCGAGCATCACGCGATGATCTGTTGTTAAGTACGGTTCGCATTCAATGCCGTTAATGATTAATGTCTTGCATATCTTTCCTTCAGGAATCTTGAGTTTTACATGTGTGGGGAAGGCAGCACCCCCAAGTCCAACAATACCTGCGTTCAGTATGCCTTGTAGAATTTCTTCAGGAGTTGCTGTTAATTCAATAGGTGCACCTTCTATTACTTCCTGACTGGATGATGGAAAGGCTTCCAAATAAATTCCAGGCACCATCTTGCCCGAGATCGTTGGTACGTTTTGAATTTTTCGAATGGTTCCCGAAACAGGAGCATGCAAAGGAACCGATACGTAGCCGGTTGCTTTCGCAAGCAACTGGCCGCGCATTACTTCTTGTCCTTCACGCACTATAATTTCAGAAGGTGATCCAATGTGTTGTACTACGGGCAAGATGATTACCGATGCAAAGGGGAACTGGCGGATAGGTAAACCATTCGTATCCGATTTATTCTCCGGTGGATGTATGCCGTGCTTAAACGTATTGGAATGAAAACTCAACATCTAGTTGTATTTTTCGCCACGCTTAATCCACTTGTCAATATCCTTTTCGGTGCGATCGGCTGGAAGTCCCGGATGAATAACACGTGCAGTACATTTTTCGGCTGCTTTCACCAGATCTTCATACGGACCTCCATCAGCATTTTTGATAAAGGCTTTCTTATCGTTGTTGTATGCAAATATTTTTGAATTCAGCTTAGTACACTCATCACAAGAAGTACACTCTTCAGTTTCTAACCATGGCGCCATGTAATCACCAGTTGCTTTTGGAGCCGGTTGCGTTCCATTGGTGGTGGCGTGTCCGTTGGTTGTTCCATTGGCTAATTCCATAATAGCGACTCCATCACCACCGGCCATTTGCATTAAGCCTTTCGCAATCTTGCCTACCACTTCGGCACGTACTTTACTTTCTATGTCTACTTCTTTTGCTTTCTCTGGCTTAATACCCGCAAGCGCACGCAGCATAATCCAGAAATCGCGTCTTTCTTCACAAGACTCAACAATGGGTTTAGCTACTAATACGCGACTAAGTTTTTGCTTTCGGTCAACTGCCCATATGAATGGAAATTTTCCTTCGCGTTCACTTTCGGATAGTTCCAAAAATTCAGCGAGCGGCAGCATGTTCTCATTCCATGTATCGCGTGGTGCCTGACGGAAATGTTTACGGAAGCGTGCTTCAGTAATCGCAAAGTCAGCAAACGTCATGGCTACTTCCATAGATTTCTCGCGGCCATTCTCAAGGTACTTGAGTTTATACGTTGGCCATAGCTTGTCGATGTCTGGGTTACCGCTTAAGTCAAAAGCATCTTCTGCTTTCACACCTTTGTCAGGATTGTATTTAAATATTGGATACGCTCGTGACTCAACAACTAGCTTGGCTTGATGTACACCCAAGTCGTCACCAACACCATGTTCGGGTTGGCAAGTTGTATACAGATTGAATAGGGCAGGACGTTTTGTTTTTAATCCGTCAATAAATCCTTCAATCATTTGACTCGTATTTGCAAGTGTACCCTGCAACACGTAAGTGTTACGGTGAGCCATGGCAATCAAACCGATTTCTTTTCTTGGCTCTGCTTTTCCTTTACCTACCTTACCATATTGAGCCATGTCGGAAATTTGCCCGATAAAACCGGAAGTACAGGCTTGACCACCTGTGTTGGAATACACTTGTGTATCGACAACAATTACTTTGATCGGTTTACCAGATGCCATCATCCTGGAGAGGTTTTGAAAACCGATGTCGTACATTGCCCCATCACCACCTAATGCTACTACTGGAGGACATAGCAACCACTCGCTATCGGTAAATTTGTGCCAGTTGAAATAAGTGAAGAAGTCTTTATGTTCTTCTGGATTATAACTACCACTTAATTCCAATTCAACTTTGCGAATGGTTTTGAATCCATCGGCCATCTTTGACATGTGTCCTTCAAAAATTCCCATTGCCATGGAAGTAGAATCCTGGAATAAATGATTTGCCCATGGAAAAGGATAAGGATTATAAGGGTAAGTGCTGCCCCATACAGAAGTACAGCCGGTTGAGTTGCAAAGCCCCATGGAAGAACGACCTTTTCCGGTAGTACCATCAGTATACTTCCATTTTAAATGTTTGAGTTGCTTGAGTAATTGTGTTACTTCTTGCAACCATTTTTGATCGATCGGCTCGCTACCTTTTTCAGATTCAATCTTGCTGGTAATTTCAGCCATGGTTAAATCACCTTTGTGGGTCTCACCAATAATCTTGGCTATCATCTCCGGATCGCTAAGATTAACCGTACGCATCAACTTGGATTGAATGTGTTTCTCAAGCTTATCGGTCAGGTCATTGATATGGTTCAAGTGTTTTTCAACACGCGGTTGCATAAGTGACTCAACCGTAGCGACAAACAAGTGCACCACCGATTTTTCAGAACAACCCAAGCAGGCACCATCTCCACTCGCAAAACTTAGATAAGCATCTTTGTTTAACAGGATGGTTTCAAGCGGACCAATCTTTTCTTCAAGATCATCAATACGATTATACTTCGCAGGAGTATTAGGAAGGTCTAACCAGAAGTCCCAATTCTTACGAAGTGTTGTAACTGATCCTTCTGTTTGGAAGAGCGGACGTAACGCATCATCATCACACACTTCAACACATTCCATACAGCCTTTACAGGTTTGTGGATTAACGGTGATACTAAATAGTCCTCCAGAGTTTGGACTTTTCTTTTCATGCAAATCATAATACGGACGAGTGAGTGCAAATTGGAAATCACCCAACTCTTCGCGGAACCATTCTAATTCCTGAACAAGAGTAGTGTCCTTACCGTTCTCATTAATTGTTTGATCAATGATATCCTGGATAAGATTGTTAACGGTAGTTTCTTTTTTTGCCTCATTTAATAATACACGGACTTTGCTCTCCATTTGACGAGCTACCTTTGGAAGCGATTCTACTTTTCCATGCACTTTCTTCACCCTTTTTACAACGGTATCTAATACATCGGATAGGCTACTCACTAATCCAGGGATGGCAGTGTCGGGGCAAACTGTATAACAATTGCCACAGGCAGTACAATTATTTGGTATCCATTCAGGATGTTCAAAACGAATGCCGGTCATATCCCTGAAAAGAGAAGTGGCCGCAGGCATCACACTCAATCCAATAAACGGATCAGTAATGTTATCATTACCTTGTCCTTGCTGATAGAAATTTCCGGTCTGTTCCCAGAAACGATGGATGTCGCTTAAGTTGGATTTACTTTGCGGAGTTGCCTTCAACATAGTTGGAATTGGAAGGATCGCCTTTCCATTCAACTTAGCGGACTCAGATTTACCAACTACTTTGTTTTTGATTTCGTGCACTTCATCAAAACCTCTTCTTACAACACGCATGTTGTCGTCTACCACCCGTTGTCCTTTTCCACCAAACTTATGTTGTAACTGAGACTCAATGGCCTTTAAGAGGCCAACTTCATCGAGACCGGCATTTTTCATTAAAGGGGAAACGGCAAAGAAGGCTCCTTGAAAGGCGATCCCTTGCATGCGCAATTGCAATTCAGGATCAGTTGCTTCTTCGCGCGCTATTTTAAAGCCATCGATATAATAAATGTGAATATCATTTTCAACGATGAGCTTTTGATAATGTGCCGGGATATTAGCCCAGACCTCGTCCGCCTTTGATTTGTCGCTTTGGATAATAAAGCAACCACCTTTCTTTAATCCCGCTAGGGCATTGGTATGTTTGAATACCCCTGGATCCGGTGATAACACCACATCCACAAAATAGAATTCGCAATTCATGCGAATCGGTTCGGGTGCTGCTGCTAAATAATATGTAGTCGGTTGACCTTTTTTTTCAGAACCATATTTCGGATTGGCTTTGATATCGTATCCTAACAAATCGAATAAGGTCATTGCTAAATTCTTACCGGTAGTCATCGCACCCCAGCCACCCACAGAGTGGAAGCGAACCGTGGTGGCACCCTTCGGCATGAGGTCTGGATTTTCAGAACCATGAATGGCGAGTTCTTTTACATTAGGATAAGCCTCTTGTATAGTTTCCTGATATAACTTTTGTTTGGGAGTAAAGGCGGCATCCCTAATAAAATCTATAGATAAGTAGAATTGCTTTTTATGTTTGCCTTCAGGAAGCATATTCTCAATAGCACCAATAATTCCTTCTGCTTGTAAATCCCGGCTGCCCATTCCAAAAGAGCCTGAATAGATTGTTGGGATATCGGCAGGGCTATAGCTTGCTATCGCAGGATACGGTGGGTTCTTCTTGTTGGCTCCGTTCTCAACACATTTCGAGATCACGGCTCTGATTTCTCTAGCAATTGGAAGATCAGTTGCTAAGGGCTGATCTAATCTTTCAAGTATAACTACACCTTTCTTACCTTTCAAATAAGTACTGATCAAATCATCCGGGAATGGCCTGAACATGACTAAATCAATAACACCAACTTTGATTTTACGTGTTGAACGGATGTAGTCAACAACAGCTTCTGCACTGGTTACTACACTACCTTGTCCTAGGATAAGGTAGTCTGCATCGTCTGCTTTGTAAGACATTACCCGTTTGTAATTGCGTCCAGTGAGTTCACCGTATTCCTGAAATGCTTGATCAGTTAATTCTTTAATATGATCGAAGAAGAATGGTCGCTGTGCGGCTACACTCTGCATGTATGAATCCTGATTTTGAACGATACCCGCCATCATAGGATTGTCAACATCCCAAAGTTCGGGGATGCGCCTGCGCTGTTCACCGTAGATGATTCTCTGTGCAGGAGTAGGGGTGTCAATGATATCATCTGGTCGTCCTAAATATTCTTTAATTAGCTCACGTTCAGGAAGATATAATGATTCAATTAAATGAGTTGTTAAAAATCCATCTTGCGCGATTGCTCCCGGAGTTAGCGCTAACTCTGCAATTCGGTGAGTGATGATATTTAAGTCGGCCACATGCTGTGCATTCTTAGCAAACATTTGGAAAAAGCCCGTGTCATCAATGGCATGATAATCATCGTGTCCGGCATGCACATTTAAAGTAGACTTAGTCATGGCACGCGCACCAATGTTCAACACATAGGTTAATCGTTTTCCTACTGCTGCATAAAGTGATTCATGCATGTAAGCGATCCCTTGGCCAGATGAGAAATTAGACGAACGTAGCCCAGTCATTGAAAGACCAGCGGTAACGGCAGCGGCAGCATGTTCGCCTTCAGGTTCTATAAAAATGAGCGGTCTATCGGATGTATTCAAATGTCCTTTTGCAGCTTCTTCGGCCCAATATTCTCCCATCTGAGTAGAAGGAGTAATGGGGTAGGCACCAGCCGCATCGGAGGATTCGCGTTCGCACATGATCGCGGCAGTATTTCCATCCATTGCTACGCGGTTTCCTGGAAATTTAAATTTGCTTTTATTATTGTCCATATTAATGACCTTGAGCAAAGGATTTGGTATTTACTAGTTGTGGAAAAATATTGATTGCAAAGAGTTCTCTCATTTTACTAAGTGTGTTGAACAAGCTTTCTCGTTTCAGTAGCCATTCCTAAAAATTCCTTAGCTGTGCCTAAATTCATCCATACATCTTCTTCCTCGGTGGCATGAAAAAATGGATCGAGTTTAAGCGCATTGAATTTTGGATTAATTTTTCTGCACATCTTCAAGAGTTCTTCCAGAGATAATTTGGAATTTATTTGAATACCTTTTTGCAGTAAAAAGCCTGTGAGAAATTTGTGTGTAGCTTTGTATGCACTTCGGCACACCATGTAATGAACTACATCTTCTTGAGGTTTAAACAATTCTTCCTGAGCACTATGGTAATATTCTTCCCCTTGCTCAAATACGGTTTTGATATCGTACATAGCTGAAATATTTAGGTTTGTTAATACTGTCTGACACTCCGAAAGTATTTCAATAAATAGGATTGGAATATGAGCATGGTCAATAAATGACCTGATCTATGTCATTATCGAGAAAGAAGGGCTCCTAGTTGAGCGAGAAAAAGCTCAGGGAATGATTAAATCAATTATCTGCTACCGAATAATGGTTGAACCCCCATGTGAAGAATGGTTGTGAGTTGATCAAATGATTTTGTTGAGATTGCTTCTAAACCATTCGCGCATAGCATTATGTGTAGTAATTTGAATGGTTAGGGTGAGAAGAAATAATTTATTGAGGTATGAACCTAGCTCTCACTTCCACTTAAACGCCAAGTAGGAGCATTGGTTATCAGTAGCATTACGAACACCATGCAGCGATTGTGAATTCATCACATAAAAATCTCCAGGCCCCGCTGAGTATTCTTTTCCATCAATCGTCATTTCAGTATTACCCGTGAGCATCAAAATGATTTCAGTTTCTTCATGGGTATGAGGTTCATGACTGGGTCCTTTTTTATTCAGTTGGGTTTCATGCATTTCAAATCGTTCGCACATGGCAGTGGCACGATCGAAATAAGGTTTACTACCACCTCGTGCACTTCGTTTGAAGGTTACCGAATCAGCATTCAACAATAACGATCCGCCTGCAACTTTTCCTCGTTCCACATCCATTTTCTTTTTGGAGCGATACGACATTACATAATAAGTAAGGTTGGTGTTGCCTGCATTTTGCACAGAATGCATTTGGTGAGGCATCAATAGAAATACGCCTCCGGTTCCTAAGATTACCGTATTGCCTTCAATAGTAATTTTCATAATTCCTTCCTTAACGATAAGGCATTCTTCTTTATCGTCATTGGCATGCATGTTACTGGGTTTGGCACCGGGATATTGTGTAGTGGCATGAATTCTAAAATACTCTAAGTGTGAAGAGCTGCCTTCCAATATTTTTCTTGACTCGCGATCGCCATTAACCTTAGCGGGATAATCTATCCATGTGTATGAGCCGGAAGGAACAAGGTCTAATTGTGCCATAGTGGTAAGGGTAATAAAGCAGGTGATGATAACAAGGATAGTTCTCATAAGATAATGCTTGTATGAGGAAAGATAGGCGACTACTCTCAATCTTCATAGGGATTTTATTTTAATGGACAGAATCAAATTCTTGGAATTAACTAAGCAACATTTAGTTCAAAACATTAACCTGCTTAACAATCCATATTTTTTTGCTATCTAGCAGGCAACTATAATATCTTTTAATCCCATGACATCTGGTATTCTGAAATCTTTATTGTTCATAGTTTTGGTCGGGCTTTTACTGCTTTCGTGTAGCGGAGGTTTGAAAATATCATCCAATCTTTCAAAAGGAGTTGATCTTAAAAAGTATAAGACTTTTGCCTGGAGTAAACCCCAAGATCAGGATCATGAATCGCGCAAAGACGACAAGATGTATTCAGGGTTCATTCTTCGATTGGCCAATGAAGAACTTCTTAAAAAAGGAATGGTACTTGATACCTTAAATCCGGATGCGATATTCATATTCGACACGAGGGTAGAGGAAGGAATGACATATAGCAGAGGTGTACCTGAATATACAGGTTTCGGATATAACGGATTTGGATACTATAGTGGGTATTATACACCTGGCCACGTAAAGCAAAGTGAAACTGAAACAGGCATGCTTTATATTGATATGCTGGACGCTAAAACAAAGATCCCACTTTGGGGTGGATGGGCTGAAAAGAAATTATCAGCCAAATCAGATGGTGAAGCTATTGTTCGGTCGGCAGTGAAAGGCATTTTTAGCCGCATGCCGCTAAAGAATAAATGAAATAGTTAAAGATCTATTCTAACCATTTAATCCATAATTACTTTTCTGGAGCAGTATCCTTGGCTGGATCATAAACTCCATACACCGCATCTTTGAATTTTTTATGCACCTGACCAGCGAAGGGCATAATTTGTACAAATAGCACGGCTGTAAGTTCATTCTTTGGATCAACCCAGAACAGAGTACTGGCGGCACCATCCCAGAAAAATTCACCTACAGTTCCATTCATTTCTTCTTTGGTTAAAGGCGAACGAAGTCGCACTGCGAAGTCAACGCCAAACCCAACCTGACCTTTGCTTGGCAACCACATACGTTGCGTTATACTATCCGGCAGTTGATTAGTCGCCATTAGGTTTATTGTTTCAGGTTTCAGGATTGTCACGTTATCAAGCGTGCCTTCGTTAACCAGCATTCGCGCAAAGCGCATGTAGTCATCAAGTGTGGATGTTAGTCCGAATCCACCCGGTGTAAGCGGCCATATGCGCAAATTAAAGCTAAGTGCATCTTGATTTGTATTGCGGTTAAGTTGTCCATTCTCATCTTTAAAATACATCGCTGCGAGTCTTGAAGTGTCTCCTTGAGCAACTGCGTATTGAGTGTTTGTCATGGCAAGTGGAGTCAGCACATTCTCTTGTACAAATTGTGCGTATGGTTTACCAGAAATCCTTTCCACCAGGTATGCTTGTAAATCAACGCTTGGCCCATAGCCCCATTGCGCACCCGGATGAAAGGCGAGGGGCAAGCTTGCTAACTTCTTTGCCATTTGCTCCAGCGTATTTTCTTTATTCATCGCATCTGTTTTCTTAATTAGTTCTCCGAGCGGTGAGTCATGACTACTTAAAAATCCAGATGTGTGCCGGGTAATGTCTCGAATGGTAATGGGCCGCTTAGCGGGTTCAGTTATTAGTTTCCCCGAAGCGTCAACACCAACATACACGCTCATATCGGTAAATTCGGGAGCGTATTTTAAGAGCGGATCATCTAACTGAAAAGCACCTTGCTCATACAACTTCATAAGAGCAGTGCCAGTAACCGGTTTAGTCATTGAATAGATGCGAACCAACGTATTGCGATCCATTGGTCTGTTTGCTTCGCGATCGGCAAGGCCAAAAGCATTGTAGTATACTTCTTTATTCTTCTCGAAAATCAAAGCAGATGCACCCACTACATAGCCTGCATCAACAAAACTTTTCAAGGTGGAGTCAATACGCGCTTTGGTTGTTTCATTAATGATTGTAGAAACTTCTTCTTTTTTTTGCGTTTGGCAAGCACTGGCAAACAACAAAACGAATAGCAAGAGATAGATAGTTTTCATAAAGTTTTGAATTAAAAGTCTTAAGATAAAGACGGCACAAATATTCGTCAAGTATTCCGTAATTTAATGTCATGAAAACAACCCTCTTTCTACTTCTTGTATCAGTGTCATTGCAGGCTCAACCAACACTAACCGAAAAACAACAGCAAGCTATTTCGTCAGTAATTGATAAATACACCTTAGCCAGAGATAAGAAGGACACCGTCTTATTAAAAGCTATCTTAACTACGGATGTCGATCAATTGGTTTCGTCAGGGGTATGGAGAACCGGAATAAAAGCAGCGGTGCAGGGAATGTTGCAAAGCTCTGAGAGCAATCCTGGCTCCCGAAAAATTATCATTGACAAAATCAGGTTGCTAACGGCAACAAGTGCTGTTGTAGATGCCCGTTATGAAATCCAAAACCCGGATGGTACAATGCGCAAAATGTGGAGTACCTTTATTGTAGTCAATACAACCGACAGCTGGAAGATTTCTGCCATCCGAAATATGTTACCTCAAAAGTAAATGAGTATATTTTCAAATCGATAATTCTTTAAAGATGCAATCAATCCAATCAAATACTTTTTTTACCACCTTGGGAAGGATTTCAATAGTACTACTATTTCTCTTTTTAGATTCCTGTAAGAACCCAATTGAAAAGCCTGATGTTCTGCCTTACTTAAATACTGAACTTGCATTCGAGGAGCGCGTTACCGATTTGGTAAGCCGCATGACGCTGGAGGAAAAAATTAGTCAAATGATGAATCAGGCTCCATCTATTGAACGCTTAGGCATACCTGAATACAATTGGTGGTCGGAAGGATTGCATGGAGTAGCCCGTGCAGGATTGGCTACTGTATTTCCGCAAGCAATCGGGTTGGGGGCAACGTGGGATCGGGATTTAATGTTCAGAGTATCTACTGCCATCTCCGATGAGGCCAGAGCCAAGCATCATGACTTTGCAAGAAATGGAAAACGATTTTTATATCAGGGACTTACGTTATGGTCGCCCAACATAAATATATTTCGTGACCCACGTTGGGGGCGAGGACAGGAAACGTATGGAGAAGATCCTTACCTGACCGGTAGATTAGCAGTTGAATTTATTAAAGGGTTGCAAGGAGATGACTCAGTGTATTATAAAACCATTGCAACGGTTAAACATTTCGCGGTTCACAGCGGACCAGAAATAGATCGACATACATTCAATGCTGTGATCGGTGATAAGGATTTAAATGAAACTTATCTGCCACAATTTGAAGTGGGTATAAAAGAAGGCGGAGCTTATTCATTAATGTGTGCGTACAACCGATACAATGATGAAGCCTGCTGTACGAGTGGAAAATTATTAAATGATGTACTGCGAAACGATTGGGCATTTAGCGGCTTTGTTGTTTCGGATTGCGATGGTATTATTGATATCTATAAAAATCATAAGCAAGTAGCAACTCCGGCAGAGGCCGCAGCGTTGGCAGTAAAGTCAGGTACTGATCTTGAGTGCGGTAAAGTGTACCTTAACTTAAAGGAAGCAGTGGATAGAAACTTGATCACCGAAAAGGAAATTGATGTTTCGGTTAAGCGACTTTTTTTAGCGCGATTTAAACTTGGCATGTTCGATCCTCCAGAACAAGTGCGGTATGCAAATATTCCTTATCAAGTTGTAGATAGCAAAGAACACAAAGAACTTGCACTGGAAGCAGCCCGTAAATCTATTGTGCTCTTAAAAAACGAAAACAACTTACTGCCGCTGAAAAAGGATCTTAAAACCCTGGCTGTGATTGGCCCCAATGCAGACGAATGGTTGATGTTGCTTGGAAATTATAATGGTGTGCCTTCTGATCCAATAACTCCTTTACGGGGAATCAAGGAAAAACTAAAGAGCACAAATTTTATTTACGCCCAAGGTAGTGAGTTGGCTGCGGGTATGCCTACCTATAGAACAATTCCTGCAACTACATTATTCAATGGAAATGAACCTGGATTGAAGAGCGAGTTTTTTAATAATGGTGACTTGAGCGGGCAGCCTTTATTTACTTCAACGGACAGCCTGGTCGATAAAAATTGGTCGGACAAAGCTCCACGCAATGATATGGACGATGATAACTTTAGTGTACGCTGGACAGGTGAATTGATTCCCGATAAAACGGCTATATATCAACTTGGGTTTATCAGCACATGCAACACGCGGCTCTACCTGAATGATAGCTTGATCGCAAAAACCATTTATCACTTTCGCGATGAATACGGGGACCCAAGACTTCGCAAATCCCCAACGATGAAGTTGGAGGCGGGCAAGAAATACAAAATCAAATTGGAAATAATTGAAACGTATGCCGATGCTCAGATACAATTAGTGTGGGCACGACCACAACCTGATTTAAAAGCACAGGCCTTAAAAGCTGCCAGTCAGGCTGATGCTGTTGTGATGTGTATGGGATTAACGGCTCGCATGGAAGGTGAGGAGATGGATATTGTAATTGATGGATTTAAAGCGGGCGATCGAACAAGAATTGATTTACCCCAATCGCAACAAGAATTGATTAAAGCGATTAGCGCCTTGGGTAAACCTGTAGTTGTTGTGTTGCTAAATGGAAGTGCCCTTGCCATTAACTGGGAACAAAAAAATGTTCCTGCTATTCTTGAGACATGGTATCCTGGGCAAGCAGCCGGACAAGCTATTGCCGATGTGCTTTTTGGAGATTATAACCCGGGTGGTAAACTTCCAGTTACGTTTTATAAATCTACTGCAGATCTTCCCTCATTTAAAGAATACAATCTCTCGGGTCAGACGTATCGTTTTTTTAAAGGTGAACCTCTTTATCCATTTGGACATGGATTAAGTTATACCACATTTGACTATAACGACTTTATCATTGAGGAAAACCATAAAGCAGGAGCGGAAGTTAAAGCGTCAGTAACAGTAAAAAACACTGGACAAATACAAGGCGATGAGGTTGTTCAAGTCTACCTTTCACGAAAGAATGCCTTGGCAAAAGTTCCCATTCGTTCTCTTGTTGAATTCAAGAGAATAAATTTAGCGCCCGGTGAATCCAGAAAAGTAGACTTTATAATACCAGCCGATGCTTTTTCAATGTTTAATGAGAATGGTGAAAAAGTATTTGCGCCAGGTCAGTTTGAAATCACAGTGGGAGGTGGGCAGCCTCTGGTTGTTATGGGTAAAGCACAAAAAGTATTGAAAAGTGAAATTGATTTACTTTAAATATCTTGGTGAAATTATTTTACAATCATGTTTGACCGTATGGATAATCACAATCAATTAAGTGACTCAGAATTTGAGATTTTATTTTCTGCATGCGCGCTTAGTCCGGCACTTTTTAGTCATGAAGCCCACTTGAGACTTGCGTGGATTCACATCCGAAAATATGGACTCGATAAAGCCATTGGAAATATAACTATGCAATTACAAGATTTTGTAGAAGCACTTGGTGCAAGAGATAAATACAATGAGACAGTCACTGTGGCTGCCATCAGAGCAGTTTATCACTTTATGTTAAAGTCAAATACAACTACCTTTGCGCAATTCATTACTGAGAATCCCCAGTTAAAACACAATTTTAAGGAGTTGCTCAACTCCCATTACAAGACTAATATTTTCAGTTCGCATGAAGCAAAGAGAGGATATCTGGAACCTGAATTATTGCCATTTGATTAATCATAATTCATTGTTTATTATAGATTAATCATTGAATCAGGTTGATATCGAGTCGATGTATACTCAAAGCTTAGGGTGACCCTTGTTACAACTTTCTGCTTTTAGCTTTTCGCTTGTTACTTTAGACTTTCGTCTACTTATGCGCGACAAAATTCTTTTTCAAACAATCATTGCCATCCACATGCAGAGTTGAAACACCACCACTCATATTCTTAACAGTTTTAAAACCATTTTGTGTTAGCATCATGGCAGCGCGCGGACTTCGGATGCTATGACTACAATACACCAGTACCTCCTTGTCTTTATACTTGGTTAACTCACTCATCCGGTCTTCCAAATCTTCAACATTAATATTGATAGCATTTTTAAAATGTCCATACGTAGTGCGAAAAGAACTTCCATCAAACTCACCTTTGGTTCTAACATCCAGTAACAAAACTCCGTTTGGATTATCCGTAATGCGTTTACAAAACTCATCGGTGGTGATATTCTCAAACTGAATTGCCGACTTCTCAATCAATGCCATGTGGCACGAAGAGCATGTGCCAGGCTTAGAGTGAATTGTTTTATCACATGCATTGCCGCACGGTGTGCAAACATATTCCTTTGCTTGCGCAGATGCTAATACGGAGGCGGCACAAAATAATAGTACAAAAATTGTTTTCATGAATTTCCTGAATAGGTGTATAAATTAATCTGCCAATGCCTGATAAACCAACTGCCTCAACTTGGTATGATAAAAATTAGTGAAGTGAGCTTCCTGTGTGAAAAAAGCCGCAATCAATTTCTCATGTGGATCAATAAAAAAGTGCGTATTGAAAGCGCCTGCCCAATAGAAAAGCCCGTTTGATCCCAACTGCATGCTTGCGGGAACATCTACCATTACTGCTACACCAAGTCCAAACCCCTCACCTGATGTTTTAAATAAATTACCAGTAAGATTTGAAGTCATCAGATCCACAGTCTTTCTGCTGAGCAATTGTTTGTCATTCCATTTACCACCGTTCAGCAACATTTGGCAAAAGTTCATGTAATCGGCAGGAGTAGAGAAAAGTCCGTTCACTCCACTCCAGACAGTATTGCCAGCCATCTTAGGTTGATTTGTCATGAGTATTAATTTTCCATCTGCTTCTTTGCTGTATACTTTCGCCACACGAGCTTGTTGTTCTTTGGAAAGATTGTAGCCAGTGTCCTTCATACCCAGCGGTTTGAAAATTCGTTCGGTAAGAAAATCATTCGTACTCATACCGGAGAACTGTTCGATTAAAGCTGAGATTACATCGTGCGCAGCACTATAGTTCCATTGCGTGCCGGGTTGTGCCAATAAGGGAAATTTTGTAATGTTAGCTGCGCGTGCTTTTATGTCGGGCCAGGCTTGCATAAAATATCCTTTCATAAAATCTTTATCAAGCTGATTTGGCCCCAGGCCATGCGTGAGTCCTGATGTATGGCTTAACAACTGCGCAAGCGTTATTTCACTTTCCATTGGTACGGTTGGTCCGGCAGCACCTGCACTGATATCCTTACTCACCCGTAAGTCTTTGAAAGCAGGAAGATATTTTGACACCGGATCATTAAGTTGAAAGTGACCTTCTTCATATAACATCATAAACGCTGTGGTAATCACAGGCTTGGTCATGGATTGAATGAAAAAGATATCGTCTGTTTTCATAGCAACTTTCTCTTCTATATTTTTATAACCTTGCGCACTTTGATAAACCAACGTACCATTACGCATCACTCTTGTTACAACCCCTGCAAGATTTCCTTTGTCAATTTCAGATTTAACGAAGGCATCAAGACGCTTAAGCCGATCGGTTGATACACCTGCTACTTTATTGGTAGATTGTGCATTAGCTTGAGGTGCAGCTACCAGAAGAAGAACCAGTAGTAAAAGATAATGAGTAAGTTTTTTCATGGCATTAGAAAGTTGAATATCCAAGATAGCAAATTAATTTTGGAGAAGGAATTCGTAAAGACACTAAACAGAGTTTCCTAATTGCAAAATGGAAGTGCTTTACTCAAGGAAAAAATTCATAACTTAAAATCCTAAACCGTGTAAGATGAATTCTTATTTAACACCCAAATCCATCTTTGGTCTAATTTTATTAGTCTTAATAGTATCCGGGTGTAATCCATCCGAGAAGAAAGACTCCACAAGTGATGCGTTTGTAGTTCTAAACATAATCGAGAATGAAGAAGCCAATACTCTTTCCGTTGTCCGGAAAGGCGAATCAGAAATTCTGGTAACGCAAAATGCTAAACCAGATTTTAGACCTTACCTGCATCCTATCGCAGCACCGGATGGCAAAGGTCAACTCACTGAATACAGCCCCGGCCATCACAAACATCAAACAGGATTGTATTGGGGATTTACAAGAGTGAATGGCGATGTGGTGCCAATGGACACGGTACACAAATACTTCTATCAAAAGGATAAATTTCCTGAGATCGGAAAAAAGATTGGCCGCGATTTCTTTCATCATCCCGAACGTGAATATTGGAAGAAGGTTTCATCTAATGTATTAATAGCTGAAGGAACAGAAGTCTCCTGGCAAACCGTTTACGAAATGTTGGATGAAGCTGGCAAACCAATTCTTCAGGAGACACAAGTATGGAAGATGAGGGAACGGCATGGAAAATTTTTTCTTGAACTCGAATGGCAAGGAAAGGCGTTAACCGACATAATGATTGGCGAGTTTGATTATGGTGGCTTGTTCTTACGCATGCCATGGAAAGAAGGTATAAAAGGAGAAGCTGTGAATGCAGCACGGCAACGGAATGAAAAAGCCGACACGCAACGAGCAATGTGGATGGATGTTGCCATGCAAGTAGAAGGACGTAATGACTTTGCACATGTCGCTATTTTCGATCATCCCGATAATGTTGGTTTTCCACAACCGTGGCGAGTAGATGGGCAATTGGGTATTGGCCCCGTGCGTGCAGGTATGGGTGACTGGCATATTAAACAAGGTGAAACGGAAATCATCAGGCATCAGGTTGTGGCCTATACAGGCAAGCTAAATGATGTTGCACTTACTGAATTATGGAATGAATACATCGGAAGCAACTCCATGTACTCAACGGCCTCGTTATGGAACATTGCACAGGAAGAAGGTCTCGCGGCAAAATTTCTAAGTCCGGAGGAAGCTGTTGAAAGCATGACATTGATGGATGGGTTCAAAGCGAATGCCTGGGCCGGAGAACCGATGGTAACACAGCCGATTGCTTTTTGTTGGGATGATCGTGGACGTTTATGGGTTGCTGAAAACCGTGACTATGAATCAAGAGGGAGCGGGTTTTCAAACTTTGGTGATAGTAGAATTGTAATCCTTGAAGATACCGATCATGATGGAGTTGCTGATAGCCGCAAGGTTTTCCTTGAGGGAATTCCATTTCCTTCTGCTATTGCGGTTGGCTTCGATGGACTTTTTTTAGGAGCACCACCTAATCTTCTATTCGTGCCTGATAAAAATGGCGATGACATTGCTGATAAGAATGATATTGAAGTCCTGCTCACCGGCTGGGGAATACGCGACCGACATGAAACAATCAATAGTTTTCACTGGGGTCCTGATGGATGGTTATATGGGTTGGAGGGTTTTGCAACTCCTTCTAAAATTCGAAAGCCGAATGGAAAAGGTAAAATCTATAAACCAAAAGAACCGTTTCCGGAAGATCTTCTTGATGCAGAAGGAGTGGATATAAACGGAGGTGTTTGGCGATATCATCCCACCAAAAAAAGATTTGAAGCAGTTGCGCATGGCTTTAGCAACCCTTGGGGAATTGACTATGATAGTAAAGGTCAATTGTTTATTACCGCGTGTGTTATTCCTCATTTGTTTCATGTTATTCCGGGTGGTATATATCATCGTCAGGGCGGCCAACATTTTAATCCTTATGTCTACAGTGATATAAGTACTATTGTGGATCATCGTCATCGGTCGGCTCATGGTGGGGCACGCATCTATCAATCAGATGCATTTCCTAACGTACATCAGGGGCGCATGTTTATGGCCAATATTCATGAGCATGCTGTTCTCTCTGATGTACTGGAATCAAAAGGTTCGGGGTTTGTAGCCCATCATGGGGATGATTTCTTAATGGCCAACAATGCACAGTGGATTGGATTCAGTATGGAGGTAGGTCCAGCGGGAGATATGTTTGTGCTTGATTGGCATGATGCGGATATCTGTGGCAAGGAAGTATTAAACAAAGAGACCGGTAGAATCTTTCGTATCAGTCCGATCAAATCTTTGGCTAAGGATTGGGAAGGAAGGTACACTGATTTAAAGAAGATGACTGATGAACAATTGGTTGCTATGCAAACAAGTACCAGCGATTGGCATGCACGAAGAGCACGCGTGATCTTACAGCATCGCGCTGCAAAAGGAAAATTATCAGAAAGTGCCCTATCACAATTGACAAAGTTATTCAAGGAGAATAAAAACCCTGACTATCGCATGCGTGCGATGTGGGCACTGCACATCACCCAAAATTTTGCAGAAGCTGATTTGATAAAAAACTTATCGGATAAAGATGAATACGTTCGTGCTTGGTCCATTCAAATGTTATGTGAAGATATGGCTGCATCTGCGAAAGCGATTGAAAGTATGGTGAAGATGAGTTCTTCTGATCCCTCGGCCGTAGTAAGACTTTATTTAGCTGCTGCGCTTCAGCGCCTGGATTCAAATTCAAAATGGCTTATCGCTGAAGGATTGATTTCCCAATCAAAAGATATTGAGGATCACAATATTCCAAAAATGATTTGGTATGGAATGGAAGGATTGGTGGAACAAGACCCACGTAAGGCTATCAGCATGGCAGGCTCTTCCAAAGTGCCTATGATTGCTGAGTTCACTTCAAGGAGGTTGATTGATGCTAATGAGCTGAACTTACTAGTTGCTGAGTTTGACAAGAAGCCGGTTCAATTACCAACTATGTTAAAAGGAATGATCGCTGGCCTTGAGGGTCGATCGGATGTTAAAGCTCCTGATAATTGGGAAGCTGTTTACAATAAATTGAAATCGAAAAAAGAAGTGGCACCATTGGCGCAGGAAATTGCACAATTGTTTGGAGACACTGAGGCTAAACAAAAATTTCTTGCCCAAGTAAAGAATCAATCTTTGCCAATTGAAACCCGAAGATTGGCTTTAAAAAGTCTAGCGTCAAAACAGAGTGGCGAGTTGGTTGCTCTTCTGCCAGAGTTACTCAAAGAAACTTCGTTTAGAATAGATGCCATTCGTGCCATGGCAGCGTATGATCATGAACCCTTTGGGCAACTATTAATCGATGGTTTTGATAACTTCAATGCGCAAGAGCAAGGTGAAGCCCTTCAAACATTAGCTTCACGAACCGTCTATGGCCGATTGCTTACGCAGGCTATAAAGGACGAACAAATTAAGAAGAGCAATGTGCCAGCTTATGTCGCGCGGCAATTACGAAGAGTTGTTGGTAATGGTTTTGTGGAAGTATGGGGTCCTATTGATCAACTTAACGGAGATAAATCAGTTGCCTATAAACGATACCAACACCTGCTTACAGATCAATCATTAGCTAGTGCCGATCTTATAAAAGGAAGAGCCTTGTTTCAACGCACTTGCAGTGCGTGCCACACCTTGTATGGTGAAGGTGGAAAGCTAGGGCCTGATATTACAGGATCTAATCGAACCAATATTGATTACTTACTTAACAATCTCATTGAGCCAAGCAGTGAAATTCAGGATGACTATCGAATGGTGGTAATTACTAGCAGGGATGGACGAACCTATAGTGGAAATGTAATTGCTGAGAATGACCGGCAGGTTACTTTGCGGGTTATCGGACAAGATCAACTTGTACTTAATAAGTCCGACATCCAATCGAGCGAGACTGCCACAACCTCTCTGATGCCGGAGGGATTGTTACAAACACTAACCGATAAAGAAGTGCTTGATTTGGTTGCTTACTTGCGTACAAACATGAAGCCTTCCTTATGATAGGTTCATTGAAATTTTTTGAATTACATTTACCTTATTGATAATACTTTCATTAGTACCTTAATTAAATCAGTAGATATGAACATTGACCCTAAATATAATCCAATACTTCTCGAAGCCCTGGAAGACATGATGTACAAACTTTCACTTCAACTTAACAATTTAAAGGGTGGGCCACTTACAAAAGAGAGAAAAGCCCTCACGGCAAAGCAAGTGATGCTAGAGGAACTTCAACATCTAATCTCTATTGCAAAAGATAAGCAATAGATTAGGATGAATTGAGTAAACAAGTAGACCATGGTTTTATTTCACATACCCCCACACTGAGCTCTGCCTAATGTTGTAAATCCTTTCCAACCTGTACCTTTGTATCTATGACAATCAGTGTTTGGCAAGTAATTCGGGACGATAGTAAGAGAACTTTTGAAGTTTGCGGTAAAACTAACAACGACAATGCGTTCACCAATCGCACGCATGCGATGCAAAAAGCGGGTATGAATGTAAGTTGCATGACTCCACCAGTCACCAACAAAACGGCTAATAAAGACTTTATAAAAATTGTCGGCTACACTCAGGAAGAAGGGCTTCACGATCGGCTCTCGAAAGAATTTATGAAAATAACCCTGAGCGGTTCGGAAGGGCTGTGGGAAGATTAAAAGAACTGTTTCTTTACACTACTTTCCAAAAACGCGATAAGCCAAATAGCCCATTCCCGTAAATATAATACCCAGACCACTTAGAAGGGCTGAAACAAACCATTTCTCCCAAAAGCTATCAATTAAAACTTCCGTTGGATTTTCTGGATCAACCAACACATCGACTAACTCATTAATCTCATAATCCTTGCTGGACGTACTGGTAGAACTTTTGTGCGTATACGATTTTCCCTGAAAGTCATACTCAAAAGTAGGCGTATACATGGTTGTTGATCCGCCATCGTCATTCCTGCTTTGGTAGCTATCATAATCAATCACCTTACCTTTTACGGTAATTGCTCGTTGAGAAAACTGATAATTTGAAATCAGGAAATAAGCTGCAGTAATCAACATAATAGCACCCAAGCTCATAAAAATTCCGCCCACCATGCGCCCAACATTAACACCGGGCTTTTTGTGCATTTCTTCCCTTAACGAATTGAACTCCTTCTCTAAATCTGATTCTGTTTCTTCTTCTAATTTTTCAGCAAGTAGCATTGCCTGATCCGCAGTGATGTCCAATGTTTCTTGTAAATAACGCACCGCTTCCAATTGGTTGCCAATTTCAATAAGTTCAATGGCGTGTTCTTTTTGTTCTGGAGTAAGAGTCATAGAAATTAAAAAAATAAGCTTGTCTACTTACAAATAGTATCAAATACTTTCTGCTCAATTACAACATTTAATCGGGTGGCTGAAGTTAAATCTCTACACGCTAAATCTCTTTTACCGATGCGGTGATAAGTAAGTGCCCGGTTATAAAACGCAAGTCCATATTCAGGATAGTAGGTTATGGCAACAGTATAATCTTCAATGGCATCCGTAAGCCGATTCAGTTTCACTAATGCATTGCCATGGTTCAACCAACCTTTTTCGTAGTCAGGTTTTAACTCCAATACTTTTTTGTAATCAGCAATGGCTCCTTTCACATCCTTGCTTTGTTCTTTTACTATTCCACGATTCAACCAATAATCCACTTCCGTGGGATCTAATCGAATTGCTTCTGAATAATCGACTAAGGCCCCATTAAGATTTCCAGTCTTCATTCGAAGCGCACCGCGCTCAGCATACGAGTAGGGAAGAGGGTTGCTTTCGATCGCTTCGGTCAGTAGTGTCTCTTTCTCGTTTGTTTTATCTAGCGAAGTAGTTAGGATTGCAAGATTATGTTTCGCTAAACTGCTTTCTGGATTGAGAATAAGCGTTTGTTTGAAATCAGATTTAGCCGCCACAGAATCACCCTCCAAAGTTTAACTATTCCCCGATTTAGGTAGAGGTCACCGTTGTTAGGATTAAGTTTAATGGCAGAATCAAAATAGGACACAGCAACTTTGTAATTAGTGAGTTTGGTTTCAATCAATCCGAGGTAATTGAGAAAAGTAGGAGTAAGGTTATCCTGAGCAGTAAATACCTTCGTTACACCACCACCACTCTGATCGGACTGAAAGTAAACGGTATTGGTTTCTCCACCGGGCATTGTTAGCAGTTTTAGAAAATCTTCTTTAGCAACTGCCCACTGCCCATAATTAAAACGCCCAACAGCTCTGCTGAAAAGTGCTTCTTTGTCTTCGGGTTTTGCATCTAAATAAATATTGTAATCAGCAAGGGCTCCTTGTTTGTCGCCCATATTTTCTCTTACAAGTGCGCGGGAATAATACGCTTCCATGTAATAGGGATTTAAACGTAAGCATTCATTGAAGTGAGCAAGCGCAGTTTTGTACGATTTACCTTTTAGGGCATCTTCGCCCTTTTCAAAATAGTAAACAGCAGAACGGTTTTTGGATTCTTGCTGGCCGAACGCTTGCACCGTGACAAAAAGTATTAACCCAATAACGGAATTGATCTTAGCCAAAGACATCCCTAAAATTGGTAATAAATTGGATGAATTGCCACTATCAAATTAAGCGGAAGAATTCTGGATTTGGATAAACTTATTCTCTCCATTCATGTTTTATTACTATGGAAAAGACTAAAAAATCTAAACCAAAAAGTAAGGCAATCTCTTCTTCGCAGATCATTGCCAGCTATCGTGAGTATGTGCTTTCTGAAGGCAAGCAACCTGCATCTATTTTTAAATTCTGTAAGGATTTAGAATTTAAAGAAAGTGAATTCTATCAATACTTTGGATCGTTTGAAGCTCTTGAGAAATCCATCTGGAAGGAATACATTGATGATACCCGCAGCAGGATGGAAGCAGACTCAAACTATCAGGCATTCTCTACCCGAGAGAAGATATTAACATTTTATTTTATGTTGGTGGAGTCGCTAAAGTCGGATCGAAGTTTTGTGTTGCACCAACTAAAAAGTTGGAAAAACCCATCTGTAATTCCATCTTTTTTAAAAGGTTTTAAAGCCTCTTTCGAAGAATGGCTCAATACAGTGCTCAATGAAGGAAAGGGAACCGGTGAAATTGCCAAACGACCATTCCTCGATCAACGATATGATATGCTTTTCTGGTTACACTTAATGTTTATTCTTCAATTCTGGAGCCATGATGATAGTGCCAATTTTGAAAAAACGGATGCTGCGATTGAAAAATCAGTTAATCTAGCCTTTGACTTAATTGGAAAAGGTGTTTTAGATAACGCGATCGACTTCGGCAAATTTCTCTACCAAAACTCTAAAAACTGATTCAGTTTCTTCAATGGCTATTCTTAAAGAGCAAAACAGCATTCCGGTTGGCAAGGTGCAACGGGCAAGTAAGTTCATTTCCACAGGCGCAAAGATTGGTACAAATTATATAAAACACTTTAGCAAAAAGCTTGTTAACCCTGAGCTTTCAAAGGATGAACTGCATCAGGATAATGCCACGGATATTTATAATTCGCTCAGCCAGTTAAAGGGAAGCGCCCTTAAGGTCGCACAAATGCTGAGCATGGATAAAAACCTGCTCCCCTCTGCGTATCAACAACAATTTGCGATGGCACAATACAGTGCGCCACCACTTTCATATCCTTTGGTTGTGCGAACCTTTGAACGATCGCTCAAGAAAAAACCAACTGAACTATTCGATACTTTTTCGCAGGCTGCTAGTAATGCTGCTTCTATAGGGCAAGTACATCAGGCAACATTAAAAGGAAAGAAGCTTGCAGTAAAGATTCAATACCCTGGTGTTGCCGATAGTGTAAAGAGCGATTTGGCTATGGTAAAGCCCATAGCACTCCGCATGTTCAAACTCAATCAGGCCGAGTACAATGAGTTTATTGGCGAAGTAGAAAGTCGCTTGCTGGAAGAAGCTGATTATCATTTGGAGCTAAAGCGATCTATCGACTTGTCGAAACAATGTAAACATATCCCCAATCTCATTTTCCCTGATTATTATCCATCGCTTTCCGCGGATAGAATTTTAACGATGGATTGGATTGAAGGAAAACCGTTAGGGGAAATCTTTAAGAATAGCTTGTTAGCGCAACACGAGCGAAACCAATTAGGCCAGGCGCTTTGGGATTTTTATCA